>NZ_JBLXFR010000020.1:48420-73569 GCF_048261845.1 Stappia sp. | reverse complement strand
CGCCGTTGCAGGTCTTGCCCGAGGAAGTTCGCCCGCTCCGGCCGCGGAGCGCCCGGAAGCCCCGGCCCCGCGCGCGCCGACGCCCCCGTCGGGCTCCGCTTCCGCCTCCACAGGAACCGTTGCGGCGCCCGCGCCAAGACGTGATCCCCCGCCGCCGATCCGCCGCAACGTGACACCTCCCTCTTCGGGCCCGGCCGCGAATGCCCGCACAGCCTTTCCGCAGTTCGGCGAAAACGGCGACAAGGCAACACGCGGGGATCTGTCCGGCGTGAGCGCCACGACAGGCGCGGGATCGGGCATTGCCAGCGGCGTCTCCTCGCCAATGCCGGCACCTGCGCCCGTGGCCCCTCCGGCTGCGAGCGAGGCGGCAAAGCCGTCGCCGTCCCCCGCAGCGCCCGCGTCAGTCGCCACACCCCCGGCAGCCCCTTCCTCCGCCCAGCCAGCGACCGGGAAACCTGCGTCGGAGTCAGGTTCTTTGGAAGACGCGCTGCTGGCCGAGCTCGACCAGTCGCGTGGCGGTGGCGCTGCCACACCGCGGACCGAGCCCCGCGCCGATTTCGGCTCACGACCGACACCGCCAGCCTCTCCGGCACCCGCTCCCCAGGCCGCCCCGGTGGTCGAGGCGCCGCGCGCCGAGCCGGCCGCCGGGACCGCGTCGGACACGAGCGAGGACGGATCCGGGACGCCGGAGGCGGTGAAAACCGATTCGCCGGAGACACCAGTGCCCCCGGTGCAGGAGACGACGGTCGACACCGCCGCCTCCGGCGGGGCCGTGGCGGCCGAAACGCAGGCCCCTCGGGCAGATCCGCCGAAGAGCGCGGACGACAGCGCCCCCACGCCCGAAAAGGCACCCGATGGCAGTCCCGTGACCATGGATGCCATCGAGGAAGAGATGGCACGTCTCCTGAGCGAGATCAGCGGAACGCGCAAATGAACCACCTGCGTCGCGGCATCCTGTTGTCCGGCAGGATCACCGGCGCGGGGCTCGCCTGCATCATGCTCCTGGGCCTTGCCGACCCGGCATCGGCCCAGGACATCTCTATCGGTTTCGGGGAAGGCACGGGCCTCACCGAGCGTGCCGTCCAGCTCGTCGCGCTGCTGACCATCCTCAGCCTCGCACCGTCGATCCTGATCATGGTGACGAGCTTCACCCGGATCGTCGTCGTGCTGTCGCTGCTGCGCTCGGCCATCGGCCTGCAGACCGCGCCGCCCAACGCGGTGATGACGTCCCTCGCCCTGTTCCTGACCGCCTTCATCATGGCGCCCACGTTCGAGGCAGCCTACAACGAGGCCATCCAGCCTCTGGTCGAGGGAAACATCGAGCTCACCGAAGCCTATGAGCGCGGCTCCAGGCCCTTCCATGCCTTCATGCGCGCCAATGTGCGGGAGAAGGACGTGGCCCTGTTCACGGAGCTGTCCGGCCAGGAGGTTCCCGAACTGCCGGAAGAGCTGAGCATGCGCATCCTGGTGCCCGCATTCATGATCAGCGAGCTCCGGCGTGCGTTCGAAATCGGCTTCCTGCTCTACCTGCCGTTCCTGATCATCGACCTCGTCATCGCCTCGGTGTTGATGTCGATGGGCATGATGATGCTGCCGCCGGTGGTTATCTCGCTGCCGTTCAAGCTGATCTTCTTCGTGCTTGTCGACGGCTGGAACCTGATCGCCGGCAGCCTCGTGCAGAGTTTCGTCAGCAGCTAGCAAAGCGCCCGCGCAGGGGCCTGCCGGAGAAGGCCATCAGGTTTGGCAGGCGGAGCGGAAGGCCTGGACATGCCAGGATCGATTTTCCGGGCGGAACTCGACAGCACCGGAGAGGAACGCCTCGCGAATCCCGGGCGGCCAGCATCCCGCCGACGGTCTTAGCCGGCGTCACCGCTGGCCGCAGTGGCATTCGCGGCCGGCGAGACCTGTCGCCGCGCCGTGCGCTCGCTGGCGGGCTTGTCGACATGCTGCGAGGGCTGCAGGTACTTGCGCTGATATTCGGTCAGGAAAATATCCAGTGAATCGACTTTCTGCAGCGAGTCGAGCACGGACATGAATTCGACGCCGCGCTGATCAAGCGGACGGGTCACGACCTCGAAAGCCGACGCCTCCGGACTGTCGCTCATCTTCTCTATGAACTTGGCCTTCAGGCGGCTCAGGCTGAACCCGTCATCGGCGAGCGAGTATCCGATCGCGGCGCGCAGGATGTCGTTGCGCTCCTGGTCAGCCAGCGCCACCGCATCGGACCAGCGTCCGCCGACAATGCCTTCGAGCTGTTCACCCGCTTCGCGCCAGCTCTGCGCGGCCCAGAGCGTATCGGCCTTCAGCCGTTCCACGTCCTCGCCTCGCATGTTGCGGACGATCTCCAGCGCCAGGTCCGGCCGGCCGCTCTCCGTCAGGGCCCGCGCCTCGACGATGTTTCGCTGGCGTTCCAGCTCACGCGGCAGCTTCGCCTGCCTGGTCCGCGTCAGGACCCGAAGCGCGTCCTCCGGCTTGCGATCCATGAGATAGACGACACCGAGATCGGCCGCGATCTGGGCGCGCGCGGCTCCCTTGAGCCGGTGGTCGACCTGATGGCGCAGGAGCTCGGCGGCCTGGTCGAGCAAGTCCATGTCGACCAGCCGGTTCGCCAGCCGGCGGACCATCTCGTCGCCGCGCCGCCCGACCGGGGTCATCTCGCGAAAATCATAGAAGAGCGCAAGCGCCCGCACAGGCTCCATGCCGTCGGCTTCGCCATTGAGGAAAAGGTTGGCGAAAACCGCGCCCATCTCGTCCTGCAGCACCCGGGTGGTCTCGGCGCCGGCATCGGCCTGGATGGCCGACTGCATCGCCTCGAACGCATTGCGGTACTGGCCCGATTGCACATGAAGCTGCGCCAGGAAGCGCAGCGTCTGAAGCTCGATCTCGTCACCGCGCCAGGACGCCGCCAGTCCCGCCAGTTCCTCGATCGCCTGGTCGGTCGAAATCTCGCCGTCGCGATGGCGGATGCGCAGCCCCAGATACGCCGCTTTCGCGGCAAGCGGCCGTTCGGTCGAGCGCTGCACGAGGTCGAACGCGGTCAATGCCTCGCGCGAACGGCCGGAAGCGTCGGCAAGCTCGCCCCGGATGATGTCGTAGCGCGCGGCCTGCCGTGGGGTGGCAAGGCTCGGGTCGATCTCGGAAAGTACGGCTGCGGCCTGTCCGTAGTCATGAACCTCGACCATCGTTTCAGCGGCAGCGAGGTTGAACTCGATCTGGATGATCTCCGGGTAGTTTCCAACCACCGCCCGCCCGCGCGACATGTTGTGACGTGCCGCCGTCCAGTCCCGCAGTTGCGCCGAGGTGATGGTTCGCCACACCGCCGCATCCGCATTGTCCACCAGTTCACCCTGGTTGAGGTAGCCCATCGCCTCCTTCGGACGCACGGCCAGCGCCTGGGCGGCACCCATGAGCAGATTGAAGCTCGGGTCACGGGTCAGCGCCGGATCGTCTCCCTCCGCCAACCGCATCAGTCCGAGCGCCTCGTGGGCAAAGCCGTGAGCAAGGTAGAAACGCGACAGCTCCATTCGCGGAACCCGGCGGCTTTCCTCCGGCGTGTTCGCCGTGCGATACTCCATCTCTTTGATCTTGTTGAGAAAGTCTTCTGTATCGCTGCTCATCAGGTTGCCAAGGTCCACATGCCCCGGCGTCGCGGGGTCGACAACCGGCTGCAGCACCTTGGAACCCTGCGAGAGGTTGCCCTGCGATACCGCAAGTCCGCGCGGGCGCTCCAGGATGATGGCATCGCCCTCGATCTTCACCTCCAGATCGTCAGCCTTGGGAAGCACCGCCACGCCGTGCGCCGACATCAGCGCGTCGAACTCCGTGAAACTCTGCGGCTTGAGCACACCCCGCGCCGGCCCGAAGCCCGTGACAACGGACACCCGGTCGCCAACGAACGGATCGGGGACACTGCGGACCCGCGCCGGTCCCTTGAAGGGGATCGCGATCGTCGCACCGCCGTCGCCGCGCACCGCCCGCTCAAGCGTCAGCGGTCGGGACGGCTCCAGGATCGTGTCGCCGATGGTCATGATCCACGAGCTGCCATCGACACCGATGGTCGCCAGCGCGTCCCGGTCAAGATCGATACGAATGCTCTGCCAATCTCCCGAGGTGGTCGACTCGACCCTTTCGATGCGGTCGGCGAGAACCGAACGCATACCGCGAATATCGATCGGATCGGCGGTATCGAAGACGAGGTAGAGGCTCTGGTAGCGCCGGAAAACGGCTGAGGAGACGGGGTCGGAAAACGGAAACGCGATCCGGACCGTGTCGCCGATGCGCCGTGCCTCGGCAACGACAAAGCGGCGTGCTTCGTCGTCATAGCCGACTGGCGGGGTCTCGGGTGTCGCGATGGCGGGTTCCGGCGCGCCAGTGGGCGCCTCGGCCGGCTTGGCGATCGTGCGGAGGTCGATTTCCCCAGGCAGGTCGTCATCGGCCGGTGACACGGCCGGCGTCGGCTGCTCGGCCGGTGTCCCGGTTTCCCGGGCCTCGGACAGGGCAGCGGCAACTTCCGGCTTTGCGGCCTCTGCCGTCGGCAACATGGCCGCCTCGGCCAATGTGCCACCATCATCAGCGGCAAGAGCTGCCGAATTCTCGTCGACGGAGACACCGGGGGTCGCGGTGGTCTGCGATATGTCCTCGGCACCCGGCTTGGACACGGGCCGCGGGGCGGCATCGGCCGTCGCGGGCGGGCTCTCCGGTCCGGATGCGGCCGTCTGCGACAGGTCGGGCGCACCGCGACCGCGAAGCGCCTGGACCGACCCGCTGTCACCGGCCGCCGTCACCATCTCGCTCGCCCCTTGCGGGACCGCAGTCGTTTCCTTCAGCGCCTCGTCGATCGCCGCATTGACCGGATCCTCCGGCATTGCCCGCGGCGTGACGTCGACAACATAGGACAATCCCTCCCGGAACGCGCGGATATCGACGTCCGGGTTGACACGCAACAGGAACTTGAGCCTGCCCTCGTCGACAAAGGCCGTCGCGTCAGCCACGCCCGGCGGCAGGTGGGCTCGCAACTGGCCGAGCTCCAGCGGCACATCGTGGTTGAAGGTGAGCTTGACCATGTCGCCCTCGCGGACGAAGGCGGAATCGAAATTGAGGTTCCAGTCGAAGGACAGCCGCGTGAAAGTCGGATGATTGCCGACACTCAGCTCCACCTGTGGGGTGACCTGCCCCTTGAGACGCGACTGCTCAAGCGCGCGGGCCCGGCGGATTGCCTCTTCGGCGCGGCGGGCAAGCTCGCGCACCACATCATCCGGAAGACCGGGCGGCAGGCCTTGCCAGTTCGGGGGCAGGAGGTCGATGAAGAGCTTCTCACCTGCCTCCATCGTGTTGACCCGGAAGTCGCCCATCAACGCGAAACGCAAGGCCGAACCGTCGGGGTCACGACGAGCGATCGAGATGAAGTCCGGCATGTCGATCGGCACGCTCTCGACGCTGGTCGAAACCTCGTCGCGAAAACGGATACGCAACACGCCGTTGGAGGCAAGCGCATCGTATTGCGGCAACAGCGAAAGATCATCGAAAGTCAGCACGAGCCGGCCGTACCCGTCCTGCTGGGAGGCGCGCAGCGTCGCCTTCAGGGGTTCCGCGCCGGCGAGTTGGCCAAGCACGGGCATCAGCAACACGGTCGCCAGGCAAACACGCGCAAACGCAAAAATCGCCGCCGCGCGTTTCGCGGCGACGCCTTGCGTCTTCTGCTTCTGCGGACCTGGCTGCCTCACGGGGCTCCCCTGAACCGTTGGATCGAACTGCAAGTCTAGCCAATCCGGCTTAACGTGATGTTTAACCGGATCGCCGAAACCGCAAGTTCCCGTCAGTTACCCATGATCTTCGGCAGTTCGGGCGGGCCGGCATCGACCTGCATCTCGACCGGCTTGCGACCGGTCACGAGCGCCACGGTCAGCCGCTCGCTGGCCTCGGGTGACATCCGCCCCATGATGTCGGCCATCTTGCGCGGCTTCATCGCCTTCGCGACGCGGATCATGATGTCGAGATCCAGCCGGTCGAAGATGCGTGCCGCATCCTTCGCCTTCATGGACTCGTACATGATCACGAGATCCCTCAGCTCGTCTTCCTGGCGCTTTTCCTCGGCCTCGCGCAGCGACTTGATGCTCGCCTCGAGCGCTGCCATCTCATCGACCTTCTTCTGGAGGCGCTCCTCCGTCGACTTCAGCAACTGCTGGCGCAGGTCGAACTGCTTCTCGCGGTTGTCGAGTTCGCGCCGTCGGTCGCTGAGCGACTCCAGCACCTTGCGTTCGGCGATCGACCCTCCCAGCTCAAGTCCACCCGGCAATGGCGGTGGTTCCGTTGCAGAGCCGATACCCGCCGGCAAGGGAGATTCCCCGGGCGCATCCCCCTGTGCGGCATCCCCGCTTTCTTGAGTGGATGCGGCAGCGGTCGCGCCGGCGCCCGCCGGGACCGCGTTGCCGTCCTGGCCCTTGGGGCCCTCCGCCTGCTGCGCCATCGCCACACCCATGCCGACGCTGGTGACATGGCTGCCGCCATCCAGCGCGAAGCCGAGCAGCTTCAGCGCGAACAACGCGCTGGCTGCCAGCACAAGGGTGGGGATCAGGCGCAGGTTTGTCACGCGGCCTGCTCCGCTGCGCGACGGCGGAAATGCTCAAGGCGCGCGGTGGCCTCCATCGCGGCCGAGCGGATGTCGCTCGCCCGCATCGTCGCGGGGCGTGCAGGTTCGGCGGGTTCCGGCTGGACCCTTGCAACCGGTGCCTCGGGTGCAGGACGCGAGGACGCGGCTTCGGCGATCTGCGTGATGCGCTCAAGCACGGTGTTGCCGGTGCTGATCTGCGACGAGAGTTCCTGTGACAGGCGCTCGGCATCGACAAGGCGCTGACCCAGCGTGCGATCGGCCTCGCCGGCCGTTGCCTTCAGGCCGAGAATGGCGCGTTCGGCGATTTCCGAGGCGGTGATGAGCTCCGAGATCGTCGCCCGCAGGGCTTCCTCGTCAGCACGCAGCCGCTTCAGGCGCTTGTTGAGAACGACGCAATAGGCAATGGTCACCAGCAGCAGCACGGCAACCAGGCTTTCGATCATCAGTCCAACGGGGAGCGTGCTCATGTCGGGTCCATTTCCTTCTGCATGGCGCGCTCGAACGCCGCCAGGGTCATCTTGGGCTTCTGAAGGACGCGCTCGACGCGGACCGCGATTGCGTCCTCGTCCTTGCCCATCGTTCCTTGTGTCAGCGGAATGCCGCCGCACTTGATCGAAACCGGATCGTTCGGGGATATGTCGAAAAGCAGCGTTTCGCCGACCTGCAGGTCGAGAACCCGGCCAAGCGGCAGATGCGTCTCGTAAAGGACCGCGTCGACATCGACTTCAGCCGCATAGATCTCGGTCGCCAGGTGCCCTTCCCAGATCGGGTCGCGGCCGAACTTCTCGCCCATGAACATCTGCAGGAGCAGATCGCGGATCGGCTCGAGCGTTGCATAGGGCATCATGATTTCGATCTTGCCGCCGCGGTCTTCCATGTCGATGCGAAGCTCGACGAGGATGGCTGCGTTGGCAGGGCGCGAAATCGCGGCGAAACGCGGATTGGTCTCCAGCCGCTCCAGATTGTAGTGCACCGGCGAAAGAGGCGAGAATGCCTGCTCCATGTCGTGCATGATGATCTCGATCATCCGCCGCACGAGGTTGCTCTCGATGGTCGTGTAGGGCCGGCCTTCGACACGCACCGCCGACATGCCCCGGCCGCCGCCGAGCAGCACGTCGATGATCGAGTAGATCAGGCTCGATTCCACCGTGCAAAGACCGAAGCCGTCCCACTCTTCCGCCTTGAAGACACCAAGGATCGCCGGCAGCGGAATCGAGTTGAGATAATCGCCAAACCGCACCGAGGAGATGCTGTCGAGCGACACCTCGACATTGTCGGAGGTGAAATTGCGAAGCGAGGTCGTTGTCAGGCGCACGAGACGGTCAAAGACGATCTCGAGCATCGGCAGACGCTCGTAGGAGACCATCGCCGAGTTGATCAGCGCCCGGATACCGCTCTGGTCGGCGGCGATCGTGTCCTCGATGTTGAAGCCCAGGAGGTTGTCGATCTCCTCCTGATTGAGGATACGGTCGGCGCCACGCGTGGCGTTCTCGAGTTCCGGCTCGCTGTCGTCGATCATCGCCGCCCATTGGGCGGCCATGTCGTCCCCCCCGGCGACGCCCTGCTCCTCGAGCGCGGCACCCCAGGCGGCAGCCAGGTCCTCGTCTTCGTCCTCTTCGTCGAGCTGCTCCGCCAGAGCCTCGCCCCACGCCTCGTCGATGTTGCCAAGTTCGTCGTCGTCGGCCATTGGATTTGCGACCCTACTGGACCAGAATTTCCTTGAAGAGCACGCCCTCGACCCGCGCCGGGTAGACAGCGGTGTTGATGCGTCGGAGCAACTCTTCCTTGAGTCGGAACAAACCGGAAGACCCTTCGAGATCTGCCGGCCTGAGTTCACGCAGATAGACCTGAAACGCGTCCAGGATGCGCGGCAGGAATGGCTCGATCTGCTGTACCGCTGCCTTGTCGGCAACTTCCAGCGCGATGCGGACCTTGAGGTAGGTCGCCCGTCCGTCCGTCGACAGGTTCACCGTCATCTCGGGAAGGTCGTAGAAGACCACCGGTTTTTGGACCGGAGCCGACTCACCCCCGACCTGCTGGGACGGTGCCGAAGCGTCGAAAACCCCCAGGAAGTAAGCGCCGGCTCCACCGCCGACCAGCAGAAGCGCCAGGCCGGCAACTCCGAAAATCACCAGCCTTTTCTTCGATCCACCGGTCGTCTCTTCCAGGGCGCCGGCCTCACCCGCATCTGCATCCGCCGTCATCGTGGCTCACTCTCGCTGCGCTACCCTCCCGCGCGTATGATTAATTTCTAAAGCCACAATGGTTAACGACTGGTTACCAGATCGTTAACGCCTCTCATCACGCGGCAATTTTTGCCGACCGGTAAGAGGTGAGGTGGAAAAGCTGCCGGGCAGCACGCCCCGCCATTAAAAATTATTCAACAAAATCAACGACGCATGACTTGGCACGAAGCCTGCTACAGGGTTAACGGGCATCCGGTCTGGGGAGAACGGGTGCTCGCTGGGGAGCATAGGAACGACACGTCATGGAGAATTCCCTGCTGATCGGGCTGTCGCGTCAGACGGCCCTTCGCAACCAGTTGAACGTGGTGGCCAACAATCTGGCCAACATGAACACCACGGGCTTCAAGGCCCAGAGGTTGCTGTTCGAGGAGTACCTGATGCCGGTCGCCGAAGCCTCCAGCTTCGTCGATGACGATCAGGACTTTTCGTATGTGGTCGATTACGGCGCGTCGTCGAACTTCGAAGCCGGTTCGATTTCGCTGACCGAGAACGCTTTCGACGTCGCGATCGAGGGCGACGGCTTCTTCGTGATCGACACGCCGGACGGCGAGCTCTTCACCCGCAACGGTGCATTCCACCTGGACTCGACGGGCCAAATGGTGACCGCGGACGGTCGGCCGGTTCTCGGCGACGGCGGCCCGCTCGTCTTCACCGCCGAGGACACCGACGTGACCATCGCCGAGGACGGCACCATTTCCTCGGCGCTTGGTGTCAAGGGGCGCCTGCGCATGGTCGAGTTCGAAAATCCCCAGATGCTCACCCGGATCGGCGACAACCTGTTCGCCGGCGAGAACCCGCGACCGGCGGATCGCATTCGCGTCCTGCAGGGCGCGGTCGAGAAATCCAACGTCTCCGGCGTCATCGAAGTGACCCGGATGATCGAGATCACCCGCAACTACACGGCCGTCTCGAAGATGATCAGCGAAGGCGATGAATTGCTGCGCAAGGCAATCGAGCGCCTCGGATCGGTCACGGCCTGAGCGAAGCGGAAAAGGGGTATTCGTCATGAAGGCACTTCACATCGCCGCCACCGGCATGCGCGCCCAGGAACTCAACGTCGAGGTCATCTCGAACAACGTCGCCAACATGCGCACCACCGGCTACAAGCGTCAGCGCGCGGATTTTCAGGATCTGCTCTACCAGAACCTGCGCCGCATGGGCACCAACTCCTCCGCCAACGGCACCATCGTCCCGACAGGCGTGCAGATCGGTTCGGGCGTCAAGACCGCCTCGACCGCCCGCATCATGAGCCAGGGCAACCTGACCCAGACCGGCAAGGAACTGGATGTCGCGGTCCGGGGCGAAGGGTTCTTCCAGATCCAGATGCCGGACGGCGGCACGGCCTATACCCGCGACGGTTCCTTCGAGCGCGACCCCAACGGCCAGCTCGTCACCATCGATGGCTATGCCATCCTGCCCGGCATCGTCATTCCCGAGGATGCCCGCGACATCACCATCTCCACCGATGGGCAGGTCCAGATTCTCGATGCCAACAACGCGGTACAGCAGCTCGGCCAGATCCAGACCGCCCGCTTCATCAACAAGTCGGGCCTTGAAGCCATCGGCGACAACCTGTTCCTGCAGACGGAATCGAGCGGCGACGCCATCGTCGGAACGCCGGGAGAGGCCGGCTTCGGCGACCTGATGCAGAAGCATCTGGAAATGGCGAATGTCGAAGCAGTCAGCGAGATCTCCGACCTGATCGCCGCCCAGCGCGCCTACGAGATGAATTCGCGCATCATCAAGGCCGCCGACGAGATGTCGGCCACCACCTCGAACCTGCGCTGACGCGCCGGCTGAACGGAAGGATGCAGGCCATGCTGCGCAACTCACTCCTCGCCGCCGCTCTCCTCGCGCTTTCGGCAGCGCCCCTCGCCGCGGCCACGCTGCGTTCCGAGGTTGCGGTCACCGGCGCTGTCGTGACGATCGGCGACTTCTATCCGGAAGCCGGCCGGCACGCGGCAACGCCGTTGTTCCGGGCGCCCGATCTTGGAACCCGCGGCGCGGTTTCCGCCCATGTCATCGCCGAACGCGCCCAGGCGGCAGGCTTCGCCGAAGCCGGTACCGACGGACTGCGCCAGGTGATGGTCGAGCGCCTTGCTCTCACCATCGGCGAAGCCGAGGTCGAGACTGCGGTTCGCGACGCGCTCCTGCTCCGCGAGACCGGCCTTGACGCCGACGCGCTCGACGTGTCGCTCTCCGGGCTTCGTGATCCGATCCTCGCCGATGCCGGCCAGGGCAATCCGGTTTCAGTCGAAACCCTCGACTGGGATCGCACCTCGGGCCGCGTCTCGGCCACCTTGAGGGTGCGTGCAGCCAACCGCACCCAGTCGGTCAAGGTGACCGGGCTCGCACAGGAAATGATCGAGGTCTACACCGCCGTTCGTCCGATCGAGCGCGGCGCCGTCGTCGCGGAAGCCGATCTTGCGCCCATGCGCATGCCCCGCAACCGCCTGACCCTTCGTCAGGTCGCGGATCTGGGCGACATCGTGGGCCTTGCCGCGCGCCGCTCCATTCAGGCCGGAAGGCCGCTGCGCGCCATCGATTTCGAACAGCCCGTGCTGGTCAAGCGTGGCACCAAGGTCACGCTTGTCTACCAGACCGCCGGCATGACGCTGACCACCATCGGCCAGGCCCTGTCGAACGGCGCGAAGGGCGACGTCATCGACATCCTCAACCTGCAATCACGCCGCACCGTCACCGGCATCGTGCGCGCCCACGACCAGATCGCGGTCGGCACCGCCCGGACCCGCATTGCCCAGCTCCAGGAGACGAACTGATGGCTCCGCTCACCTCCCTCGTCCGGCCTGCGCTCGCGGTGTCGCTCGCTCTCGCCACCGCGGCCTGCGGCAGCGCCGACCGCCTCTCCCAGGTAGGCAAGGCTCCGGCCCTGTCGGCGATCCAGGATCCGACGACAACCGCCGGGTACCGCCCGGTGCAGATGCCGATGCCGACCCCCCAGTCGGTCCACTACAACTCCAACTCGCTCTGGCGGTCTGGCGCGCGCGCCTTCTTCAAGGACCAGCGAGCGGCACGGGTTGGCGACATCCTGACGGTGATGGTGACGATCTCCGACAAGGCCGAGTTCGACAACCAGACCGAGCGTAACCGCAGCGGCACGGAATCGAGCGGCACCGGCGGCGCCGTCGGCGCGGCGATCAACACGCTGTTCCTGCCTGGCGGCACCAGTGCCGACAATCTCGTCTCGGCAGAAGGCGCCTCCACCTTCAAGGGCAGCGGCAAGGTCGATCGCGAGGAGAAGCTGGAGACCAAGGTCGCGGCCGTCGTCACCCAGATCCTGCCGAACGGCAACATGGTGATCGAGGGGCGGCAGGAAGTGCGGGTCAACTTCGAGGTCCGCGAACTGATCGTCGCCGGCGTCGTCCGCCCCGAGGACATCGCCGCCAACAACACGATCGAAAGCGAGAAGATCGCCGAGGCGCGTATCGGTTACGGCGGACGCGGCCAGATCACCGACGTGCAGCAGCCGCGCTACGGCGCCCAGGTCCTCGATATCGTGCTGCCCTTCTGAACCTTCCCGCTCCGCCGCCAGGCTCCCCGCAGGGGTGGCGGAGCGGACATGCACTCCCCAAGCCGTTCCACGCTCCCCAGGCACCAGAACGGTTGACGGGCACGGGATCCCCCCGCTCCCCAGCGACCCCGTGCCCGTCGCTCCCCTTTCCCGTCACCGCAGCGCGCAGCGAACTTCACTCAGGCGGCGCTGTCCCTTATCGCATCGAGCGGATGGCATCCGTCCCGCAGGCACGGCTTCCGTTTTCCACCCGCATGTCCGGCGGGCCTCCGTTTGGCCTCGAAGACCGGGAGCAGGACCATCGAACGGAACTCTGCAAAAAGACGCTCGTCGATCTTGCCCTTCAGATCGAGCATCACCCCGATTGCCTGGCGCGGCGTCATGGCGGCCTTGTAGGCGCGCTCCTCTGTCAGTGCGCTGTAGATGTCGGCAATTGTCACCATCCTGGTCAACGGCCCGATCCGGGCCTGCTTGATGCCCCTTGGATAGCCACTGCCGTCGAGATACTCGTGATGATCTCGCACGGCGGCGATGATGTGCTGGTCGGTAACCCCGCCACTGACGAGCGCCGCCGCCCCTCTCTCGCAATGAGTATTGATGGCCGCCCTTTCCGTGTCCGTCAGTGGACCGCTCTTCTCCAGGACCGAAATCGGGATGAAGAGCTTGCCCACGTCATGCAGAAGGCTGGCCTGGGCCAGCATCGCGACATCGCTCTCGTGCATGTCGAGGAAACGGCCAAACGCGCATGCGTGGCCGGCAACGGTGAGAATGTGGCGGCATGTCCCGCTATGGTGGAGCTGAACCGCCTCCAGCCATCCGGAAAGACCTTCCTGCAAGGTGGCTTCACCGATGGCCTTGGCTACGAGCCCGACGGCGTCAAGACGGAGCGGCTTGTTGGCGCGCATGGCGACGCCCAGCTGACGGAAGAGCGCATCTCCGCTCTCAACCGCCCGAGCAACAGTCTTGCTGCAGTTGGCCAGACGCTTGCCCATCTTGCGCGAGAGCACCGCCTGCACCTCGCTCACGACATCTTCAGGCGGCCGAAAGTCCGGAACGATGCAGCCAATGCCAAGCGCCTCGGCCTGAACCACGGCAGCCCTGTCGCTGCCGACAGCCGCATAGATCGTCTCCGTACGTCGCCGGTCGTCACCCAACAGCTTCGACAAGCGGGCAACGTCATCGCGCTTTCGCAGGGCGGTATGGAGCACCACGACGCGTGCCGAGGCGACAGTCTCGGGATTGGCCTTGTCAACGGTCGTACGCGACACCGTGAGCACCTGGGCAAGCAGGGACAAGAAAGCAGGCGAGTCACAACGTTGATCGGTCAGAACAATTACGTCGTGCATGATCCCTCGCCTCTGGATATTTTCTTCAGGTCGCCCCTCTCCCGACGTAAAGAATAAGATAGATCCGCTTTTCAAACCCTTAATTATTGAACCGTGAAACTACTGATGGTCGCGAAACCCGCCGCGGTTCGGCGGTTGGCTGAAGGCTGGATGCAAAAATGGCCCGGACGATGCCGGGCCAGAACAGTTTCCAATGGCTGCCATTCTCAATATCGACGGCAGTCGATCCTAGTCATCCCGGTAGACTTTTTCGCGACGCTCGTGCGCCTCCTGCGCCTCCAGAGACAACGTCGCTATCGGACGTGCTTCCAGACGCTTCAACGAGATCGGCTCGCCGGTTTCCACGCAATAGCCGTACGAGCCGTCGGCAATCCGCTCAAGCGCCGCATCGATCTTGGCGATCAGCTTGCGCTGGCGGTCCCTGGCACGCAGTTCAATGGAGCGATCGGTCTCCGACGACGCGCGATCGGCGATGTCAGGGTGATTCTGGCTTTCCTCCTGAAGATTGGCGAGCGTTTCGCGGCTCTCCTTGAGGAGCTCTTCCTTCCACCGCAAAAGCTTGTTCCGGAAATACTCGCGCTGACGCTCGTTCATGAAAGTCTCGTCCTCGCTCGGACGATACTCGGCATCCAGCTCAACCGTCATATCCTACTCCGGCTCCCGTTAGGCCGCGCGGAATATAGCGGGAGAGCGGCCAATCGACAACGTCGACCACGCCAAAAATAACGCCAATTTTCCGTGATGAATCTCAGCTACTTAACGCGACTGCGAAGGATTTCCGCAGGAGCCTGGCCCGCGATGCCCGCAATTCGGCCGGCTCAATCCCCGAAGTGTCCGAGTTTCGCCAGTTCCACCCTTGCGCGCAATTCGATCTCGTCGATGACCTGCTCCAGCTGCGTGTCGCCGCTGGCTTCCCGCCGTTCCAGCATCTGCATCAGCCTGCCAAGGCGCTCCGGGGAGACGCGGCCGGCGAGCAGGTCCGCCTTGACGTTTTCCAGCGTGTCGAGAAGGTCATGGCCGCGGGCCACAGCCTTGCGACGGCCGGTCAACGGATCGTCGACCTCCTGAAGGGCGAGCAAAGCCTGGATGCCGCCGATGCCGCTGCCGGACGAGGCTGCGCCTGCCGCGCTTGCCGACCCGCCCGAGCCAAGTTCGAACGTGCCGCCGCTGCTCTCGCTGCGCTTCTTCTGATTGCGTCCCGCAACCCCGTTGACGGGGGGGTAGCCTGAGATTCTCATTGTGGGAAAACCGGTCCTGCTCGAGGCCTTTTGCACACTACACAATTTTCCGAGTTGGTAAACGAACCGTTAACGACCCGGCATTTATTGCCGGGCCACTCTCCGGAAAGCACCGCGCCCGTTCCTCCGGGAGCCGACAGAAATTTGAATTATTCATGTTTTTCATACAGATATAAGAACGTAAACGGATCGCAATAAGTTGGCACGCCGCTCGCATATATCGACGCGGGATCACCGGATCCTGACCGCAACCCGATGCATCGAGTCCTGCCAGCATGACCCTGACCGGCTTTTTCCTTTCCGCAGCACCCGCAAGCAGGCTCGTTCGCCTTGTGATGATCCTCGCATTGCTGCTTGTCACGGCCCAGGCTGCCGGCGCGGCCTCGCGCATCAAGGACATTGCCGACTTCGAGGGTATCCGCGACAACCAGCTGATCGGCTACGGTCTGGTGGTCGGCCTGCGCGGCACGGGCGACAGCCTGCGCAACGCGCCTTTCACCCGGCAGAGCCTCGAAGCCATGCTCGAACGCCTCGGCGTCAACACCCGCGGCTTCAACCTGAACACCGAGAACGTCGCCGCGGTGATGGTCACCGCCAACCTGCCGGCCTTCTCGACACAGGGCACCCGCATCGACGTCTCCGTAAGCGCACTTGGCGATTCCGAAAGCCTGCAGGGCGGCACCCTGCTGGTCACCCCCCTGCTTGGCGCCGACGGCGAGGTCTACGCCATCGCGCAGGGGCCGCTGGCGATCGGCGGTTTCGCCGCACAGGGCGATGCCGCCTCGGTGGTGCGCGGCGTACCCACCTCGGGCCGTATCGCCAACGGCGCGCTGGTTGAACGCGAGATCGACTTCAAGCTCGCCTCGATGACCAGCCTGCGCCTTGCGCTGCGCAATCCGGACCTGACGACCGCCCGCCGCATGGCGCTTGCCGTCAACGAGCTGATCGGCCTGCCCACGGCCGAGCCGCTCGATCCGGCAACCGTACGGATCGACCTGCCGCGCCAGTTCAACGGCAACATCGTCGACCTTTTGACCGACATCGAGCAGTTGATCGTCGAGCCTGACCTGCCGGCCCGCATCGTCATCGACGAAAATTCAGGCATCATCGTCATGGGCCAGAACGTCAAGGTTTCCACGGTCGCGATCGCGCAAGGAAACCTGACGGTCACCGTTGCCGAAACGCCCGAGGTCGTCCAACCGCTGCCTTTCGCCAACGGGCGGACCGCTATCGAGCCGCGCACCGACCTTCTGGTCGACGACGAGAGCGACAACAAGCTGGCGGTCGTGCAGCAGTCGGTCACCCTGCAGCAACTGGTCGACGGGTTGAACGCTCTCGGTATCGGACCGCGCGACATGATCTCCATTCTCCAGGCGATCAAGGCATCCGGTGCCTTGCAGGCCGAAATCGAGGTGATGTGATGACCGGCCTCGCCATCGACAACGTGCTGGGCTCGGCCCAGGGCCGCTACACCCCCGGCCCCGGTTCCGCACTGACCGCCGCCGGCGCCGCTGCAGGCATCTCGCGTCAGAACGCCGAGGAATTCGAGGCCATCTTCCTCAACACCATGTTCCAGCAGATGTTCGCCGGTCTGGAAGACGGCGGAACCTGGGGGGGCGGAGAGGGTTCGGATGCCTGGAGCGGCATGCTGGTCGAGCAATATGCCGACACAATCGCCAAGGCTGGCGGCATCGGCATCGCCGACACCGTCCAGCGCCAGTTGCTTTCCCTTCAGGAGACGCAGGGACAATGAACCTCGAAACGAAACAGCTCGCCGAGCTTGCACCCGAGTTCTTTTCCGGCACCATCGCCGACCGGGAAGCCGCCGAGGCGACCTGTGCCCGGCTTGAAGCCGCCATGGGCGACCTTCTGTCCGTGATCGAACAGGAGACAGAGCTTGTCCGGCACGGCAAGCTCGACGCGGCCGGCGCGCTGCAGCCCGACAAGGCCAAGCTTGTCAGCCTCTACATGCGGGGCATGACCTTTGTGCGCGACCAGACCGTCGCGCTCGGCAACCTGGCGCCCCAGTCCGTCGACCGGCTGAAACGGCGTCACGCCGAGTTCCAACCGGTCCTGCGCATCAATCTCGCGGTCCTCGCCACCGCGCGCGAGGTTGCCGACAACCTGTTGCGCAAGGTCGCCGAAGGTGCCGGCACAAGCCGGGCGCCCACGACATACGGCCCCGGCGGCACCGCCCCGCGCACGCCGTCACTCGCCGATGGCATCGCCGTGAACCGGGCCCTCTGACGGCGCCTGCGGCGCCAACCGGAACAACTTGAGTTTCTCTTTCCGACCCGCAAACCGGGGTCCGCGAGATCTTGCCAGGCAAGATCCCGGACCCCGGCTCTGCGGGTCTTTTCGTGGCGGACCGGGAACGAATCACGATCACACCGCATCAGTTCAAAATCCTAACGAATTCATTAACGGCCGATTCACGGATTTATGTCAGTATCCGCGTCGTGAGCTGCATGTCTAGCGTCGTTCATGCCTGAACAAACTTCTATCAAGAAGAGCCGACACAAGGTTAACGGATGAAAGGCGGAAGAATTAACCAAGGCACTTGAACCCGGATGCGTGGCCCTCAAGGGTCTTTCCGGTGGAGGGGTATGAAATGGAAGCAACTGCAATCAGGACATCGGCCTATGCATCGCCGCCGGCGATGGCAAGGCCGTCCGAGCCGACCGATCCGGCTCCGGTGCCGACCGACGTGCCGCCTGAAAAGGCCGTGCAACCGGCCACGGAGAACACGGCAAGTCGTCGCCCGGCCGACAATGGCTTCAACACCGCCGAAGCGAACATCAAGCGCGAGGAATATCGCGACAAGGTGACGGATTCGCTGGTGTTTCGCGCTGTCGACATCGACACGGGCGAAGTGGTCCGACAGATCCCCGAGGAATCGCTGCTGCGCCTGCGCCGCGCCTTCGCGGAAACGACACACAAGGACATGACCGGCCTCGGCTTCAGCCGCAGTCTGTGACCACCGGCGGGACCGGCCACGGCCGGTCTCCGGGACGCGCCGCGCTCAGGCGCGCAGACCGAATCGGCTATAGTCGCCATCCGTTCCACACCGACACGGATGGCGCATGCCCGCTCCCGATCCTGCAAATCTCGAAAAGCTGCGCAAGGCACTGCACCTGCAGCGTGACGGCAAGATCGCCCGCGCCCGCGCCATCTACGAAAAGATCCTGAAGAGCGAGCCCGACAATGCCGAGGCCGCGAACCTGCTTGGCATGTGTTTTCTCGAACAGGACTTTCCAAAGCGTGCCCTGCCACTGTTCGAACGCGCCGTGCGACTGGTGCCCGGCGAGGAGCGCTACCGCGCCAACCTGATCGATTGCCAGAACCGGTTCGGGGATGACGCCGATCCGCTCGCAACCACGGAAGCCGCTCTGGCCGGGACGGCATCGCCCTCTCCTGCCCTTCTGCACCGCCGCGCCGTCCTGCTTCGCCAGGCGGGCCGCTTTTCCGAGGCGCTTGCCGCTTATGACGCGGCCGTACGCGCCAACCCGGAAGATGCGACGCTTCTCGTCGAGTTCGGACAGGCGCTCATTCTTGCCGGCAAGCACGAGGAGGCACTGCGCGTCCTCGACTTCGTGCTCTCCGCCAACGCCGGTCATCGCCTGGCGCTTCTCAGTCTCGCCGACGCGCTGAACCAGATGTATCGCAGCCAAGAGGCACGCGACCTGCTCCTTGCCAGTTCCGCCGCTTTCGAGGTCGACCGCGACGCCGAGTACCACTTGAGCCTTGCCAACTCACACTGGGGCTGTGGCGAACACAGCCTGGCGCTGGCCCGCGCGGATCACAGCCTCGCCCTCGGCCTTGCCGGCCCGGACAGCCATCTGGTGCGCGGCAAGGCGCTCTATCATCTCGGACGCTTCGCCGAGGCAATCGAGGCGCTCGACAAGGTCCTGGCACTGGCCCCCGAGCGCCACGAGGCAGCGATGACGCTCGGGTTCGCCTGCCTGGCCAGCGGGGACCTCACCCGCGGCTGGGCACTGGCCGAACGCCGTATGGAAGCCAACACCAAGGGGCTGATCACCCGCAAGTTCTCCCGCCCCAAATGGCAAGGCGAACCGCTTGACGGCAAGGTGCTGATGATCTGGGACGATCAGGGCATCGGCGACGTGCTGCGGTCCGCCTCCATGTTCGGCGAACTGGCCGGGCGGGCCGGGCAACTGATCGTCGAATGTCATCCCAAGCTTATTCCGCTGCTGGCCCGAAACTTTCCGCAGATAGAGGTTCGCCCGCGCCAGCACGAGGCGGCCGCCACGCTTTTTGCCGCAGAAGCGTTCGACTACCAGTGCTCTTTCGGCACCCTGCCGATGCATCTGCGACCCGACATCGCCTCGTTCCCGCGACAAAGGGCCTTCCTGTCAGCCGACCCGGTCCGGGTCGCGGAGCTCCGCACGCGGCCTCCGCTCGGCAGCACCAGGCCAAAGGTCGGCCTGTCATGGACCAGCGGCAACCGGACGGGATTGCGGGCCGGTTCTTACCTCGCGCTTGTCGACCTGCTGCCTCTGCTGGCCATCGACGAGGTCGACTTCGTGCTGCTCGACTACACCGACCGCAGCGCCGAGATCGCCGAACTGCAGGCGCGAACGCCCTTCACCCTGCATCGCTGGGACGATCTCGACCTTTTCAATGATCTGGAGACCGTCGCGGCCCTCGCCTCGTGCATGGATCTGGTGATTTCGGCGAATACGTCCGTCGCCGACATGGCGGGCGCGCTCGGCGTGCCGACCTGGCGTTTCGGGCCGGTGACCGGCACGATCCTGCTGGGCGAGGAAAACCCGCCCTGGTCTCCGGCCACACGGTATCTGCGTCTCGAACCGGAAAAGCCGGCCGACGAGATCGTGCCGCGTCTCGTGGCCGACCTGCGCCGGTGGCTCGACGCGGCGCGCTGACCGGCTGCGCCAAGCTGCCTACATCTGGATCGGGTGGATATCGAGATTGCGCTCCAGCCGTTCCAGCATCAGTTCGGCAACGGCAATGTCCTGCGGCTCGTCGATCTCCACGACCTCCTCGTCGCTGGTCTCGTAGAAGCCCGTGCGACCGGTCAGGCGGCAACCGGTCCGCCGGAAACTCTCCGTGCGGAACAGGTAGAAGTTCCCGGTTTCCCGATAATAACGATCCTCCGCAGGAATCTGCTGACGCATCAACCGGTTGTGCGGATCGTAAAGCGGCTGCGGTTCCGGCAGGTTGCGCCAGATATAGTTGCGGATCAGCCGTGCCGAAAACAGCGAATCGTATCCGCCATCTTCGAAATGCGCCCAGGCGCCTGCCAGCGTGTCCCGGCGGCGCACGGGCGAGGTGACCTGCGGAAACAGCACCGCATCGGGCCCCTCGCTCCGGCACATGCGGTCAAGCGCATGATGAAGCGAAGCTTCGGCCGGCGATGTATCGGTGGCGAATTCCTCTGGCCGCAATACCGGCACCCTTGCACCGAGCGCACGCGCGACCTCGGCGATTTCCTCGCTGTCGGTGGACACGATCACGTCCCGGATGAAGCCGGCATTCTGCGCCGCCTCGATGGTCCATGCGATCAGCGGCTTGCCGAAGACGGGAACGAGGTTCTTGCGCGGAATCCCCTTGGAACCGCCACGGGCAAGCACGATCGCGTCGCAGATCATTGTTCTTTTTCCGCAAACACCGTCACAAACGATCCCCAGAAGGCCGGCGATACCCCCTCCTGCGGACGAAGCATCCGTTCCCAGGCCTCATTCGTCGCGAAACGCGTGCCGAAGAACGGATAATCCACCGATACGACCCGGAAGCCCGAAGCGCGCAACAGGCGCATCAGCGAGTCATCGGTGAACAGGCTGACATGCGTCGGATCGTGGAGCAAGCGGTAGCGCTCGCCGAAGAGCCGCGCTGCCGCACTTGCGAAATTCGGCGTCCCGACAATGAAAAGACCGCCCGGCCTGAGTGCGTTGGCCACCGTCTGTACGAAGTCGACGGGATCCTCGATATGCTCGATGACATGATGGGCAATGATCGTGTCGCAGGAGCCATCGGCGAAGCTGTCGCGCGCCAGCACGCCGCGAACAGTGCGCGCACCGCTGCGCTCGGCGGCGAGTTCCACCGCCCTTTGGGACGGGTCGATGCCGATACGATCATGCGCCGGATCGATCTGTTCCAGCAGTTCGCCAAGCCCGCAGCCGACATCGACCACCCGGCCCGCCGGACGCGCATTCACCGCTTCGGCGATATAGGCAAGATCGGCCTTGCGCAGCTCACGCTCGGTGGAAAGGTCGCGAAGACGTCCGTCCGGGTCGCGCTTGTCATCCCAGTATTCGTCAAGCACGACGCGGGAAGGATAGTGGACGAAATAGTCATCCGACCCATAGAGCGCCAGGCACTGCTCGATGATCGACGTCACGGCGCATTCTCCAGCCGATGCGACAGCCATGCGGCGATGTCGTCGTGATGGCGCTTCAGGGCAGCGCGCTCGCCGGCACGGACCTCGCCGAGCTGCGCGATTGTTGAAGTCGGGTCTGCAAGGTCACCCGAGAGCCCATCGAAGAGCGGCGCAAGGTCCGTCCCCGCCGTCCATGCGTGGCACCGCCCGCCGAGACCCAGAGCCTCGAACTGCCCCTCGATCTTGTGGTGGGTGGAAATGCCGAAAACCGGCGTTCCGAAGCCGATGGACCCCAGACAGGCATGGTAGCGCATGGCGATGACCGCCGTCGCACGGCGATAAAGATCGAAGGACGGCGCCCACCCGTCGGCGCCCTGCGCCAGGCCGGCGACCACGACCCGCTCGCGCCGGATCCGGTCGTCGAGGGCGTCGAGGACAGCTCCGATCGGTCCGAAATCGCTGTAGATATGCGGCACGAAAACACACAGGAGCGAGGGGTCCTCGTCAAGAAGCGCGCGCAGGCCGCCCGCGACATCGGCCGCGAACCGGCGTGTCAGGTCGGCCCCGTCCGCGCCGGCATAGCGCTTGTCCGGCATGTCCCCGGCAAGATTGACCGCAATGAAACGGGCGCCTTCGGGCACGCCCGGATGGTCGAACGCATCCGGCTCGGCAAACAGGCCGCCATCCGGAACGACCGCCATGGCGTCCGCATAGACCGGCCCCAGATGATCGCGGATCAGCGCATCCGAGCCGTCGTTGCGCAACGAGAAGCGGCAATGGTCGAAGGCAAGCTGCGCGTCGAGAAAGGCGCGGCTGCGCGCAACCGCGACCTGGCTGACCCCGCGCGTCGCATCGACACCCAGCCCGTGAAAGAGGATCGGACGGCGGATCGCGGCGAAAAGCTCCGGCCCGGCCTCCAGATAGGTTCCCGAGGAGGTCGTCTCGCGCCAGAGCTGGAACAGGCTGAAGCCGCCGATAACGACAAGGTCGGCTGCATTCGCCTCCCCGACAAAACTCTCGTCGAAGGCCCGTCGCTGCCAGTGGATGAACTCACGCACCTCGCAAGGGCTGTGTCTCAGCGCGAACGGCAGATCGGCCGCACGCGTCCGGTATTCGCCGTCATGCATGGCATTGTCGCCGAGATTGCCGACAAAGGACGCAAGATGCAGGACGTTCAGGGAGCGCATGCAAACGCCGGCACGTATGGAATGCGGAGGGATGGCGAGGTTCTCTGGAAACGCGTCACGTCAAGGCCCATCTGCTCCGCATGCAAAACCCGCCTCACAGCGACGCCAGGGTATCCTTCCGGCGCAGCTTTTCCATGACCGGGCGTTCGCGATTGTAAATCTCGATGACGCCGTTGCCACGGGTTTTCTCGGCAAGGCGGATCCCTGCGATCATCTCCTTGGTCTGCGCCACGTCGATGGACGATGCCTGGTCCGAGCCCCACATGTTGCGATCGAGCGTGAAATGGCGCTCCACCGATACCGCACCGAAGGCGATCGAAAGGATGCTCGGCAAGATGCCTTCCTCGTGCCCGGAATAGCCGATCTTCAGTTTCGGGAACCGTTCGCGCAGCGTCGAGATGCCGGCAAGGTTGATCTCTTCCGGCAGCGCCGGATAGGTCGACGTGCAATGGTAAAGACAGGCGATCTCGCCGCCTGCATCCTCGATCGTCTCCACCACCGCGCGCACCGTCTTCAGGTCGCACATGCCTGTCGACACCAGCAGCGGCACGCCGCTTCTTGCCGCGTGGACAAGCAGGTCGCGATCGGTGACCGAGGCTGACGCCATCTTCAGATAGGGCGTATCGAGCGCAACGAGGAAGTCCACCGATGCCTCGTCCCAGGGTGAGGCATACCAGGTGATGCCGATTTCGGCACACAGCGCCGCGATCCGCTCGTAATCCTTGCGCCCGAACTCCAGCCCGCGCTTGAGATCGCCATTGGTCTCACCAAACGGCGACTTGCGGGGCCGCTCCAGTTCCTCGGCCGAATAAACCACATCGACGGTCCGTTTCTGGAACTTGACCGCATCGCAGCCGGCACGATGTGCCGCCTGGATCATCTCCAGCGCCAGATCGATGCTGCCATTGTGGTTGATGCCGATTTCGGCAACGACCGTGCACTTGTCAAAGGTAAAGAGGCTCATCTCGCGATCTTTTCGGCTCGCGGCGGACGCGATCCCCGACATGTCGGTGCGGCGCGTTCGCGGGTTTCGCTGCTCGTTTCACACGACAGTAACACCATCGCCAGAGAGCGGTTGGTGTCCGGATCTCCGGCAGGCGGTGTTTCGAGCATGCACCAGTATCCCCGTTTCCACGTGATTCGGCGAGACTTTTTCACCCCGCGGCGGCCCCTGCGTCAGTTGTCCGCGGCCGGTAACGTCCGGTTAACCCTAACCCTTGTTAACCTTTTGTTTTTACGACTGATTCGGATTTGCGGCCGTACCTTGGCCCGGCAACGAGGATGCGTTGCGCTACTTGTTACCAGAAAGGTACACCACCATGAGCGTTACTCTCTCCGCTGGCGTTCGCCAGAACCTCCTGTCGCTGCAGCAGACTGCCGACATGATGTCCCAGACCCAGAACCGTCTTGCCACCGGCAAGAAGGTTACCTCCGCTCTGGACAACCCGACGAACTTCTTCACCTCGAAGAGCCTGAACTCCCGCGCCAACGAGCTGTCGAGCCTTCTCGACGGCATCTCCAACGCGACCAAGACCCTCGAGGCCGCCGACAACGGTATCAAGGCGATCACCAAGCTGGTGGAGAGCGCCCAGTCGACCGCCCGCCAGGCCCTGCAGGATGGCGGCGCCGGCGCCGGCACCGTGATCGAGTCGTCTTCTTCGATCTCGACCAACGGCCTCACTCCGGAAGCAGGCGAGTCGATCCAGGATCAGGCCAAGCGCCAGACCCTGTCCAACCTCGGCTTCGCCAACGGCGACACGATCACCCTGCAGGCGACCGACACCGCAACCGGCTCGGTCTCGAGCATCTCGATCACCGTCGGAACGACGCAAAAGGTTGACGGCAGCGGCCCGGTCGCGACCGTTCAGGACGCGGTTGACGTGATCAACGCCTCGGGCGTTGCCACGGCCGAAGTGTCTGACGCCGGCAAGCTGAAGCTCTCCGGTTCCGACACCGACACCCTGAACCTGACCGTTACGGACACGGGCGGCGACGCCTCCACCGCAACGACCCAGGCGACGTCGCTTGCCGCTTCGCTCGGCTTCGGCACCAACTCCAGCGTTGACCTGTCCGACCCGGCCGATGGCGACTATGTCGACGCCGGCGAAACGGCGGTCACCTTCACCGACGGTGCCACCGCCGGTGCTGCCGACACCCTGTCGATCACCACCCAGGCCAATCCGGCCGCAAACTCGTCCTCGCGCCAGAAGCTGGTGTCGCAGTTCAACGAGATCCTGGGCCAGATCGACAAGCTCGCGGCCGATGCCTCGTTCAACGGCACCAACCTGATCAACTCTTCGTCCTCCAAGCTCACTGTCGCCTTCAACGAGAAGCGCGATGCGGGCTCCAAGTCGGAGCTGTCGATCAGCGGCAAGGACCTGACCTCGTCGGGCCTGAGCCTCACCAACGTGTCGAGCCTCAGCGACGCCGAGGCAAACGCGACGCTCGACTCGCTCAGCGCCGCTCTCGGCACCCTG
Organism: Stappia sp.; assembly: GCF_048261845.1. Taxonomy (GTDB): domain Bacteria; phylum Pseudomonadota; class Alphaproteobacteria; order Rhizobiales; family Stappiaceae; genus Stappia. The sequence continues at coordinate 48,575 of NZ_JBLXFR010000020.1, read as the reverse complement.
CGCGAGACGTCCTCGACCTTCGGTTCGAACCTCAACACGGTCACGATCCGCAAGGACTTCACCAAGGACCTGATCAACACCCTGCAGACGGGTGCGGACAACCTGGTGCTCGCCGACACCAACGAGGAAGGCGCCAACCTCCTCGCCCTGCAGAC
>NZ_JBLXFR010000020.1:0-48410 GCF_048261845.1 Stappia sp. | reverse complement strand
ACCCTGCAGACGGGTGCGGACAACCTGGTGCTCGCCGACACCAACGAGGAAGGCGCCAACCTCCTCGCCCTGCAGACACGCCAGCAGCTGTCCACCACGGCCCTGTCGCTGTCCTCCGAGGCCGACCAGGCGGTCCTGCGTCTGTTCTAGTAGAAATACTAGGCAAATATTTCCGGGCGGCGAGAAAACTCGCCGCCCTTTCTATTTTGAGAGCACTTACTTGTTGCTTGAATCATAACCTTGTGAGAGTATTTATTCATGGCACTGAAGATCGAACTGAGACCCAAGGAACGGTTCATCGTCGGATCCACCGTGATAACAAACGGGGATCATCGCACGCATATCTTCATTGAGGGCAAGGAACCGATTCTTCGCGAGAAAGATATCTACACAGCGGAAACGGCGAACACGCCCGCGAAGCGGATCTACTTGGCAGTTCAGCTCATGTACCTCAATCAGGACATTGAGCGACACCGGAAAGTCTACTTCGAGCTTGTCAATGACTTCATCCAGGCTGCACCCAGCACAATCGGCCTTGTGGACGCTGTCAACAATGAGATCTTAACCGGCTCTCTCTATGCTGCCTTGAGACGAGCGAGGGAACTGGTCGAGTACGAACGGGAACTGATCGAACATGCACAATCTGGCCAACGCAGCATATCAGCAGACGACGCAATCGACCGTGAACCCGAGGGAGCTGGAGGCGACCTTGCTGCTCAAGGCAGCAGCGCGGCTTCAGGCGGTCAAGGATGACTGGGGCGGGGACAGCCCGGTAACGCTGGACGAGGCATTGTCCTACAATCGCCGCCTGTGGACGATCCTGGCCACGTCGGTGACAAGCAACGACAATCCGCTGCCCATCGAGATCAAGCAGAACCTCGGTTCCCTGGGAGCCTTCATCCTCAAGCATACGCTTGACGTGATGACCAACCCGAGCCCGGATCGCCTGACAACGCTGATCCAGATCAACCGCAACATCGCCCAGGGCCTGCGCGGCACCTGAAGACGAAGCGCGGCCGGACGCTCCGGAACAGCGCCAAGAGCACTTGAAACGCCGGCCCTCGTGCCGGCGTTCTGCGTTGGCCTGAAACCACACACCAAATGCTGCCCGTTGCCGACGACACACCGCCTCCTGGCGACAGCCGAACGGAAAAGCCCGGCGAAGAAAGATCCCGCCGGGCCGCTTGAATATGGTGGAGAACAGAAGAGAAAGGGCAAGCTGGACGCCGGCTTTCCCGACCGATTCAGCGCCTACAGATAGTTGGACAGGGACAGTTGCAGTGTCATGCTGGTGGCCTGGTAGCTCACTTCCAGGTGGGTCCTGAGCGTCAGCAGCCTGACCGCGACCTCTTCCTGGTTGATGCCCTCGATCTCGTCGACAAAGGCCTTGAGCGACCCCTCCTCCACCCGGTGCCGGGTCTCGGCATCCTTGAGTGTGCGCTGTGCCGCGGCGAACTCCATGTGGTTCTGGCGAATGCCGGATGCTTCGGCACCGGCCGGCGTCAGTCCGCCATAGGACCGCTGCGCCATCTGTTCGTAGAAGGCCTGGTTGTCCGGACTGTTGCTGGAGAAGTCGGAGACGACGAAGGCGGCAAGCGACTGGACAACAAGGCGGTAGCCATCCTCGTTGGCACGGGCGCCATAGTTGATCTTCAGGTTCTCGTCGATCGTCGCACTGGAGTCTTTGCGCGGATTGCCGGGCGAGTTGTCGCCCGTGTACCAGGCAACTGTGTCCGCCGTTCCGTCGCGCAAGGTGGTCGCGGTGGTGAAGTCGCCGGCATTCGGCACCACCCGTGCCTGCGGCAGGTAGCCCGGCGGCACCGGAGACTTTGGCGCCGTGTCGAAGAAGGCTTCGGAGGCGCGTGTCGTCGAGGCGGCCTTCAGTTCCGTGTTCGCCGCTTTCTGCAAGGCACCGTCGAGGGCGGTCTTGAAATTGGCCGCGGTGTCGGCCGGTGTCGCGCCCCGCGAGAAGGTGAACTCCGGATCGTCCTGTCCGCCGTCCACCCCGAGCGTGATCTCGCTCCGGGATCCATCCGGCAATGTCAGGAAGACGCGGATCGCCTCGCCCGGTTGCGGCTGCCCGGTGAAGTCGACATCCATTGAGGGTGGCGGGCCGGCATTCTGCGTGACATTCACGTTGCTGAGGCCCGACGAGGCATTGTCGATCTTGAAGCCGAAGGGATGCGTTCCGTCCTCGGCAAGCGTTACCTGCGTGCCGACCTGCGCGGTTGTCATGCGGCCGTTGCCAAGCGCTCCAAGGTCCGCCTGGTTGTATTCCCCGACGACGGTTTTCAGGCCAGCATAGTTGCCGTCGCCCGCAAGAATATGGTCGAGGCTCTGCACCGGCAGGGTATCGGCGGTCTTTCCCGAGAACAGGTAGCGTCCGCCGACATCGGTGTTGAGATGCGACATGAACTCGCGAAGCGAGATTTCCGCCGCCGTCTGGGACGAGGTACGGCCATTGCTGAACAGTTCGAAATTGTTCTGATCGGTCGTCGCCTTCGCCTCGATGCGGATCTCCTCCAGCCGCTCGCTGGTCTTGTCGATCGTGTCGAGCCGCAAGCCGGCGATCTGGATCGTCTGCTTGTAGACGCCGACCTCCGAGAGCTGCTGCTTGAGCTGCAGGTCGAGAACGCGCGAGGAGCCGAGGCCGCCATAGGTCTCCGACTTGAGGCCGGTGCCCAGCTGCCGCTGAAGGTCGTCCATCTGCGCACGCATGCTGGTCAGGTAATTGACCAAGCGCGGAGAATTGAGGCTGCCATAGGGATTGATCGACATCGCGTCTCGCTAGCTCCGCATCAGGATATCGTACAATTCGCGCACCACCTGCATGACCCGTGCGTTGGCGGCATAGGCGTTCTGCAGCGTGACAAGCTGCGCCAGTTCCTGGTCGACATCGACCTTCGAGGCGTTGTCGAGACGTGTCTTCAGGTTGGAGGTCACCACTTCCTGACCGGCCAGCGTTGCCTTCGCCTGCGCCGCCCGGCCACTCTGGTGAGTGACCGCAGCCGTTACGAAGTCGCTGATCGATCCCGTATAGACCGCGTTCGATCCGCCGATCCTGGTACCGGGCGAAAACGCGACCTTGGTGTTTTTCAGCTTGTCGAGGGCGGCCTGGGGGCGTGTCGGATCGCCATTGGCGACACCTGGCGCATACTCCACCAGCAACGAGGAATCGTTGAGCAGCGCCTCGGAGACCCGGATGCGTGAGGCAAATCCCGTGGTGTTCGGCCGGCCGTCGGCCATGCCGGTAAAAGGGCTGCCGTCATCGTCGACGAACAGCGCGAAGGCGTCGCCATGCGCGGAAAGGTCGGAGATCGTCTCGTTCGCCGACAGGCTTTCGATCCGCGTCGCGCCAGGCGCCGTGCTCTCCAGCCGAAGGGTCGACCCACCCGGATTGGCGGCGGCAAAGACGCCGGCGCCGATGCGCGGATCCCCGTCGAGCGCACTCTGGATGTTCGCGGCAATCGTGCCGTAATTACCGCTCGAGAAATCGACGGCCAGGAAGATGTCGTTGGAATCCTTGGTCGCCGTCAGCGCCGGAGGCTCGGGCCCGTCGCTTCGGTAGATGGTGACCGACTTGGTGCGCCCGGTGGCGATGTCCTTGACATCGAACGTCAGGCTGTCGCCGGGCTGCATGTTGGCAAGATCGAGCTCATAGCCCGTCTGGGTGCCGGCGGACGGATAGGCAGTGCCGTCCTGCACATGGGTGGAAAAGGCCCGTGCGAGGGAACCGGCAAGTTCGTCGAGCTGCGTCTGCGCATTTGTCAGGGTTTCGTCGCGCATGGTGACGAGACCGGCAAGAGAGCCCGTGCGCAGTGTGCGCGTCGCCAGCAGGTCGATCTGGCTGCCTTCCGAATTCTCGAGCACCAGCGTGCCGACATCGCGGTCGGCCGGGTCGATCGAGTAGAGCGCGTTGGCGTTGACATTGCCGCGCGCATCGAACTTCAGCTTCATCACGTCGACGTCGTAGAGCAGCGTGCCGCCACCCATGTGAACGCGCACGCCGCCCTGCTCGGTCGGCTTGACCGTGATGTCGATATAGCCCGACAGCTCCTCCAGGATCATGTCGCGCTGATCCATCAGGCCGACGGGCATGTCGCCGTCCTGCGAGTTGCTGACCACCTTGCGGTCGATCGCCTGCAGGTTGGTGAGCAGCTCGTTGACCCGGTCGACCTGGTCCGAGATCTGGTATTCAACCTCCTGCCGCATGTCCTGGATTTCCTGGGACATGGCGTTGATCTTGCTGGCCATCGCCTGGGCCGTGCGCAAGGCTTCCAGCCGGTTGGAATAATCCTCCGGGCCGGACACGAGGTTGGACATGGACGAGATGAAGGAATTCACCGTGTTCGGCAGCGAACCGTCATCCTTGATGGTTCCGAACAGCGTATCGAGCCGGGCGGTGTATTGCTGGGAAACCGAGGCGTAGTTGTTCTGCGCCAGCGAGGTGCGGTACTGGGTCTGCACCGCAAGGTCGAGGTAGCGGCGCATGCTGTCGGCATCAAGGCCGGTCACCCGGCCGTTGCCGTCGTAACTGACCGACGCGGTCAGGGATTTGCGCGTGTAGCCGACAGTGTCCGCATTGGCGATGTTGCCCGCCGTCACATCCAGCTGTCGCTGGTTGTAACCGAGCCCGATCAGTGCGGTATTGAGAACGCTACCCAGTCCCATGGCCTTGCCCGGCTTTCGCGTCGACGTGAAAGGACGGCCGGCCGGCGAGACGCCGGCCGGTCAGTTCGCGACCCGCGTCAGCGGATCATGTTGATCGCTTCCTGGAGCATTTCGTCGCTCGAGCTGACGATCCGGGTGTTGGCCGAGTAGGCCTGCTGGGTCACGATCAGCTTCGAGAACTCGTCGGCGATGTCCGTATTGGACGCCTCGAGACGCTTGCCGACGATATTGCCCTGCGCACCGGAGATCGGCTCGCCGGATTCCGGCGTCACCTCGAAGGCGCCGCCATTGACGCGCTCCAGCCACGCCTCGCCCGAGAAGGAAACCAGCGAGATCTCATAGAGCTCGCGGGTACGGCCGTTCGAGTAGGAGGCAACGAGACGGCCGGCCTCGGAGACCGAAATGCCGGCCAGGTCACCGGCCGGATAGCCATTCTGGGTCAGCTTGGAGATCTTGGCATTGCCGTTGGCATCCGCGAACTGCGTCAGCGCGCCCGTGCCAAAGTCGAGCGTCACGTTACCGACCGTCTGTCCGTCGACCGTGAGGCCGGTAAGGGCCATGGAGTCCGTCGCCGGCAGCGTCATGCGCCCGTCGGTGCCGAACTGGGCGTCGGACACCTTGCTCCACTTCGCACCTGCACCGGTCGCCTTGGAATCGGAGAGGTAGTAGAGCGACCAGGTGTCGGACTGGGCTCCGTCATCCTCAAAGGTCTTGGCCCAGCGCATTTGCACGTTCACCGGCGTGCCGCTCGAATTGTAGACCGTGATCGCCTCGCCCGCGATCGAGCTGTTGAGGAAGGTCACCTCGTCATCGGCGGAGATCGCATCGGCACCGACCGTCTGGCCGACTGCTGCGGCATCCGGAGCCGCGCCGGTCGAGGCCTTGGTCAGCGACGGGTCGAGCGTATCGGCTCCGCCGGCCAGCTTGGTGCTGGTCTGCGGCGTTGTCGGCAGGTTGCCTTCGTACTTGATGCGATCGGTGACAACGGCGGGAATGACGGAGCTGTCGATGGTCATGATCGAAGGCACCGAACCGGCAACGTTCTTGGTGACGGGGTCGATCGGCTGGCCCATCAGATAGTAGCCGGCGCCATTGACCAGACGGCCTTCCTTGTCGACCTCGAAGTCGCCACGGCGTGTGTAGAGATCGTTGCCGGTGAAGATCGACCGTCCGTCGACCTCGCCCGCGCGGCCCTGAACGACAAAATAGCCGCTGCCGTTGATGGCCATGTACGTGTCGACCTGGCTCTGCTGCAGGTCGCCCTGAATCCCGTTCGTCGCCCGGGAACTGGCCGACACCGTGCCGGCGAGCTGGCTCGGCTGCGACCCGCGACCACCACCGACAAGATCCGAGAAGGACGTGTCGAGCCGCTTGTAACCAACGGTCGCCGAATTTGCGATGTTGCCTGAGATGTTCTCCAGCGCATAGGCCTGCGCGGAAAGGCCGGACACGGCCGCGTTCAATGCACCAAAAACACCCATGTGAACCTCCAGACGGATCGGATGGCATGACGGCGCCACAGCGGACACCGGTCTCGCGATTGTTGCTGGCAAGCAACGTGCCAGTTTCACGAAGACCCACAAGCCATTGATTTTGCTTGCCCCAAGAACAAGGGACGGCAAGCATCCGGCGTCGCGGCGGCAGCTTTGTCCCTCTCACCTCGGCAACAAATGCCGGGCCGGGGGCTGTTCCGGGCAGGTCTTGCGCATGCCCTGCCCGCCTCATACTGTGCAGCGCAAGAAAGTCGTGATGCGGGGATTTCAATGCGTTTTGAGGGTACGTCCGGATATGTCGCCACCGAGGACCTGCGGATAGCGGTCAACGCGGCTGTCGCCTTGCAGCGGCCGCTTCTGGTCAAGGGCGAACCGGGCACGGGCAAGACGGTTCTCGCCCAGGAGATCGCCGGCGCTCTCGATGCCGACCTGATCGAATGGCACATCAAGTCGACGACCAAGGCCCAGCAGGGGCTTTACGAGTACGACGCGGTCTCCCGCCTGCGCGACAGCCAGCTCGGCGACGACCGGGTGCACGACATCTCCAACTACATCCGCAAGGGCAAGCTCTGGGAGGCCTTCACCGCCGACCGTCGTCCGGTCCTTCTCATCGACGAGATCGACAAGGCGGATATCGAGTTCCCCAACGATCTTCTGCAGGAACTCGACCGCATGGAGTTCCATGTCTACGAGACCGGCGAGATGGTGAGCGCGCGGCAGCGCCCGGTGGTGATCATCACTTCCAACAATGAGAAGGAGCTGCCCGACGCCTTCCTGCGCCGCTGCTTCTTCCACTACATCACCTTTCCCGATGCAGACACGATGACCGACATCGTCGAGGTCCACTTTCCGGGCCTCAAGGCGGAACTGCTGCGCGAGGCGCTCAGGATATTCTACGATGTGCGCGACACGCCGGGACTGAAGAAAAAACCCTCGACCTCCGAACTGCTCGACTGGATCAAGCTGCTTCTCAACGAGGACATCGACCCTGCCGACCTGCGCGAACGCGACGCCCGCAAGCTCATCCCGCCGCTGCATGGCGCGCTTCTGAAGAACGAGCAGGACGTCCATCTCTTCGAGCGACTGGCCTTTCTCAACCGGCGCGAGGGGCGCTAGCGGCAATGCGGACAAGGGGACCCGGCAGAACCAGGAGGCGGCCCGCGTCTTCGCGCATGCTCCCCCGGTTCCTCTCCGCCGGCGTTCTCGTCCTTGCCCTTGCCGTCGCAGCATCCCCGCCTCCGGCGCTTGCCCAGCAGCGCTCGACGGAAGCCGGCTGGAAAGTGGTGACCCGCGGCATGCACCATTTCACCGGCCTGACCTGCCCTGACCAGGTGGCAAGCCTCAATCGCATCCGCATCCTTTCCGGCTCGTCCGACCGGGTCGCGGGCTGCATCTACCAGAATCCGGCCGGCATCTCGGCCATCGTGCGCAGCCATCCTTCCGGCAATGGCGCGATCGCCGCACGGGCCTTTCGGGAGCGCTACATCGCGGCCGGTTTCCCCTTGCTGAAGACAACCGGAGCCGCCTCCGCCGCCATCTCCTTCCTGACCGGGCAGGAGAAAGGCGCCAGTCGCTGCGAGAGCCTGTGGCGGTTTCGCACGAGCAACACCGACTACACGTTGTGGATCGCCTACTCGCTCCCCGGCCAGGCTGAGGCCATTGGCCCGCTGGTCACCGCCTTTGCCGAACTGCTCGCCGAAAAAGCGCCCTGACCCCTCCAGCGCCCCGCCGTGAGCGGAAGCCCGGTCAGGCTTTCTCCCGTGCCTGCGGACAGGGAGCGATCGGGTCGTCTTGCGGTGCACCGGCGTCGATCATCGACGACCGCAGGTCGAAATCCCTGGCCAGCGGCAGGAACCCGTCAAGCTCGCTTGCGGCCAGATAGGTCGACACCTTGACCTCCCCCTCGGGCATGGGTCCCAACCGGCAGCCTGTGACAGCCACGCTGAGACGCCCCTCCACCCCCGATGTCTTGTCGTTCGACCGGTCGCGGATCGCCTTCTGCACGGCCCGCATCCGTTCCACATCACGCGGCGCAACCCGGAAGACCCGAATGACGCTGCCGCGTCGACGTTCGCTCCCAAGGGATGCGAGGTCCTCGTCCGCCACGCTGTGCCGAAACACAATCTGCTCGCTCATGATGAGCGCTCCGGACGCCTTGCTGCGCTGTTCGATGTGCATGACGGCACCTTCGGATGGCACCTCGATCCAGTCGGGATGTCGCACCGCGATACGCAGACGGGCCGGATCGGTCGTCTCCAGATCGAAGCTGCGCAGTCCGATCAGGCTGGCCAGCGGAACCTGCCCGCAGGAGGCCGCCAGCGAGGCGGCGACGAGAATGATCGCCAGGAGAGCGACCTTGTGGGCATTCAGGGGAAGAAGGTGATGTTTGCGCATGGAAGCTCCGGTGCTGAAAGGAAGAAATCACTTTCACGATTGACGCGCATTTTTTATTGTGTAACATTAAGTTTGTAAACTGAATTGTGAAGGAATTATCGAATGACGTTTCAACCCGCACTTCGCACCGGATACAATCCCCGTCTCGAACGAGTTGCCAGGGTCAGCCGCGCGCTGTCCTGGCTGACCCTGTTCCTCATGATTGCCGGCCCGGCCGCCGTCCTCGGCCTCATCCTGTTCGACCCGTCGAATCTCGACCGGATGCTGATCGAGGGCCTGTCGACATCGCGTGAGGCAGTCCTGACGCCGATCACCCGCGTGCTGGCGATCCTCCTGTCCCTGGTTCCCCTCGCTCTCGTGATCACCGCCTTGTTCGTTCTGCACCGGTTGTTCCAGGGATTTGCCCGGGGCGCTGCCCTTGCCCCCGAAAGCGGACAGAGGCTCAAGCGGATCGGCATCGTCGTCGCCGCATTCGCTCCGACAACGATCGTGATCGGCATTCTTGGCAGCATTGTCGTTTCCTGGGCCAATGCCCCCGGCAAGCGCGAGATGGCCGTCGGTCTGCATGCAGACGACCTCACCGTCCTTGTCTTCGGTCTGCTGCTTGTTGTCCTTGGCTGGATCCTTGAGGAAGCAGCCATCGTCGCGGATGAAAACCGCCAGTTCATATGAGGCCGCAGACATGCCGATCGTGATCAATCTCGACGTCATGCTGGCACGCCGGAAAATGCGCTCGCGCGAACTCGCCGAACGCATCGGCATCACCGAGCAGAACGTCTCCCTGCTGAAATCCGGCAAGGTGAAGGGTGTGCGCTTCGACACGCTGGAGCGCATCTGCGAGGTGCTGGACTGCCAGCCCGGCGACATTCTGGAGTTCCGGAATGCCGACGATGAGATCGCATGACAACCATGCGTCTCAGGACATCAAACTTCCCCGGACGCGGACGCCCGCATGTGATTAAAATCGGTCATCGAAACCGCGTCCGGGGAATCTGCCTGACATGCTGCGCCTGCTATTGCTGAGACACGCCAAGTCCGACTGGGGCCAGGCCGGCCTGTCCGACTTCCAGCGCCCCCTGAATGATCGCGGCCGGCAGGCCGCGCCCGAGGTCGGAGCGCACATGGCCCGGCACGGGCTCAATCCCGATCGCATCCTGTGTTCCTCGGCCCAGCGCACCCGGGAGACACTGGCCCTCATCCTGCCCTCCTTGCAGGGCGAGATCGACATCCGGCTGACGCGCAAACTCTATGACGAGTCCGACTATGACTATCTGGAGACGATCCGGACAGCCGGCGAAGGCAGTCGCACCCTTCTGGTCGTCGGCCACAATCCGGCCACCCAGGAGACAGCGCTGGACTTGATCGGCGGCGGCAATCCCGCGCTCAAGACCGCCATCTCCGAAAAATATCCGACAGCCGCCCTGACCGTCATCGACTTCGACGCCAAGCACTGGTCGGCCATAGAGCCTGGCCTCGGTCGCGTCGTCGCGTTCTGCCTGCCCCGCCTGCTGGCCGGGGCGACCACGCTGTCGGCAGTGCCTGCGGCCGCCAATGACGGCGCCCCCAAGCCGGAGGCATGAGACGGCCGCCGGCATGCCCGCGCTTGCATGCCTTCTCCCCTCTCCCCACATGGGCGTGCGGAGAAAGAACGTGACGCCAAAAAGCCTGCTGAACCGCCTCACGGACGAGGTGCGCTATTCCCTGGACAACCTCGCGGAGACCGCCGGGTCGCTCGGGACGCCAACCCTGCGCATCGGCGTGACCGGCCTGTCTCGTGCCGGCAAGACCGTCTTCATCACTGCGCTCGTGCACAATCTGGTCCATGGCGGCAGGCTGCCGCTTCTGGAAGCTGCCGCCGGCGGTCGCCTTGCCCGCGCCTATCTCGAGCCCCAGCCCGATGACAACGTCCCGCGCTTCGACGTCGAGGCGCATGTCGACACGCTGCTGAAGGAGCGGGTCTGGCCGCAATCGACGCGGCAGGTTTCCGAATTGCGGCTCACGATCGAGTTCGAATCCGCTCATTTCCTGTCGCGCACGCTGGGACGCGGCAAACTGCATCTCGACATTGTCGACTATCCGGGCGAATGGCTGCTCGACCTGCCGTTGCTCGACAAGGACTTCCGGACCTTTTCTGCCGAGGCGCTCGCCCGTGCACGGGAGGCCGGCCGCACAACGATTGCCGCCGACTATCTCGCGGCACTCGCCGAGACCGGCCCGGCGGCCGAGGCAGAGGAACAGGAGGCGCGTCGGCTCGCCGGCCTCTACACCACCTACCTGCGCGCCTGCCGGGAAGACGAACGCGCGCTCTCCATGCTGCCGCCGGGCCGCTTCCTCATGCCCGGCGATCTCGAAGGGTCGCCCGCCCTCACCTTTGCCCCGCTCGACCTCGCCGATCATGACGGCCCGCTCCGGCCCGGATCCCTGGGGGCGATGATGGAGCGGCGCTTCGAGGCCTACAAGAAGCACGTCGTACGCCCGTTCTTTCACGACCACTTTGCCCGTCTCGACCGGCAGATCGTGCTGGTCGACGCGCTTAACGCACTCAACGCCGGTCCCGAGGCGCTTGCCGATCTCGAGGTCGCGCTTGCCGAGATCCTGGCCGCCTTCCGGCCCGGCAAGGTCTCCCGCCTGTTTTCCATATTCACCCGCCGGATCGACCGCATCCTCTTTGCCGCGACCAAGGCCGATCATCTCAACCGGTCGGACCACGACCGGCTGGAGGCGATCCTGCGCCGGCTTGTCGCGCGCGCCATTGAACGGGCCGAGTACAGCGGCGCCGATGTGGACGTGCTCGCGCTTGCCGCCATCCGCGCAACACGAGAGGCAAGCCTTTCGCATGCCGGCGAGACCATGCCCGCGATCCTCGGCACCCCGCTTTCCGGTGAAAGGGTCAATGGCGAAGTCTATGACGGCAAGACCGAGATCGCGCTGTTTCCCGGTGACCTGCCGGACGATCCTTCGGCCATCTTCGATGCGCAGACCGCCCCGGGCGGCGTTCGCTTCGTCCGTTTCCGCCCGCCGGAATTGCAGGTGACGGCGGAGGGGATCAAGCTTTCCCTGCCGCACATCCGGCTCGACCGGGCCCTGCAGTTCCTGATCGGAGACCGGCTCGCATGACCAGCCCCGGAAATACGCCGCGCTCCCCCCGCAAGCCCGCCGCGTTCCGTCTGGACGATGCGCGCGTGCGCATGGATCCCGATGACGAAGGCGTGGCCGGCGCCTCGGAAGCCCGCATCGTTCCGCAGCGCGAGACAGGCGAGGCCCCGCTGCCACCCTCTGCGACAACACGCAAGGGTCCGCGCTGGGGACGCTGGTTCTCCATCGGCCTGGGCGGGCTCGTCTCGCTTGCCGTCGGGCTGTCGGTGGATGCCCTGATCCGCGACCTTTTCGCCCGCACCGACTGGCTCGGATGGCTGGGCCTGGCCCTTGCCGCACTCGCCGCCACCGCCGCCATCGGCCTCGTGCTGCGCGAGATCATCGGCATCTTCCGGCTGAAACGCATCGAAAGCCTGCGCGCGACCCTTGCCGATGCCGCCGCCCGCGACGATGGCGAGACCGGACGTGCCGGCATTCGCGACCTGATTGCGCTCTATGCCGAACGACCCGACACCGCGCATGGCCGCGCGGCGCTCGCCGGTCACGTGCGCGAAGTGATCGACGGACGCGATCTTGTGCTTCTGGCCGAGCGCGATCTCCTGAAAGCGCTCGACGCGCGCGCCGTGCGCATCGTCAAGGAAAGCGTCAAACGTGTCTCCGTCGTCACCGCCGTCTCGCCGCGCGCCGCCCTCGACCTGGCCGTGGTGCTGATCGAGAACTTGCGCATCATGCGCCGCCTGTCGGCGCTCTATGGCGGCAGGCCGGGTCTGATCGGCTTCCTGCGGCTCGCGCGACATGTCGGGACCCATCTGGCAATGACCGGAGGCATGGCCGCCGGTGACAGTCTCGTCTCGCAACTCCTCGGTCACGGACTGGCCGCCCGCCTCTCCGCCCGCCTTGGCGAAGGCGTGATCAACGGGCTGCTGACCGCCCGCGTCGGCATTGCCGCGATCGAGGTCTGCCGCCCGGCTCCCTTCATCGACCGTGGCGGTCCCAGTGTCTCCGATGTCATGGGAGAACTCTTCAAGTCGGACCCGGAGACCCGCGCGCTTCTCGACACTGCGTCGGGCAAGGCGCCCGATACCTCGCGCAACCGGACCCCGTAGAATTGACGGGGATGGCGTTCGATATGACAAGAAGTGCGAAGAAAGACTCGACGAGCAGGGGCGGCGCCCCGGTCGAGAGCCTTGAGACCGCCTGACGCGTTGGTTCCTGTCTGCAAGGCGCGTGTCATGCCGCATTGCCTCCGCGAGGCTTACGCAGGGTCAAAAACTTCTCAACAGCACGTTTATAGTGTATTTTAAGCAGGCGACCATTTTCGGTCGTATTGTGGTCCGTTGGCTTGGCGGACATCGCAGACTTTTGTGCAAAGCGTTTTGACAAAGACATCTCAAGGGGGACGATGACATGGCTGATTGCGATGCCGGACACGGCTGCTCCATTTCCTGCAGTGGCGGCTGCGGCGCGATCTACAACCACGGCACCGGGGCATGCACCAAGTGGTGTGAATCGAGTGTCCACAAGGTCGACCCGGCGGCCTTCGACGGTGAGTTCAGCATTGAGGTGAACGATGTATCGGTGGGAACACTGGCCTCGATCATCGGCGAAACCCGCCTCGGAATGACATTCAAGTCCCTGCAAGGGGCAGGTGGCAAGGTGTCCCTGAAACTGCCGTCGACGAACCTCGCCGGCGTCATTGCCGAAATCGGCAAGCAGGCGTTGTAGCGCCCTGCAATCCGGTCCCGCGCCCCGCTGGCGCGCGGGACCGGCCCGCGACTGCCGAAGTCGCCCGCGCCATCTCGACATCCGTCGGCCGCGCCCCTAATCTCCCGCCATGTTCGTGACCTTCCTCGCCAATCTGCGCAGCGCCGGCGTGCCGGTTTCCTTGCGTGAATACCTGACGCTGCTCGAGGCGCTGAAGGCCGACCTTGCCGGCAAGCAGGTCGAGGATTTCTACTTCCTCGCCCGCACCTGCCTGGTCAAGGACGAGGCCAATCTCGACAAGTTCGACCGGGTGTTCGGCCAGACCTTCAATGGGCTCGACCTGGGCGCCGGCGGCACCGGCACCGAGGCGCGGGAACTGCCGGAGGAATGGCTGAGAAAACTCGCGGAAAAGCACCTCACGAAAGAGGAAAAAGAGCAGATCGAGGCGCTCGGCGGTTTCGACAAGCTGATGGAAACGCTGCGCGAGCGACTGAAGGAACAGAAGGGCCGTCACCAGGGCGGATCGAAATGGATCGGCACGGCCGGCACCTCGCCCTTCGGCGCCTATGGTTACAACCCGGAAGGCATCCGCATCGGCCAGGACGAGAGCCGCCACCGGCGCGCCGTCAAGGTCTGGGACAAACGCACCTTTCGCGATCTCGACGACACGGTGGAACTGGGCACCCGCAACATCAAGGTCGCCCTGAAGCGCCTGCGCCGTTTTGCCCGTCAGGGCGCGGCCGAGGAGCTCGATCTCGATCACACGATTCGCGCCACCGCGCATCGCGGCCTGCTCGACATCCACATGCGCCCGGAGCGCCGCAACACGGTAAAGGTGCTTCTGTTCTTCGACATCGGCGGATCGATGGACGATCACATCCGCGTCTGCGAGGAGTTGTTCTCGGCCGCCCGCACCGAGTTCAAGGTCATGGAGTATTTCTACTTCCACAACTGCCCCTACGAATACCTTTGGAAAAACAACGCGCGACGCCATTCCGAGCGGCTTCCGACCTGGGACGTGCTGCACAAATACGGGCCCGACTACAAACTGATTTTCGTTGGCGACGCCTCGATGAGCCCCTACGAGATTGCCTATGCCGGGGGCTCGGTGGAGCACTGGAACGAGGAGGCCGGTTCCGTCTGGATGAAACGCCTCACCGACCACTACTCCAGAAGTGTCTGGCTCAACCCCGTTGCCGAGCGGCACTGGGCCTATACCAACTCGATCCGGATGATCCGCGAGTTGATGGACGGGCGCCACTACGCCCTGACCCTGGAAGGGCTTGAGGCCGCGATGAAGGAACTGGCGCGTTAAGCAGACAACAAAAGGGCGCTTTGAAGTACAAAGTAATTGTCACACAAATTAACCAGATAATATACATTATAATACTACAACAATTTTGAGTTTGAAGAAGTTTGACAGTTTGATGACAAGATCATTGACTGTATTTTTACCTGAAAAATCCAAGGTCCGCGCATATCCCTTAGCACACGGACCTTCGCCCAATGATTTCCTTACGAATCTCCCAAAAGGTACCTGGTCTGATTGCGGCCTCGGTTGCTGTTGCCGCTCTCGCCTCCGGCATTCTGGGCTATCAGGCGTTTCGCACGGAGCTGCAGAACACCTCACGTCAGGCCCTTGCAACGGTTGTCACGACGCATCATGGCGAACTTCACGAATATCTGGCCAGCATCGAGGACGATCTCCAGATCATGGCCGCGAACACAATGGTACGGGACGCAATCGCCGGTTTCGGCGATGCCTACGAAAAAACCGCGGGAGGTTCGCTCGGAGGTCCCAACAAGGCGCTGCGAGATGCCTATGGAAGCGGATCGGCGGCAACCGAACACAAGCGGCTTGAACTCGACAAGGCGGAGGATGGCAGCGCCTATTCCGACCTGCACGCGATCTACCACCCCTGGTTTCGTGATTTCATGCAGCGTCGCGGATATCGGGACCTGCTCCTGGCGGATGCCTCCGGCAATGTCGTCTATTCTGTCGCCAAACACGGTGACTTCGGGACAAACCTGAGATCGGGAGAGTGGCGTGACACCGCGATCGCCTCGGCATTCCGCAAGGTTCGCGGCAGCGCCAAGGCCGGTCAGATTTCCTTTTCGGACTTTGCCCCGTATGAGCCCGTGGACAACCAGCCGGCCAGTTTCATCGCCATGCCGGTTATTGGAGACTGGGGCAAGTTGGAAGGCGCGCTCATTCTCCAGATGCCTGTCGACCGGATCAACGAGATCATGAGCCGTTCAGCCGGGCTTGGCGAAACGGGCGAAACCTATCTTGTCGGCGAGGACTTCCTCGTTCGCTCCGAAAGTCGGTTCCGCACTGAGGGGGAGCCGACGACGATCCTCGCGCGCACGGCCGAAACGGCTCCGGTGATGGCCGCCCTAGCCGGGGAAACCGGCATCGCCTCGTCGACGAATGCTCGCGGCGAACCGATACTCACGGCCTATATGCCTCTCCACTTTCAGGACGCGAATTGGGCGGTCATTGCAGAAATCGACAAGTCGGAGATCCAGCGGCCTGTCGACGCCATGGAGCAACGACTGCTGCTCGCCGGCATCGCGATCGTGGTGGTGATGACTGTCATCGGCTTCTTCTTCGCGCGGACCATTTCCGGTCCGATCGGCCGAATGAGCGCAACAATGCGTCAGCTTGCCGACGGCAACCTGGCGACACAGGTCCCCTATACAAGACGTCGAGACGAAATCGGCGACATGGCAGCAGCCATGCAGGTCTTCAAGGACAACACCCTGGAAATGAAGAGGCTCGAGGCCGCCCAGGCGGAGGCCGAGGCGCGCAGTGCCAATGAACGGCGGGTCGTGCGAGAGAAACTCGCGCTCGACTTCGAGGAAGCGGTCGGCGGCATCGTCAACTCCGTTGCCTCGGCGGCCTCCGAGATGCTGACCGCCGCGCGGACCCTGTCCACCGCCGCCTCCGGGACATCCGAGCGCTCGGCCATCGTCGCATCGGCGGCTGAAGAGGCCTCGGCCAACGTCCAGGCCGTCTCCGGCGCCGCCGAGGAACTTTCCAGCTCGATCGCCGAGATCAACCGCCAGGTCTCGGATTCCCAGACGATCTCGCAACACGCCGTGGACAATGTCTCGGCGACCAACTCCCGGGTGAAGGAACTGGCCCAGGCAGCCGAAAGGATCGGAGAGGTCATCGCGCTGATTACCGATATTGCCGAAAGGACCAACCTTCTGGCCCTCAACGCCACCATCGAGGCCGCCCGTGCAGGGGCGGCCGGCAAGGGCTTCGCAGTGGTTGCCGCCGAAGTGAAAAGCCTCGCCAACCAGACGGCGCGGGCAACCGAGGACATCCGCCTTCAGGTAAAAGGGATACAGGGCGCGACATCGTGTACCGTCGGGTCGGTCAAGGCCATAAGCGAGACGATCACGCAAATCCGCTCGGTCGCGACCTCCATCTCCACCTCCGTCATCCAGCAAGGCGCCGCGACGCGCGAGATCGCCTGCAACATCGAGCAGGTGGCCGTCGGCATGCAGGACGTCACCGGCAACATAGCGGACGTCAGTGCCGCCGCCGAGGAAACGGGCAATGCCGGCGGACGGCTGCTCTCGTCGGCCGATGACCTGACGGGGCAAGCCGAACTGTTGCGCAAGGAAGTGGCCCGGTTCCTGCAGCAGGTCCGGAGCGCCTGACCGTCGCCTGCATCGCCTGAAAGAGCCAAGGGCTGCCCGGACATGTCCGGGCAGCCCCCGTCGCACCCCGCAAGGTCCGGGTTGCGGAATGCTGACGGTCACGGCCCCGGGATCAACCGCCTACGACGTGACGGAGATAGTTCTCGCCCAGGAGTCCCCGCACCTCATCTTGAGTGAACCCGGCCGCGAGAAGGGCCGCGACGAGGTCGCCGAGTTGTTCCGGCTGAAAGAAACTCCAGGGCGGTTCGGGATAGCCACGTGGCCAGCGTGCACGGGCCGCGTGGTAGAAGCCATAATCGCTTCCCTCCAGATACATGAAATCGAGACCCAGCCCGAGACGTTCGGCCGAGCCGGCGATCTCCGCCACATGCGCCGCATGACGGGCCATTTCTCGCGGGATTTCCGCCCCTTGCGCGCCGAGGAAAAAACCGACCCCGTTGATCCCGATATAGGACCCTGCCTCTGCCGCCGCGCGGATCTGGTCGTCGGTGATGTTGCGCTCGTGATCGAACAACGCCCGCGCGTTCGAATGCGAAAAGAGCGGCGGCGTGCGCAAGCCCGCTTCCAGGGCATCGAAGGTGGTGCGTGCGCCGCAATGGCTGAGGTCGACGCGCATTCCGACAAGGTCCATACGCCGGATGAGATCGCGTCCCGCCGCCGACAGCCCCGCATTGCGTGGCTCATGGCACCCGTCGGCGAAAAGATTGGCCTCGTTATAGGCGAGGATCGAACGCTGGACGCCCGCAGCAAGGAAGGCGTCGACGAGATCGGGCGAACGGGCAAGAGGCGTCGCTGACTGGAAGTGGAAGGAGGCCGAGAACCGGCCTTCTGCCTGCGCCGCCCGGATCGCAGCCCGGTCATGCGCGACTGTCACACCCGCCGCTGCCAGTTCGCCAGAAAGCCGGCCGAGATTGGTCAGCGCGTCGACCTCCGTCTCCCGACCACTGGACACGGTGAAGGAGGCATGTGTGAAACCGGCGGCACGATACCGTCCGATCTGGGCCGCAAGATCGGCCCCCGGCGGCAGGAACGCCGACGACCAGGGCCAAAGCCCGTCGCAGACCGGCGCACCCGCAAGCCAGGGAAACCGCTCGGACACGGATTGAGCCGTCATGTCGAGACCTCCCTGTCAAGCGCAATCACCGCGATCTCGACCCTGAACCGCGGCGAGGCGAGAGCGGCTTGCACACAGGCACGGGCAGGAGCCCCCCCATCCGGCACCCAGGCATCCCACACCGCGTTCATCGCATCGAAATCCGCCATGTCGGCAAGCCAGATATTGGCCGAAAGGATCGACGCACGGTTGGTGCCCGCACGATCGAGCAAGCCGTCGATCCCGTCCAGGATATTCCTTGTCTGCTCGCGGGCGTCGGCGCCCTCCCCGACCTGCCCGCTGAGAAAGACGAAGCCGCCCGCCACCACGGCCTGGCTCATTCTTGCTCCCGCCTCGATGCGCCGCACGCTCACAGGAGCCACGCCTTGCGAACCCGTTCGCGCAAGCCCCGCAACCGGGCGACCGGTTCGTTGGCATAGACGAAACGCAGATAGCGCCCGGCGCTGTTCTCCTCGCCCCAGCCGGTCATCGGTGTCGCGGCGATGGCCCCGTCACGGAAGAGACGCGCGGAGGCATCGGCCGGATCCATGCCGAGGGCCCTGGTGTCGATCAACAAGGACCAGCCCCCGTCCGGTATGACCACCGGCAGGTCCGCCAGTTCGCCGACGATCGCGTCGCGTCGCGCCTGCCATTCGGCTGTCGCGGCGGCAACACCATCGTCCTCCGCCGTGAGCGCGGCGGCTGCCCCCGGCATGCCGATGCCCACCTGGCACACGACATTGCTCAGGCTGACAAGGCCGACATCCTTCATGATCGGTGCCGGCCCGACGATCCAGCCGACGCGCCAGCCGATCATCCTGTACTCCTTCGAAACGGAGCCGATGGTGATCACCCGCTCCGCAACATTGCCGAAGGATGCCGGGTGCATCACCGGTTCGCCGGTGAAGAGGATCCGCTCCATCGCCGCGTCGTGGATGATCCACGCGCCGGCACGCTCGGCAGCCGCCGCAATTGCCGTCCATTCCTCATGTGTGTGCACGATGCCGCTCGGCATCGAGGGGCTCATCGTGAGGATCGCCCGCGTCCTGCCGTTGACCGCCGCCTGCAAGGCTTCCAGGTCCAGTCGCCAGCGCCTGTCCTCCACCTGAAGCGGCACCAGACGCGGCACCCCGCCCGCAAGCCTGATGCGATTGAGAAGACCGGCATAGGCCGGGTCCGTGATGACAACCTCGTCGCCCGGCTCCAGCACTGCCAGGAGCACGTTGAGCACGCCGGACAGGCCTCCGGCCGAAACGATGCACTCGCTCTCGGGGTCGTAATCGCGCCCGGCCGTCGCCGAGACCCTCCGTGCCGCAGCCCGGCGCAGGTCGTGAATGCCGAGGAACGGCAGATAGCTGTTTGCGTCGTCCCGGCGGACAGCCGCCAGCGTCGCCTCGATGGCCGCTTGCGGCGGCGCGATATCGGTGTCGAGATTTTCCAGCCGAAGCATTTCAACGGCCCCGGCGGCATCCGCCGCATTTCCCATTCTGTCGACACCGATGCCGGGAATGTGCGCAAGTCGAGATACAGTCATACAAGACTCCATCTTGGATCCAAGATATCGACATGACATGCATGATCTCGTCTTGTCTGTCAATCATGCGCCTGCTAGGCCTTTGCCGCATGACGAGCAGCGACACACGAAAAGGCGACCGGACCGAGCTTCTGGTGACGGAAATCCGCCAGGCGATCATCGCCGGCGAGCTGAAGCCGGGCAGCACCCTGCGCCAGGAAGAACTCGCCAGGACCTACAGCACCTCCCGGATGCCCATCCGGGAGGCCTTGCGCGTGCTGGCCGGCGAGGGGCTTGTTCAACTGGCGCCCAATCGCGGCGCCATCGTCGCCCCGATCGACGCGGACGAGTTGCGGGAGAATTTCGAGATGCGCGAGGCGGCCGAGTTGCTGGCCATGCGCCTCGCCCTTCCGCATCTCTCCAACGCGCAGATCGACAAGGCCGCGGCGCTGCAGGACCGGATCGCCAACGCTGGCCTTGCCGAGTTCGGGCGCCTCAACAAGGCGTTCCACCTCACGCTCTATGCGCCGTGCGAGAGACCCCGTCTGCTTGCCCATATCTCGAGCCTGCACGATGTCGCCGACCGCTACATGCGCTTCACGCTGGCACGGCTGGATTACCTTGTGAAATCGTCGGACGAGCATCAAGCCATCCTCGATGCCTGCTATCGCCGCGACACGGAAGCCGCCCTGCAGCAAACATCCCGGCATATCGTGGATGCCGGCAGGACGCTGGAAAGCTATCTGCTGGAAAAGACCGCCTCGCGGGAGCCCTCCGCCTAGTCAGGCTGGAGACGAATCCACCGGCAGGCTGAATGGAACCGACGGCCGCGTGATCTGGCGACGGGATCCGCGGGAACCGACATTCCGGCAACCCCGGCACGGCTTCTTGCAACCTTCTGCGGAAATAGTTCCGGCACCATCGGCGAATGGCTCAAGGCGGCAAGGTCTCCGCTCTCACTGCCCTTCCATGCCTGCTTCAGCGGCTGAAATAACGTCCCGGTGTTACCCCGAAGGATTTCTTGAACGTGGCGACGAAAGCGCTCGGCCCCTCGTAGCCGAGCCTGTCCGACACCTCCCCGACCGCCATTCCCTGCGACAACCACTCGACCGCCTTCATCAGCTTCGCCTGCCGTCGCCAGGCGCGGAAGGAAAGTCCCGTCGCAGCCGGGAAATGCCGCTCGAAAGAGCGCAACGAAAGATTTGCCCGTCCCGCCAGGTCTGCGGCGGAAAGACCGGCCGCCGGGTTCTCGATCAATGGCCGGATCGCCTCGCGCAAACGCGGCTCCTCGGGGATCGGCAGATGCAGCGGCGCCACATGGGAGGCGGCGATCTGGTCGACCAGAACGGCGGCCAGCCGCCCGGTCGCATCGCCTGTGTCATAGTCCGGTGCGCAGGCCATGAAAGCGAGGATCAGCTCCCGCAGCAGCGCCGTCACCTGCACCACGAACGGCTCCTCCGGCATCGCCGGAAGCCCTTCGGGACGCATGTACAGGAAACGGACTTCCGTCTCCGTGTGATAGCTGGAGTGGTGCAGGACGCCCGGCGGAATGAAGATCGCCCGCTCCGGCGGCACAACGAAACTGCCCCCTTGCGTCGCCACAGTCACCGAGCCGCGCAGGATATGGAAGAGCTGTGCCCGCCCGTGCGCATGGGGCCTTGTCACCGCGCCGGCCGGCTCCGTCCCCACATAGGAGATGATCGGGTCCGGATGTTCCTCCGGGAACTTCGTCTGTCGCAATGGATGGATCATGGGACCGTAGGCATCTGGGGACCTCAGGTACCGGGACACCGGTGGGTGCCAGCATACAGGCAACGTCCCGGCCGTGCCATGCCCCGTCCGCGGCGCCGCTTGCAACGCGATCCGGCAAACCGGAGGCGACACACGGAAAAATCGCACTGCACTCTTCAAGAAAAGAAAAACTCAAAGTGAAACCCCAATAAAAGAAAGAATTATCAAGTCGCCTCATTTAAGGCTTAATTCTAAATCATAATAGAAATCGAAGAATTAAAAATAAAACCCCGAAAAAGAACAGCGAATTCGCCGCTGACACGGCGAGCGCTTCCTGTCCGCCCGCTCGCAAGGGAGGGGACCGGACTCGTTCTTTGCGGGCACCCTGAAGGTCGACAAGATGACCACCCGCACCACGCAATGCATCCTCCACTTCCCGACCCCTTTTCGGCTCGACGGTTTTGCCGACGCCCAACCGCCCGGCGAGTACCGGATCGACCGGGAGGACGAGTTGATCGAGGGACTTTCCTGGACCGCCTGGCGCAGGGTCGGAACCTTCATCCATTTGCCGGCGATCGGCGCCAAGGCAACAACGCAACAGATGGTGCGGGTCGATCCCGCAACTGTCGATGCCATAAGTGAAAAGGACGATCCACAATGACCACGGCAAGTTTTCGGCAACGCCATGCCAGCCAGTCCGCGGGTGATGCAGGAGAGCATCTCCTGAGTATCGGGCAGTCCGTCCGCCTGAAAAGCGCGATAGGCAACACGACCGGACAGACGCAGGTCTACCGCATCACCGGCATGATGCCGGCATCCGCCGGCGCCCCGCAGTACCGGATCCGCAATGCCGAGGAAAATCACGAGCGGGTGGCGCTCCAGGACGAGCTGGAGCTCGTCGACACGGCAGGCCTCAACGCGAAGGCAACCTTGATGGAAAGGACGTTTGGGCATGGCCAAGGGACAAAAGCGTAGCAACCGGGAAATCCGCAAACCGAAGCAGACGAAGACGGAAGCCAAACCGGAAGCGCCATTTGCCAATCGGATCAAGCTCTCGGTGATCTCGGCCTCGACCGGCCAGCGCGAAAAGAGCAAGGCCTGAAGGTCCGGTCGGCCGTTTCAGGAGCAGGCAATGAAAGTCGTCATTGAATTCTTCCGGGTCCGCGACACGGACAAGGCGCATGCCGTTGTCGGGCGCGAGACGGTGGATGCCGTGGATCGGGACGATGCGATCGCGATCGCCGGACGCCTGCTCGATACGCTCGGAATGCCGCAGCGACCGGACGGCATGACGATCACCGAAGCCGGGGGCGCGGCGCTTCATTCCTGCCTTTTCAGCAACAGTCACGGCCAACCGGAGAATGACAATGATGAAAACCGTGAAACATGAGCCCGACCGCCAGCCAAACGTGGCGGCCATCGCCATCTGGGAAAACGAGGGTGGCGCATCCCGGCCCGCCCGCATGGACCAGCATTTCGGCAGACGGATCGAGAAGGACCGGACCTGGACAATCTATCACGTCTACACAGGGATCCCGGCGACTTCCAACGGCCGGAACATGACCGGTCTCAGTCATTCCGATGCGACCGACGGCATGCTGTTCCTCAATGATCGCAACACCAGAAACCGCGCTCATCGCCACGCCGCGCAAGCAAAGCCGCGGCGCGGGCTTTCGGCATTCCTGCTGGCGACCTGGCGAAGGACCGGAGGTCTCTCATGACATTGAGCTTTCCCAATCCCAGCCGGAGCTTCGACGAAGGTCGCAAAGGCGTGCGCTTCATCGGCCATGACGGCGTGTTCGAGGTCCCCTTCTTCATAGAAGCCGACGCGCTGGAGAAGCTGGGCAGCGAAACCGGCCGGCTCGACACGTCACCAGCCGGTTGCCTGTCGGCCTTCGACCGGCGTCGCACCGCTATTCACGACGTCGCGCGGGAGGTTCACACCAACCGTCGCCGCACCTCCTACACACTGAACGCCGCGGACTTCCGGTAGAAGGGACTGATCCTGGCAATGCTCATTCGCTGCGGTTTCGACATCAGGCTGGAATTCGCACAGCAGACAGCATTGGTATGCCTGCTGTCGATCGACGCGGCGCGGGCGCCCGATATCAGGGGAGCAGAGACCTTCTTCACCTCTCCCCAGCTGGCAACGAGTACCTATCGCGACCTGTTCGGAAACCGCTGCCGCCGGCTCGTTGCACCTGCCGGCGAACTGACGCTGGGCGGCGAAGCAAGCGTCAAGGACACCGGTCTCCCCGACAGGGCATTCCATGACGCCCGCGAACTGCCGGTCCAGGAACTGCCCGACGATTGCCTCGCCTATCTCATGGGCAGCCGCTACTGCGAAACCGACCAGCTCAGCCAGATCGCCTGGGACAGGTTCGGATCCGTATCTCCGGGATGGGGGCGGGTGCAGGAAATCTGCGACTTCGTGCAAGATCACCTGCGCTTCGACTACATGCAGGCCAGAGCAACCCGCACCGCCTTCGAAGCGTTTCACGAGCGTGTCGGCGTCTGCCGTGACTATGCCCACCTCGCCCTGACATTCTGCCGGTGCCTCAATATTCCCGCCCGCTACGTCAACGGCTATCTTGGCGACATCGGCGTGCCGGTGGTCGATCCGATGGACTTCAGTGCCTGGATCGAAGTGTTTCTCGAGGGAGAGTGGCACACGTTCGATCCGCGCAACAACATTCCGCGTATCGGCCGCGTGGTTGTCGCCCGAGGCCGGGATGCGGCCGACATACCCCTCATCAACTCCTTTGGGCCCCATATCCTGAAGGAGTTCCGCGTATGGGCCTACGAGGAGCCGGCCTCCTCATAGGCAAGCGGACACGTCAGCCGGTGCCGCATTCAATCGGACACCGCCCAGAATTCGGCTGCCTCCGCGGGAAGGCCGGCAGGCGCCCGGTCGAAAGCCTGCCCCTCGACATGGCTGCGAACTGCGCATGCGACGCCGGCAATCGCCGTATCAGGCGCAAAATTGCGATGTCGCCGCAAGGCCTGCACCTGGCCGGTCATTTCCTCGCGTCTTCCAGAAACCGGTCTAACACGGCCGACGCATTCGAATATTCGGCAGGCAACGGCATGACCCGTCTCCTCTCTCAACGCACCTTTCGCGCCTGGCCCGGCGACTGGCCGGTGACGCGCTTGTAGGCCCGGCTGAAGGCGGCCTGTGACTGGTAACCCAACTGGCGGGCGACCTGGTCGATCGACATCCGGTCCCGCGACAGCCACTGCGCCGCAAGTCGCATGCGCAGTGTCGCCACGTATCGCAAGGGCGTGGTGCCGGTCGCAGCGGCAAACCGTTCGGCGAAGACGGAGCGGGAGCTGCCCATCGCACCCGCCATCTCGGCAAGCGTCCACTCGCGCCCCGGATCGCGATGCAGGGCTGCGAGCACCCGCCCGAGCCGCTCGTCGCGCAGCGCCGCCACCCAGCCGCTGGCATCACCGCAGCCGCATTCCACCCAGTTGCGGATCACGGATGCGGCGACCACCTCCGCCAGTCTTGCCAGGATCCCGGCGGTTCCGGCACGGCTCCCCGTCATTTCGCGCTCCATGGCGTCAAGCAGGGGCCGCACCTCCGGCTCCATGCCCGGGACGGAGCTGACACACAGGACCGATGGCATCAGCTCGATCAGCGGATGCAACGTGTCCAGTTCGAACTGCATCGCGGCGGAAAAGACAAGGACGCCCTTCTCCGGGCACGTTTCCAAATCCCCCGCCTCGAAAGAACACATTCCCGGACAGAGCGGAACGGTGCGAAAGGCCTCGATGGGACGAACCTCCGCGTCCGGTCTCGAGACGAGGGCATGGTCGTCACCTCGAGGCAGCAGGATCGCATCGCCACAGGAAAGCGGAATCAGCTCTCCCGAAGGCGACCGCAGCAAGCCTCTTCCGCCGGCAATGAAATGGAAGCGGGCCTCCGCCGACGCCGAGAACCCGGCTCCGAGCGGCGGCAGGAGATGCAACTTGCCGTAGCTCGCGCCGCGCATGCGCATGCCCATCAGCAACTCGCCGATCGGGTCCGATGAATTGGTCATGTCGGTTACACTTCCGGACTTTCGGTCAATAACTTCAGAATATGTGTCATGGATCGTCCGGGATTGCTACCCATCTATCAGCCATCTCGCTCCTAAGATGGGGACTTCAAATGAATCGCGAACACACTGCTGCCGGCGCTCCGGTGGCAACCCTGACGGCTGCCTGGGCCGCTGTCTTTTCCATGTGCCTCGGGGTCTTCGGACTTGTCGGCGCGGAATTCCTGCCGGCCAGTCTGCTGACGGACATGGCCCAGGATCTTGGCATCTCCGAGGGCCTTGCGGGACAGGCGGTGACGGCAACCGCGGTAATGGGCGTCATCGCAAGCCTTTCCGTCGCCGCCCTCGCCCGGTCGATCGACCGGCGCCGGGTGCTGCTCGGCTTCTCCGCCCTGCTGGTCCTTTCAAACCTTGTCGTTGCCTTCTCGACCAGCGTCGAGATCCTGTTGATCGGCCGATTGATGCTGGGCGCCGCACTTGGTGGCTTCTGGTCTCTCTCGACCGCCGTCGTGATGCGGCTTGTGCCCGAGGCCAATGTCCCCAAGGCCCTGTCGATCATGGTCTCCGGCGTTGCCGCCGCGACAATCTTCGCGGCACCTGTCGGCAGTTATGTCGGTGACATGTTCGGCTGGCGCGTCGCCTTTGCGGGCGCGGCGGGGCTCGGTCTTGCCGTCTTTGCATTCCAGTTCGCGACGCTGCCCTCGCTGCCGGCGCGCGGACGGGCGCGTTTCGGCATGCTGGTCGAGCTGATCTCGCGCAAGCGGGTCGCGCTCGCCATGCTGGCGGTGCTCATGGTATTCGGCGGCCACATGTCGCTCTTCACCTATATCAGGCCGTTTCTGGAAACCGTCACCGGCATCGGCATCACGGCGATCTCCGGAACGCTGCTCGCCTTCGGCATCGCCAACTTCATCGGCAATTATCTGGGCAGCATGCTGGTCGCCCGTTCATTGCTGATGACGCTTGCCATCACGCCGTTGACGATCGCGGTGCTTGCCTTCCTGCTCGCCACGATCGGCGGCAATTTTGCCACCGATCTGGTGCTGATCACCCTGTGGGGTCTCGCCTTCGGCACGGTTCCGGTGGCCTGGTCCGCGTGGATCGCCCGGTCCGGGCCTGATGAAGCGGAAAGCGCCGGCGGCCTGCTGGTCGCCGCGATCAATCTCGCCATCGCACTCGGCGCGGCAATTGGCGGGCTGGTCCTCGACCTGAGCGGCGTCCAGAGCGTGTTCCTCGCCAGCGGCTCCGTGCTGGTGCTGGCGGCGATCACGGTCATCGCCGGCGTCGACGCCAAGGCTCAAGGCACGGCAGCGGAAGCCGCCGGCGCCTGACACACCAGGCGAACTTTCGCGAGAGCCTGCCCCCGCCGCAAACTGCCGGAGCTTTCCGGATCCTGCGGTGGGGGCAGGAATTCGTCGTTTCACCA
The DNA here is from genome assembly GCF_048261845.1 of Stappia sp. Classification (GTDB taxonomy): domain Bacteria; phylum Pseudomonadota; class Alphaproteobacteria; order Rhizobiales; family Stappiaceae; genus Stappia. The sequence goes on along the minus strand of NZ_JBLXFR010000020.1, from coordinate 21,577 downwards.
ACATAAATTGTCAAAATAGCGATAACACGCACGCAGCCTTTCGCGGTAGAGAAACGGCAACATGGCGGCATGGCCCTTCCTGGCCGGCACCCGTCGCGAGCGTAGCCGACCCCGGCGCGACATCGCGCTGCCTCTTCTTCTGTTGCGGATGACCCCGATGCCAGACCGTTCCCCCAGCACCTCCTCCACCGTTGCGGCGGAGCCGACACCCGCCTTTGCGGCAAGCGAGGAAGGTGCCGCCGTGCCCGCCACGCCGCCGCGCTCCGGCGTGCCGACCGGCACGGGCTGGCGCTCGCCGCTGGTTCTGCTGATGATCATGGCGGCGGCGATGCAGCTTTCGTTTGCCGCCTGGTGGAACCTGATGAACAATTTCGCGGTCCACGAGCTCGACTTCACGGGCCGCGAGATCGGCATCCAGCAGTCGATCCGCGAGATCCCCGGCTTCCTCGCCTTCACCGCCATCTACCTGCTGCTCGTGCTGCGCGAGCAGACGCTCGCCTATCTGTCTCTTGCCCTGCTCGGCATCGGCGTGGCCGCGACCGGTTATTTCCCCAGCACCTGGGGCTTCTACATGACCACCTTCGTCATGTCGGTCGGCTTCCACTATTACGAGACGATGAACCAGTCGCTGTCGCTGCAATGGCTGCCAAAGGAAAAGGCGGCGGCCGGCATGGGCAAGATCCTGTCCGTCGGCGCCTTCGCCCAGCTTGTCGCCTACGGCATGATCCTGCTCGCCTGGAAGACCTTCAACCTGAGCTTCGCCACCGTCTTCCTGATCGCCGGACTGCTGACGCTGGTGGTTCTCGCCTTCCTCGTCATCGCCTTCCCGCAATTCCGCGAAGGCGTGCCCCAGCGCAAGCAGCTGGTGCTGCGCAAGCGCTACTGGCTCTATTACGCGCTGACCTTCATGGGCGGGGCTCGGCGGCAGATCTTCACCGTCTTCGCAGGGTTCCTGATGGTCGAGCGCTTCGGCTACGACGTGCACGAGGTGGCCGGCCTGTTCCTGCTGAACGGCGCGGTCAACATGTTGCTGGCGCCGAAGATCGGTTCATGGATCGGCAAGGTCGGCGAGAAGACCGCGCTGACGGTGGAATATATCGGGCTGATCGGCGTCTTCGTGACCTATGCCTTCGTCACCAACGCCCATCTGGCCGGGGCGCTCTACGTCATCGACCACGCATTCTTCGCGGTCGCCATCGCCATGAAGACCTATTTCCAGAAGATCTCGGACCCTGCCGACATCGCCCCGACCGCAGGCGTCGCCTTCACCATCAACCACATCGCGGCCGTTTTCATTCCGGCCCTCTTCGGCCTGATCTGGCTCGTCTCGCCGGCCGCCGTCTTCCTGATCGGCGCGGCGATGGCCTGCGTCAGCCTGGTCCTGTCGCGGCTGGTGCCGGACGATCCCGCCGAGGGCAACGAGGTGACGGTCTTCTGGCGCCGCGCGGAGGCGGCCCCGGCGGAATAAATGACGTCGGCGGGACCCGGACGGACTGCCAGAAACAATGGGCGCGGCGGAAGATCTTCGCCGGCGCCCGTTTCCGGCATTCCCGGTGCCGGCAAAATCAGACGTTGGACAGCACCCAGGCGGAAATCTCGCGCAGCACCGCGTCGGCGGCCGCGTTCATCGCCGCCACCGCATCGGTGACGCTGGTGCTCTTCGCGGGCACCTCCGTGCGGAAGATGCGGGAGGCCTTGGTGCGGCCGTTGCGGTCGTTGACGAGGCGAACCATCATTTCCACGACGGCGCGGTCCTGTCCGTCGATGCGCAATTCGAAGGCGCGCAGGTCGCTTTGCAGCTGATAGTCGATGAGAAGCCCCTCGCCCGGCAGGCCGACACCGCGAAGGCCCCTCGTGTTCTCCAGCGACTGGACGATCTTCGCCTGCACCACCTTGGGCAGCGTGTCGGTCCACGCGGCTTTCGGGAAATAGGTATAGACCGGCCCCGTATCGACGACCGCGATGGAGGACGTATCGAGCGCCTGCAGCGCGCGCGGCGCGGGAACAAGCACCTGCACGCGAGCGGCGCGGCCCGCGCGGCCTGCCTCCGCCGCCGCCGGCGTGGTCAGTCCGTAATAGGCATCGGGCGCGCTCGACCCCGCGCAACCGGCAACGGCGAGCGCCAGCGAGAGGCTGATCATCGAGAAGGCGCGCCTCAGGCCGCCACGCCGAACGTCATCCAATCGCATGCCCCACCCCGTCTGCATTCTCATCGCCTTTGCGCCCCGCCGAAGGTGGGCTTGTCGTCGCCACCGAAAATCACACGCTGCGGATCGCGGTTGAGATCGGCGACGGTGCGCTGGATCTCGACCAGCGTCCGGCTGAGCTGTGCCATCGCACTGGAGAAATCGGCCGACCCGCGCGTGGTGAACCGCTCCAGCCCGCTGGTCACCGGCCCGACCCGCTCGGCCAGCACGTCGGCGACCTTGCGGATCGAGGCAGCGGCCTGCGTTGCTTCCGCGACCAGCCCCTCGCCATCGCCCTCGACCATGGCATCGACCTTGTCGACGACACTCTGGATCCGGGTGCCGGTGGCATTGAGCTTTGCGGCAAGCTCCTGCGCATCGGCCAGAATCTGGTCGATCTCCGGTCCGCGCCCCTTCAGCGACTGCGAGAACTCGGTCACGTTGTCGACCGCCTCGCCCGCCTTGTCGATGGCGGTCGTGATGGTCTGCGTGCGCGTCGCAAGCCCATCCGAGAGTTCCTCGACCGAGGCGACGACGCTCGCCACCTTCTGCGGGTCGACGGCAGCGACAATCCGGTCGATCCGCCCGACGGTCTCGACCAGTTGTTCGCCCAGCACGCGCGCGTCGGCGAGCACCTTGCGGATGTCCTCCTCGCTTTCCACCGCGACCGAGCTGACGCTCTCGAAATTCTCCATCGTGCGCGTCGTCGAGACGACGAGCCGGTCGATATCGTCGGAGCGGTCCTTGAGGATCGTGGTGAAAGCCGCGACCCCGTCGACAATCTCGGAAATCGCCTCGGGACGGACTGCGGCAATGACCTTGTCGAACTCGCCAAGGCTGCGTGTCAGGCCCATGGCGAACTGCTTCAGTTCCTCCGCCGCCTCTTGGGCATCGCCGACCAGGCCGACAAACCCGTCGGCGGCATTGGCGACCTTCGAGGTGACGGATGCCGCATCGTTGACGACCTGTGTCACCTTCTCGGGCGGCACCGCATCGACAATTGCCGTGGCGCTGTCGACGAGCCCCTCGAGCCGTCCGGACAGGCTCTGCAACGCCTCGCCTGTGCTCGCCACGCTCGACATGAACTTGTCGACGCCATCGGCATTCTTGGCCAGCGCATCGGAAAACACGCGTGCATTGACGATGATCTCGTGCACCTCATCACGGTTGTCCATGACAACCTTCTCCACGGCCGCGAGCGTTGTATCGGCGCGGGTGAGGATATCGCGTGCTCCCTCGACAATGTCCTCGAAGGCGGACCGCTCGGCGTGGATCACCGGCGGTTCGTCGGCGTCGGGATCGAGCAGCAGCGGTGCATCGGTGGTGCCGCCGGAAAGATCCACATAGGCGATGCCGGACAGTGTCTGGAAGCCGAGCGTAGCCTTGACGTCGCGGCGCAGCGGCGTCGACGGGCGCACCCGGATCGTCGCGATGACGACGCTGGGATCCTTGGGATCGAAGCCGAGGTCACCGACATCGCCCACCTTGATGCCGTTGAAATTGACCGCCCCGCCGACCGAAAGGCCGGTGACCGCCCCGTTGAAGATCACCTTCACCGGCAGGGCGCGGGGCCCTTCGGCGCGACTTCCCAGCCAATAGATGAAAACGAATCCGATGATGAGCGTCGCGAAGACGAACGCACCGATGGCAATGTAGTTCGCGCGGGTTTCCATGCTTTTTCAGTCCCTGCTCATACCCGCCGCAGCGCCCGCTCGCCATTGAAGTAGGACTGGACCCAAGCGTTGTCGAACTTCATCAGCTCGTCAATGGTCCCGACTCTGAGCACCTTCTTCTCTCCTAATACCGCGACGCGGTCGCAAATGGAATGCAGGCTGTCGAGATCGTGGGTCACCATGTAGACCGTCAACCCGAGCGTATCACGCAACTTGCGCACAAGATCGTCAAAGGCGGCCGCACCGATCGGGTCGAGGCCGGAGGTCGGCTCGTCGAGAAAGACGAGATCGGGATCGAGCGCCAGCGATCGGGCAAGGCTTGCCCGCTTGATCATGCCGCCGGACAGTTCGGAAGGGAACTTCTCTGCGGCCGAGCGTGGCAGGCCGACCATCTCGATCTTCAGCAGCGCCAGTTCGTCCATCAGTCGCTGCGACATGCGCATGTGCTCGCGCATCGGCACCTGGATGTTCTGCCGGACCGTGAGCGACGAAAACAGGGCACCCTGCTGGAAAAGAACCCCCCAGCGCCGCTCGACGTCCTGCCGCTCGTCGGGCGTTGCCTTCTGCAGGTCGACACCGAACACCTCGATCGTGCCGGCGCGCTTGGGCGTCAACCCGAGAATCGCGCGCATCAGCACCGACTTGCCGGTGCCCGACCCGCCGACGAAGCCGAGGATTTCGCGCGCGTTGACGTCCAGGTCGAGATCCTGGAGGACGATGGTCGAGCCGAACCCGACGGTAACCCCGCGGGCGCTCAGGATGACCTCGCGCGCACTCTCGTGGCCGGTTGTTGTCGGCCTGTGCAAGGAAGGGCTGTCGCTTGCCGGTTGCATTCAGATTCCGATCGAGGAAAAGAAGATTGCGAAAAGCCCGTCCACCACGATCACCATGAAGATCGCCTTGACCACCGACATCGTCGTGTGATGCCCGAGCGATTCTGCCGACCCCTCCACCTTCATGCCTTCGACACAGGCGACCAGGCCGATGATCAGCGCCATGAACGGCGCCTTGATGATTCCGACCATCAGCGTGTCGACGGTAACCGCCACTTGCATCAGGTCGATGAAGACGCGCGGCGCAATGTCGAGATAGATCCAGCTCACCAGCCCGGCGCCGAACAGCGCCGCCAGGTTGGACAGGAAGGTGAGCACCGGAAGGGCCAGGATCAGGGCGAAGAGGCGCGGCAGGATCAGGACTTCCGTCACCCGGAGGCCGATGACATGCAGCGCGTCGATCTCCTCGCGCATTTTCATCGAGCCGATCTCGGCGGTGAAGGCCGACCCGGACCGGCCCGCAACCATGATCGCGGTCAGGATGACGCCGATCTCGCGCAGCACCAGCACGCCGGCAAGGTCGACCACATAGATGTCGGCACCGAACTGGCGCAGGTAGAAGCCGCCCTGCTGCGAGATGATCGCCCCGATCAGGAAGCTCATAAGCAGCACGATCGGCACCGCGCCGATGCAGGCCCGGTCGAACTGGGTTGCCACCGACACGAGGCGCAGGCAGCGCGGCCGCAGGAAAACCCCGGAAAGCACGCTGACCAGCGACCCGACAATATGCAGCACGGCCTTGACGTCAGTGCCGATATTGACGACCTCGCGCCCGGTCTTCTCCAGGATACCGAGCAGCGACAGGGGGTGGCGTTCCGGCTTCCATGCCGGCGGGTGGTGTTGCTCGACCTCGCCGATCAGGGATTCATAGGAACTGCGAACGCCGGTCCGCTCGACCCGCCCTCCGTGAAACTCGATATCCGCCTGCAAGCGGTGGATGAGCCACGCTCCGGCCGTATCCAGCCCCTTGATCTGCGAAAGGTCGAGCTTGACCTGGTTCTCCCGCGGAAGGCCGATCCCCGCGATCGCCTGCTCCATCGCCTCGCTGTTGCGGATCGTCCACGGCCCCTCGACCACGATCCGGCAGTCGCCCTCCCGTTCGCTGATCGAAATCCGTGGAAAATCCTGCGCCGCCTGGACCGTCATCCGCCTCTGCCATTGTCGTGGATGCCATCTCGGCGGGTCCCCGCCGGGCAAAGGGCGGAAGCTGCCGCAGGGTTTGCCGCGCCGCCGCCGCACCCCCTTGCCGAGCCTCCTCTCGCCCACGTATACCTTGACCCCGATGCAAGCGTCCAGCCGTGCGGGCCGGCGACATGCAGCCCTCGCCGGACACGCGCCCTCTCCCGACCGTTCCGGCCGGACATTCTTCAGGTATCAGGAGCACCCGATGGAAATCGCCCATCCCTATCTGCTGTTTCTCGGCGACGTGCCGGATGCGCTGGCGGCCAAGACCGGCCTCGGCATCGTCGACTGGCGCCGGGACTGGTGCTACGGCCAGCTCCGTCTGGACGGGTGCAAGGCGGACGCCAAACTGCCCGACATGACACCGCAGGAAGCCGCCAAATCCGGCGTCAGGACGATGGTCATCGGTGCGGTCAATGCCGGCGGTGTGCTGCCGGACCATTGGATCGCCTCGGTGGTCGAGGCTCTTGATGCCGGCCTCGACATCGCCAGCGGGCTGCACATGCGGCTTGCCTCCGTGCCGGAAATCCGCGACGCGGCCGCCCGCAACGGCCGCCAGTTGCACGACGTTCGCCATTCCGACATGCGTTTCGATACCGGCAAGGGCACGAAGCGCAGCGGCAAGCGCGTTCTCGCCGTGGGCACCGATTGCTCCGTCGGCAAGAAATACACCGCTCTGGCGCTCGAGCAGGCGATGCGGGCGAAGGGCTTCGACGCGGACTTCCGCGCCACGGGCCAGACCGGCATCTTCATCTCCGGCCGCGGCGTCTCCCTCGACGCCGTCGTCGCCGATTTTATCTCGGGCGCGGCGGAATGGATTTCTCCCGCTGCCGATGAAAACCACTGGGACGTGATCGAGGGCCAGGGTTCGCTGTTCCACCCCTCTTTCGCCGGGGTCACGCTCGGCCTCTTGCACGGCTCCCAGCCGGATGCCTTCGTCGTCTGCCACGAGCCGACCCGCACCAACATGCGCGGCGTCAAGACCCCGCTGCCGACCATCCAGCAGGTCATCGACCTGACCGTCTCCTGCGGCCGGTTGACCAATCCGGATATCCGCTGTGTCGGCATCTGCATCAACACCGCGGCCCTTGGCGAGGACGAGGCGCGCAGGCTGCTGGCCGAGACGGAGGCCGAATACGGCCTTCCCGCAACCGACCCCGTCCGCTTCGGCTGCGACAACGTCGTCGAGCGGATCGCATCTGAGTTCGGCCAGCCATGACGGTCGATCTGGCGGTCGCCACCGACAGCTGGCCCATCGAGGGCGGTTTCACCATCGCCCGGGGAAGCCGCACCCACGCCCATGTGGTCGTGGCGACGCTGACATCGGGGCCGCACAGCGGACGCGGTGAATGCGTGCCCTATGCCCGCTATGGCGAGACCGTGGAGGGGGTGATGGAGGACATTGCCCGCCTCGCCCCGGAGATCGCCGGCGGGCTCGACCGGAAAGGATTGCAACTCGCCATGCCGGCAGGCGCGGCGCGCAACGCGCTGGACTGCGCCTTCTGGGACCTTGCGGCGAAACAGGCTGGCGTTCCGGCAGCCGGACTTGCCGGGATAACGGCGATGGCGGCGATGACAACGGCCTTCACCATCAGCCTCGGCACGCCGGAAAAGATGGCGGCCGATACGGCCCGCGCCCGCACCCGGCCGCTCTTGAAGATCAAGCTCGGCGGCGAGGGGGACGACGCGCGCATCGCCGCGGTTCGCGCCGCCGCGCCCGAGGCACGCCTGATCGTCGACGCCAACGAGGCCTGGACCGAGGATCTTTTCGCCCGCAACATGGCCGCCTGCGCAGCCGCCGGTGTCGAGCTGATCGAACAGCCGCTACCCGCCGACGCGGACGGCGCGCTGGCGACCTTGCACCGGCCGATCCCGGTCTGCGCCGACGAAAGCCTGCACACGGCGGCCGACCTGGAGCGGCTCGCGCCGCTCTACGATGCGGTCAACATCAAGCTCGACAAGACCGGCGGCCTGACCGAGGCGCTGGATCTGGCCCGCGCCGCGCGGCGGATGAATTTCAAGGTGATGGTCGGCTGCATGCTCGGCACCTCGCTTGCCATGGCGCCTGCGACACTGGTCGCGCAAGAGGCCGACTATGTCGACCTCGACGCCCCCCTGCTCCTGGCCAGGGACCGCGAACCGGGCCTCGTTTTCGAGGGCAGCACGCTGCATCCGCCGCAACCGGCGCTCTGGGGCTGACACCGGCGCGGCCGCGAGGCGGGCTCAGTCTCCGCGCCGCACCGCCAGTCCGGCGATGAGGAAGACCCCTCCGAGCGCCGCGAGCCCGGCCATGGCCGCGAAGGCCGGGACCGCGCCGGTCGCATAGAGCAGACCGGCGGCGGTGGAGGCGAGCGCCGTGACCACCCCGACGACCATCGACATCACGCCCTGCGCCGCTCCCGCCCATTGCGGCGGCGCATTGCGCGCGACGAAGGCGACGGCACCCAGATGCGTGGCGCCGAAACTGAGCCCGTGCAGCAATTGCAGGGCGGCAATGAACACCGGATCGCTCGCCAGCGGAAACAGCAGCCAGCGCAGAACGGCACCGCCGATCCCCAGCGCCAGCAGTCCGGTGACGCCGAGCGTCGCCCTCACCCTTGCCGACATGGCAAAGAGGCCGATCTCGGTGATCACGCCAAGTCCCCAGAGCCCGCCGACCCACGCGCCGGAAAGGCCGATCCCCGACCAGAACAGCGCGCTGAAGGCATAGTAGGCAGCGTGGCTCGCGTGCACGCAGCCCGCCGCAAGCACGACAAGCAGGAAGCCCGTGTCGAGAAAACGCGCCTCCCCCTTCAGCAGGCTCAGCTTCGCAGCAAAGCCGCTCCGGCGGCGTCGGCGGCCCGCTTCCTCCGCCTCGGCTCCGGCCAGGGCAAGGTCGGGCGAAACAATGGACACCGATTCGTTCTCCGAGACCCGGACACGCCCCAGCGGCACGGACCATCCGGCAAGGGCAGCGCCCGCAAGGCCTGCGACGATACCGCCGACCACAACTTCCACGGTCCATTGCCCGACCAGCGCGCCCCCTGCAAGGTTGGCGAGGATGAAGGAAATCGATCCCCACATCCGCATGCGGCCGTAATCGCCGGCGCCCTCCCGCTCGACCCGCGCGGCAAGCGCATCGCCAAGCGGCATCAGCGGCGACCAGGCGATGGAAATCGCGACCAGCAAAAGCGCGCTGGCGAGGAAACCCTCGACCACGAAGAACCCGGAAAAGGCGATTGCCGCCAACAGGCTGAGCAGTCCTATCGCCCGCCCTGGCGAGGCGAAACGGTCGACGGCGGCGGAGATCAGCGGGTTGGCCGCAAGCCGCACCAGGAGCGGCACGGCCAGCAGCGTCCCGATCTCGCCGGCACCCAGACCCGCCTCGGCAAGCACCAGCGGGAAGAAGGGGAGAAACAGGCCGAGGCCGAAGAAATAGGCCGCGAACAGCGCCGCAACCCTGGCTCGCAGGGGCATGGATGGAGAACCCGTGTTCCGGTTGGACTGGCGTTCTATACCTATTTTAAGGATTTGGCGATTAAGCATGTGACATCGCAGTCGGCATGCCGGCACCGGGGAAATTCAGGAACGCGGAACGACATTGATGGCTGACATTGGCACGCCCAGCGCGATCCGGGAGAGCGACTATGACGCGATCCTGACCGCCTTGACGGATACCGATCGCGGCCGCTGGTTCCTGCAGGAATACACCAGACGGAACCAGAAGCCCGACACCCAGGTGGTGCTGGAGGCGATCGGCCGGCTGGAAACGGCAATGACCCGCGAGCGCGCGGTGCCGAGCATCGACCGCATCCGCCTCGACATCGCCGACATGCAGGAAGCCATCGAGCGCACCAAGCGCGAGATCGCCAATATCAAGCACGAGCAGGAAGACGGCAACCGCTTCATCGAGGCCTCGAACGAACTCGACGCGATTGTCACCAAGACGGAAAGCGCCACCCAGGAGATCCTCGCCGCCGCCGAGGCCATCCAGGAAACCGCCTGGACACTGCGCGAGAACGGTGCCGACGAGGCCAGCTGCGACGACATCGACGCGCGTGCCACCGAGATCTTCATGGCCTGTTCCTTCCAGGACCTGACCGGCCAGCGCACCCAGAAGATCGTCCAGGTTCTTCAGTACCTGGAATCGCGCATCAACCTGATGATCTCGATCTGGGGTATCGAAAACGCCACAGCCACCGACACGAAATTCGTCGAGGACAAGCGTCCCGACGCGCACCTGCTCAACGGCCCCCAAATGGAAGGCAAGGGCGTTTCCCAGAACGCCGTCGACGAGATGTTCGGCAGTCTGTCGGAAGACGCTGACGCCACGGGAGAAGATCCGTTCGAGGCGGCCGCCAGCGCCATGGAGTCCGAGGTCGAGGAGGCTCGCGCGGACGACAAGGCGGGCTTCGCCGGAACCGATCCGCAGGACAACGCAGCCGACGACCACGCCGCGGTCTTTGCCGGGGAAACCGCCTCGCAGGACGAGATCGAGGCCCTGTTCGCCTCCGCGGCGGCTGCCGACAACACCGACGAGGACGCCGCCGACGTCTTCCAGACCGCGCCCGACGCCGATGCCGGCGCCGGCGATCCCGACTACACGGCCGGCCTCGAGTTCGACGACATCGACTTCGCCGAAGCAGACGTCTTCGAGCGTCCCGGAGCCAGCGTCGCGACGGACGAAGACGACATCGTCGACTTCATCCCGCAGGACGACATCGTCATGATCGACGATGAGGACACCGCAGCCTGGGAAGCGGAGTTCAAGGTCGAGCCGGAAGAAGCCCCGAAGCCGGCAAAATCGGCAAGCCCCGCGCCCGACGATGACGGCGATGATCCGATGGACCAGCTGTCACCGGGCGAAAAACAGTCCCTGTTCAGCTGACGCTGCTCCCGGACAGGTCAATACAAGGCTCTCGCGGAAGGTCGCGCACCTGCCGTTAGGGAAGAGATACTACGTAATTTTAACGATCTGAAGTTACGATTGTTCTTTGGAGGACGGCCTGTTTGCCGTTATCTGTTTCGGATTGAAACAATTACAACGGACCACGGGGCATGATCCGGGACAAACTGGAGGAACTGGCGCGTATTCGTGAGCCATCGGCTCGCTCGGAACTCGTTCGCCTGCTAAGTGCCCAGTATGCCGACAGGCTGGAGCGCGAGCCGAGCGAAGCGGAGCGCTACCTCTTCTCCGGCCTCGTCCTTGATGTCTTCGAGCAGCTCGAACATTCCGTGCGGCTCGACATTGTCGTTCGCCTGGCACGCACCGAGCGCATCACCCAGCCACTTGCCGACCGACTCGCCGAAGAGCCCTTCGAGCTTTGCGAGCCGGTGCTGGAACATTCTCCCGTCGTCAGCACCGAGAAGCTGATCGAAGTGTCGCGCAAGCGCAGCGACCACCACCGGCTGGCGATCGCCCGGCGTATCCGCGTGCCCAAGGAACTGGTCGACTCGCTGGTGGCACGCGGCACCTTCCCCGTCCTCAACGCCCTGCTGCAGAACGGCGGATCGGAATTCGCGGTGCGGGCCCTGCTGGCGCTGCTGATCCTCGCCGGCTCCGACCAGCGCCTGCTCGGTGCCTTGGCGCAACGCTGCGCCCAGGACGAGGGCTTCCGCGAAGATCTTCGCATGATTTCCCAAACCGACTGCCCCTTGATGCCGCCCGAACTGGAGAAGGCCCTCGACAACGACGAGACGCTGAACCGCATCGCCAGCCATGCCGTTTCCGACGACCGTGACGCGGGACTGGAGGTCGGCGGCGAGCAGCTCTCGAAGCACGAGATCCGCATCCAGATCGCCTCCGGCGAACTCAGCTTCGAGAACATCCTGCTGACGTTGCTCGATCGCAAGGACATGGACGCGATTGTCTGGCTCGTGTCACGTCACCTGTCGCTGCGCGACGGTTCGGTACGCGACACCTTCGCCTCGCAGGCCGACGGCGCGGTGGCAATGCTGATGAAGGAAACCGGCGTGAGCCACAAGACCTATGGCAAGTTCCTGAAATTCCGCTGCGAGTGGCTGGGGGTAGGCTCCTCGGGCGTTGCCCAGGAGGTGTACAGCTACCGCACCATGCGCCATCCAGGCGGCAAGCGAACCTTCAACTGAGAACCCGGCTCACCCGTCGGCCAACGCGCGAGCCATCATGTCGGCGTCAATATTGCCGCCCGACAGCGTCAACGCTATGCATCGGCCGGCGAGCGGCAGTTTTCCGGAAAGTACGGCGGCAAGACCAACCGCGCCGCCCGGCTCCACGACCAGCTTCAATTCGCGAAACGCAAAGGCCACGGCCGCCATTGCTTCGGCATCGCTGACCGCAATGCCGCTGCGCGCCCGCCGGCTGGTGATCGGGAAGCCGAGTTCGCCGGGCTCGCGCGTCAGCAGCGCATCGCAGATCGAACCGGATGCGCGTGCATTGGAAACCCGGACACCAGCCACGAGCGAGCGGCCGTAATCGTCGAACCCTTCCGGTTCGACCGGTACGAGATCGCAGGCAGGCAGGAGCGTTTCCAGCGCCAGAGCGATGCCGCTGGTCATGCCCCCTCCACCGACGCAGGTCAGCATCACGTCGGGCGAAAGCCCCATGGCACCGGCCTGCTCGGCGACTTCCGCGCCGATTGTGCCCTGGCCGGCGATCACCCCGGCATCATTGTAGGGATGGACGAGTGTCGCCCCGCTCTTCGCGCAGAGGCTTGCGGCGATCGCATCGCGATCCTCTTCCCCGCGCCGATAGGTGACGACGCGGGCGCCCGAGCGCCGGGTGCGCTCCAGCTTGGCCGCCGGCGCATCCTCAGGCATGACGATGGTCGCCGGCATGCCCAGAAGCCGCGCCGCTTCGGCAACACCCTGGGCATGATTGCCGGAGGAGCAGGCAACGACGCCGCGTGAACGCTCGCTCGAAGGGATCAGCGAAAGACGGTTGTAGGCTCCACGAAACTTGAAAGATCCGGTTCGCTGCAGATTCTCCGCCTTGAGCAGGACGGTGCCGCCGACGAGCCCGTCGAGATAGGCGGAGCGCAGCAGCGGCGTCAGCGCCGCCTCGCCGGCAATGCGCGCCCGCGCATCGACAATGTCCTGATAGGACGGGGCAACTGCGAAACTGTCCATGGAAGCCTCCACCGGAGCGAAAAGGGATACCCTATCCGTACACGATGGCGGAACGCGGAAGAAGGGCAAGGCATTCGCTTGCCATGCCTTTTGCCGATCAGGCCGCGCCAGGTATCGCCGCGTTGGCCGCCGCCGCGTTGCAGTTCTCGATGAACTGCCGGGTGCTCTGCTCCCAGCGATAGGTCAGCGCGACCTCGCGGCAGCGCGCCCTGGAGACCGCCAGCGCTGCCAGAGCCGCCTGCCCGAGATCGGCGTCGAGGATGCCGGCGCCGGTGCCTTCGAGAATGTCCTGCGGCCCCATCACCGGATAGGCCGCGACCGGCACGCCGCAGGCAAGCGCCTCGAGCACCACATTCCCGAACGTGTCGGTCAGGCTCGGGAAGACAACGACATCGGCGGCCGCATAGTGGCGGGCCAGTTCCTCTCCGGTTTTCGATCCGGTGAACAGCACCTGCTGGTAGCGGGCGCGCAGCTCCGCCAGCTGCGGCCCGTCGCCGACGACGACGCGCGTGCCGGGAAGGTCGAGATCGAGAAAGGCGGTGATGTTCTTTTCCACCGCCACCCGGCCGACATACATGAAGATCGGGCCGGCGCGGCTGGCGAGTTCCACGGCGCGCGGCTCGCCCTCGCGTGGGCGGAACAGCTCATGGTCGACACCGCGCGACCAGCGCATGAGATTGGTGAACCCCCGCGCGCGCAGCTCGCGCTCGAGCGTCGGTGTCGCCACCATGCAGCCATTGCCGGAATTGTGGAACCGGCGCAGCCAGGCATAGGACCAGGAGACCGGAACCGGCATGCGCGCCGAAAGGTACTCGGGAAAACGGGTGTGGTAGCTGGTCGTGAAGGCCCGGCCGAGGCCGCGCGCCACGCGCGCCGCCAGAAGACCCAGCGGCCCCTCCGTGGCGATGTGCAGATGCTCGAAATCCCCGGCCTCGATCCGCCGGCGAAGTGCCGCAGGCGTGGTCAGCGTCAACCGTATCTCGGAATAGGTCGGGCACGGAACGGTGTAGAAATCGGCCGGCGACAGCACCTCGACCCTGACGCCCAGGCGGTGCAGCTCCTCGACCGTGCGCTCGATGGAGCGCACGACGCCGTTGATCTGCGGGTGCCAGGCGTCGGAGACGATGAGCAGCGACTTCATCATGCGGCGGCCTGCGCGCCGCGCGGCGCCTCGTCAAGAGCCGGCAGTTCGCGCGCCCGTTCCGCCCAGCGGATGATCTCGAACGTGCCGTCATGATGCTCGGCGACCGCCGTGCAACTCTCCACCCAGTCGCCCGTGTTAATATAGTGGGTACCGAACTCGTTGTGGTCGGCGGCATGGTGGATGTGACCGCAGATCACCCCGTCGACCCCTTGCCGCTCGGCCTCGCCGGCCAGCGTCTCCTCGAACTTGCCGATGAAGTTGACCGCGTTCTTGACCTTCAGCTTGGCCCAGGCCGACAGCGACCAGTATTGCAGCCCGAGACGGCGCCGCAGAACGTTCAGCACCGTGTTGAGATTGAGTGCACTGACATAGGCCCAGTCGCCGAGGAAGGCGAGCCACTTGGCATGACGCACGACCACGTCGAACCGGTCACCGTGAATGACAAGATAGCGGCGCCCGTCCGCCGCTTCGTGGACGGTTTCCTCGACCACCTCGATGCCGCCGAAATGGGTGCCGAGGAAATCGCGCAGGAATTCGTCGTGATTGCCGGGCGTGTAGACGATGCGCGCGCCCTTGCGGCCCTTGCGCATCAGCTTCTGCACCACGTCGTTATGGGTCTGCGGCCAGTACCACATGCGTCGCAGGCGCCAGCCGTCGACGATATCGCCGACCAGGTAGATGGTCTCGGCGTCGTGGTACTTGAGGAAATCGAGAAGCAGCTCCGCCTGACATCCCCGGGTCCCCAGATGGATGTCGGACAGAAAAATTGCCCGGTAATGTCTCGGGGCCGGCTCGATGGACATGGCATGCTCCTGACAAGACTTTGAGCGTCTAGATGCGCGATTCCGGTCTCAGAAATATGACACCGCGCAAGAACCGCGCCCGTCTTGCTGCCGGACAGGGTCCAGCTGGACGCACGCCCTCCCCCTCCGCTATCACTCCCGGCAACCGCGGACGCGGCCGTCAGGGCCGCCTCGGCAGCATGTCACTCAGGGAGAACGGACATGGATCTTGGAATTTCCGGTCGCACGGCCATCGTCTGCGCGTCGAGCCGGGGCCTCGGGCGCGGATGCGCCGAAGCCCTCGCAGCGGCCGGCTGCAACCTCGTCATCAACGGTCTCGATGCCGTTCGCCTCGACGCCACGGCAAGCGACATTCGCGCCCGTTTCGGCGTCGACGTGACCCCGGTCGTCGCCAATGTGTCGACGGGTGAAGGTCAGGAAGCGCTCCTGGCCGCCTGCCCGGAACCCGACATCCTGGTCAACAACAATGGCGGTCCGCCGCGTCGCGACTACCGCGAACTCGACCGCCAGGCGATGATCGACGGTGTCATCCAGAACATGATCTCGCCGATCGAGATGATTCAGAAAGTGGCCGACGGCATGGCCGAACGCGGGTTCGGGCGCATCGTCAACATCACCTCGATCACGGTGCGGATGCCGCTTGCCGGTCTCGACCTTTCCAGCGGCGCGCGGGCCGGGCTGACCGCCTTTCTTGCCGGCGTCGGGCGTCCCTACGCGGCACGCAACGTCACGCTCAACAACCTGCTGCCGGGCAAGATGGACACCGACCGGCTGCGCGGCGGGCTGGAGCAGGCGGCGAAAACCGCCGGCCGCAGCGTCGAGGAGGTCGGACAGGCGCAGGCAGCGGAAATCCCCGCCGGGCGCTTCGGCACGGCGGCCGAGTTCGGACAGGTCTGCGCGTTCTACTGTTCCGTCCATGCCGGCTATGTGACCGGTCAGAATATCCTCGTCGACGGCGGGCTCTACCCGGCCGCCTTCTGAGCCGCGAAGCGCAAGAAAAAGCGCCGGCGGAGAGGCCGCCGGCGCTGTTTCGCCCCGCGCAATTTCGACAAGTTCCGACCCGGATTTTCGAAATTTTGCACGAAAATTGATCGAAATTTTCCGGCTCGGAACCAGAGGCGCGAGGTCAGTAGCCGCGCGCCGGATCGACCTCGCCGCGATGCTTCGATCCGCCCCAGCGGTAGCGCATGGAGGCCGACACGATGTTCACGCTGGCATCGGCGTTGCCGACAAAGGTGCCGACTGCCGGATTGTAGTCCTGGTGCCCCGGTCCGATATTGATCCCGGTGTCCATCGAGTGGATGTAGGTGTAGCCGAGGTCGAAGGAGAGATCTTCGTTGAACTTGTAGGACGCACCGGCCGACAGCCAGATCCGGTCATTGTCCGGGAGACGGGTCGAACGGATCGCATCGTCGATCGGCGAGAGTTCGTAGGCTGCGCCGGCGCGCAGCGTCAGGTCCTCGGTCACGTCATACTCGCCGCCAAGGGCGAAATACCAGCCGTCATCATAGTTGAAATGCAGGGTCTGGACCGTGGCACCGGTCGCCTGCAGGGTGACGCGCGGGGATTTCAGACGGCTCCAGTTGGTCCATTCGACCGTACCGAAGACGCGGAAGGCATCGGTGACGCGCTGCTTGACCGACAGGTTGACCATGTCCGGCGTGATCAGGTTGGCGTTGATGGCATTGGTGCCGGCCGGGGTCTGGATGCTGCCGCCGAGCGTATGGGTAACGCCCGAGCGATAGCCGAGGCCGACCTCGGTGCCCTCCATCGGCTTGTAGGTGACACCGGCGGTCACGCCGAAGCCGATGTCATCGCCTTCCAGGATCCCCGACGGAAAGCCCGGCACGTTGGGGACAGCCGTCTTCAGCGACACCGCGAAATGCTGGAACTGCACGCCGAAGGCGACCGACAGCCTGTCGTTGATCTTGTAGCCGATGATCGGATTCACATTGAGCGACTGGGCCTTGGAGGAACGGGAATAGAACTGGCCGGCCCAGTTCTGGTTCGGCTTTGTCGCAAGACCGAACGGAGCGTTGATCGCCAGGCCGAAGAACACCTGGTCGGTGACCTTGTAGGCGGTGTAGGAGGCCGGGATGTAGGCGTCGTTACCGATGTCGCCGGAAGGAACCGAACTGTTCGGCAGGACGACGCCGAAGGGGGGAAGCGCGGCGCCTGACGAGGTGAACGTGCCGTTGATGTCAACATCGGGGACGATCAGCGTGTTGTGCGTCTCGAAAGTGAACCCCTCGCCCGCGCCTGTAATCGTCGCCGGGTTCCAGAACATCGACGAGATCGACGGCCCCGTCGTGCCATAACCCGCGAAGGACATGCCCTGGTAGTAGGAACTTTGTTCACGCAGTGCAAAACCGCCGGCCTGCGCCGATGTGGATGCAACAAGCCCGAATACAATAGACACTGAAAGAATTACGGATGCTTTTTGTGTAAGCATGACTCGACCTGCTCCTCCCCGATACTTTCCGCGAAGCGATTGCCCCGTTGTTCGCGGTGTTTCGACAAGGATGAGCAAGTTGGCGCCGCTTCGCAATCGCGCTGAAGCCAGCACAATGTGCGAGCCGCTCATGCAAGTCCGGCGCAAAACGCGCTTCCGTAGCGCAAGCCTTCCCTTAGGGAAGCTTCAGGCAACGATCAAATCGGGATGTTTGACGACATTTTTGTAACGTCCCGCGCAGCCATCGGACAAATGCACAAAAAATATGCAATCAGAAAGCGAGATGCAGCCGCTTCGTTTCCGAAACGACTGTTGCCAATTTATCACTCAGAAAGGCCCGCATGGCGGTTTTCCGTGCCCCCCGCGCCCGGACCGGTCCGGGCGTCAACCGGACCGGGGAAAGGGCGGCGGCGGAATGACGGGGGACATCATTCCGCCGCCTGGGGCAGAGCCGGCGCGGGGTCCGTTGCACTCTCTGCCTTGTCGGCCGGGTCCTTGCGGGACGAAACACTTCCGGACGGCGCTGCGCCATCGACCTTGCCCGCGTCCTCCGGCGGGGTCCCCGCACGCGCGGCAAGAACCTCGGCTTCCGTGCGGTCGAGCCGGCGGCGAAACCACAACGCGTAGAGCGCCGGCAGGAAGATCAGCGTCAGCACGGTGGCGACCGTCAGGCCGCCGATCATGGCGATCGCCATCGGCCCCCAGAAGATGCTGAAGGTCAGCGGAATGAAGGCGAGCACGGCGGCAAGCGCGGTCAGGATCACCGGCCTGGCGCGGCGCACGGTGGATTCCACGATGGCCCGCCGCATGGTCGCTCCCGCCTGCAGGTCATGCTCGATCTGATCGGCAAGGATCAGCGTGTTGCGCATCACCATGCCGCCCAGCGCGATGACGCCGAGAATGGCGACGAAGCCGAAGGGCGCGTCCGTGATGAGCAGCGCCGCGACTGCGCCCACCAGCCCCAGCGGGAAGGTGAGGAAGACCAGAGCCATCTTCGAGAAGGACTGCATCTGCAGCATGATGAGGACGGCCATGCCAAGCAGCATCAGGGGGAACACTGCGGCGAGCGCCGTGTTTGCCTTGGCCGATTCCTCCGCCGCGCCGCCCGCATCGATGCGGTAGCCGGGCGGCAGGCCGGCCGCGATGTCCTGCATTACCGGCGTGAGTGCGGCGGTGACATCCGGCGCCTGCAGGCCCGGTGCCACATCGGCGCGCGCGGTGAGCACGGTCTCCCGGTTGCGCCGCCACAGGATCGGATCCTCGGACGTATATTCGACACGCGCGATCTGCGAGACCGGAATGGCCCGGCCGTCGCGCACCTGCAACACGAGGTCGGAGATGTCGCCGATGGCCGCGCGCTCGCTTTCCGCCGCCCTGACAACCACGCCGACGGCATGGCGCCCCTCGCGCAACGAGGTGACCTCGTAGCCGGCAAGCAGCGTCTGCAGCGAGCGGCCGATTTCGGTGGTCGACAGGCCGAGCGCACGGGCCCGTTCCTGATCGACTTCCAGGCGAACGCTCTTCACCTTCTCGCCCCATTGCAGTTCGGTGTTGCGCGTGTCGGGGCTTGCCCGCATCGCGTCACGCACCTTCTCCGCGATGCCGCGCACCACGTCGAGATCCGGGCCAACCACGCGGAACTGCACCGGGTAGCCGACCGGGGGGCCGAGCTCGAGCCTGTTGGCGCGGCCGCGCACCGCCCCTTCCGACGCGGCGAAACGGCTCTGCAGCTGACTGACCAGCGCGTCGGTGTGCTCGCCGCCCTTGGTCTGCACCAACACCAGTGCATAGCTCGGGTTCGGAAGCGCCGGATTGTAGGCGATGAAGAAGCGCGGCGCGCCGGCGCCGATATAGGTGGTGTAGTAATCGACGTGCGGACTTTCGGCGAGCAGCTTCTCGATCTCCCGCGTCTCGCGTTCGGTGGCTGCGAAGGAGGCGCCTTCCGGCCCCTTCAGTTCGACAAGCACCTCCGGCCGCGAGGAATTGGGGAAGAACTGCTTCTTGACGTGCCCCATGCCGTAACCGGCCAGGACAAGCAGCCCGACCGTGGCAAGCACCACAGGCAGGCGGAAGCGCACCGCACCGGTGACCATGCGGCGCAGGCGGTTGTAGGACGGCGTGCGATAGATCGCCTCCTCGTCGACGTCGCCGCGTGCGGCGGCGTGGCGCTCCAGCGAGCGCGGCAGGAGCTTGAGACCGAGATAGGGCGTGAAAACCACCGCCACGACCCAGGAAACCAGCAGGGCCGTGGTGACGACCCAGAAGATGCCGCCGGCATATTCGCCGGCCGAGGACTTGGCAAAGCCGACCGGCAGGAAACCAACCGCCGTCACCAGCGTGCCGGTCAGCATCGGAAAGGCGGTGGATTCCCAGGCGAAGGTCGCCGCGCGGACACGGTCCCACCCTTGCTCGATCTTCACCACCATCATCTCGATGGCGATGATCGCGTCGTCGACGAGAAGGCCCAGCGACAGGATCAGCGCGCCGAGGGAAATACGCTCCAGGTCGATGCCCATCAGCATCATGAAGACAAAGGTCGCGGCCAGCGTCAGCGGCACGGACAGCGCCACGATGATGCCGGTGCGGAAGCCGAGCGAGACGAAGGAGACCAGCAGAACGATGGAGATCGCGGCCACGAACTTCAGCAGGAACTCACTGACGGCCTCCTCGACCACGTCCGGCTGGTTGGAAACCTCGTGCAGCTCGGCGCCAAGCGGCAGCCGGGCCCGGACTTCCGCCGCCTTGTCATGCAGCAGCTCGCCCAGTTCCAGCACGTTGCCACCCTCGGCCATGGCAACGCCGAGAAGGATCGCGTCCTCGCCGTTGTAGCGGGTGACATAGGATTGCGGATCGGACACGCCCCGGCTGACCGTCGCGATGTCGCCCAGCCGGAAGGTGCGCCCGTTCGCCTCGACCGGCACCGAGGCCCCCGCCTCGACCCCCTTCAGGCTGCCGGTGACGCGCACCTGCACGGTCTCGCTCGGAGTATCGACCGAACCGGACGGGACGACGGCATTCTGCGTGGCCAGCGCATCGAAGATGGCGCTTGCCGGGATGCCGAGCGTCGCCAGCTTGGCATAGGAGATGTCCACGTGGATCTTCTGGTCCTGCTCGCCGAAGAGCTGGACCTTCTCGACCCCGGGAACGGAGAGGAAGGACTGGCGCGCCATCTCGGCGAGATCGGAAAGCTCCGACCAGGTGGCATCCGGCGCACTCAGCGCATGCACCTGGACGTAGACGTCCGCATATTCGTCGTTGAAGAAGGGGCCAAGGACGCCGGCCGGCAGTTCGGAGGAAATGTCCCCGACCTTCTTGCGCGCCTGATACCACAGGTCCTCGACCTCACCAGGCGGGGTGGCATCCTCCAGAATGATCTGCGTCGCCATGAAGCCGGGGCGGGTATAGGTCTCCAGCCGCGCCAGCCAGGGCAGCGTCTGCAGCCGCGTCTCGACCCGGTCGGCGACCTGGTCCTGCATCTCCGCCGCGCTTGCCCCCGGCCATACGGCGCTGACCACCATCACCTTGACCGTGAAGGCGGGGTCCTCGTTCCGGCCCAGGTTGCTGTAGGCGAAAATGCCGGCGGCGGCCGTGACGAAGATGAAGAAGAGGACCAGCGTCTGATGGCGGATCGCCCAGGCGGACAGGTTGAAACCGCTCATCTCAGCGCCCCCACGCGAACCGGGCCGGCGGCATCGCGCACGACCACCCTCAGCCGCAGCCCCGGATCAAGCCGGTGCGCGCCCATGCTGACGACATGCTCTCCCGTCGCGATGCCTCCCGAGACGATGGCCCGCTCGGCCTCGAGCCGGCGCACGGTGACGGCGACCGGCTCGACCTTTTCCGCACCCGGCTCGGCATGCCAGACATTGGCCTGGCTGCCGTCATACCAGACCGCCGCGAGCGGCACTGCGACATCGCCCTCGTCGGCCGGCCTGTCGAGATGGACGGTCGCGGTCATGCCCAGACGCGCATCCGCCCCCGGATCGAGAATGGAAAACCGCGCGGTGAAACTGCGCGCCGCCGCATCGGCGACCGGCGACATTTCGCGCAAGGTGGCCCGGAAGGAGCGGTCGGGCCCGGCCCAAAGGGTGACGCGCGGCGTGGCGCGGGAAACAGCGGCAACCTGCGCCTCGGGAATGGCGACCTCGACCTCGCGCTCCGCATCGCGGGCGATGCGCAACACCGGCTGGCCGGCCGTGACAACCTCGCCCGGCTCGG
>NZ_JBLXFR010000019.1:0-74825 GCF_048261845.1 Stappia sp. | reverse complement strand
CGGCGAGCGCCGGCAAGGTTCCAAGCTTCGATCTGATGCGGGTCGAGAAAGACGGGTCGACCGTCGTTGCCGGACAATCCGAGGCCGGCGCCATCGTGGCGCTGCTGTCCAACGGCAAGGTGGTGGGCAAGGGCATCGCCAACGCGTCGGGCGAATTCGCCATCGTTCTCGACGAACCGCTTGCACCCGGCGCCCATGCGGTAACGCTGGAAATACGCGACCAGAGCGGCGCGACACTCGGCACCTCGACCCAGTCGATGGCCGTCTCCGTGCCGGAGACCCCTGAGGGCGACGTGCTGGTCCTGCTGAACGAGCCGGGCGCGCCCTCGCAGGTGCTGCAGAAACCGCAGATCGCCGATGTCGGCGCGCCAGTGGCAGGCGGGACCGCAGGCAGCACGGCAACGGGCGACGGGGCGACGACTGTCGCCGATGCCGGCCCGGCCGCCGGCGGCAATGCACAACCCGCAGCGCCGGTGGCAAGCGCCCCGCAGGACAGCGCCGCGACGACAGAGGGCGGCGAGCCTGCCAGGGCCGCGCAGACCGATACGGCGGCAACCGGCACGCAGACGGCAGGCGCGCCGGTCGACGGGACACAGCCAGGCGCCACCGGGGAAGCTCCCGCTGCAGCATCAACGGCAACGCAGACGGCAGATGCGGGCAGCGCAGCCACTGCGCCCGAGCAGCCGGCAGCCTCGAGTGCCGCTCCCGCCGGTGCCCCTGCCGGTGCTCCCTCCACTGTCACCGGGGCACCCGCCGCCGGCGAAGGCACGGGCGGCACGTCCGCTCCCGTCACGGTCGAGGCGGTGGAGACCGAAAAGGACAAGGTCTTCGTCGCCGGCGCGGGCGAGCCGAACAGCGACGTGCGCGTTTATGTCGACAACAAGCTTGTCGGCGAGGCGAAGACCGATTCCGGCGGCCGCTGGCTGCTGGAAACGCAAGGCGAGGTGAAGCCGGGCGAGGTCGCGGTGCGGGCCGATCAGGTGAAGCCCGGCGACGGCGCCGTCGTGGCGCGCGCCGAGGTGACCTTCGAGAAAGAGGCCGATGCCATCGTCCTGCGCCCGGTCGCGCTGACCGGCACCGCCGGCGCGGGCTCGGGCGACAGCGCCAGCACCGGCACGCGGGCGATCCCGAGCATCATCATCCGCACGGGCGACAATCTCTGGACGATCTCGCAGCGGCGCTATGGCGAGGGCCTGCGCTACACGACGATCTACCAGGCCAACAAGGACCAGATCCGCAATCCGGACCTGATCTATCCCGGCCAGGTGTTCATGATGCCGGAAGGCGACCGCAACTGGCCGCAAGCCCCCTCCTCCGGCGGCTGAGGCACGGGCCGGACATCCAGGGCGCGCGTGCCGCAGGCAGGTTGTGGCGCAGACCGCATGGTACGGGCACCCAGTCGTCGCCCGCGCCCTGTCCCACGTCACGCCTGCCGCATCCGGCGGGAGCACTCACGCTTGCCGAGGTTGCCAATGGGTCCCGGCTCTCCGCTGCGCTCCGGCCGGGATGACGTCCGAGTGGAAGGAAAGCTCCGTGCGCCGCTGGCAGCATCATGCCATGGAGGGAGCGGGCGTCCGGTGCCCTGTCAGGCCGAAAGCGAGCGGGCGCCGTCGAGAATGAGGCGCGTGGCGATGCGGGCATAGTCGGCGCGGCTGACCGGACCGCCGTCGCGAAACCACAGATAGTGCCAGTTGACCATGCCGAAGAGGCTCATCGTCACCGGCTTGAGCAGCACCGAGCCGTCGGCGGCAAGCGCCGGCACGGCATCGGTGAGCGCCCCGGCGAAAAGCGCGACGAGGCGCCGCTCGCGCTCCTTCAGTTCCTCCTGCTGGGCGGGGGGAAGGCGCTTCATCTCGTTGATCTGGATCTTGTGTTCGGCGTTGGCGTCGCGATAGGCGTCGAGCAGCGCGGAAACGCAGGCTAGCAGCCGCTCCTCGCCGGAAAGACCGGGCGCCACGGCCTCCTCCACCGCCTCGATCAGCTCGTCGAGATGATCGCGGATGATGTCGAAGAGGAGAGCGTCCTTGTTGGCGTAGTAGTGGTAGAGCAGCGCCTTGGAGACACCGCAGCCGGTGGCGATCTGGTTCATCGAGGAGCGGTCGAAGCCCTGTTCGGCAAAGAGCTCCGCCGACGTTTTCAGGATCGCCTTGCGCTTGTCGTCATAGTCCTCGGCGCGCGGGCGTGCCATGTCTCGAAATCCCCTCGTCGGAACCACCGCGAGCCCGTGCCCGCGGCGGAAAATCGCGTTTCGTGTCGGTGGCCGGCCTGCCTATCAGTCCTTCGGCCGGTTGTCGACAACACGCTTTGCCTTGCCCATGGATCGCTCCAGGGTGCCCGGATCGGCCACCGCGACACGCGCGCTGACGCCGATCACGTTCTTCAGATGCGCCTTCAGCTCGGCGGCGGACGCCGCGCGCTGTGCATCGTCGGCATGGGAGGAAAGCGCCTCGACGTGGACGGTCATTTCGTCCATCCGGCCCTTGCGTGTCAATTCCACCTGGTAATGCGGCGACAGGCCGTCGATGCGGAACAGCTGTTCCTCGATCTGGGTCGGGAAGACATTGACGCCGCGCACGATCATCATGTCGTCGGAGCGGCCCGTGACCTTTTCCATGCGGCGCATGGACCGCGCCGTGCCCGGCAACAGGCGGGTCAGGTCGCGGGTGCGGTAGCGGATGACCGGCATCGCCTCCTTGGTCAGCGAGGTGAAGACCAGCTCGCCGATCTCGCCGTCGGGCAGCACCTCGCCCGTGACCGGGTCGATGATCTCGGGATAGAAGTGATCCTCCCAGATGTGCAGCCCGTCCTTGGTCTCGACGCATTCGTTGGCGACGCCCGGCCCCATCACCTCGGAGAGGCCGTAAATGTCGACGGCATGCATGTCGAAGGCCTGCTCGATCTCCTCGCGCATGGCATTGGTCCAGGGTTCCGCGCCGAAGACGCCGATCCGGATCGATGAGGACCGCGGATCGATGCCGCGCGCCTTGTACTCGTCGAGAATGGCCAGCATGTAGGACGGCGTCACCATGATGACGTCCGGCTTGAAATCCTCGATCAAGGTCACCTGGCGCTCGGTCATGCCGCCGGAAATCGGCACCACCGTCATGCCGAGCTCTTCCGCGCCATAGTGGGCGCCAAGGCCGCCGGTGAAGAGGCCGTAGCCATAGGCGACGTGGCAGATCATGCCGGGACGCGCGCCGGCGGCACGCAGCGACCGGGCCATCACCGTCGACCAGGTCCTGATATCGTTCTTCGTGTAGCCGACCACAGTCGGCTTGCCGGTCGTGCCCGACGATCCGTGCACCCGCACCACCTGTTCGCGCGGCACGGCGAAAAGGCCGAACGGATAATTGTCGCGCAGGGTCTGCTTGTGGGTGAAGGGGAATTTCGCCAGGTCCGCCAGCGTCCTGATATCGTCGGGATGGACGCCGGCCTCGTCGAAGCTCTTGCGGTAATGGGCGACGTTGTCATAGGCGTGGCGGACCGACCATTTCAGCCGCTCGAGCTGAAGGGCTTCGATTTCGTCGCGGGACGCGGTTTCGATGGGATCGAGGTCGCCCGGCTTGGGTGCCAGATCGAGCATGGATATCCTCCCGGATGATGCACGCAGCCGCTTTGCGGGCCGCTTGTTGCCGTTCATGTGAAGCCGGAAACGCAAATGCCTTACTGCTCGGGCAGCAGCGTTCCCCTGATGGTGCGGGAATTGCCCCGAAACTCGGCCAGCACCTCGCCGGCGCCGTTGGTGACGGTGACGTCTGTGATACCCGAGCGTCCCTCGCGCCAGCGCTCCACCGCCGTCGCCACCAGCCGCTCGCCAAGCCGGCCCGGACGCAGGAAGGAGACCGCGCAATGGCTCGCCACGGTGTTCTGGTTGTGGCTGTTGCAGGCAAAGGCGAAGGCCGAATCGGCGAGCGTGAAGAGGAAGCCGCCGTGGCAGATGCCGTGACCGTTGACCATCGCGTCGGTGACCGTCATGGCGATGACGGCGCGGCCCGAGGCAACCTCGACGATCTCCATGCCGAGACCCTGGCTGGCCTTGTCGCCGGCCCACATGGCATCGGCACAGGCGCGCGCCAGCTCGTCCGGGCTCATTGCCGACGCATCCCCGGCAGGGGTGCCCGCGGAGCTCATGCGTCGTCTCCCGGGACATGGCCTTCCGGCGGACGGCCGGTGAAGGCCGGCGCGCGCTTGCCCATGAAGGCGGCCACGCCTTCCGCATAGTCGGGCGAGCGGCCGGCAAGGCCCTGAAGGTCGCGCTCAAGGTCGAGCTGCGTGTCGAGGTCGTTTTCGGAGGAGGCTTCCAGCGCCTGCTTGACGAGGCCGAGACCGAAGGTCGGCGCGGCGGCAAGCTCGCCGGCAAGGCGGCGGGCTTCCGTCATCAGCTCGGCATCGGGAACCGCCTTCCAGATCATGCCCCAGCTTTCCGCCTGTTCGGCCGGAACCGGGGTTGCCAGCATGGCCAGCGCCTTGGCCCGGGCCAGCCCGACGAGGCGCGGCAGCGACCAGGTGCCGCCGCTGTCGGGAACGAGGCCGATCTTCGAGAACGCCTGGATGAACTTCGCCGATTGCGCAGCCAGGACGATGTCGCAGGCCAGCGCGATATTGGCACCGGCACCGGCGGCAACGCCGTTGACCGCGCAGACGACGGGCTTGGGCAGCGCCTTCAGCCGGCGCAGCAGCGGATTGTAATTGGCCTCGATGGTGCGGGTGAGGTCGGGCGGCGCATCGCCCGGCGCGGTCACCCGGTCGCCGAGGTCCTGCCCGGCGCAGAAACCGCGCCCCGCCCCGGTGAGGAGCAGGCAGCGGATGTCCGGATCGCGCTCGGCCGTGTCGACCGCCGCGCGCAACGCGGCATGCATCGCCTCGTTGAAGGAATTGAGCTTGTCCGGCCGGTTCAGCGTCACGACCAGCACGCCGCCGTCGCGCTCCACGAGCACGGGTGCCGCATCGGCCCCGTTGCCATCACCTGCCCCGTCCGAAGACGTCCTGTCCACTGGCATGCGCCCTCCCCTTCGCGCCGGCTCGCCTCCCCCCAACGCTTCGCGGCAAGGGAGGGAACCGGTCGTCCTCGTGATTTTTCACTTGACTGACCAACCGGTCGGTTAATTATTATGATCGTCAATCGGGCGCTGTCAATCGCGCCGCGACCAACAAACCGCCCCGCCCTCGCCGGGCACCTGGAACAGGCCGGGTGCCGCGCATCGCAGGAGGCGGGCAAATACAGGCGGCGCGTCCGCCGGGAGGACTGCCGGCAGCCCCGGACACGGGAGGCAGGCAGGCGCAAGACCCGGTCCGCGCGCCACAGGGAGACAGGCATGGCCGGATTTTTCGACAGGCACAAGGCGACCCTCGACAAGGCGGTGGAGACGATCCGCAGCCGCGGCTCCTGGTCGGCCTACCCGGAAATGCCGTCCGGAAAGGTCTATGGCGAGACCGCCAAGGAAGACGGCGAGGCCGCGTTCAAGGCGCTTGTGGGCCAGCCGTTCGAGCTCGACCAGCCGACCGGCGGCGGGCGCACCGGCCACGAGGTCAGCCCCTATGGCCTCGATCTCGGCATCACCTACCCCGGGATCACGCCGGACATGGCGGTCGCGGCCGCCAGGACCGCGATGCGCGGCTGGGCACAGGCAACGCCGGAGGCACGCGCCGGCGTCTGCCTCGAGATTCTCGCCCGCATCAACGCGCAGAGCTTCCTCTTCGCCCATGCGGTGATGCACACGTCCGGCCAGGCCTTCATGATGGCCTTCCAGGCCGGCGGCCCGCACGCCCAGGACCGGGGCCTGGAAGCCGTCGCCTATGCCTATGACGAGATGAGCCGCATCCCCGGCCATGTGCGCTGGGAAAAGCCGCAAGGGCCGAAGGATCCACTCGTCCTCGACAAGCAGTTCCGCATCGTGCCGCGCGGGCCGGCGCTGGTGATCGGCTGCGCCACCTTCCCCACCTGGAACAGCTATCCGGGCCTTTTCGCCAGCCTTGCCACCGGCAACCCGGTGATCGTCAAGCCGCATCCGGGCGCGATCCTGCCGCTGGCGCTGACGGTGCGGATCGGCCGCGAGGTGCTCTCCGAGGCCGGGTTCGACCCGAACGTGCTGCTGCTTGCCGCCGACACGGCGGAAAAGCCGCTCACCAAGGAGCTGGTGACCCATCCGGACGTCGCCATCATCGACTTCACCGGTTCGCCCGCCTTCGGCGCATGGGTGCGCGAAAACGCGGCAGGCAAGCTGGTCTACACGGAGGAAGCCGGCGTCAACTCGATCGTCGTCACCGGCACGGATTCGCTGCGCGGCATGGCCGGCAACATCGCCTTCTCGCTGTCGCTCTATTCCGGTCAGATGTGCACCGCGCCGCAGAACGTCTACGTGCCGCGCGAGGGCATCGACACCGACGAGGGACACAAGTCTTTCGACGAGGTGGCCGGCGCGATCAAGACCGCGATGGACAAGCTGCTCGGCGATCCGCAGCGCGCTGCCGGCGTGCTCGGCGCGGTGCAGAGCGATGCAACGCTGAAGCGGGTGGCGGACGCCCGCAAGCTCGGCACGGTGCTGCGCGAAAGCACAGCCGTCGAAGGCATGGACGGGGCGCGCTCGGCGACGCCGCTGATGCTTGCCGTCGACGCCAGGGACGAGGCCGCCTATCTGGAGGAGCGCTTCGGCCCGATCAGCTTCGTCATCGCCACCGACGGGGCCGATGACGCGATCGCCAGGGCCTCGGCCTCGGCGAAGACGAAAGGCGCGATCACGGCGGCGCTCTATGCGACGCGGGAAGACGTGATCGACCAGGCGGCGGATGCCTTCGCCGATGCGGGCGTCGCGCTCTCCGTCAACCTGACCGGCGGCATCTTCGTCAACCAGTCCGCCGCCTTCTCCGACTACCACGTCACCGGAGCGAACCCGGCCGGCAACGCCTGTCTGTGCGACAGCGCGTTCGTCGCCAACCGTTTCCGCGTGGCCGCCATGCGCCGCCCGGTCGCGGCGTAGGTCGGGCGGGGGCAAGCCCCCGCCGCCGACGGAAGACCGGAAAAAGAACTGCAACAATACCCCTGGGAGGAAACCATGGCTCGTTTTGCAAAATATCTCGGCGGCGCGGCGCTTCTCGCCGGCGCGGCCTTCGCCTGGACCACAACCGCCTCCGCCGACACGATCAAGATCGGCGCATCGCTGGCGGTGACCGGCCCGGCCTCGTTCCTTGGCGACCCGGAAGCCAAGACGCTGGAAATGTATGTGGCGAAGATCAACGAGGCCGGCGGCGTCAACGGCAAGCAGCTGGAACTCGTCGTCTATGACGACAGCGCCGATGCCAACAAGGCCCGCACCTTCGCCACGCGGCTCGTGGAGGACGACGAGGTCGTCGCCGTGGTCGGCGGCTCGACCACCGGCACGACGATGGCGATGATCCCCGTGTTCGAGGATGCCGGCATCCCGTTCATCTCGCTGGCCGGTGCGGTCGTGATCATCGACCCGGTGAAGGAATTCACCTTCAAGACGCCGCATACCGACAAGATGGCCTGCGAGAAGATCTTCGAGGACCTGAAGGCGCGCAGCCTCACCAAGGTCGGCCTGATCTCGGGCACCGGCGGCTTCGGCAAGTCGATGCGCGAACAGTGCGTTTCGGTGACCGGCGACTACGGCATCGAGATCGTCGCCGACGAGACCTACGGCCCGGGCGATTCCGACATGACCCCGCAGCTCACCAACATCAAGAACGCGGCCGGCCTGCAGGCCGTCGTCAATCCGGGCTTCGGCCAGGGGCCGGCGATCGTCACCCGCAACTACAAGCAGCTTGGCATCGAGGTGCCTCTCTACCAGAGCCACGGTGTCGCCTCCAAGTCGTTCATCGAGCTTGCCGGGGACGCGGCCGAAGGCGTGCGTCTGCCGGCATCCGCCCTGCTCGTCGCCGACAAGCTGCCGGACAGCGACCCGCAGAAGGCCGTCGTCGCCGGCTACAAGACCGCCTATGAAGAGGCGACCGGCCAGCCGGTCTCCACCTTCGGCGGCCATGCCTATGACGGGCTGATGATCCTCGTCGATGCGATGAAGCGGGCCGGCTCGGAAGATCCGAAGGCGATCCGCGACGAAATCGAGAAGACCACCGGCTTCATGGGCACGGCGGGCGTCGTCAACATGACGGCGGACGACCATCTCGGCCTCGACCTGACGGCCTTCCGCATGCTCGAGATCAAGAGCGGCGACTGGACCCTGGTCGAGTAAGCCAAGCCGTCTCGAACACGGCCGCGCCGTACGGGAAGCCTTCCCGCGCGGCGCGGCCGAACCGGCCCCCTTCCCGCATTCGGTCCGGCAACGCGGCCGGCAGACGGCCATGACCATGGCCGGCGCGGCGAACAACACGGCGAGCCCATGCCCGAACTGCTGCAATTCTGTGTTTCCGGCCTGACCGTCGGCGCGGTCTACGCGCTCGTCGCGCTCGGTTTCACCATCATCTACAACGCCTCGGACGTGGTGAATTTCGCGCAAGGCGAGTTCGTCATGATCGGCGGCATGACGACGGTCTTCGTCGCGGCCGCCGGCGTGCCGCTGCCGCTCGCCGCGCTCATTGCCATCGCGGTCGCCATGGGCATCGGCCTGCTGCTGCACCGGCTCGCCATCGAGCCGGCGCGCGGCGCCTCCGCCGTGACGCTGATCATCATCACCATCGGCGCCTCGATCTTCCTGCGCGGGCTGGCGCAGGTGGTCTTCGACAAGCAGTTCCATTCGCTGCCGGCGTTCTCCGGGGACACGCCGATCGCCTTCGGCGGCGCGGCGATCCTGCCGCAAAGCTTCTGGGTGCTGGGCGGGGCGGCGGTGATCGTCGTGCTGCTGTGGGCCTTCTTCAACCGCACGCTGCTCGGCAAGGCGGTGCTGGCGACGGCGGCGAACCGGCTGGCGGCGAAGCTCGTCGGCATCAACACCTCCTTCGTCGTCGGCCTGTCCTTCGTGCTTTCCGCCGCCATCGGCGCCATCGCCGGCATTCTCGTCACGCCGATCACCCTGACCAGCTACGATGTCGGCACGCTGCTCGCCCTGAAGGGCTTCGCCGCCGCGATGCTGGGCGGCATGGGCAATCCGCTCGGGGCGGTGGTCGGCGGGCTCGCCGTCGGCCTGCTGGAAGCCTTCGGCGCCGGCTACATCTCCTCCACCTACAAGGACGCCATCGCCTTCATCGTCATCCTCGCCGTTCTCTTCGTCATGCCGGGCGGGCTGTTCGGCAAGGCCAGCGTGGAGCGCGTGTGATGCTGAAACCCCTCCTCGCGCCCCGTTTCGCCGTGCCGCTCGTTCTCGCCGTGCTGGTGGTCGCGCTGTCCTTCGCCCTGCCCTCCAACTTCTACCTGCGGGTGGCGGCGCTCGTGTGGATTTCCGCGCTCGCCGTGATCGGACTGAACCTCCTGATGGGCTATGCCGGGCAGGTGAGCCTCGGCCATGCCGGCTTCTTCGGCATCGGCGCCTATGCGGTGGCCGTGCTGCCGGCGCAATTCTCGCTGCACCCGCTCATCGCGGCCCTTGCCGGGGCGGTCGCGGCGGGGCTCGTCGCCTATTTCGTCGGCCGCCCGATCTTCCGGCTCAAGGGGCATTATCTCGCCGTCGCCACGCTCGGCTTCGGCATGCTGATCGCCATGACGATCTCCAACGAGGCCTGGCTGACGGGCGGGCCCGACGGCATGCCGGTGGAACGGCTGACGCTGTTCGGCTGGCGGGTGCGCGGCGCCGACACCTGGTACTGGATCACCGGCGGGTTGCTCGTCATCGGCGCGTGGATCGCCGGCAATCTCGTCGCCAGCCCGACCGGCCGGGCATTGCGGGCGCTGCACGATTCGGAAGTGGCGGCCCGCGTTGCCGGCATCGATGTCGCCCGCGCCAAGCTGACCGTCTTCGTCATCTCCGCAATCTATGCCGCGACCGCGGGGGCCGCGCTCGCCCTGGTCAACGGCTTCGTCACGCCGGACAAGGCGAACTTCATGCATTCCATCGAACTGGTAACGATGGTCGTGCTCGGCGGCATGGGCTCGATCCTCGGTTCCGTCGCGGGGGCCGCGATCCTCGTCGTGCTGCCGCAGGTGCTGACCAGCTTCCATGACTACGAGCACATGGTGCTCGGCCTGATCATGATGGTGATCATGATCGTGCTGCGCTCCGGCATCGTGCCCGGCCTTGCAAGCCTCCTGCAGGGGAGACGCAAATGACCGTTTCCGCCACTCCCCTTCTCGCGGTCGAGGAAATCGGCATCTCCTTCGGCGGCGTCAAGGCGGTCGACCATGTCTCCTTCACCGCCAGCCCGGGCGAGGTGTTCTCGATCATCGGCCCGAACGGCGCCGGCAAGACGACGCTGTTCAACCTGGTGTCCGGCGTCTACCAGCCGAAAACCGGCAGCGTCCGGCTGGCCGGCGAGACCGTGACCGCGCTGGAACCGAACCTTTTGGCGGCGCGCGGGCTGTCGCGCACCTTCCAGAACCTGCAGGTGTTCTTCCGCATGAGCGCCCGGGAAAACGTCATGGTCGGCCGTCACCTGAAGGAGCGGCGCGGGCTCATTGCCCATCTGCTGGCGCTGCCCTCCACCGGCCGGCAGAACCGGGACAGCGCCGACCACGCGGACCGGCTGCTCGCCCGGGTCGGGCTTTCCGACCATGCCGACACGTTGGCCGCGAACATGCCCTACGGCGCCTTGAAACGGCTGGAGATCGCCCGGGCGCTTGCCGCCGAACCAAAGGTGCTGCTGCTCGACGAACCGGCGGCCGGGTGCAACCCGGTCGAGACGGAGGAGATCGAGCGGCTGATCCGCAAGATCGCCGACGAGGGCGTCGCGGTGGTGCTGGTGGAGCACGACATGAAGCTCGTCATGCGCATCTCGGACCGGATCCTGGTGCTCGACCAGGGCCGCATGCTGGCCGAGGGCGTTGCCACCGAGATCCGCTCCAACCCGAAGGTCATCGCGGCCTATCTTGGAACCCACGGCACGCGGGAGGCCAATCTTGCGCTCGACTGATCCCCTGCTTCACGTCGACGGCTTGCGCTCCGCCTATGGCCGGATCGAGGCCCTGCACGGCGTCTCGCTCGAAGTCGGCGCCGGCGAGATCGTCGCCCTGGTCGGGGGCAATGGCGCCGGCAAGACGACGTTGCTGCGCACCATCTCCGGCGTCCAGCCGATGAGCGGCGGCGGGCTCGCCTTCGAGGGACGCGACATCTCCCGGACAAGCCCGCATGCCCGCGTCGCCACCGGCATCGCCCAGGTGCCGGAAGGGCGGCAGATCTTCGCGCCGCTCGCGATCGAGGACAATCTCCGGCTCGGCGCCTATCTGCGCAAGGATGCCGAGATCGCGGCGGATCTGGCCCGGGTCTACGACCTCTTCCCGGTGCTGAAGGAACGGCGGAAGAACCCGGCAGGCGGGCTTTCCGGCGGACAGCAGCAGATGCTGGCCATCGGGCGGGCCCTGATGAGCCGGCCGAAGCTGCTGCTCCTCGACGAACCGTCGATGGGCCTTGCCCCGGTGCTGGTCGACCAGGTGTTCGAGATCATCACGAGGCTCAACCGCGAGGACGGGGTGACCGTCTTCCTCGTCGAGCAGAACGCCTTCGCGGCGCTTTCCATCGCAACGCGCGGCTATGTCATCGAGACCGGCGAGATCGCGATGGAGGGCAAGGGCTCCGACCTTCTGGCCGACGACCGGGTGCGGGAAGCCTATCTCGGGGTCTGAGGCAGGTTTCAGTAGATGCCGTTGGCGCGCTGCAGGGCACGGACATAGGCGGTGATCGCGGCGACATCCTGCGGGCTCACCCCCGGAACGGCCGGCATGTCGCCGAAGGTCCAGTGGTGCTGGCGCACGCCGCGCGCGGCGGCGAGGACGAACGCGCCATCGGCATGATGGCCCGGCTCGTAGACAAGATGCACAAGCGGCGGCGCGATTGCCGCGCGCCCGGCCGCGTTTTCCCCGTGGCAACTGGCGCAACTCGCGCCGAACAGGTCCCTGCCCCGCGCTTCGTCCCCTGAAAGCTCCGGCACGACCACTTGCACCATCGGCGTGCCGGCTGCCACCGTTTCGCCGGCGTCATCGCCGCCGGCAAGAAGACGGACGGCGACGGCGCCCGCAACGAGCGCCACCGCGCCGAGCAGCAGCGACACCCGTCCGGTCATCGGCGCGCCCTCGCCCGGCCAATATCCGGCATGGGTCCGCCGGCGAGATCCTCCAGAATCGGGCAGTCGGGCCGCGCGTCGCCGTGGCAGCACTGGACGAGACGCTCGAGCGTCGCCTTCATGCCCTGCAACTCGGCAATCTTGCGCTCGACCTCGCCGATCTTCTCGATAGCGACGGCGCGCACATCGGCACTGGCCCGGTGCTCGTCCTCGTAGAGCGAAAGCAGCGCGCGGCATTCCTCGATGGTGAAACCGAGGCTGCGCGCCCTTTGCAGGAAGCGCAGGCGGTGCACATCGGTTTCCGAATAGTCGCGGTAACCGTTGGCGGCGCGTGCCGGACGGATCAGCGCGATCTCCTCGTAGTAACGGATGGTCTTGGGCGGCAGGTTTGCAAGCGCCGCAGCGTCGCCGATATTCATGAAAACCGTCCCGGTCGGAGGATCGTCGTCCATAGTTGGGCCTTCCACCAACTGGAAGGTCAAGAGGTGTCATGGCGCGGCGGCGCCCCTCAGGGCCCGAGCGGCGACCAGACAGCTAGATCCCCATCCGGTCGAGCAGGCGGTAGGCGAGCACCGACGGCGCCAGGAACCAGGGATTGCCGGTGTAGAGGGGGCGCGTGGGGAAGGCCAGGCCGTCGAAGGCGGTCGCCCCTTGCGAAAGGCCCGCCGCCTGCTGGCCCATGCGCATGCCGAGATAACTCGCCATGCCGACGCCGGAGCCGCAATAGCCCATGGCGTGGTGAAGCCCCTCGTCATTGCCGACATGCATCATCTCGTCGAACGTATAGGCGACGAAGCCGACCCAGGAATGCGAGACGCGGGTGCCGGCCAGTTGCGGGAACAGCCGGATCAGCTCGTCATGCAGCCGGACAGCGCTCTTTTTCGGGTCCGTCTCGGAGAGCGACACGCGCCCGCCAAAGAGGATGCGGCGGCGGTCGGGCGACGGCCGGTAGTAATAGACGACGCGGCGCGTGTCGCAGAGCATGCGGTCCGTCGGCAGCACCTCGTCCATCACCGCTTGCGGCAGCTTCTCCGTCGCAATCACATAGGAGCCGATCGGGATCACCCGACGCCTGTGCCAGGGGCTGAGCGGCCCGCTGTAGCCGTTGGTGGCGAGGACCACCTTCTGCGCGAAGAGCGTGCCGCGCGGCGTTGTCAGGCGGAAGCCGCCCGGCACCCGCTCCAGCCCCTCGACGGGGCAATGAGAGACGATGCGCGCGCCGGCACGCTGCGCCACATCGAGCAGGCCGGCATGGAAGCGCCCCGGATCGACGCTGGCAACGCGCGGATAGACGGCGCCGCCGAAATAGGCGTCGGTGCCGATCTCCGCGTGCTGGTCGGCGCGCGCGACCGTATAGGCGCCGGTGTCGAGCACCGGATGCGGGCTCTCCAGCTCGCGCCGCATCGCCTCGAAGCGGCCCGGCGTGTGCGCGCCATGGAAGCGGCCGCAGACGGAAAAGCCGCAGTCGATCCCTTCCTCGGCGCCGAACCGGCCAACGTAGTCGCGCGAGGCCTCGCCTTCCTTCAGGATCGCGGCCGCCCGGTCGCGGCCGTGGCGACGGGTGAGCGCATCGAAATCCGGTTTTACCGACGTCGAGATCTGCCCGCCATTGCGGGTGCTGCAGCCGAAACCGGCGGCCTGTGCATCGAACACCAGCACGCTCGCGCCGGCGCGCGCAACCGCAATCGCGGCGTTGAGCCCGGTATAGCCTGCGCCGACGACCGCCACATCGACCCGTTCGGGCAGCGGCGCGCGGGCCTCTACGGCCTCGTCCGCCGGTGGCGGCGTCTCGTCCCACCAGTAGGGTCGCGGCTTGAAATCGGGTGTGAAGATGTCGCTCATGACAGAGGTATCCGGTCGCTGGCGTGGTCTTGCAGGATCATGTCCGCGCCCTTCTCCCCGACCATGATCGCCGGCGCGTTGGTATTGCCGGAAATGACGGTCGGAAAGATGGAGGCGTCGACAATGCGCAGGCCCGCAAGCCCGTGCACCCGCAGACGCGCGTCGACGACATCCACATCCGGATCGGGACCCATCCGGCAGGTGCTGACGGGATGGAACACGGTGCCGCAGCGGGCGCGGATGTCGGCGACGAGATCCTCCGCCGACTGCACCTGCGGTCCGGGCAGGATTTCCTGCGCGATCACTTCGGCAAGGGCGGGCGTCGCAGCAAGCTCGCGCAGGAAGCGCGCGCCCTCCAGCATCTCCTGCAGGTCGTGGTTGGTCGACAGGTAGTTCGGGTGGATGGCCGGCGGCTCGAACGGATCGGCGGAGCGGATTTCCAGACGGCCCCGGCTTGTCGGACGGGTCGGCTGGATGCCGAGCAGGAAACCGGGGAACGGGTCCGGGTTCATCAAGGGGCGCTTGCCCGGCGGGGCCTTCGTGTAGCTCACCGGCGAGAAGAAGAGCTGCATGTTCGGCCGGGCGAGGTCAGGCCGGGTGCGGAAGAAGCCGCCGCCCTGGTTGACGCCGAGCGACAGCGGCCCGCGCCGCATCAGCACATAGCGCAGGCCGTGCCAGAGCTTGCCGCGAAACGGGCGAAGCTGCTGGTTCAGCGTCGGCACCTTCGAGCGGTAGAGATAGTCGAGGCCCAGGTGATCCTGCAGGTGCCGCCCGACGCCGGGCATCTCGTGCAGCACCTCGATGCCCTTGTCGGCAAGCAACGCACCCGGTCCGACGCCGGAGAGCTGCAGCAGTTGCGGCGAGTTGACCGCGCCGGCGGCAAGGATCACCTCACGCGCGGCAAACGCCGTCCGCCTCTCTCCCTTGCGCATGTATTCGATGCCGGTGGCGCGCCTGCCCTCGAAGAGGATCCGTGTCGCCTGCGCATGCGTCTCGACGCGCAGGTTGGCCCGCCGCCGCGCCGGATGCAGGTAGGCGCGCGCCGCCGACATGCGCAGACCGCCCTTGGCCGTGTTCTGGTAGAGCCCGACGCCTTCCTGATCGGCGCCGTTGAAGTCCGGATTGCGCTTCAGGCCGGCCTGCTCGCCGGCGGCGAGATAGGTCTGGCACATCGGGTGCAGGTCGCGCGCCAGGGTGGCAACGTGAAGCGGTCCCTCGCCGCCGCGCCAGTCGTCGGCACCGGCATCGTTGGTCTCGGACTTGCGGAACCAGGGCAGCACGTCGTCCCAGCCCCAGCCGGGATTGCCCATCGCCTTCCAGTCCTCGTAGTCCTGCGGCTGGCCGCGGATGTAGACCATGGCGTTGATCGAGGAGGAACCACCGAGCACCTTGCCGCGCGGCCAGTAGGAGGTCCGCCCGCCAAGGCCCGGATCCGGCTCGGTCGTGTACATCCAGTTGATGCGCCGGTCGTAGAAGGCCTTGCCGTAGCCGATCGGCATCCAGATCCAGAAATTGAGGTCGCTGCCGCCGGCCTCCAGAAGCAACACGGTGTAGCGGCCGCCGGCGCTCAGCCGGTCGGCCAGCACGCAGCCGGCCGAACCGGCTCCGACGATGATGAAATCGACTTTTGTCATGGCGGCAGGCGAACCTTCAGGAAGCGGCCTGTCACGCTGCACCGCGATAGCGACCAGTGCAAGCAGGCCGGAGCCGAGCATCAGGACGAAGGAAACGAGAAAAGCGACCGTCAGACAAGCCACAAGGACGGTCGAACCATGAGCGGCAACCGCGAACTCCCGGCAAGGGGTCCGGCGCAGCGGCACCCTCCCCGACCCTCCCCCCGGCCTCCCCACTGGCCTCCCCACCGGCCTCCATCCCGACGGCGGTTTGCGGCCCGGCGTAGCGATTCCCGGCAAGGTCCGGCAGGAGATGTCGCGGCACTTCCATGCCGGCAAAATGCCGGATGTTCCGTCATATCGACGATACACGGGCATTTTCCGACACGATGTGTCCTCTTCAGCGGACGAAGCGGCAGCTATCCTGAGGCCAGACCCTGTTTCCCGTGGAGGACCTTCATGAACACCTGGCCAGTTCTCGTTGTCGGCGCCGGCAAGATCGGACGCACCATTGCCGCCCTGCTCGCCTCCACCGGCGACTATGAAGTCACCATTGCCGACCGCGACGAGACGGCACTGGCCGCCTCGCAGCGGCCGGGCGTTGCCATCAAGCGCGTCGATCTCGCCGACGAGGAGGCGCTGGTCGCGGCGCTTGAGGGCAAGAAGGCGGTGCTTTCCGCGGCCCCCTTCTTCCTGACCGGAACCATCGCGCGCGCGGCCAAGCGTGCCGGCGCGCACTATCTCGACCTCACCGAGGACGTCGCCTCGACCCGCGAGGTCAAGGCGCTGGCGGAAGGGGCGAGCATCGCCTTCGCCCCGCAATGCGGGCTGGCCCCGGGCTTCGTCTCCATCGCCGGCAACGATCTTGCCAGCCGTTTCGACAGGCTCGACACGCTGACGATGCGCGTCGGCGCGCTGCCCCGCTACCCGACCAACGCGCTGAAATACAATCTCACCTGGTCCACCGACGGCTTGATCAACGAATATTGCAATCCGTGCGAGGCGGTGGTCGACGGCGAGAAGACGCTGCTGCAACCGCTCGAGGGCTACGAGACCTTCTCGCTCGACGGGATCGACTACGAGGCCTTCAACACCTCCGGCGGGCTCGGCTCGCTGGCGGAGACGCTGGCCGGCAAGGTCAAGAGCCTGCGCTACCTGACCGTGCGCTATCCGGGGCATCGCGACATCATGCGCATGCTGCTGACGGATCTCGGCCTCAAGGACCGCCGCGACCTGATGCGCGACGTGCTGGAAACCGCCGTGCCGATCACCCGCCAGGACGTGGTTCTGGTGTTCATCACGGCCTCGGGTCGGCGCGCCGACCAGCGCGAGCAGATGTCCTCGGTCTACCGGGTCACCGCGCAGGACTTCGCCGGCGAGACATGGAGCGCGATCCAGATCACCACCTCGGCCGGCATCTGCGCGACGCTCGACATGCTGCGCGAAGGCAAGCTTCCGGCCCGCGGTTTCCTGAAGCAGGAGAGCATCCCGCTGACCCAGTTCCTGGCCAACCGCTTCGGCCGCGTCTATGCCGACGGCGGCGCGGCGGGAGCGGACCACACTCCGGCCCGCGTGGCGGCCTGACCCGCGAGCCGGCATCCGGACAGGGCGGTGACAGCGCCCGCCCTGTCATTTTTTCGCGAACCGGCACGCGCCCCGGTTCGGACCCGATTGCCCTATAATCAGAAGGACGACACGATTCCCGGATGACGCGGGGCCGCCCGCGTCCGGAGGCGCGACTGCATGCTCGAAACACTGAACCTGGTGATCCTGATCGCTGCCGGCCTCGTCGCCGTGTCGGTGTTCACATCGCTGGTCAGCTTTCGGGTCGGTGCGCCCTTGCTGCTCGTCTTCCTGCTGGTCGGCCTTGCCGCCGGCGAGGACGGGCCCGGCGGCATCGCCTTTTCAGACACACGCACGGCCTATTTCATCGGCTCGATCGCGCTGGCGATCATCCTTTTCGACAGCGGTTTCCGCACGAGGCTCGCGACCTTCCGGCTCGCCGCCGCGCCGGCGCTGGCGCTGGCGACGCTCGGCGTCGCGATAACGGCAGGCGTCGTCGGCGCCGGCGCGCATTACCTGTTCGGCTGGGCCTGGACGGACGGGCTGTTGCTGGGCGCCATTGTCGGCTCGACCGACGCGGCCGCCGTGTTCTTCCTGCTGCGCGTCGGCGGGGTAAACCTGCGCGAAATGATCTCCGCGACGCTGGAAGTGGAATCCGGCTCGAACGATCCGATGGCGATCTTCCTGACGATGACGCTGGTCGGCATGATTACCGCCGGCGCGGTGGAGGCGGATGTCGCCGCAGGTGCGGACCTTGCGCTCGAACTTGTCCAGCAGATGGGACTCGGCCTCATCGCCGGCCTTGCCGGCGGTTATGCCATCGTGCAGATCGTCAACCGGGTCAACCTGGAGCCGGCGCTCTACCCGATCGTCGTTCTGGCGCTGGCGCTGGCGCTTTCCGGGGCCACCTCGCTCGTCGGAGGCAGCGGCTTCCTCGCCGTCTATGTCGCCGGCATCGTGTGCGGCAACGTGCGCATCCGCCAGCAACCGGCCCTGAAGAATTTCCAGGGCGGCATGACCTGGCTCGGACAGATCGGCATGTTCGTGACGCTCGGCCTGCTTGCGACGCCCTCGCAGTTCGGCGAGTTCGCACTGGAGGGCTTTGCCCTTGCCGCCGTACTGATCTTCGTGGCCCGGCCGTTTGCGGTATGGCTCTGCCTGCTGCCCTTCGGCTTCACCCGCAGCGAGATCGCCTTCGTCTCCTGGGTGGGACTGCGCGGCGCGGTCTCCATCCTGCTTGCCATCCTGCCGCTGATCTACGGCCTGCCCAACGCCCAGGAAATCTTCAACGTCACATTCATGATCGTGCTCACCTCGCTGGTGCTGCAAGGCTGGACCATACGCCCGATGGCGCAATGGCTGAAGCTGACGGTGCCGGCGCGCATGGGGCCGGTGGAGCGGATAGAACTGGAACTGCCCGGCGGACAGGACCATGAACTGGTCGGCTATACGGTGCATCCGGCGAGCGCGGTCGCCCATGGCGAGCGCATCCCCCGCTGGGCCCGGCCGGTGCTGATCCTGCGCGACGGACATGCCGTGCGGCTGCAAAAGGCCGGCAAGCCGCAGCCCGGAGACCGGATGTATATTCTCGCGACCGCCCGGCAGGTGCCGGTGCTCGATGCCCTCTTCGCCGGCGCAACGGCACAGGAACACGATCCGGCCCTGTTCGGCGATTTCGACCTCGACCCGGACGCAAGGCTCGCCGATCTCGGCGCGATCTACGGGTTCCGTGTCGAGAAGGGCGATGCGGGCCTGACCGTACGCGCCTTCCTCGCCCGGGAACTGGGCGACGACATCGAACCGACCGACCGGGTCGCCTATGGCGATATCGACCTCGTCGTGCGCGACATCGACGAGGATCACGGCATCACCGCCGTGGGACTGGCGGTGGAACATGTGGAGCCGGCCGAACCGGCCTTGCCGTTCTTCTTTTCGCGCGAGGACTTTTCCCGGGCCGGGCGGCGGATCGTCAACAAGGTGCGACGGCGGCGGGCACGGGCCAA
The DNA here is from genome assembly GCF_048261845.1 of Stappia sp. GTDB lineage: Bacteria > Pseudomonadota > Alphaproteobacteria > Rhizobiales > Stappiaceae > Stappia. Next base: position 55,684 of record NZ_JBLXFR010000019.1, on the reverse strand, counting down.
GGTGCTGGCGCGGCGGCGCGCCGCCTATGACAAGCAGGAACCGGCACCGGAGGACGATACGCCCGGCGCGGGGGACGACGAGACGAGGGCGGACGCGGACTCCGCCGACACGCAACAGGGCGGCGATCCCCCGGACGAGGCTCCAGAACATGACGCGGCCAGGGACGGGAAGCCGGATGGGGAGCCGGACGGAAAGTCCGACATCTATCGCGGTCCGCTGTCTTGAGTGGCACATTTCGCGACGGGTTCAATCTCCGACCACGCAGACGGTTCTTGATCCACCCCGGCAGTAACCCCTCAAATGGGGGGTGATGTTTCCCGGATCTTTTCCCAATCTGGGGCCACTCAACCGTGAGCTGCCGTGACACTGGCGCCCCGGGGAGTCTAGACGGGAGGTTGACAAATGAAGCATTCGGGAATTTTTGCGGCCGCCGTATTCTGCGCCGCCTTGTTGGCCGGGTCGGCAACCGCGACCGCCGCCGGCCTCGGCGCGGACGAGTTCAAACAGGAACTCGTCGGCAAGACGATCACCTGGCACGGGGAAAAGAACCCTTCGGTCGGCGGCAAAGCCGTGTTCACCAACGACGGCGTCCAGAAGATTTTCGATCTCAAGGGCATCAAGGGCATGACGGAAGACACCGGCAAATGGTGGTTTGAGGGAAACAAGATCTGCAATCAGTTCAAGAAGATACGAAAAGGCAAGAAAGCCTGCCAGGACGTCACGAGTTTGGGCGGCGGGAAATACCGGATGGGTTCTTCCATCTTGCAGAAATAACCGAATACTTCAGGCGTTTCATTAAAACTTCAGGGCGTCAGCCAGCGATCGAGCAGTCGAACCAGTTCTGACTGACGCCCGACATTCATTTTTGCGAAGATCTGCTTGAGTGTCGACCGGCCGGTTTCGTAGGTCCACGACAACTCCTCGGCCGCCAAGGACACGGTCAGCCCGAGGGACAGCTTCTCGCAAAGCCGTTGCTCCGCTCCCGTCAAACCGTAGGCGGACGCCAGACCGCCGAGACCTGCAGAATGCGCCACCGCGGTCATTTTCCTGAAACGGACAAGCACCAGTCGGTCGAACAGGATCGGCACCGCGCTATCAGAACCGGGCAGGCGCGTGTAACTCACGGCCCAGGCTCCGCCGGACCCGACAACGCAGGAGCGCTCGACATCGACAGCGGGAGATCTCGCCAGACGCTTCACATCCCGCCGCATCCTCGCGCAGGCACCGCTTTCCCGAATGCCGATCATCCCCTTGAAACAAAAGAGAAATTCTCCGTCACGCAACAGGTCTTGGCCGGCTGTATTCGCATCCATCACCCGGCAGTCGGCATTGACCACAAAAGACGGCTCCGACCCGCATGCCGAAAGGGCACTCGACATGGACAGGTTCTGCATGGTCCGGACCTGAAGACGCGCGCTACGGAGGGCCCTTGAGACGACCGGACCCAAGTGCCGCGTGACCTCATAGACCTGCCGGTCATACTGCCCCGAAAGGCTGTTCGGGTAGTGGACGGCGAGATGCACGAGTTCGCCGTCGGTCGATCCCGCTTTCAGCCCGACGGCACTGTCGAAATCCCCGGCGCATCGCAACCAGTCTTGATAGAATTCAGTATGTTCTATCGTTGATGTCGGGAAAGTATTATTACAGACATGACAAGCACCCGTCTGCATGTGGAGCCAGTGCGGGTTCCAAGGGTTTATCCCAGAATAATAGTCCGCATAACTCTTCATGTAGGACCGGTCCAGGCCGGCATGAACCACGTTAAACGCCCTGTTCTCACCAAGATCATGCGTGATGATGGCAGCGAAGCTTCCAGCAAAAACATCCGTGTAAATTCTTGTTACCTCGTCCCACGAGCGAATGCCGTACGCGGCATCCTCGATCGCGTCCGCGAGTTCTCTTCTTGTCATATCAATGTCTATAGCATTTGACATGAGCACCGACCACTCACGAGGAAATCGAAACAGAGATAACGACCAAGAATTGCAATCAGAAGTTACTCCTGTCAAGAACAGGTTGTGACGAGCTCGCGACACAAATACTGTTCCCCTTCCCCGTCGACGTCACTTGCGCTGGAGGCAACCGAGATCAACCGAACGGGACATATGCGACATCGGCCTCGTCGCAAGCGATATCGACGAGGACCATGGCAGCACGGGTGCCAGGCTGGCGGCGGAGCACGTGACGCCGGACGGCAAATCGCGGCCCTCTCACCTGAGGTCCGGAGCTGAAAAGCGCTGGATATCGGCCAATTGCAAGATGACAGGCGCGCAACCGAAAACTACTCTGGATTGCGGTTCGATCCGAAGTTCAACAGTCCGGAGATGCTCTTGCCCATGACGCGTTCCCTGCCCCTTCTTGTCGTCGGCCTCGCGCTTCTTGCAGGCGCCTGCCGCTCCACCAACGCGTATGACACCATTCCCGGCGAGTTTCTCATTCTGAGCCAGTGCTCCTCGGAAGTCACCGACAACCGCTTCCTGTTCTCCGTCAAGACGACGACCGGCACTGTCGATCCGTCCAACCCGGTGCCGTTCGACGAGTTGATCTTCACCAGGGAAGAGCTGCGCCCGAGCGAGACCCCCGCAGCCGGCGGCGCAACGCCCGAGCAGGAACTGGCCGAGGCGAAGGAGAAGGTGAAACAGTGCTACACGGCCAAGCGGGCGAGCGGAGACTACCGGAAGCGCCCGAAGGCCTCTTGAGGCGGGCGGGCACACCGGCGGGCTGACGCGGGACACGCCTTATCGGGCGTTCTCGAACCTCTTTTCCAGCTCCGCGCAAGGGTTCGTGCGATCCTTGCGCGCGGTGAACCAGAGATAATCGTAGGGCGCGGGCACCCCGGCTGTCCCGCCGACATAAGTCGCCGGATCGCTCTCGCCCTCGGCCACCTCGACCAGGGCAACCGCAACGACGGTGGCATCGGGTTGCCGCCAGCGCAGGTAGCGCGGCACGCCGAAATCGGTTCGTGCATGACCGGCTCCGGCGATCAGGACCGCGCCGTCCGCGCCATTTTCAACGGCCGAGACCATCGCGTCCGCAAGCGTTGCATCGCGTAGTCGCTGGACGCCGACCAGCGGCATCAGCCCCGCACGCGGCATCATTCCGCAATGCCCTTCGAACAGCGTGTCGAGCAGGCCGGTGTCCGCCGTCTCGCCGAGCGGTTCGTCGAGTTGCAGCGCCTTACGGCGGGCCTTGCCGAGAACGCCGACCCCGCCGCGCGCAACGCCTCGCCGCTCGTCCCTTGGCGTGTCTCCGGCGACAACCGGCAGCGATGCGGCGAGCGCCACATCGAGGATCGGCCGGTAGATCGCATAGTCGGGCCAGCCGAGATCACGCCAGCCGAGCGCCGCACCGAACCCGTCCGCCGTTGCCCCTGCACCGCCCAGATAGGCGTCGACACGCGGCTGCAGGTCGCGAGGCAGCATCTCCAGCACCACGGCCGGTGCGCGCCCGGCCGCGACGGATGCCGCGAGCAAATGCGCCTGCAACGTGTGGTGACGGGGATTGTCGTGAATTTCGCCAAGAAGCGCGAAACGGGCGGCGGCAATTGCCGCACGAACCGCGTCCGGATCGACAAAAGCGCCGTCGGCGACGGACCAGACCCGCTCGTCGAGCGGATGCCGGCCTGCCGCCTCCCCCTCGACGCTCGCCGCTCCGGAGGCACGCAAGGAGGTGCTGCCGGTCAGGACACCTGCGAGGAGACAGGTGCAAAGGGCTGCCGCGAGAAGACCTGCGCTGCGAAACATGCGGCATCACTCCCTGCTGGCCCGACACGAAAAAGGCCGAACCCGTCGCGTCCGGCCCTTGCCCGTCATGGCGCTGGTCCATCACGCCCCGCCACCATGACGATCCGGTCCGGAAGGGTCGGTGTCAGACCGCGTTGAGGTTCTCGATCGCCAGGGCGATGCCCTGCCCGCCGCCGATGCACATCGTGACCAAGCCGTAGCGGCCGCCGGTGCGCTCGAGTTCATAGAGCGCCTTGACGGTGATGATGCAGCCGGTGGCGCCCACCGGATGACCGAGAGCGATGGCGCCGCCATTCGGGTTCACCCTGTTGGACGGGAAGCCCAGTTCCCGCATCACCGCGCAGGCCTGCGCGGCGAAGGCCTCGTTGGATTCAATCACATCGAAATCCGCTGCCGTCAATCCGGTGCGCTCGAACAGCTTCTGCACGGCCGGGATCGGACCGATGCCCATCACGTCGGGCGCGACACCGGCATGAGCATAACCGACGAGGCGGGCCATCGGCTTGAGGCCCCGCGCTTCGGCCAGCGCCCGGTCGGCGAGCACGACGGCGGCGGCGCCGTCATTGATGCCGGAGGAGTTTCCGGCGGTGACCGAACCGTCCTTGCGGAAGACGGGCTTCAGACCGCTCAGCGCCGAGATCGACGTATCGGCACGAACATGCTCGTCGGTGTCGAAAACGCTGACGTTCCGTCCGGCCTGCACCTCGATCGGCAGGATCTGCTCGACAAAACGCCCGTCACGGATCGCAAGGCCTGCCCGGTGCTGGCTGTCGACGGCGAGCGAGTCCTGCGCCTCGCGGCTGATGTTGTGACGCTCGGCGACATTCTCCGCCGTGATGCCCATGTGGCCGCCGCCGAAGGGATCGTTGAGCGCGCCGAGCATCATGTCATGCATGACCGCGTCGCCCATCTTGACGCCGAAGCGCGCGCCGGGGCTGGCAAAGGGAGCCCGGCTCATGGATTCCGCACCGCCGGCAAGGGCGTAATCGGCATCGCCAAGCAGGATCGACTGGGCCGCGCTGACAATCGCCTGGGCGCCGGAGCCGCACAGGCGGTTCAGCGTCAGGGCCGGCGTCTCCACCGGAATGCCCGCCTCCACCGCCGCGACGCGGGCAAGATACATGTCCTTGGGTTCGGTGTTGATCACGTGGCCGAAGACGACATGCCCGACTTCCTGTGCGTCAATCCCGGAACGGCGGACCGCCTCGGCGGCGACCTTTGCGCCCAGTTCCGTCGGGGGAACGGACTTCAACGCCCCTCCGAAGGCCCCGATGGCCGTGCGGACACCCGACAGGAAAACGACCTCGCGCTGCGTCATGAAAACCCCTTTTGCCCATCAAGCTGTAGTACAGGAAACCGGCGGGAACCGTATTGCGGGTTCCTGCAGGTGGCAAAGAAAATTTCAGATTTTCGCAATTTTCTTCATGCGCCAACAATCCCGGCAATGTTGGTCGCCTCAGGGTTACGCAAGGACACCTCGGCGACAACTTGATCGTGGCTCCGGACCTGACCCGCTGCCCCCCCGGTCGCACGCCTATGCCTGCCTTTGGCGCACGTCCTCATAGGCGGCGGTCAGGCGCGCCAGCACGGCGGACGCATGCGCGCCCTGCGCGCCTCCGACCGGGTCCTGGACATGCGTCACGCGCAGTTCCTGCATGAAAGCCTCCCACATCGGCTGCCCGCCCTCTTCCAGCAGCCGCGCGCGAATGCTCAGCTCCTCGCTGACGGGGAGATGCTCGCACCCCCAGGCTCCGATCGCGGCAAGAACCGGAACCAGCCGGATTGCCGGCTCGGTGAGGCTGTAGATCGCCTTCTGGGCATGGCTTGGATCGTCAGTCTTGCTCACCAGGCCGAGCGCAACGAGCCGCTTCAGCCGGGCGGCCAGAATATTGGAGGCGATCCTCTCCTTCGAGCCGGTCAGAAGGTCGCGGAAATGCCGCCGGTTGCCAAACATCATGTCGCGAACGACCACAAGGCTCCACCTGTCGCCCAGCACTTCCATCGTCAGGTTGATGGGGCATCCGGATCGCCGCTCGATCTGCAAGTCTTCACCTCCCGAACAAAACCGGTTGCAACATAGGATCGGCTATGCAACACAACAACCGGTTTCAATCTGCAATCGGAAATACGGAGCCCGACCATGGCCAAGACCCGCGTATCCTGTATCAGCCTGTCCATGGACGGTTTCGGCGCCGGCCCGGGCCAGGACCTTGAAAATCCCGGCGGCATCGGCGGAATTGCCCTTCACGACTGGGCTTTCGCGACCCGCTCGTTCCGGGAGCGGGTGCTTGGCGAGACCGGCAGCGCGAACAGGGGCGAGACCGGCATCGACAATGATTTCATCGAGCGCAGCCTGACCGGCTTCGGCGCCTGGATCATCGGTCGCAACATGTTCGGGCCGGTCCGGGGCGAATGGCCGGACGACACCTGGAAGGGCTGGTGGGGCGACAATCCCCCCTACCACACGGATGTCTTCGTGCTCACCCATCACGCGCGCGCGCCCATCGAGATGGAAGGCGGCACCACCTTCCACTTTGTGACCGACGGCATCCATGCCGCGCTGAAGCGGGCCAAGGCTGCCGCAGGAGAGCGGGACCTCCGCATCGGCGGTGGTGTCAACACGATCCGGCAGTATCTCGAGGCCGGCCTCGTCGACGAGATGCATCTCGCCGTGAGCCCGATCGTGATGGGCAAGGGCGAGAACCTGCTTGCCGGCATCGACCTGCGGGCCTGCGGCCTGACCTGGGTCGAGCGGACGGTCTCGCCAAGGGTGACGCATTACGTCCTGTCGCGCGATCAGTCGTAAGACGGCGCGGCACCGCTCCGGGCGTCAGGCAACGTTCGCAGCGGTGCCGTCAGAGCGGAGACGGTCAGGCGGAAAAGCCCTTGTGAATGACCTCGAGCTTGTTGCCGAAGGGGTCCCGGACATAGCCGGTATAGACGTCGGGAACCGGATAGGCCGCACGCGGCCCCGGCGCGCCCTCGTCCGTGCCTCCGGCCGCAAGCGCTGCCTGCCAGCCGGCATCCACCGCCTCGCGCGAGGGCGCTGCCAGCGCCACATGGGTGCCGTTGCCGCCCGTGGGCGTGCCGCCGTCGAACGGCTTCAGCAAAAGGAACTCCACACGGGCGTCGCCATAGGCGGCAAACCCCTCGCCATCGGCGAGGCAGCGGGCACCCACGGCCGCCATCAGCGGATCGTAGAAGCGGCGGCCGGCGGCAATATCCGGCACGCCGACGCTGACATGATCGATAACAGGCATTGCAATCTCCTTGCGTATCCGACGCCAGCCACAAAGGCGGAACGTCCGCTCCCCGCCGGCATCGGCGACAGAAAGACACGCGACGAGCGGACCGTGAATTCCAGAACGTTCGCAAAATATCTCAGATCGTTCGGGATCATGGACGACCTGACAGGATGCGCTAGAATGCGGCCATGCTCGACCTGCTCAGCGACATCCTCACCCGTCTCTCCCTCAAGGGGACGCTTTATTTCCGCACCAGCTTCACCCCGCCCTGGGGCGTGCAGGTGCCGCAACTCGACAATGTCTGCCGCTTCCACTTCGCCCACCGGGGCGACTGCATGCTGCGGATCCAGGCAACCGGCGAGACCGTCCTGGTGGCGCAGGGCGACCTGGTGCTCATCCCGCATGGCGCGGCCCATGCCCTCTACTGCCAGCACACCGGCCCGGCCGAGACCCTGCCGCTGGACGAGGTTTTCGAGAAAACCGGCTATCGCGGCGAAGGCGTTCTGGTCCATGGCGGCGACGACACCACGCGCAGCACTCAGATGATCTGCGGCCATTTCTCCTTCGCCGAAGGCTCCCGGCACCTGATCTTCGACCGGCTGCCCTCCTGCATCCATGTCAGGGACTACGGGGCGGAAAGCGGCGCGTGGATGGAGGCGACGCTGCGGGTGATCGGCGGCGAGGCGGGATCGACCCGGCTCGGCGGCGACCTGATCGCGCTGAAGATGTCGGAGGCGATCTTCGCGCAGGCCATCCGCACCTGGCTGGAACGGCAGGCCGACGACGGCCACAACCTCGCCGGCTTCGCCGATCCGCAGATCTCCCGGGCGCTGACGGCCTTCCACCGCGATCCGGCCGGCAGCTGGAGCGTGGAAAGCCTGGCGCGCGCCGCGGGACTGTCGCGCACCAGCTTCGCCCAGCATTTCGCGCGCAAGATGGGCGTGACGCCCATGCAATACGTGACCGACTGGCGGATGCAGATCGCCCGCCAGGGGCTGGCCGAGCGCAAGCTGAACGTCTCCGAGGCCGCCGCGCTGGCCGGCTATGCTTCAGACTCCGCCTTCTCCCGCGTCTTCAAGAAGGAAGTCGGTGTCTCTCCGGCGAGCTTTCGAACCGCGCGCTGACAAAGGCCGGTTCACACAAACCTCTCAGATCATCCGTTTTTCGTGATCGGAACCGAACGATCTGCAAGATTTTTCGATGCATCTGAAATAGATGAAACGCGGAGACACTCCCATCTTCCCTTCATCGGCGCCACGGAGGCGCCCGGTTCCCGAACGAACCAACGAAGGAGACAGAACATGGCACGCATTACGCATCTCACCGATACCGAGGCCTCGGGCCGCACCGCCGAACTGTTCGGCGCAATCAGGTCGAAGCTCGGCATGGTCCCGAACCTTTACCGCACTGCCGGGAAGCGGCCGGCGGTGCTGGAGGCGATGCTCGGCCTTGGCGAGACGCTCAGTGGGGGGAGTTTCGACACAAAGACCCGCGAGGCGATTGCGCTGGCGGTTGCCGGCGCCAATTCCTGCGACTACTGCACCTCGGCTCACGGCGCGATCTCGCGCAGCCTGAAGGTTGACGATGCGACCATCGACGCGCATCTGGCCGGACGCGCCGACCAACCCCGGCTCGCCGCCATCCTGCGACTGTCGCTGGCCATCGTCGAGACGCGCGGCCTGGTGTCGGACGCCGACATCGACCAGGCCCGCCGCGCCGGTCTGGACGACGGCGACATCATCGAAACGACGGCCAACGTGGTCGCCAACATCCTGACCAACTACCTGAACCATGTCGCCGGTACGGAGATCGACTTCCCTGCCCGCCGCGCCCGCGCCGCCTGAACGGAACCGCATCCGATCCGGACACGAAAAAGCCCGCCCCGGAGGTACCGGGGCGGGCTTTCAGGTTCAAAGGCAGGGATCAACGCCCTTCGGCGTGACCCTGTACCCAACCTACTTCATGGTCGGAATGACGAACTCGGCGCCGTCCTTCAGGCCCGACGGCCAGCGCGAGGTGACCGTCTTGGTCCGCGTGTAGAAGCGGAACGCGTCCGGGCCGTGCTGGTTGAGATCGCCGAAGCCGGAGCGCTTCCAGCCGCCGAACGTGTGATAGGCGAGCGGCACCGGGATCGGCACGTTGATGCCGACCATGCCGATGTTGATGCGGCTGGCGAAGTCGCGGGCCGTGTCGCCGTCGCGGGTGAAGATCGCCGTGCCGTTGCCGTATTCGTGGCTCATCGGCAGGTCGAGCGCCTCGTCATAGTCCTTGGCGCGCACGACCGAGAGGACCGGGCCGAAGATCTCTTCCTTGTAGATCGACATGTCCTTGGTGACATTGTCGAACAGGCAACCGCCCATGAAGTAGCCGTTCTCGTAGCCCTGCATGGTGAAGTCGCGGCCGTCGACGGCGAGCGTCGCGCCGTCCTTGACGCCCTGCTCGACGAGACCGAGCACGCGGTCGCGGGCCTGGGCCGTGACGAGCGGGCCGAAGTCGACGTCATTGCCGGCCGTGTAAGGCCCGATCTTCAGGCTCTCGACGCGCGGGATCAAGCGCTCCATCAGCGCGTTGGCGGCAGCCTCGCCAACCGGAACCGCAACCGAGATCGCCATGCAGCGCTCGCCGGCGGCACCATAGCCGGCACCGATCAGCGCGTCGGCGGCCTGGTCCATGTCGGCATCCGGCATGATGATCATGTGGTTCTTGGCGCCGCCGAAGCACTGCGCGCGCTTTCCGTTGGCGGTGGCACGCGTATAGACGTATTCGGCAATCGCGGTGGAGCCGACGAAGCCGACCGCCATGATGTCCGGATCGTCGAGAACGCCGTCGACGGCTTCCTTGTCGCCATTGACGACATTGAGGATGCCGGCCGGCAGGCCCGCCTCGATCATCAGCTCGGCGAGCATCATCGGCACGGAGGGATCGCGCTCGGACGGCTTCAGGATGAAGGCGTTGCCGGCGGCGATCGCCGGGCAGAACTTCCACATCGGGATCATGGCCGGGAAGTTGAACGGCGTGATGCCGGCAACGACGCCGAGCGGCTGGCGCATCGAGTACATGTCGATGCCGGGGCCGGCGCCTTCGGTGAACTCGCCCTTCAGAAGGTGCGGCGCACCGATGCAGAATTCAGCGACCTCGAGGCCGCGAATGACGTCGCCCTTGGCGTCCGGAATGGTCTTGCCGTGCTCGCGCGACAGGGCCTCGGCGAGCTTGTCCATGTCACGGTGCAGAAGATCGACGAACTTCATCAGGACGCGGGCGCGCTTCTGCGGGTTCTGGGCCGCCCATGCGGGCTGGGCTGCGGCACCATTCTCGACGGCGGCACGCAGTTCGGACTGGCTCGCCAGTGCGACCTTGGCCTGAACTTCGCCGGTCGCCGGATTGTAGACGTCTGCGAAGCGGCCGGACGTGCCCTCCACGTGCTTGCCGCCAATGAAATGTCCGATGGTCTGCATGGTCGTTTTCTCCCTTGTTCGGCCGGAAAACCGGTCCGAGGCAGTCTTGTGGCCGGCCGGGCCGGCAAAAAGCTCCCCGCCGGGCGCGCCGGCGCGGATCCGATAAAACCTTCGCCCCTGTCTTGCCTTCGTTTTTTGTCAGGCGCAATAGGCGCAAAACCGCATCCGTTGTGCAAAAATAGAAGTCGTATAGGATGAAGGCCAACCGCGCGAACCGAAGACAGGCCACTGATGAACTGGGACGATACACGGATTTTCCTCGCGGTGGCCCGTTCCGGGCAACTGCTTTCGGCGGCGCGGGCGCTTGGCGTCAACCACGCCACCGTCGCGCGCCGGCTGTCGGCGCTGGAGACCGATCTCGGCGTCAAGCTGGTCGACCGGCGCACGACCGGCTCGACACTCACGGCCGCCGGCGAACGGCTGCTGGAAACGGCGGAGCGGATCGAGGCCGAAGTGCTGGCGGCGCGGGCGGAGATCGGCGGCGCGGATGTCGCCGTTTCCGGCACGGTCCGGATCGGCGCGCCGGACGGTTTCGGCGTCGCCTATCTGGCGCCGCGGCTGGGTGTGCTGACCGAGCGCCACCCTTCGCTGACGCTGCAACTCGTGCCGGCGCCGCGCGCGGTGTCGCTGTCGCGGCGCGAGGCCGACATCGCCATCACCGTGGAACGGCCGGACCATGGCCGGCTGGTGGCGCGCAGGCTCGTCGACTACCGTCTCGGCCTTTATGCCTCGCGGACCTATCTCGCCCGTGCCGGCATGCCGGAGACCGCGCAGGACCTGAAGGACCACGCCACTGTCGGCTATGTGGAAGACCTCGTCTATTCCACCGCGCTTGCCTATGCGGAGGAGATCGACCGGGCGTTCCAGCCGCGTTTCGAGATCGCTTCGGCGCTGGGGCAGACCGAGGCCGTGCGCTCGGGCGCCGGCATCGGCATCCTGCATGCCTTCATTGCCCGCCAGGACCGCAATCTGGTGCAGGTGCTGCCCGAGCACACCATCGCGCGCAGCTACTGGCTGGTGCTACATGAAAGCGTCCGCGACCTCGGCCGGGTGCGGGTCGTCGCCGATTTCATCTCGGAAACCGTGGCCGGCGAACGGGCGATCTTCGCCTGACCGCCCTTGCCGGCCCCGTTCGGCGCGAGGCTCAGTCGACCGGGACCCAGCCGCCTGTCTCGTGCGACCGCGCCGCCGCATGCACGGTGCGCTCGATCTCGAGCCCCTCCTCGAAGGTGATCGCGGTGGCCGGCTCGCCGGCGACAAGGCGCAGGAGTTCGCGGCATTCCACAACCTTGAGGTCGTTGAAGCCGAGACCGTGGCCGGGCGCGGGAATGAAACGGTCATAGGGCGGATGGGCGGGCCCGGCGAGAATGCGGGTGTAGCCCTGGCGCGCCGCCGGACCGTCCGCCCGATAGAGCTCGACCTCGTTCATCCGTTCCTGGTCGTAGAGGATGGAGCCTTTCGAACCGAAGACCTGCAACGCGATGCGGCTCTTGCGCCCCCATGCGGAACGGTTGACCAGGAGGCTTGCCTGAAGCCCGCCGGGAAAGCGCAACAGGAGGTTGGCCATGTCGTGGGTCTCGACAGCGCGGCGGCCGCCCTCCGCCAGCGGACGGTCGGGATAGGGCTTCGCCATGTCGCAGAAGACACGCTCGGCCTTGCCGAAAAGCCGGTGAACCAGCGACAACGGATGGACGGCGAAATCGTCGAGCGCGCCATAGCCCGATGTCGCGGCGCTCTTCCAGGAGAAGGGGTCGCCGGGATCGGCCATGAAGTCCTCGTCCATCTCGGCACGAAGCTGGAACGGCTCGCCAATGGCGCCGTCCGCGATCATCCTGCCGATCTCGCGGAAGACGGGGTTCTGGATGTAATTGTAGCCGAGGATGGCGACCCGGCCACTGGCGCGCGCCGCCTCGCGCATGGCTTGCGCATCCTTGAAGTCCGGCGCCATCGGCTTTTCGCACCACACATGCTTTCCGGCCCGAAGCGCCGCGATCGCCATTTCGGGGTGGAACCGGTTCGGCGTGGTGATCGACACGACATCCACCGCCGGGTCCCCGACAAGCGCCCGCCAGTCGGCGGTGGCCCGGGCAAAGCCGAAGCCCGAGGCGCGCTCGCGGGCAAGATCCTCGCTGACCTCGCAAAGAAGCTCCAGGCGCGGCCGCGCGACATCGCCGAAGACGGACCGCACGGCGTTCCAGGCCAGCGCATGGCACTTGCCCATGTAACCGGTGCCGATGAGGCCGACGCCCAGGGAGGAAGGGGTGGAGGTCATGAAACGTGTCCTTGAAGGCGGGACCGGGGGAGAAAACCCCGGCACGCGAGATGTACGCATCGGTGTATAATCACCCGGTGCGGGCGCTTGCCGCCCGGGTTCGGCCTTGCGTGAATGAAACGCAAATTCTATGATTTCGTCAATGTGGAACAGACATTCTCAAAAAGGAACCCGACCTTGCTTTCAGTCACAGTGATCGGTGCGGGACGGATTGGCCAGATCCACGCCGCCAACCTCGCCGCGCGGGCGGCGGAAACCGGCGACGTGCGACTGGCCGGCATTTGCGATGCCATGCCGGAAGCGGCCGAGCGGCTGGCCGGACGGCTCGGCGCCCCGGTCGTCTCCCTGGACGAGGCGCTGGAGGGCCGCAGCTCCAACGCCGTGCTGGTCGCCTCGCCGACGGACACCCATTCGGACTTCATCGAGCGTGCGGCGCGGGCCGGCAAGGCCGTGTTCTGCGAGAAGCCGGTCGACATGTCGGCCGACCGCATCGAGGGCGTTCTGGATGTCGTCGAGACGGCCGGCGTGCCGCTTTTCATCGGCTTCAACCGCCGCTTCGATCCGAATTTCGCCTCGCTCAAGGCGCGTATCGACGAGGGACGCATCGGCGATGTCGAGCTTGTCACGATCCTGTCGCGCGACCCCTCCCCGCCGCCGGTCTCCTATATCGAGCGCTCGGGCGGCCTCTTCCGCGACATGATGATCCACGATTTCGACATGGCGCGTTTCCTCCTCGGCGAGGAGCCGGTGGAAGTGCATGCGGTCGGCTCCAGCCTCGTCAATCCGGAAATCGGCAAGGCCGGCGATGTCGACACGGCCGCGGTGATGCTGAAGACGGCGAGCGGCAGGATCTGCCAGATCTCCAACTCGCGCCGCGCCACCTATGGCTACGACCAGCGGATCGAGGTGCATGGCTCGCTCGGCCTGCTGCGGGCGGGCAACCAGCACGAGACGACGGTGGAACTGGCGACGGGCGCGGGCTTCACCGCCGACCCGGCCCAGAACTTCTTCCTGGAACGCTATGCCCGCGCCTACCGCCTGCAGCTCGACGCCTTTGTCGCCTGCGCGCGCGGCGAGGCTGCCCCCTCGCCCGACGGCCGCGACGGGCTGATGGCGCAGCGTCTGGCGGATGCCGCAACGCTGGCGGCGCAAAGCGGGCAGCCGATCCGGCTCTGACGCCAACGCGATGTTCCAAAGACAAAGGGCGGAGGACCTTCCGGTTCTCCGCCCTTTTTCATGTCCCGATACCACCGCAGGGCCGAAGGCGTCAGCCCTCGATGCGCGCGACCTCGATGGAGACCTCGGCGCCGCCCACCTCGTGCGTGGCACGGAAGGCGCCGTCCAGCGTCCCTCCGATGGAAAGCTCCAGCGCCAGCGTGTCCTGGGCGATGCGGGTGCGATGCTCCTCCACCGCCTGGACGAGCGCGTCCGGCACCACGAGGTTGAGGCGGATGCGGTCGGTCACCTGTAGCCCGCCATCCTTGCGCGTCTGCTGGATGAGGCGGACGATGTCGCGGGCGTATCCCTCGCGCTCCAGTTCCGGATAGACGCGGGTATCCATGACGACGACGCCGCGGCTGGCATCGAAGAGCCCCGTGTCAGAGCCTTCCGGCGCCATCACGCGCATCGTGTAGTCCTCGGACGTCAGCTCGACGCCGGCAAGCTCGACGATGCCGTCGGGGCGCAGCGTCCAGTTGCCGGTCTTGGAGGCGATCATCACCTCCTTCATCTTCTGCCCCAGCCGCTTGCCGATCTGCGGCTTGACGACAAGGCTGTGCTCGCCGACCGAGAGCGGATCGGCCTCCAGCACCAGGTCCTTGACGTTGACCTCGTCGGCGATGAGCTGCGCGTAGGGGCGCAGGTCCTCGATATCGACATGGGCGACGGTCAGCGTCTTCAGCGGCAGGCGGGCGCGCAGGCGCTTGGTCTCGCGCAGCGACATGACCGAGGCGCAGACGTCACGGAGCAGGTCCATGCGGCGGACGAGATCGGGATCGTGCGGCAGCTTCGCCGCCTCCGGCCAGTCGGCCAGATGCACGGAAAGCTCGCCGGTCAGCCCCTTGTAGATGCGCTCGGCGACGAAGGGCATCATCGGCGCCAGGGTGCGCATCAGATGGGTCAGAACCGTGTAGAGCGTATCGAGTGCGTCACGCTTGTCGTCGTTCAGTTCCTCGCCCCAGAAGCGGGCGCGCGAGCGGCGGATGTACCAGTTGTTGAGCGCGTCGATATAGCCCGGCACATGATTGTAGGCCGAGGGAATGTCATAGGCGTCGAGCGAGCCCTCGACCTTCTCGATCAGCTCGCGCGTCTTGGCGAGAATGTAGCGGTCGAGCAGGTTCTGCTGGTCGAAGCGCAGGCGTGCCTTGTACTGGTCCGCATTGGCGTAGAGCGTGAAGAAGTAATAGGCGCTCCAGATCGGGATGATCGCCTGGCGCAGCGACTGGGCGATGCCGCGACCGTCCTTGGCAACCGCAAGGTCGCCGCCGACCAGAAGCGGCGAGGACAGCATGTACCAGCGCAGCGCGTCGGCACCGTAGGTGTCGAAGACGCCGACGGGATCGGGATAGTTCATCAGCCGCTTGGAGAGCTTCTGCTTGTTCTCGTCGAGCACGACGCCGTGGCAGACCGCGTTGCGGAAGGGCGCGCGGTCGAAGATCGCGGTCGAAAGCACCATCAGCGTGTAGAACCAGCCGCGCGTCTGGGCGACATATTCGACGATGAAATCGGCCGGGAAGTTCCGCTCGAAATGCTCCTTGTTCTCGAACGGATAATGCTGCTGGGCAAACGGCATCGAGCCGGAATCGAACCACACGTCGAGCACTTCCGGTACGCGGCGCATCATCGACTTGCCGGTCGGGTCGTCCGGGTTCGGGCGGACCAGCTCGTCGATCATCGGACGGTGCAGGTTGTCGACCGTGACGCCGAAATCGCGCTCCAGCTCCTCGATGGAGCCGTAGACATCGGTGCGCGGGTATTCGGGGTTGTCGCTGATCCAGACCGGGATCGGGCAGCCCCAGAAGCGGTTGCGCGAGATGTTCCAGTCGCGGGCGTTCTCCAGCCACTTGCCGAACTGGCCGTCGCGCACATGCGAGGGAACCCAGTCGATCTCGCGGTTGAGCTCGACCATGCGGTCCTTGAACTGCGACACCGCGACGTACCAGGCGTCGATCGCCTTGTAGATCAGCGGCGTGTCGGTGCGCCAGCAATGCGGATAGTCGTGCAGGTAGGTCTCGTGGCGGTAGACGACATGGCCGCGCGCCTTGAGGTCGCGGATGATGTCCTTGTTGGCCTCGATGACATTCTGCCCGGCATAATCCGCGACCTCGGCAGTGAAGTTGCCGGCCTCGTCGACCGGCACGACGAGCGGGATGTTGCGTTCGCGGGCAAGCTCGAAATCGTCCTCGCCGAAGCCCGGCGCGATATGGACGCAGCCCGTGCCGTCGCCCGCCTCGACGAAGTCGGCGGCAAGCACGGCAAAGGCGTTCTCGGTCCTGGCAAAGTAGGGAAAGAGCGGCTCGTAGGAGGTGCCGGCAAGCGCGGAGCCCTTGAGGCTGTCGACCTTCGTCCACTCGCCGAACTCGCGCTCGTAGCGCTCAAGCGCGGCTTCCGCCAGCACGACGCGCACGCCGTCCTTTTCCAGCACGGCGTAGTCAAGGTCGGGCGAGACGGCGAGCGCAAGGTTCGACGGCAGTGTCCAGGGCGTCGTCGTCCAGGCCAGAAGCCGCGTCGGCATGTCGGCGAAGCGGTCCCCCTTCAGCAGGAAGCCGACGGTGAGCGCCGGGTCCTGGCGCTCGCGATAGGAATTGTCGAGCCGCGTCTCGAAGTTGGAGAGCGGCGTCTGCACCGCCCAGGAATAGGGAACGACCCGGTAGCCGCGATAGACGAGATCCTTGTTCCAGAGCTGCTTGAAGCCCCAGATCACGCTCTCCATGAAGGAGAGGTTCATGGTCTTGTAGTCGTTCTCGAAATCGACCCAGCGGCCCTGCCGCTCGACATAGTAGCGCCACTCGTTGGTGAAGCGCATGACCGAGACCGAGCAGTGCTCGTTGAACTTGCCGATGCCGTATTCGAGGATCTCGTTGCGCCCCGAGATGCCGAGTTCCTTCTCCGACGTCAGTTCCGCCGGCAGGCCGTGGCAATCCCAGCCGAACCGGCGCACGACGCAGTCGCCGCGCATGGTGCGGTAGCGCGGGATCAGGTCCTTGACGAAACCGGTGGCCAGATGCCCGTAATGCGGCAGGCCGTTGGCGAAGGGGGGGCCGTCATAGAAGACATATTCGCCCGAGCCGTCCGCCTTGCGCCGGTTCTCCACCGAAGCCTCGAAAATCCGGTTCTCTTCCCAGAACTTGAGGATGTCTTCCTCGAGCTTGGGGAAATTGGGATTTGGATCGATGGCTTCGTACATCACGAATGTCCCGTTGTTCTTGTCCGCCCGGTTCGGGCAAGGAATGCGACCGCGTCCGGTCGAACGGTGGGTTAGCCGACCGGCGGGCAAAATACAATCACCGGAGCGCAAGAGCCGCGCCCGGCGCCCTCTTGCCGGCCGTCCACCCGGAGCCCCCTGCCCTCAGGCGCGGGTCACTTTCGGGTCGCTTGCCGGATAGCGGCCGCGCGTGTCGACGATCAGCGGCGCGGCACGGGCGATCATCTGGTAGTCGAAGGCGTCATGGTCGGTGGCGATGATGACCGCGTCCTGTGCGGCAATGGTCGCCTCGTCGGCGACGACGCTTTCAAGGCGCGTGCCGCCCTCCAGCACCAGCGCGGGCACGAAGGGATCGGCATAGGAGAGCAACCCGCCGCGCTTGGCGATGCCCTCCATCACCATCAGGCTCGGCGACTCGCGAATGTCGTCGATGTTCTTCTTGAAGGCGGCGCCGAGGACGAGCACGCGGGACCCGTTCAGCGCCTTGCGATGTCCGTTCAGCGCGTCCATCAGCTTCTCGACGATGAAGTCCGGCATGTAGCGGTTGATCTCGCCGGCCAGCTCGATGAAGCGGGTGTGGAGCCCGTATTCGCGCGCCTTCCAGGTGAGGTAGAACGGATCGACCGGGATGCAGTGCCCCCCGACGCCCGGCCCCGGGTAAAAGGCGGTGAAGCCGAAGGGCTTGGTCGCGGCGGCGCGGATCACGTCGAAGATGTCGATGCCCATGCGGTCGGCCAGCGTCTTCATCTCGTTGACGAGGCCGATATTGACCGCCCGGTGGATGTTCTCCAGCAGCTTGGTCATCTCCGCGACGCGGGTCGAGGCGACCGGCACAAGCGTGTCGACCGCCCCGCCATAGAGCGCCATCGCCGCCGCAAGACAGTTTTCCGTGACGCCGCTCACCACCTTGGGGATCTGGCGGATGCCGAAGCTGGCATTGCCCGGGTCCTCGCGCTCCGGCGAATAGACGACAAAGACGTCCTCGCCGACGACAAGGTCGTCGCGCGCCATCTCGGGCAGCATGTCGTCCTCGGTGGTGCCGGGATAGGTGGTCGATTCCAGCGCCACCACCTGACCGGGGCGCAGATGCGGGCGGATGCGCCGCGCCGCATCGAGAATGTAGCCGATATCGGGATCGTGAAACCGGCCGAGCGGCGTCGGCACGCAGATGATCAGCGCATCGCATCCGGCGGCGCGGGCAAAGTCGTCCGTCGCCTCGAAGGCGCTGGCGAAGCGGACCTCCTCGCGGGTCTTGCCGACATAGCGGCGAAAGCCGCGATCGGCATTGAGCTCGGCGATCTTGGCCGTGTCGACATCGAAGCCGACAACCGGGTGGCCGAGTTCGGAAAAGCGCAGGGCGAGCGGAAGACCGACATAGCCAAGGCCGATGACGCCGATCACGGCGGTGCGGTCATCAAGGCGCTGGCGCAGGTCGGTGAGTGCCTGTGGTGCGGTCATTTCGGCTGCCATCGGTGAAAGTTCAGGGTCGGAACCTGCCGTGTCGCACAGGCGGGGCGCGGCGGCAAGGGCGATGCAAACAGGCGGGAGAAAACGGCCCCGCCACGGTCTCAGGGCGTGGTGTCGCGCACCACCCGGTCAAGCTCGGAGATGGCGCAGACGATGTGATAGAGCGAGCTTGCCGGCGCCGGCTCCTCGACGAAGGTGCCGTCCGCGCGCAGCTTGTCGCGCCACAGGCCCGGCGGACCGACGGCAAGATAGGCTTCCAGCGCGGCAACCGCCTTCAGCGCGTCGGCGGCACGGGCCTGCCGTGTCTCGTCGTCGCGCGCCTCCTCCATCATCACGAGCGCGGCCTTCAGCCATTCCGTCTGGGCCCAGAGGC
Organism: Stappia sp.; assembly: GCF_048261845.1. Taxonomy (GTDB): domain Bacteria; phylum Pseudomonadota; class Alphaproteobacteria; order Rhizobiales; family Stappiaceae; genus Stappia. The sequence goes on along the minus strand of NZ_JBLXFR010000019.1, from coordinate 36,705 downwards.
GGGCAAGCGGATCGAGCGGGGAGAAATCGTCGCGCAGCTGCATGATCGCAACGCCCCGGTCCGGGCAGATGCCGTGGCCCGCGGCGACCGTGAAAAGCCCGGACGCGGCGGCCAGCCCCTCCGGGCGGTTGCGGGAGCGCCCCCACATGGTGAGCAGCCAGCACCATTCGAACTGGTGGCCGGGCTCGACGATGCGCCCCTCCTCGCCCGGGGCCGGACGCCAGTCGGCGGCGAAGAATTCCCGCAAGGCCCCTGTCCCGGGATCGATGAAACGGGCGAGCGCCAGTTCCGCGATGCCGTCGGCCATGGCCCGCCAGCGCGGGTCGTCGGACACGTGTTCCCAGGCGAGCGCCGCCTCGAAAAGGTGCATGTGCGGGTTGGCGCGGAGCGGCAGGCGATGCGGCTCATCCTCCTGGAACCCGCCCGAGGGATGGGCAAGGCGGGCGACAAGCCCGTCGCGCAGGCGCGAGGCTTCCAGAGAGAGGCGCTGGCGCATGCCGTCGACGCGGTCCGCCACATGCGCATAGGCAACGAGCGCGAAAGCCTGATCATAGAGATCGAAGGGACGCGGCCCGCCTTCGCCATCCGGTGACGGCGGGCGGAGCGTGGCGTCGCCGCAACGGAAATCGGCATGGAAGGCGGCAAGCCCGCGCCTGGCGATGCCGGCCGCATCGCCCTGCCAGCCGAGCCGCGCGCCTTCGAGAAAGGCATAGATCTGCCGGGGCGGCACGCGCGGGCGCGCCGGGGCATCGCCCGGACGGGCCGTGCCGAGGGCAAGGCTTTCGGCGAACCGCCCGCTGGGCGCATCGACACCGGCCCGCGCCCACACGGGCAGCGACGCATCGATCAGCCAGCCGGCCAGCCGGTCGCGGGCCGCCGCAAGCGCGGCATGCGGACCCTGCGAGGCTGGTTGCAAGGTTGGTGTCACCTGATGCCTCTCTCCTCGTGCGCGCGGCACCGCGACGCCGGCCGAAACGCCGGCGCCGGCTGGTCGGCCCTACAGGGTCTGGTTGTACGCGCCCACTTCCGGGTTTTCGCGCAGGATGGCGTCGACCGCCTTGAACATCTCCCGCAGGCGGGCATCCGATACCGGGCTCTCGATGACGACGACAAGTTCCGGCTTGTTCGAGGAGGCCCGCACAAGCCCCCAGGTGCCGTCCTCGCAGGAGACGCGCACGCCGTTCACGGTCACCAGATCGGTGATGGGATGGCCGGCGAGCGTCTCGCCTTTCTCGTGCATCGCCTTGAAGCGGGCGATGACGCGCTCGACAACCTCGTATTTGATCTCGTCCGCGCAATGCGGCGACATGGTCGGCGAGCCCCAGGTCTTGGGCAGGGCACGGCGCAGGTCCGCCATGCTCTTGTCCGGGTTGCGGTCGAGCATGTCGAGGATGGTAAGCGCCGAAACGAGACCGTCGTCATAGCCCCGGCCGATCGGCGCGTTGAAGAAGTAGTGGCCCGACTTCTCGAAACCGACCAGCGCGCCGATCTCGTTGACCCGGCGCTTCATGTAGGAATGGCCGGTCTTCCAGTATTCGGTGACCGCGCCGTTGCCGAGCAGCACCGGATCGGTGTTGAAGAGCCCCGTCGACTTGACGTCGACGACAAAACGGGCGCCGGGATGCAGGGCGGACAGGTCGCGGGCCAGCATGACACCGACCTTGTCGGCGAAGATCTCCTCGCCCTCATCGTCGACGACGCCGCAGCGATCGCCGTCGCCATCGAAACCGAGGCCGACCTCCGCGCCCGTTTCCAGCACCTTGTCGCGCAGGGCATGAAGCATCTTCATGTCCTCGGGATTCGGATTGTAATTGGGGAAGGTGTGGTCGAGTTCGCAGTCGAGCGGGATCACCTCTGCGCCGATCGCTTCCAGCACGCGCGGAGCGAAGGCACCGGCCGTGCCATTGCCGCAGGCGGCGACGACGCGGATCGGGCGCGACAGCTTCGGCCGGTCGGTCAGATCGGCGATGTAGCGCTCCGGGAAGCCCTCGACGAAGCGGTAGCCGCCCCCCGTTCCTTCCCGGAACGCGGCGGTCAGGACGATCTCCTTGAGCCGGCCCATCTCGTCCGGCCCGAAGGTCAGCGGACGGTCGATGCCCATCTTCACACCGGTCCAGCCATTGTCGTTGTGGGAGGCCGTGACCATGGCCACCGCCGGCACGTCGAGGGCGAACTGGGCGAAATAGGCCATCGGCGACAGGGCAAGACCGATGTCGTGGACGCGGACGCCGCCGGCCATCAGGCCGGCGATCAGCGCCATCTTGATCGAGGCCGAATAGCCCCGGAAATCGTGGGCAACGACGATATCGGGCCGGGTGCCGCGCTCATGCATCAAGGTGGCGATGCCCATGCCGAGCGCCTGGATCCCCATCAGGTTGATTTCTTTTTCAAACAACCAGCGCGCGTCATACTCGCGAAACCCGGTGGCCTTGACCATCGGCTGGGATTCGTAGGCGTAGGTGTTCGGCTTCAGCTCGGCAACGGGGACTGGCAGCATGAATTGTCCTCAAGGTCTGGGCGTGCGGGTGTCGGGGCTCCCGCACATCTTTCAAAAACTCGTCATTCAATCCGGCGAAACAGGGGCGGCGCTGTCCGAATAGCGGACGATATCGTCATCCCCTATATAGGCGCCGGACTGGATCTCGATGACACGGGCCGGGACCCTGCCCGGATTGGCGAGCCGGTGGCGCGCGCCCACCGGCACATAGGCCGACTGGTTCTCCGTCATCAGCCGCGTCGTGCCGTCGATCTCGATGGCCAGCGTACCCGACACGACGACCCAGTGCTCGGCGCGATTGACATGGCTTTGCAGCGACATGCTCTCGCCCGGCTTGATCTCGATCTCCTGCACCTGGAAGCGCGTTCCCTTGGCAATCTCCTCGCGCCAGCCCCAGGGCCGGTAGAGACGGCGATGCTCGCGGGTCTCGCGCCGGCCTTCCGCCTGCAGCCCTTCGACAACCGCCTTGACGTCCTGGGCATGCCCCTTCTCGGCGACCAGCACCGCATCCTTGGTGGCGACGACCATGACATGGTCGAGGCCAACGACGGAGACGAGCGCGGCATCGCTGACCACGAGATTGTCCCGCGCCTTGACGAAGCGCGCCTCGCCAAGGACGCTGTTTCCGTCCTCTCCCTTGTCCAGCGCTTCCCAGACAGCCGACCAGGAGCCCAGGTCGCTCCAGCCCGGATCGGTCGGCACGCAGGCGATGCGGTCGGACTTCTCCATGATCGCGTAGTCGATGGAAATGTTCGGGACAGCCGCGAACAGGTCCGCATCGAGGCGGAGGAAATCGAGATCGCGGACCGCGCCGCCAAGCGCCGCGCGCACGGCGGCAAGCACGTCCGGTGCATGACGCTCGAACTCGGCGATCATGGTGGCAGCCGAGAACAGGAAAATGCCTGCATTCCACACATGCGCACCGCCCTCGACGAAGGCGCGGGCGCGCTCAAGGTCCGGCTTCTCGACGAACGCCTCCACCGGGATGACGCCAGCCTCGCCGTCGACGCCGCCTTCGGCCAGCCGGATATAGCCGTAGCCCGTGTTCGGCTCGGACGGGCGAATCCCGAAGGTGACGATCCGTCCGGCGCGCGCGGCCGGCGCGGCAAGTTCAACGGCGCGGGAAAACGCTGCAACGTCGCGCACCAGATGGTCGGACGGGGCCAGCAGCACAAGCGCATCCTTGTCCCGCGCCTGCGCGACAAGGGCTGCGATCGCGGCCGGAGCGGCGGTGTTGCGGCCGACAGGCTCCAGCACGATCGTCGCCTCGGCAAGCGGCGCGCCGACCTCCTCCATCTGCTCGCCGACAAGAAACCGGTGCTCGGCATTGGTAATGACGATGGGGGCTGCGTAGGCACTGCCGTGAAACCGGCCGAGCGTCTTCTGGAACAGGCTCTCGCCCTCGAAGATCGGCAGGAACTGCTTGGGCCGCGCCGAGCGCGACAGCGGCCAAAGCCGCGAGCCGGACCCGCCGGACAGGATACAGGGGATGATCACGCGCGCTCTCTCGTCGACGGAAGCAGGCCAGGAAAAGGCATGCCGTGCAGTGTTGTGCCAAACCCAGCACTGACAGGAGGTTAACCCGAAAGGCAGGCGTTGCAAAACAGCGCCGGATCAGGCCTCGCCGCGCGCGATCCGTCCCCAGAACCGGGCAACGCAGCCGCGTTCTCCCAGCCGGCGGCTGTTGGCGATACCGGCCTCGGCGATCGCGCGCGCGGCCTGCCTGTCGCGGGCAAGCCGAAGCACCGCGTCGCGAAAGGCGAACGGTCCGTGCTCGGCAATGAGGCCGTTGACGCCGTCCTCGACCACCGGCGAGAAGACGGCCGTCGGCGTGTAGATCCCGGCGGCCCCGGCAACGGCGTGCTGGTGCAGCTTGATGATCGAACGGCCGTTGTTGACCGGATTGACCGCGTAGGGAGCCAGCGCCACGTGAAAGCGGGCGCGATCGAGCCAGGGCTGGAACTCGTCGAGGACCATCGGCGCGAGATGGGTGACACGGGCCGAAGCGGGAAGAACCGCCGCGCCCGCCCGCCCCAGGAAGGTGGAGAGACGCAGGGACGGCTCGATGGCAAGCGCCTCGGCAAGACCCGGAGCGACGGCGGCGAAATCGGCGAGATGCGTCGCCGTGCCGATGAAAAGCACGCGAGTCTCCTCTTCCGCACCTCCACCACCGTCGAAGTGGGACAGATCGCCCGACGGCGCCAGGTCCGCCGGATGCAGGAAGGCGCCGGGCAATGGCGCCATCCGCTCGAGCAGGCGCGCGTTGGGCGCAACGGCAATGTCGGCGAGATCGCGCAAGGCATTGAAATGACCGTCCAGGAACCGGGCGATGCGCGATCTGTAGCGCGGGTCGAGCCGCGTGTCGGCGGCCATCGCCCAGAGGTCGTCGTCGAGGAGATAGGCGATACGCCCGCCCCGCTCTTTGAAAGCCTCAAGCAGCCGAAGATCGCGGGCGGTCGTGTAGCGGACGGCGATCGCAAGGCCGGGGCGGTCGGCCCCGCCGCGCCGGCCATGCTCGCCATGGCTGCTTTCCCTATTGCCGCGCGCGCCCTCTTCGCTTCGCGTCTCGGCGTCGCTCCCGCCAGTGACAGCGCCAAGGGTCAGCAACAGGCCGTGCTGGCCGATTCGGCCGAGCGTGAGCCCCTCGTCCGCCAGTTCGCGTGCGCAGATTTCCACATAGTGATAGCGTGTGGGATAGGCTGTCTTGGGCCGCCCCGTGAAATGATCGAACGCGGTGAGAAGGGCGGCTTTCCTGAGCATGCTGGGACTATTCTCCTCGCCCGATCAAGCGGCTCGGGACAGTGAGTGTTTTTGGCGGCAAGTAGGAGAGGCTCGCAGCCCGGCGGCAGCAAACATTGAGGACCACACCGCGATTGCCTCGTGTTTCCCCTATATGCTAGCAAATTTGATGCAGCGCAAAGTGAACGGGTAACGCAGCGCAGCGACGAACCCGGTTGATCGAGTACACTGGTGAGGATGATGCACAGCAACAGGTCATCCGGCCTAAACGGCGAGCGTTCCACGAATGCATGATACCGCTCTCGATACCGGCAGGCTTTTCTTCGAGCTCTACTGGCGCGACACCTACAAGCGCATCCTCGACGTCGGCTCGATGAACGTGAACGGAACGCTGCGTGATGTGGCGCCAGCCAATTGCGACTACGTCGGAACCGACATCGCGCCTGGCCCGGCAGTCGACGTCATAACCAACACGGCAGAAGCAGGCCTTCCGTTCGCGGACGACAGTTTCGACATCGTCGTGTCGACGTCCTGTTTTGAACATGACCAGATGTTCTGGCAGACCTTCCTGGAACTGTTGAGGGTCGTGCGCCCGAACGGCTTCGTCTACATCAACGCGCCATCCAACGGACCGTATCACGGCTACCCATACGACAACTGGCGCTTCTACCCCGACAGCGGCCGCGCGCTTCAGGCCTGGGCCGAAAAATCCGGTTTCAAAGGCTACCGGATGGTCGAGTCCCTGACTGTGCTCCGCAAGGGCGACATCTGGAACGACTTCGCGCTGGTCTTCGCTGGACCGCAGGCCGTGCTGCCCGAGACGCTTCTGCAGGACCGCGACACGAACATCTACAACGCGCGGAACTGGAAGTCGGACGAGATACATGTCTTCGCCGACAAGACGGAAGACATGCGGCTGATCGACCGCTTCGCGTCAGAGAACGACGAATTGCGGCAGGAGTTAGCGAGGAAGAACGAGGAAGCCGCGAACGGCCGGCAAGAAATCGCGACGCTGAGGGGCAAACTCGAGCAGAATCCGCTGATCCCGGTGGTTCACAACCTCAACCAGGACCTGCGCGAGATGCGCGCCAGGAACGAGACGCAGGCCGGCCAACTGGCTTCGGCAGAGCAGGCGCTTGCCGTTACGGCGGCAGAACAGCGACTGACGCTTGCGGCGCTGGAAGAGGCTCGCGGTGAAAGCAGGAACCTGTCGGCCAAACTGGCAGCCAGCAACGCGCAGGCATCGTCGCTAACACAGGAAAATGCGCGCCTCCAGACCGACAACGCCCTCCTGCAAAACGGAAACGCCGCCTTGCAAGCGCATATAGCCGAACTGCAGGCGCGCGCCACGAGCGAGGAAGACACGAGAAAGTCCCTTGAGGTGTCGCTCGCAGGCCGTACCGCCGAATTGCAACAATCGGACAGCGCTCTGCAGCAAGCGAAAACGGAGTTGTCAGGCGTTCTCGAACTGGCCGCGGCAGCGCTTCCGGGAGCGCTGGAGCCCGACACCAAGCCTTCTCCTCTTTCGGCGGTGGCTGCCCTGCGCGACGAGATCGTCTCGCTTTGCGAGCGGGTCGCACGCCTGTCCGAGAAAGAACATCAAATGGAAGCTCAGATTTCAAACCTCCAAAGGTCACCCATGCGATCTTCTATCAAGAGAATTGGCACCCTCCTTCACGGAAACTCTGAAATTTCAGAAAAAATCGACTTCATAAGAAAATCAAGAGCCTTTGAATTCAAATTTTACAAACAACAAAATCGCATCTGGGGATCGAGAAGCAGTTGCATCAAACACTACATGCGCGCCCCTGATTTTCGAGTTTTGAGACCTACACCTCTTTTTGACGGCGTATACTATACATCCACCTATCAGGACGTTGCCGATTCACGTGTAAATCCATTTTATCATTATCTTCGTTTCGGCGTCTCTGAAGGGCGCAACCCCAATCCGCTGTTCAGCACGAGCTGGTATCTCGAACGCAATCCGGACGTTTCCAAGGGCGCGATGAACCCGTTGGTGCACTACCTGAGACACGGCGCCAAGGAAGGTCGCGACCCTCATCCGCTGTTCTCAACGAACTGGTATCTTGCCCAATATCCGGATGTTGCGAAAGCGGGAGCAAACCCACTTGCCCACTTCCTTCTCCATGGAGCCCAGGAAGGGCGCAATCCGAATCCCTACTTCGACAGCATGTGGTATCTGGAGCGCAATCCCGACGTCCAGGACGCCGGGGAGATCGCAGTCTATCACTATCTGAAAGCAGGTCACCGGGAGGGCCGCGACCCCTCGCCCCGGTTTTCGGTGAATGCCTACCGACAACGTCACCTCGACGGCAATCCGGATGTCGATCCCCTGTCGCATTTCCTGTCGTCCGGTCGCAGCGGCGCCGACCTGGAAATTGCTCCGTCAGCGCCCCGTCCCACACCGCAGTCGGCATCGACCGTAGCATCGCAGGAAGGCAGGTCCCGGACCGCGTCCCACGAGACTGGCGCAATTGACCTTCAACAGTGGCGAACCCCCTTTGCCGGCAACCCCGGGATACCCGCTTCCGACGCCGAGATTGGCGTGTTCCTCCACATCTACTATCCTGACCTGACTGGCGAGCTACTGCACGCGATTGAGAAGATCAAACGCCCGTACCGCCTGTACATCTCGACGGACACAGACGAGAAGAAGGTCCAAATCGTCCAGGAACTGGAGAAGCACGGCCTGACAAGCCAGGCCGTGGTCAAGATCATATCGAACATCGGCCGCGACTTCGGCTCACTGATCCTCGGGTTCACCGACGAAATCCGCCGCCACGACATCTGCCTGCGCATTCACTCCAAGAAGTCGACGCACAATTCCGCAGAATTCGGCGAACGCTGGAGACGCTACCTGATCGACGAGTTGCTCGGGACGGACGTGCGCGCACGGGAGATCATCGGCGCCTTCGAAGCCGACCCGGATCTTGGGCTCGTGATCCCGCACCACTGGCCGTCAATCGCGAACTGGGTAACCATCGGCGACAACCATGCTCAGCTTTCCGCCCTGCTCCAACGCGTCGGGCTGTCGATCGGACCGAGCGATCCGATCGAGTTTCCCAGCGGCGCCATGTTCTGGTTTCGCAGCAACGCCCTTGCGCCTCTTCTCGACCTCAACCTGCAGGAGGAGGATTTCCGTCCGGCCAAGGGCGAGGACCGCGACGCGACAATTGCCCATGCAATCGAGCGCGGCCTCGTCTTCTTCAGTTGTCTCGCGGGCTACAAGTGGGCCAAAGTGCCTCGCCTGCATAGTCTTGAGAAACTGGACCTTCCAACGGTGATGCATCTGGTCGGCGAAAGCGGGCTGTTCGACACCGACTTTTATTTTTCCAAGTATCCAGACGTGAAGGCGGCTCGTGCGAACGCGCTGAAGCATTATTGCGAAGCGGGCTACCGCGAAGATCGCGACCCGTCAGCCCTGATGGACACGAAATTCTATCGCCGCCTTGCCGATATCCGCGACCGGAACATCAATCCGATCATCCACTATCTGCTGGAAGGGCAACCCGCCGGTCTGGCACTGAAACGTCCAACCGTGCGGCCCGCCACCGTTCAGGTCGATGACCTCTACGCAGCCTACAAGCGCCTTGGCAGCAATCCGGAGTATGTCGGCGAGACGAAGCCGCTTCTGAGGCAAAGCACAGTAAAGCCCATTGCCTTCTACCTGCCCCAATTCCATCCGTTCGCGGAGAACGACCGGTTCTGGGGCCGCGGCTTCACCGAATGGACCAATACGTCAAAAGCACCTCAGTTGTTCGCCGGCCACTATCAGCCCCGTCTTCCGGGCGAGCTCGGCTTTTACGACACACGTTTAAAGGAAGTCCTCGCCCGGCAAATGGAACTCGCCCGGCAGTATGGCATTCACGGGTTTTGCCTTCATCACTATTTCTTCGACGGCAAACCAATCATGCGAGCGCCCTACAATCATATCCTGGAGAATCCCGATCTGGACTTGCCGTTCTGCCTTCACTGGGCCAACGAGCCCTGGACAGCGACATGGGATGGCCTGGCCACACGTGGCGGCACGCTTCTGCCCCAAACCCATTCCCCCAAGGACGATATCGCATTCTTCGAGGACATCGCCCCCGCAATCCGCGACCCGCGATACATCACCGTTGACGGCCGACCGCTTCTGGTCATCTACAGGCCGCGCCTCTTCCCCGACATGGCAGCCACGATCGAGCGCTGGCGGGAATGCTGCCATAAACTGGGTCTTCCCGATCTCTATCTGACAGTCATGCAGACAGGCTTCGAAGGGCGCGTGAATCCCAGAAAATACGGCTTTGATGCCGCGATCGAGTATCCGCCGCATAATTTCCCCTTGCAGGAAATTTCCGAGCAGATCGATCTGTATGACCCATTCTTCACTGGCAGAATCCATGACTACCGGGAAGCGAAGGCAGCTGCGCTTGCGCGAAAGAAGGAAAAGTACAAGCTTTTCCGGGGGATTATAACTGACTGGGACTGCACTGCCCGACGCGGCAATCCGGACATCCTGATCAACTCCACACCGGAAGACTATGGCGACTGGATGCGCCAGCTTTGCGAGCAGACCGCACTAAATCTGCCGGAAAGCGAGCAGTTCATCTTCATAAATGCCTGGAACGAATGGGCCGAGGGCGCCTATCTCGAACCGGACCGCAAGTTCGGCTACGCCTATCTTGACGCGAATGCCCGGGCGATGAACAGCTACGAGCGACCGAAGGAACGCAAGACGGCGTCAAGCATCCTGGTAGGCGCGCACCTCTACTACACCGACCTCCTTGACGAATTTGCGGAGCAATTCGCCAACGTGCCGGGAAAGTTCTCGCTTCATGTGACGACATGCAGCGACGACACAGACGGCATCGCGTCACGGCTTCAGGAACGCCTCGGAAACCGGTTGCTTTCCGTCGAAGTCCTGCGTGTCGAAAATGTTGGCCGGGACATGGGGCCCTTCATCATGACGATGCTGCCCAAGGCCCAGAACCATGACCTGTGCTGCTGGGTCCATTCCAAGAAGAGCGTCTACGAGCCGAACTATGCGACCTGGAGAGGCTATCTGCTCGACAACCTCCTCGGCTCCCCCGACCAGGTGAAGGCCGTCATCGAGGCATTCGAGAGCGATGCAAAGCTGGGCCTGGTCTATCCTGAGGCCTTTCCGCCGATCGCCGACCGGGTGGAGTGGGGGTCAAACTTCCCCATGACCAGAAAGCTCCTGAAGCAGCTGAAGGTGACGATCAAGGAAGAACAGGTGCCTGAATTTCCGGCGGGCGGCATGTACTGGTTCCGCCCCAGGGCGCTTGCTCCGCTCATCGACCTCAAGCTGGACTGGAAAGATTTCGAGCAACATTCCGGCGGTGCGGTAGACCCCGACACCGGAGCGATCACCGACGGGACTTTGACCCACGCGCTCGAGCGCATGATAACCTATGTCGCGCGCAAGGCCGGCTTCCACGAGAAGGAAGTCCTGTTCAAGGCGTGGAAACGCCCCTGAGCTTGCGCCCTGGAAACAAATCGGCCCGGCACCTCGTCGGTTCCGGGCCGAATAGCGAGCGTAGTTTGTATCGCTACCGCTTCTTCATGATGTAGATTTCTGTGAATTCACCAATAATGCCGTATCTGTGATCATGATAGCGGCGCACCTCGATATCGCAGCCGGACCAAGCTTTCAACAGCTCATAAAAATCGTAGCCGTAGCGCCAGGTCACCAATGACCCGCCTGCCGGGTCGGTCGGGTTGCCATGGTACTCGGGCGGATAGGTCAGGAAATCGACGGAACCGTCCTCGAACACCACTGACCGACGATGGCTGTGCAGTTCTTCCTTGTGGGTGGGGGCGGAGAAGATGTGCACACCGCCGGGTTTCAACGTCCGGGCGATTTCCGCCGCCGCCAGGTTGGGCCTGTTCAGGTGCTCGAACACATCCTGGGTAATGACGACATCGAACTCTTCGTTCCGGAACGTCTGGCTCTCCAGGTTTTCGACCCGGAGCCCCCCTTTCTTGCTCCCCCATTTCTCACCAGGAAGATAGTGGGAGGCGACATAGTTCTTGCAGTTCTCCTTCATGATTCTCGAACCGCCACGATCGGCGGGCGAACTCTCGTGAATACGCAACTCCTGCCAATCGCTCGAATAATCCCGGAGAACCAGCATGACCGCTCGCTCGCGAGGCAGGGAATCGCAATGCTGGCAACGCAGCGTATCCCGGAACCAGGCATTCTCCGCAACGAAGGTCGTTTCCTGGTTGCAAGCCGGGCAGAAGCCGTCGAGCCGCATATAGGCTGCCTCGTTCATTCCATTCTCCACATAGCTTGAGATTTCATATCGACCCGAACCGGAAGAGGATCCGACTGATCCACGAAGTGTGACGCCGGCGCTGGTGGATCTCCTGTTGCTGCAACAGCATCGGCAGATCCAAACCCAGAATACCGGATATGTCTTTCAGGCGCTCCGGGGAATAGACCCCGCGAGCGACGATATCTCTCTTGAACAATGGAGAGATCGCGTAGCGCGTCAACAAGAATGCCCCGACATGTATCTGGTTCTTCTCTCCAAAAACGGACAGAACATAGGGGACCGGGTTGGTGGACTGATATGCGGCAGGAGCGAAACGGTCCGGAAGCAGCGCCGGGATGTTATCGGTCTTTTCATCGTTCTCCAGTGCCACTTTCAACCGCTCGAGCGACGCAACGAGTTTCGGTCTAAATCCGCAATCCAGCATCATTCTGGTCAGGCCGACCTCTCCCTTGTGGATCGACCAACGACGCGTGCCGATGGGGATGTAACGCCGCCAGTAGTTGAGGAAGCGCGGGTCGCGAAGCACCGATGCTCCGAAAGACATCAGGAACGATTGGACGTGATAGTGACGGTCATGAACCTCCGTCAGCCCCGCGTAATCATTGTCGCCCAAAAACTGGCGGAACATCTCATCCAGCCCGTCCAGAAGATAAACGACGCTGTCGTTCAGGAGAACAAGCCTCTGAATTTCCTCTTTCGTTTCCCGCAGGACGCTGAAGCCGTCCTTGTAAGCACCAAAGTCTCGGCCGATATTGTCGCGAATAACGACATATCGACACCGAGAGCGGAGTTTTTCCTGTACAGCCTCCGTCAATACCGTGTTGCTGACAAGGATGATATTGACCTTCAGCCGATTGAGGGAGTCGATCGCCGACAAGGTATAGGGGGACAATTCACCTTCGCGAAACATCGCAAATACGGCATAGGTGCCGCCATGATGGCTGACACTGCCCTCCAGTTTCGCTCTGACCCGACGTCGATACGACCACGTCCGCGGGTTGAGGAGCGCCGTAACGCGCCAAAATCCCTCCGCCGGATAAACAATGAAGATGAGCTGCAAATTGTACCAGGCAAGCCAGAGCGCCCGCCTTGCGACATACGCTATCGTGCCGACGAAAGCCGGTTGGTTCAACAGCTCACCTTTCCGGGCACGCCTGCGGTCAAGACGTGGCCTATTTCTGCTTCACCAGACCAATCAGATATTGGCCATAATTTGTTTTCTGGAGGGGTTTTGCGAGCTCGATCACATCGCCTTGGCTGATCCAGCCATTGGTATAGGCGATCTCTTCCAGGCAGGCGACCTTAAGCCCCTGGCGGTGCTCGATCGCGCGAATGAACTCGGATGCTTCCATCAGCGATTCATGCGTTCCGGTGTCGAGCCAGGCATAGCCGCGGCCAAGCTTTTCGACACTGAGCCGGCCCTCCTCGAGGTAACGCCGGTTGATGTCCGTGATTTCCAGTTCGCCTCGCCAGGACGGTTTGACCTCCCGCGCGAAGCGCACGACATCGTTGTCATAGAAATAGAGGCCGGACACCGCCCAGTTCGATTTCGGTGCCTCCGGCTTCTCCTCCAGGGAAATCGCCTTGCCGCCCGCGTCGAACTCGACCACGCCGTAGCGTTCCGGATCCTGCACATGATAGGCGAAGACGCGCCCTCCCGAGGTCAGCCCGGCGGCATTGACGAGCAGTTCCGACAGGCCGTGGCCGTAAAAAATGTTGTCACCCAGAACCAGCGCGCAAGGATCGTCGCCAATGAAATCCTCGCCCAGGATAAAGGCCTCCGCCAGTCCGTTCGGCTCGGCCTGAACCACATAGGAAAGTTTCAGACCCCATTGCGATCCGTCCCCGAGTAAGGCCTCGTAAGAAGGAAGGTCGCGCGCCGTCGAGATGATCAGCACCTCGCGGATGCCGGCGAGCATCAGGATCGACAGCGGATAGTAGATCATCGGCTTGTCATAGACCGGCAACAGCTGCTTGCTGGTCACAAGCGTCAGGGGATAGAGGCGCGTCCCCGATCCTCCGGCAAGGATGATACCTTTCATGCTGGCCCGTCTCCCGTCAATTGTCACAAGCGCTGTACGAGCGATGCAATCGCCCGCTTCGATGACACGCAGATGAACCCCGTCCGGTCACCCGCGGCAACCGCCGGCGAAGAGGGCGTCAGCGCCCCGTGCTAGCCGACATGCCCTTTTTCACGCAGATACTCGTCCAGCGCCTCTCGCCAGGGGCGCTGCGCGCCGATGGCCGAACCCAGCTTCGCATTCGACAGAACGCTGTAGGCGGGGCGCCGCGCCGGCGTCGGAAACTCCGACGACGGGATCGGCTCCACATCGGCAGCGACCCCTGCCCGGGCGATGATCTCGGCCGCGAATTCGTGCCAGGTGGCCGCGTCCGAGTTGACCACATGCCAGATGCCGGGACCAACGCCCTGCCCCAGCATGGCGACGATCGCCCGGGCGATGTCCTTGGTCGAGGTCGGCGACATGTGCTGGTCGGCGACGACTTTCAGCTTGCCGCGCTCACGTCCGAAACGAAGCATCGTCTCGACGAAGTTGCCGCCCTTGCCGCTGGCACCCGCCACGCCGAACAGCGAAGCGACGCGCAACACCAGCGTGTCGTCGCAGGCAAGCCGGGCCAGATCCTCGCCCATCGCCTTGGTCGCGCCATAGACATTGACCGGCGCACGGGCATCCGTCTCGTCGAGCGGGGCGCGCTTGTCCTGCCCGCCAAAGACGTAGTCGGTCGACACATGGACGAAGCGGGCCTTCTTCGCAGCGGAAATCTCCGCCAGCAGGCCGACAAGATGGGCGTTGATCGTCACGCCCGTCTGCGCATTGGCCTCGACCTCGTCGGTCTTGTGATAGCTGGAGCAGTTGACCAGGGCATCGAAGTCGAGCGAGCCGAGAACCTCGCGGACACGATCGAAATCGGTCAGCTCCAGACGGGCACGGTCGACAGCCACGATGTCCAGCGGCGCGCCGGCCGCCTCGTTGACGCGGACAAGGTCCGTACCGAGCTGGCCGTTCGGGCCAAGCAGGAGAATCTTCATGATGCGCCTCAGATCCTCAGCATTCCGCCATTGACCTCAAGGTCCTTCACCCGGCGGTGCCAATCGATCAGCTCCTTGTACCAGGCAAGGGTGATCGTCCTGGTGGTCTTGTCGATGCGCCCTTCCGACAGAGCCGCGTGCACGTCGCGCGCACCATCCTCGGCCGTCAGTTCGGCCTTGTAGCCAAGCGCCTCGATCTTGTCGAAACCGACCCGGTAGGAACGATGGTCGGGATCGCCATACCAGTCGATCTTGACCTCGTTGGGCAGCGCCTTCGCAACGATCTCGGCAAGCGGACCAAGCTGGTAGTTGTTGGCGTCCGAACCGACATTGAAGATCTGGCCGTTCACCTTGTCCGCCGGCGCGGTCAGCATGAAGGCCTGCGCCCGGGCGGTATCGCGCACATGCACCATCGGCCGCCACTGGGTGCCGTCCCGCATCAGGGGCAACACGCCTGTCTTCCAGGCTCCATAGACCATACCGTTGATGGCAAGGTCGAAACGCATGCGCGGACTGAAGCCGTAAACCGTCGCCTGGCGCAGGACGACCACCGTGAAAGCGTCATCGGCAAGCGGCAGAACGCCGTGCTCGGCCAGCTCGTTCGCCTTGGCATAGGTGGTCAGCGGATTGGTCGGCGTGGTTTCGTCGGCGATCACGCCCGGCTCCTGGAAGCCGTAGAGGCTGCAGGAGGACGGGAGGATGTAGCGCTTGACGCCGGCGGCCTTGGCGAGTTCCGCCGTCTTGACGCGCGAGAGATGGTTGATCGCGTAGGTCTCGTCGCTGAATTCCTCGCCCGAGGGATCGTTCGAGATCGCAACGAGATCGATGACATGATCGACGCCGGCGAACAGGGAAGGATCCAGCAACCGCGTGTCCTGCTGCACGATCTCGAGATTCTCGTGCTCGGGCAGCAGTTCGCGGCCGAAGAAATAGCGATCCACCGCCTTCACGGCGTAGCCCTTGCCGAGCAGCATGGGCACGAGGGTGGTGCCGATGTAGCCACCCGCCCCGGTTACCAGAACCTTTTCCATTCACACTCTCCCAGAGAGGTTGCAATTCATCGATCAGACCGCCGCGGACACCCCGGGCCGTCACTCAAAACCAGTGGACAACATCCTTGAAGAGGGGCTGCGTCTTGTCCTTGTCGGACAGGGTCACATCGCTCTCCGCCATTCCCCAGTCGATTCCCAGGTCGGGATCGTTCCAGCGAATCCCGAAATCATGAGTCGGCGCGTAGTAATTGGTCACCTTGTAGATGATCTCGGTATCCGGCTCGAGCGTCAGAATCGCGTGAGCAAAACCGACGGGTACGAGGATCTGGTTCCACTCCTGCGCCGAAATCTCGGCCGAAACCCATTTTCCGAAGGTCGGCGAAGCCTTGCGGATATCGACCGCGACGTCGAGAATTCGCCCTCGCACACAGCGCACGAGCTTGTCCTGAGCAAACTCGCCACCCTGATAGTGGAGCCCTCTCAAGGTCCCCGCCTGCGCCGAATAAGACTGGTTATCCTGAATGAAATCGAGGTCAATTCCGTGGTCTGAAAAAATTTTCTTGTTATATACTTCAGAGAAAAACCCGCGATGGTCGCCGTGCTTCTTGGGTTTAATAATCTTAACGTCCGGAATTGCAAGGCTCTGCACATCTACAGTCATAAAACTTCCTCGCGTCACGTGAGAAGAATTCAAGAAGCGCATCAGAGTCGACGGCGTTTATAGTGGCCAGCGCAAAGGCGCACAAGACCAATCAAACCGCAACACTGCACATTTCAGCATCAGCAAATCTCACCAGCCCATCCGGTTTGACACCCTTCTGTTCTGCGCAATTGCATCGAAGTGTGGCCACGGCAGGGCGACAGTGGAACGACAGTATCCCCGCTTGTGGGGAAAGCCCGAATACCGTATGCGGAAGCCTTCGACCTCACCTGCCCATCGGTAACCGGGACATGCAGCGTGGCAGATATTGAAACCATCGTTGTCGGCGCGGGCGTCGTCGGCCTGGCAAGCGCCAGGGCACTGGCGAGGGCCGGTCACGAAGTCATGGTGATCGAACGCCACGGGCTGATCGGCTCGGAGACAAGCGCCCGCAACAGCGAGGTGATCCACGCCGGAATCTATTACCCCCAGGGCAGCCTGAAGGCGCGCGCCTGTGTCGAGGGAAAGAAACGGCTCTATGATTTCTGCGCCTCACGCGGGGTTCCCCACCGGCGACTGGGCAAGTTGATCGTCGCAACGTCTCCCGAGCAGATCGAAACGCTCTCCGGGATCGAGCGCAAGGCGGCGGCAAACGGGGTCGACGACCTGAGAAGGCTCTCCCGTGCCGAGGCACTGGAACTCGAGCCGGCGCTGTCTTGCGAGGGCGCCCTTCTCTCCCCTTCCACGGGCATCATCGACAGCCATGCCCTGATGCTCGCCCTGCAGGGCGAATGCGAGGCATCGGGCGGGCAGGTTGTTCTCAACACGGCGGTGACGCGGATCACCACGGCGGCGGATGGCACCCACCGGCTTGAAACGGACAATGAGGGCGAAGGGTTTTCCATCACCTGCCGCAACCTTGTTGTCTCGGCCGGTCATGGCGCCATCCCGCTGCTCTCGACCCTCGACGGCTTCTCACCGCCAAAGCGCTATTTTGCACGTGGCTGCTATTTCTCCACCTCCTCGCGCACGCCCTTTTCCCGCCTGATCTATCCGGTGCCAGAACCTGGCGGGCTGGGTGTTCACCTGACACTCGATCTTGGCGGAAATGCGCGTTTCGGACCCGATGTCGAGTGGATCGAGGAACTCGATCACAGCGTCGATCCCCGCCGCGCGGACAAATTCTACGCCGAGATCCGGCGCTACTGGCCAGGGCTTGCCGACGACAGCCTCAAGCCGGATTATGCCGGCGTGCGCCCCAAGATCTCAGGCCCCGGCGAAACGGCGGCCGATTTCCGGATCGACGGCCCCTCCGTGCACGGGCGGACAGGGCTGGTGGCGCTCTACGGAATAGAGTCCCCCGGCCTGACATCGTGCCTTGCCCTGGCGGAGATCGTCACCTCCGAGCTTGCCACCTGACACCGCGCCGGCATGTCGGTTAAGGTCGCGTGCCATCGAATCGTCGTGTTGACGTAGCATGAAGCGCTCGTGTGGCTGCCGGGGCGCAGGGCTATTGCCCCGAACGGCGGCCATGCTTCCGTCTTGCCGGGCGAACCGGCGAATGAGGATTGAGGCGTGCAGGCAGGGTTCAGGGACGCACTCGCACAGCAGCGATCGGTGCTTGGCGCACTGATCCTGCGCGACATGCGCACGCGCTTCGGGCGCACAGCGCTCGGCTTCGCCATTGCCGTCGCCTGGCCGCTTACTCATCTGCTCGTGATGGTGGCCGTCGCCGATGCCATCGGACGCGTGGTGCCGCTCGGTACCAACAGCACCCTCTTCTTCGCCACCGGAATCATGCCTTACATTCTTTGCCTCTACCCGGGGCGAATGATGATGCTGTCCATCGAGCAGAACAAACCGATGCTTCTTTTTCCTGTCGTGAAGGTTATCGACATCATTTTGGCTCGGGCATTCCTGGAAACGATCACTGCAATGTGCGTGCTTATCCTTTTCTGCACCGTGCTGTTTGTAGTCGGTATCGAGTTTTCTCCTCGCGCTCCCGAAATCGCGGTTATGGCCGTAGCGCTGACGATCTTGTACGGTGTCGCGTTCGGGCTCCTGAGCTGCGTACTGATCGTACTGTTCCCGATGTGGATTGCAGCATTCTTTGCATTGATGATTTTGCAGTGGCTTACATCCGGCGCCATGCAACTCCCGTCGCTGCTTCCGACATGGGCACTGGAGTATATTGTCTACAATCCACTGTTCCACTGTATCAGCCTGCTGAGGAGTGCCTTTTATGACGGTTATGCCGATGGATACATCGACCCGCTCTACGTGGTGAATGTGTCCCTGATATTGCTCCTGGTCGGATTAGCCGGAGAGCGTGCGGCACGCGGCAAGCTCCTGATGCAATGATTACGTTCGACAACGTCTTCAAGTTCTACCGAACGCCCAAGACTCTCAAGATCGTCCTCGATCACCTGTCGTTCAAGCTGAACAAGGGAACAAGCTACGGCATTCTGGGCGTCAACGGGGCCGGCAAGTCGACGCTGATGCGGCTGATGGCGGGAACCGAGATGCCGAATTCCGGGCGCATCCACCGCAATGTCCGGGTGTCGTGGCCGCTCGGCTTTGCCGGGGGGCTTCATCATGCGCTGACCGGCCGTGAAAACGTGCAGTTCGTCGCTCGGGTCTACCGGCAGGATATTCGCAAGGCGGTGCGGTTCGTCGACGACTTCGCCGAGATCGGGGCGTATATCGACGCCCCGTTCGGCACCTATTCGTCGGGCATGCAGCAGCGCCTCGCCTTCGGGTTGTCTATGGCGATCGACTTCGACTGCTATCTGATCGACGAGGTCATGGCGGTTGGCGATTCCCGCTTCCAGAAACGATGCCAGGACGAATTCGACAAGCGAAAGCAATATGCCGACGTCGTCATGATTTCTCATGTCACCGACCAGATCCAGAACTACTGTGATCGCGGTGTGGTTCTGGCCGACGGAAAGATGTATTTTTTCGATGCTATCGATGAGGCCATCGAGATGTACAAGCAGCTGAACATGTAGGGCTGAGTGGAGACTGGCTTGTCCGACTCTCTGATAGACGTTGTTCTCGGTGGAGAAAATCAGGAGATCACGTCCGGTTCGCGCCGGACGGAGGCGATCTCCCATGCGCTCCGGGAAGCGAGCCGGCAGATCCGTTCCAACCGCCGCGTCGTCGGCGGGGGCGGTTTCAAGCGGCGGCGCGGCGAACGGCTCTTCGCTCTCGGCATCATTGCCAGCGCAATCGCCCTCGTGATCCTGCCGGTCTTGTTCGCCTCGATCTATTTCGGGCTGATTGCCAGCGACCGGTATCAGTCCGAGATGCAGTTTTCCCTGCGCAACTACGAGAGTTCTGGTGCGAGCACGCTGCTCTCGCTCACCGGCCTGCCAACCGGCAACCTGATGCAGGAGGCGAAGGTCGTGGAGAGCTTCATCAAGAGCCGGGCAATGGTGGACTTCCTCAACGAGAAGCTCGACCTTTTCGCGCTCTACAACGGGAACCATATCGACTATCTCTCCAGGTTCCAGGCCGACGAACCGGTCGAGGAATTCATGGAGTACTGGGACAAGAGGGCCAGCGTAGGTGTCGACAGCCTGTCCGGCATCGTTCGTGTCCGGGTTCAGGCGTTCTCCGCAGAGGATGCTCACCGGATCAACGCGTTGATGCTCGATGCGGTGGAACAGGTGGTCAACGATCTCTCGGCTCGGGCCCGGGCGGACCTTCTGGGCCGTAACGAAAAGACTTTGCAATCCGCGCAAGACAAGCTTGTCCGGCTCGGCGAGAGCCTCGCCGAACTTCGCAACGACACCGGCCTAATCGACCCGGAGCTTTATGCCAAGGCGATCACCTCGGTCGCGACGGAACTCGACGTCAAACTCTCAGAAATGCGCGTGCGGCGCAGCACGCTGCTGGCCTCCGTTGACGCCGATAGCCCCCAGATGCAGTTCCTGACGCGGCAGATCGAAACGCTGGAAGCGGAAGTGAAGCGTCTGCGCCAGGAAATCGCATCGCCAGGTTCCACTGATGGCTCACTCTCCACCACCAAGACCACATTCGACCGCTTCCTGCTGGAACAGGAGATCGCGCGCAAGCAATATGCCCAGGCGAGTCTCGAGTACGAAAAAGCGCGGATAGACGCCGACCGCAGACAGATCTACGCCGCCATCCTCCTGAAACCCACGCTGCCCGAAGACGCCGAGTACCCCAAACGCTTCTGGTCCTGGTCGGTCGTGCTGGCAATTTGCCTCGCAGGTTGGGGGGCTCTCGTTGGCGTGGCCGTTCTCGTCCGCAACCACCTTGCCGTCTGATGATTAGCGCAAACCACGTATGCGGAAAGACGATCGGACGCAGATGAAAGAGAAACTTCGACAGATGGTTCCAAGGCTGAAACCGATGAGGACGCCTCAGGACGCCGCTGATCGCTCCTCGTCGGTGGCGCAGATCCAAGGCAACGCCAGATCCGGCCCTGCACCCCATCAGCCACATACCGGCGAAGCAACAACGACCGCGCACACGGGCGGCGTACTGACGATGGTGCGCCACTTCTTCCGTGATGCAAGATCCGACCTCACCGGCACCGCCACATCGGAAACCGGATCAGGAGGCGGTTCGCTGCTGCGCAGCTTCGCTTTTTTCGTCGCCATCCCGACCGTGTTGACCATGGCGTATTTCGTCTTTCTGGCGGCAGACATCTACGCTTCGGAAACGCGCTTCATGGTGCGCGGCGCAGACAGCCAAGAAAAGATCGGCAGTGGCGCGCTGGCTCTGGTGTCAAAAGTCACCGGTGTTTCAGGCACCTCCCCTGACAGCTTTGCCGTGCTCAACTACATCAAGAGCCGTGCCATCATCGAGGACATCGGCGGAAAGCCGATGGTGCAACGGCTTTTCGCACCCGACCGGGGGGACATGCTCACCACGCTTGCCGAGGACGAGGCCTGGGAAGATATCATCAAGTACTGGCGGAGACGCGTAACCCCTTCGATCGACACGCAGTCCGGCATCATCACCGTGGAAGCGACCGCCTTCTCGGCCGAGGATGCGAACTGGCTGGCGACGCAGATCGTGGAAAAAAGCGAGGCACTGGTCAACGAGATTTCCCGGCGCAGCCGCGAAGAGACGCTGGAGGTGGCGCTCGCCGACGTCGACCTGGCAAGAGGCGATCTTGCCAGCGCCCGTGAAACCCTGCGCCAGTACCGCAACACGCGGGAAACGCTGGACCCGGAACTTACCGCCGAGTCGATCGGAGAGGTTCTTTCGAAGCTGATGCTGAGGCGGATCGAGCTTGAAGCGCGGCTTGGAACGATGCAGGGCGTCATCGACGAGAATTTTGCCCCCCGCAGGGTTCTCCAGCGCGAACTGGAGGAGACACGTGCGCAGATCGCGGCCCAGGAGGCCTTGCTGGCGTCCCGTGGCAGCGAAGCCGGAACCGTCTCGGACGTCATCTCCGGGTTCGAGAACTTGCGGTTGGAGGAGGAGTTTGCGGAAAAACGATACTCCATCGCCGTGAACGCCTATGAGGCGGCCCGACAGGACGTGGAGAAACAACAACTTTATCTGGTCGAGATCGTTCGCCCGACGCCGGCGGACACCGCGATATATCCAAAGAAGGTTGCCGGCACATTCATGATCTTCTTCGGAGCGTTCGTGCTGTGGTCAATCGGATCACTTATAACAGCATCGATCAGGGACCACGCCATATGACCAGGTGCCGAGCCCGAGATATGGCACATATGCGCACTCCCAGAGCTCGCAAGGATCGCTGACGTGCAATTTAACATCGACCACGACGGCGGCGACTGCGTTGCGGGCTGGATTGTACCGAACAACCCTAACGCCACTCCGAGCGTCAAGATCGTGATAAACGGCGAGGAAGTTGCCGTTATCGTCGCCAACGTAAACCGCAGCGACATCAAGGACCTTGGCCTGCACTCGACCGGTTTGATCGGGTTCCATTTGGACGAGGACAACTTACCCGGGATTGCAACCGCTGTTGATTTGCAGATCATCGACCAAGAGACGGGGGTACTCGTCCATCGGCGCAGCCCTGTTCCCTTTTTGATCGAGGAACGGGTGATGTTTTTCAACCTTTGCGTCGTTCCGCAGATCAGGATGAGAAACGACGCGGCCAATCTCTTTGCACTGTCCTATGCAAACAGCGAGCGGATCAACTACGAGACGCTCTACAGCATCCTGCGCAATCACCACGCCCAGTCGGTTTTTGTCATGGGGCGAACCAATCACAACCGCATCTCCGAAGCTCTCTCGAGCAGCGGCTTCAAGCGAATGGCGCTCTTGCGCGAACCTCTCGTCGAGCTTGCCGAGCGCCTGATCCTGATCAAGCAGATTTCCCGCTCGACAAAGCGAAGCATGCTGGAGAGCCTGGTGTTCGGTGTCGAGAACCTTTTCAGCTTCGTCGAAACAGTTGACCTTGAGGCCGAGGCATCCCTGCAAGACGCCTTCCGCCAGATGCGACCGCAGCAGGTTCGCGCCATCGCCGATCCGTTCCTGAGTGCGATCGTATGCGATGCCGGCGACGAGCCGGAAGAGCGGCATATCAGCCTTGCGCTTGACCGTCTCGCGGAGTTCGATGTTGTCGGCGTCGAGGAACGCATGGATGCGTTCAACATCTGTGTCGAGGAGGCCATCGGGCGCAACATGTTCGCCGCCTACGATGCGTACCAGTTGCCGGGAACCCTCGAACTTGTGGATCGCCTGCGAAACATCGACAAGGTGGCGGAATACCTTGAATACGATACGGCCCTCTATCGCGAGGTGAGAGGCGTCATCGACCGGGAATTCGCCGTTTAATCACGGGCAGCACTCCTGAAGCCGTCGGCGGCGGCTTCAGATGCGCTCGCACACCACCGCATAGTCGAGGCGCCTGCCGTCGACATATTCCTGATAGCGCATGGTTCCCGGCATGTCGGCCCAATCCAGCGCATATCCCCGGAAAGGGGCTGGAACACGGTCTATCAGGGCCTTGCGCCGCGGCACGTCCTCGGCAATCGCGGCAAAGACGTTCTCGGTGATGTCGACGACATGCTGCACCCGCAGGCCGTTTTCCTCGGCCAGCGCCTTGGCGATGCCTATCTGATCGGCGAACGCCTTGTCTGTATACCCAACCGAGAAACTGAGCGTCCCGCCAGGGCGCAACACCCGCGACGCCTCGGCCATGAAGGCGGGCATGCCCACATAACTGGCCGCACCGACGCTGAAGATCATGTCGAAGCTTGCATCCGCAAATGACAATGCCCGCGCATTGCCTTGTTCCACGGTCAGGTTGGGAAACGCCTGCAACCGCTTCCGGCAGACTTTCACGGCGCTTCCATTGACATCGACACCGGTTATGCGCGCGTCCGGAAACCGGCGCGCGGCGACCTGCATGCCGCCACCCAGTCCGCAACCGATATCGAGAATATCGTTCCAGTCACGCTTTCCAGCATCCCGCGTCAGTGACCACAGGACCTGATCGTAAAGCGTTGCCTGCAACGGCTCCTGATCGAAGGGAGGCAGCGCGCTCAGCGCCTCGTCGGCAGGTGAGAACCCGCTGTTGAAGAAATTCTGGTGCCGTGCAGGGGACAAGCGGTAGAGAGCGAAATAGATCGCCTCCTGAAACTTGCGCTGCAGCGGCTTGGGAAGATTGCGCTGAAAGCGCCGCTTTAGAACATAGAGAAACGACATGGACGGCTCCGGCGGGAAGGATCGTCCCCCCTGATAATCCCTCTCGCCCCGCTTGCCTACACCTGCAAGGCAAAACCGGCCCGGCCCTGACCGGTAGAGGACGGGTTCTTGGCCAGGAAATCCCCGTCTGTCACCTCGCCCTTATCCTGTTGCCGTCAACCCCGCCGGAACGAGGACGGATCATGGACGAGACCGCAAATCACAAACTGCCCCTGATCCGCGCAAGTCAGGCGCAGAAACACGTCACGCACAACGAGGCACTGCTGAGGCTGGATGCAATCATGCAGCTCTCCGTGCTGAGCCGTACGCAATCCACGCCGCCGGCGGCAAGCGAAGGCGAGCGATACCTGGTTCCGGTGGGTGGATCGGGCGCCTGGGCGGCGAACGACGGCCGGATTGCCATCTGGCAAGGCGGTGTCTGGCGCTTCCTCGAACCGGGACGCGGCTGGATCTGCCATGTCGAGGACGAGGAGCTCTTTCTGGTGAGGACGGCGGACGGCTGGGAAGAGCTGACGGCGGCAAGCCGTGACCCCGTGCTTGCCGGCAAGGCAGGGATCAACGCCACACCCGACGATACCAACCGCCTGGCCGTCTCCTCGGAGAGTTCGCTTTTCACCCATGCAGGTGGCAGTCATCGGTTGAAGATCGACAAGAGCAGTCCTTCGGAGACGGCAAGCGCCGTGTTCCAGAGCGGACTTTCAGGGCGTGCCGAAATCGGGCTTGCCGGGAACGACGATCTGTCGATCAAGGTCAGTGCGGACGGGAGCAGCTGGAAGAACGCGATCATAATCGATGGAGACACAAGCGCGGTTGGCATCGGGACAGTCCCCTTCAACGATGTCCTCGATGTGAATGGCGGCATTGTCAGTAGAGCCCAGGCACCGGCTTTTTCGTTTCTAGGTGACATAGACGGCGCCAAATGGATCACCGGCCTGGGTGGATACTTCCTGTCCTTCATGAGCGACAACGGCAACTCACAGGCCATTCCCGAGCGATCAAGCATTACTTGCTATGGCCGCACCTTTCGGCCGAAGATCGCGTTCACCACCACCGGAAGCCTCCTGGCGGCCGGTGCGCTCAAGGCACAGGGCTATCGGTCGGGCGAGATCGAACTTGCCGACGATGCCAGCGCCGCCATCGCCCCCCTCGACAAGGCGGGCTTCCTGCTCGTCTCCGTCGATCCGGCTGCCGACCACCCTCCCCTTTCGGCATTCGGCATTGCCGCCTACGACAGTGGCACCTCACCGGAAGCCCTCAAGCTGGCCGGCGGAGCGCTGTTCGATGCCGTCTCGAGCGACGTCACCGGGACGTCAGGAATTGACGGGCATGTCACGATAGGGGTTGTCGCCGGTTCCCTGAGGATCGAGAACCGGCTCGGGGCAATGGCAACACTGCGCTACACATTTCTCGGCTGAGGGGACCAGAGCCAGCCGGCCGCAGCACTACTGGCGGCCGGAGCGATGAGCCCAGCCGGTCATGCGCATCTCGAGCCAGGCCATCATCGCATACATGACGATGCCGAGCACCGCGAGCGCGACAAGCCCCGCCCAGACGAGCGGCACGTTGAATTGCGACTGCGCCGCCAGCATCATGTGGCCGATGCCGGCATTGGCTGCCACCGTCTCGGAGATCACCGAACCGACAAAGGCGAGCGTGATCGCGACCTTGAGCGAGCCGAAGAAATACGGCATCGAACGCGGAATGCCGACCTTCAGCATGATATCCATCTTCTTCGCGCCCAGTGCCCGCAGCACGTCCTCCATCTCCGGCTCGATCGTGGCAAGGCCGGTGGCAACATTCACGACAATCGGGAAAAAGGCGATCAGGAAGGCGGTCAGCACTGCGGGAACCGTCCCGATGCCGAACCAGATCACAAGGATCGGAACGACGGCGACCTTGGGGATCGAGTTGAAACCGACCATCAGGGGATAGAGCCCGGCATAGACCGCCCGGCTCCAGCCGATGGCAAGCCCCAGCGCCAGTCCGCCGACAACAGCCAGCAGGAAGCCAACCGTCGTGGTGAAAAGCGTCTGCAGGGAATCCTTCCAGATCACCGGCCAGTATTTGACGAGAGCAACCCAGATATCGGTCGGCGCGGGGAGAATGAACACGGCGATGTCGAACATCTTCACCGTCGCTTCCCACACCACGAACAGTCCGATCGTCCACAGCCATGGAGCGGCCTTGATCCAGTGTTCGTTGGTCATGCCGCCGCCCTCGCTTCCGCGATATGCCCGCGCAACTCGTGGACAATGTCGTTGAATTCCGCCTCATAGGTGAGATCGATCGGTCGCGGGCGGGCGAAACCGACGTCCTGCTCGACGATGATGCGGCCCGGCCGGGCGCTCATGACAAACACCCGGTCGGCCAGGAACACGGCCTCGCGCAGGTCATGGGTGACGAGAATGACGGTGAACCCCTTCTCTGCATGCAGGTCGCGCATCACCTGCCACAATTCCTCGCGGGTGAACGCGTCGAGCGCCCCGAAAGGCTCGTCGAGCATGAGAAGCGCCGGGTCGTGGATCAGCGCCCGGCACAGGTTGGCGCGCTGCTGCATGCCGCCGGACAGTTCCCAGGGGAACTTGTCGCCGAACCCCTTCAGCCCGACAATCTCCAGAAGTTCCTCGGCGCGCGCGACGTAGCTCTCGTGCTCGCGCTTCAACTGACGGCGATGCGGCTGGACGATTTCCAGCGGCAGCATCACGTTTTTCAGCGTGGTGCGCCAGGGCAGCATGGACGGGTTCTGGAAGGCCATGCCGGCAATCGACACGGGGCCGTCGACTTCCTTGCCGGCAACCTCCACCGTACCCGCCTGCGGGCGGATCAGGCCGGTGGCGAGCTTCATGAGGGTCGACTTGCCACAGCCCGACGGGCCGACAACCGCGGCGAACTCACCGCGCTTCACGGCCATGGTCAGCCCGTCAAGCGCCAACGTACCATCGCCGCCAGGCCCATAGGCCAGACGAATGTCGTTCAGATCAACAAAACCGGTCACGGAACAGTCTGGCTCCAGCATTGGGTGAAAGGCGCCCGGCCCGATGGGCACACGGCAGATCGCAGCCTCGCACGGAAAGACAGGGGCGGCCGCGGGCTGATACCGCGGCGACCGCCCCCAACGTCCCCGGGGTTACTTGACCATGCGCTCCGCGGCGGGCGGCAGGTAGGACGGATCAAAGACCCGCTCAGGCGCCGGCGGCGTGTCGCTGACGCCCATCGACGCCTTCAGGTACTCCATCGACTTGGCAAGCTTTGCCATGTCGACGCCGCCAAATCCGTTGGCCCTGACCGCAGGCGTGGCAATGGAGCCGGCAACCGCCATCTTGATGCGATCGACTTCCGTCGCCTCGTCCAGCACGCCGTTACGCTTGAGCACGTAGGGAACGGACGCCTCGGGTTCGGCGATCGTGTCGAGGAACCCGCGCACGAGGGCCCTGATGAAGCCCTTCACCGCATCCGGATTTGCCTCGGCGAAATCGGTGTTGACCATCACCACGTTGCCGTAGAGATCGAGGCCATTCTCGCCCATCAGGATGGTGGCGATGTCATCCTCCGGAACGCCCTGGGCCTTCAGGTTGATGACGGAGGAGAAGGAGAAACCGAAGATCGCGTCCACCTGCCCCTGGGCGAGCATCGGCTCGCGGACGGGAAAGCCGACATTCTCGATCTTGATGGCGGAGGTATCGATACCGGCGACGTCGACAAAGGCCGGCCACTGGCCGAAGGCGGCATCGGGCGGCGGCGCGCCGAGCGTCTTGCCTTCAAGCGACTTGGGGTCTTCCGTCACGCCCTTGCTCTTGCGGCCGATGATCGCGAAGGGCGGGCGCTCATAGGCCATCATCACGGCCTTGACCTTCAGGTCCGGCTGGTCGTCCATCAGCTTGATCAGGGCGTTGATGTCGCCGAAGCCCATATCATAGGCGCCGGTCGCCACGCGCGGGATCGATTCGCGGGAGCCGGCACCGGTGTCGATGGTGACGTTGAGCCCCTCTTCGGCGAAATAGCCCTTGTCCTGCGCAATGAAGAAGGGCGCGGCCGGGGCTTCGAACTTCCAGTCGAGGGTGAACTTGATGTCGGTGTCGGCCATCGCCGCCGGAGCGGCAAGGGACAAGGCAAATGCAATTCCGAAAAGCTTCCGCATGAGGAACCCCACTGGCGATATTGTTATTATCGCCACGAGACTGCCTCGCAATTGCTCAAGGATCAAGCAGATTTAGGCCTCGATTAAATTTGAGGCACGCACGCCCGATGCTGAGGCAACCGGCCCGGAGATATCCTCCGGGCCGGCCATGTTCATGTCAAAGGCCAAGATAGCGAATGACCTCGTCAGCCAGTTCCTCGGCGGAACGGGCAACCGTGTCGAGCACGAGTTCCGCCTGCTCCGGCGCCTCGTAGGGGCTGTCGATGCCCGTGAAGTTGCGGATCTCCCCTGCCCTTGCCTTGCGATAGAGCCCCTTCGGGTCGCGGGTCTCGGCAATCTCCAGCGGCGCATGAACGTGGATCTCGACGAATTCGCCCGGGGCAAACAGGTCGCGGGCCATCTGCCGGTCCGACCGGAACGGCGAGATGAACGAGACGAGCGTGATCAGCCCGGCTTCGGTGAAGAGCTTGGCGACCTCGCCGACCCGGCGGATGTTTTCCACACGGTCGGCTTCGGCAAACCCGAGATCCTTGTTCAGCCCGTGGCGGACATTGTCTCCGTCCAGCAGGAACGTCAGACGTCCTTCCGCGTGCAGGCGCTGCTCGACCATGTTGGCGATGGTCGACTTGCCCGCCCCCGAAAGACCGGTGAACCACAGCACGCGCGGGGTCTGGCCCGTGAGCGCGGCGCGCGCCGTCCTGTCGATGTCGAAGGCCTGGCGATGGATGTTGTCCGCCTTGCGCAGGCTCGACCAGATCAACCCGGCGCCAACCGTCTGGTTGGTCAGCGGATCGATCAGCACGAACGACCCCATGTCGCGATTGACTTCATAGGGGTCGAAGGCGACGGGCGCCCCCAACTGGATCTCGCAAAAGCCGATCTCGTTCAGCGCCAGCGTCTCCGCCGGCAGGTGCTTCAGCGAATTGACGTCGATGCCGTGCTCGATATGCCTGACCACGCCCGTGGTGGTGCGTTTGCCGGCCTTGATCATGTAGTTGCGGTTGGTGCGAAGGGCCTGGTCGCCCATCCAGATCACGTGGGCATTGAGGCGGTCCGAAACCTCCGGCCGCTGGTCCGGGAGACTGAGAACGTCGCCACGGGAAATGTCGACCTCTTCCTCAAGCGTGATGGTGACGGCGTCGCCGGCCACAGCCTCTTCCAGGTCGCCGCTCATGGTGGCAATGCGCGACACTGTCGCGACACGTCCCGACGCTGCCACCGCCACCTTGTCGCCAGGGCGGATGCTGCCGCTGACGACCGTGCCGGCATAGCCGCGAAAGTCGAGATTGGGCCGGTTGACCCACTGCACCGGCATGCGGAACGGGCCGAGGCGATCGTCGCTGGCGACATCGATGCTCTCGATATGCTCGAGCAGCGTCGGCCCGTCATACCAGGGCATGGCCTCGCTTTGCACGGTGACGTTCTCGCCGGTCAGGGCGGACATCGGGATCACCTGGAGCGTCTCGAAACCGAAGCCTTCCGCGAAGGCCCGGTAGTCGCTTTCGATGGCATCGAGAACGGCGCGGTCATGGTCGACGAGATCCATCTTGTTGACCGCGACGACGACATGCCGGATGCCGAGCAGCGAGACGATGAACGAGTGCCGCCGCGTCTGCTGCAGGACGCCCTTGCGCGCGTCGATGAGGATCACCGCCAGATCGGAGTTGGAGGCGCCCGTCGCCATGTTGCGGGTGTACTGCTCGTGGCCGGGCGTGTCGGCGACGATGAACTTGCGTCCCTCGGTGGCGAAGAAACGGTAGGCGACATCGATGGTGATGCCCTGTTCGCGCTCGGCTTCGAGACCGTCGACAAGCAGGGCAAAATCCAGTTCCTCGCCCTGGGTGCCGTATTTGCGCGAATCCTTGCGGAGCGCCGCCTCCTGATCCTCGAACACCCGCTTGGTGTCATGCAGAAGCCGGCCGATCAGCGTCGACTTGCCGTCGTCGACGCTGCCGCAGGTGAGAAAGCGAAGGAGCCCCTTCTGGTCGTGCTCGCCGAGAAAGTCGACCACGGGCGGGGCAATGGAAGGCATAGCCTGGTTCATGACGGGATCCTCAGAAATAGCCTTCGCGCTTCTTCTTTTCCATCGAGGCCGCCTCGTCATGGTCGATCAGCCGGCCCGAACGCTCGGAGGTACGGGCGATCAGCATCTCCGTGACGATCTGGTCGAGCGTGTCGGCGTTCGATTCCACGGCGGAGGTCAGCGGATAGCACCCCAGTGTGCGGAAGCGGATGCGGCGCATCTGAGGGGTCTCGCCGGGCCGGAGCGGCAGGCGGTCATCGTCGACCATGACAAGCGCCCCGTCGCGCTCCACCACAGGCCGTTCGGCCGCGTAATAGAGCGGCACGATCGGAATGTTTTCGGCGCGGATGTACTGCCAGATATCGAGCTCGGTCCAGTTCG
The DNA here is from genome assembly GCF_048261845.1 of Stappia sp. GTDB lineage: Bacteria > Pseudomonadota > Alphaproteobacteria > Rhizobiales > Stappiaceae > Stappia. The sequence continues at coordinate 6,276 of NZ_JBLXFR010000019.1, read as the reverse complement.
ACAGCGGAAAGACGCGCAAGGACTCGCCCGGCCGCACACGGGTGTTGAAGATCGACCAGAGCTCCGGCCGCTGGTTCTTCGGGTCCCAGCCATGGGCGGCCGAACGGAACGAGAAGACCCGCTCCTTGGAGCGCGACTTCTCCTCGTCGCGGCGTGCGCCGCCGAACGCGGCATCAAAGCCGTGGGCGGACAAGGCCTGCTTCAAGGCGTCCGTCTTCATCACCTGCGTGTAATAGGACGAGCCGTGGTCGAAGGGATTGACGTTGTCCGCAAGTCCCTGGGCGTTCGTGTAGGTGATCAGCTCCATGCCCGCTTCCGCAGCCATCCGGTCGCGGAAGGCGATCATTTCCCGGAACTTCCAGGTGGTGTCGATGTGCAGCAGCGGAAAGGGCGGCGGAGCCGGGTAGAAGGCCTTTCGCGCAAGGTGCAGCATGACGCTGGAATCCTTGCCGATGGAGTACATCATCACCGGGCGCGACATCTCGGCCACGACTTCACGGATGATCTCTATGGATTGCGCCTCAAGGTGACGCAGATGGCTTCCCCGGTTGGACACGGGCCTCTCCTCGTGATCTCGGCCGCGAGAGAAGAACAGCGATGACGACACAGGGTTGAACACCCGCCTCGAGACATCGTTCGTCAATCTCTCTGCAGCTCATGGGTCACGAGTTAAGCAGCATCATGGCAATGCGCGAGAAACAGGATTGCCGACAAAGGGCGCTCCTTAAAAAATCTCTGTCATTCGGCGGTATTTGCCAATGCTCCGGAGACTGCGGCGGCAGCCGATGCGATCAAGGCCTCGCCGCCGGCGGCCAGAAAGCCCGGATTGGCGAAGTCCGCGTCGTCGGGCAGGTTCCGCTTGCCATAGATGAAAGGACCGCCGTCGAGCCCCCGCACATGGCCGCCGGCGGCAACAAGGACAGCGTGGCCGGCAGCCGTGTCCCATTCCATGGTCCGACCGAAACGCGGGTAGAAATCGGCCTCTCCCCGGGCGACCAGGCAGAATTTCAGCGAGGATCCGACACTCACTGTATCGGCCATGCCGAGGGCTTTCAGGAGACCGTCTGTCCTGGCGTCGCGATGCGAACGGCTGGCGACGGCGACAGGAAGGGCGTCCTGCAGGTTCCGCACCCGGAGCGGTCGGGCCGGGCCGGTTGCGTTGCCGGCCTGGTCGAACTCCTGCTCGAATGCCCCCCGGCCCAGCGCGCCGGTGAAGAACGATCCGCGCAGGGGCGCGAAGACGGCCCCCAGAACCGGCACGCCCTTCTCGACGAGCGCGATGTTGACCGTGAAATCGCCGTTTCCGGAGATGAATTCGCGTGTTCCGTCAAGCGGATCGACGAGAAAGAAGCGGTCGCCGATCTCCGGCTGCAGCCCTCCCGCCATGGCTTCCTCGGCGATCACCGGAACACCGGGAAAGAGCCGCGCAAGTCCGGCCAGGATGACGGCCTCGGCACGCCTGTCAGCCTCGGTCACCGGGCTTTCGTCGGCCTTGCTCTCGACCGTGACGCCAGCATGGAAGCATGTGAGCAGAACCTGCCCCGCCTGGAGGCACAGGTCGCGCAGCGCCAGCATGTCGTCCGTCATCGGCATCAGCCTTTCTCCAGTCTCGGCATCCAGTTCCGGCCAGAGGCCGTCCGGGACCCTGCTCAGCCTGCCTTGTGCGCCGGCTTGCCGATCCCCTGATAGTCGAGGCCGGCAGCGACGACATCGGCCGCCTGCCAGATGTTGCGCATGTCGACCACGTTGCGGCCGCTCATGCGCCGCGCGATTTCGGCGAGGTCCAGGCCGCGATAGGCATTCCACTCGGTGACGACGGCCAGCACATCCACACCGTCCGCCACGTCATAGGGATTGTCGCGCCAGACAAGTCCGGGAAGCAGAGGCTCCGCCTGTCCCCGCGCCTCCGGATCATGGGCGACCACCTCGACACCGGCGGCCTGCAGCGCCGGCACGATCACCAGCGAGGGCGCGTCGCGGACATCGTCGGTGTTCGGCTTGAAGGCGATCCCCAGAATGCCGACGCGCTTGCCCGCAACCTGCGGGCCGAGTGCCGCCAGCACGCGAGCCGCCATGTCGCGCTTGCGGGCCTCGTTGACCTCGATGGTGGTCTCCACCAGACGCAAGGGTGCTCCGTGTCGCTGGCCTGTCGCCGCCAGCGCTGTCGTGTCCTTGGGAAAGCAGGAGCCGCCGAAGCCGGGCCCCGCATGGAGAAACTTTCCGCCAATGCGATTGTCGAGGCCAATACCGCTTGCGACCTTCTGCACGTCCGCCCCGACCTTCTCGCAAAGGTTGGCGATCTCGTTGATGAAGGTGATCTTCAGCGCCAGGAAGGCATTGGCGGCATATTTGGTCAGTTCGGCGTTCTCGAGCGAGGTGACCAGTATCGGCGTCTCGCGCAGGTAGAGCGGCCGGTAGAGGCGGGGCAGCGCGGCTTCCGCGCGCTCGTCCTCGGCCCCCGTCACCACCCGGTCGGGACGCATGAAATCCTCGATCGCGGATCCTTCGCGCAGGAACTCAGGGTTGGAGGCAATGGAGAAGTCGACGCCCGGCCGCTCCTCGCGAATGATCTCGGCAACCTTGCGACAGGTTCCGACCACGACCGTCGACTTGATCACCACGACCGTGCCCGGGCGCATCGCCTTGGCGACCTGCCGAGCGGCGGCGAACACATAGGTGAGGTCGGCCTCGCCGTCGCCGCGCCGCGACGGCGTGCCCACGGCGATGAACACCACATTGGCGGCGGCAACGGCGGCCTCCAGGTCGGTTGTGAAGGAGAGCCGCTTCTCCTCCAGGTTCCGCTCGATCAGTGCATCGAGACCTGGCTCGTAAATCGGAACCTCGCCGGCATTGAGCCGCCCGATCTTCGCCGCATCGATATCGACGCAGGTGACATCGAAGCCGAACTCGGAAAAGCAGACGCCGGAAACCAGACCGACATAGCCGGTGCCAATCATTGCAATGCGCATGTGTGCTCCTGGAATCTGCCCCGGGGGCTGGAACGTGCAGGACTCTATAAGGGTGCGACGAGCGCGCGGACCGCCGCCAATTGCAGGAAACTCGTCTTGCTGCTGCTCGCAGGATGGCCGGCCGCCATCCCGGGACGGGCACGGGCCGGCACGCCCTTCCATGGAGGCGAGGCGCGGACCGGGATCGCGTCCTTCCGGCAGCGTTCCTGTTCGCTTGCCACCGGTTTGTCAACCCGCTAACACCACGAAGCCCGGGCAACGGACATCCGCCCTGCGACCGGCGAGCGAGACGAACGGCAAGGGAGCGAGCGCATGGCAGTTCTGGTGACCGGCGGCGCCGGTTATATCGGCAGCCACATGGCCTGGCACCTGCTCGACGCTGGCGAGGACGTCGTGGTTCTCGACAGTCTCGTCACCGGGCACCAGTGGTCCGTCCCCGGTTCCGCCCGCTTCGTCCGGGGTGAGGTCGGCGACCCGGACGCGCTTCGCCAGGTGCTGTCCCTTGCGCCCGTGGATGCAGTGATCCATTTCGCAGGCTCCGTGTCGGTCCCGGAATCGCTGGAAGACCCGGCGAAGTACTATCGCAACAACACCTGCGCGACGCTGGCCCTCATCGAGAACTGCCTCGCCGCCGGGATCGAGACGGTGATCTTCTCCTCCACCGCCGCCGTCTATGGCGAGGTCGACGCGAGTCCCGTTTCGGAAACCACCCCCGCGCTGCCGACAACGCCCTATGGCGCGTCCAAGCTGATGACGGAGACCATGCTGCGGGACATTTCCGCCGCCGGCCCGCTGCGCCATGCAGCGCTGCGCTATTTCAACGTCGCGGGCGCGGACCCGCAGGGGCGCACCGGCCATTCCACGCGTGGCGCCACCCATCTTCTGAAAGTCGCGTGCGAGGCGGCGCTGGGCGCCCGCAAGGGCATGACCGTCTTCGGCACCGATTACGCCACCCGCGACGGAACGGCCGAACGCGACTTCATCCATGTCGGCGACCTTGTCGAGGCCCACTATCTGGCGCTCAAGCGACTGCGGGCCAACCCGGAAAGCTTCACACTCAATTGCGGCTATGGCAGGGGATATACGGTGCTGGAGACCATCGAGGCGGTCATGCGCGCCGCGGGCTCCCGGTTTTCTGTGGACTACGCCCCCCGCCGGCCGGGCGACCTCGGCAGCGTCGTTGCCGACAGCGCCGCCATCCGGGACCTGCTCGGCTGGCAGCCGGCGCTGAACGATATCGACGTGATCGCACGCCACGCGATCGAATGGGAACGGCACCTCCTGCGACGCAACGCGGCCCCTGACGCCTGAGGACAGAAACACTCGTCGATTTCAACAATAAGCTGAAAACGCGGCGGCAACCCCTTGTTGAAACGTCTGCTGCAGTGCACAATTGCCATATTGTGGACGCTTTGCCCAGCGTCTCGTTTACGCTAGAACCGGAACAAGGGCCAACGCCTCCCTTCAGGCGCCATGTCCCGGTAAACTGTCATGGGAATCGGCCGTCTCGCGGCATGAAGGCAGTACGACCCGGAATTTCCGGGAACCGTGTCGCCCGGATCGCCAGGCAGACGCCGCCGCTTTGCCGGTACGAGTCCGGTCTCCGTCCGGATTTTCGGGCGCCGCTACGGAAGAAACGCTGAATGTCGTTGCTTGCACGGAACACGGTCATCACGGGATATGCCGCTCGCCTGCCTGGCGCGGCCTCCGTGAGCGACTTCTGGCAATTGCTTGAGACCGGCACATGCGCCGTCACCCAGGTCGGCCACGATCGTTTCGATCCACGCAGTTTCTACCATCCGCGGCCGAACACGTCGGGCCGCAGCCATACCTTCGCCGCCGGCCAGATCGACAATGTCTGGGGCTTCGACGCCGCCTTTTTCGGCATTTCCCCGCGAGAGGCCGCGCAGATCGATCCGCAGCAACGCCTGCTGCTGCAGGTGGTGTGGGAGGCGATCGAGAATGCCGGCTTGCGGCCGTCGGACCTGGCCGGCAGCCAGACGGGCGTCTATGTCGGCGCGTCGGGCCTCGACTACCACCAGAGGCTGCTGTTCGATCTGCCCGCCGTCGACATGCAGACAATGACCGGCAACACGCTGTCGATCATTTCCAACCGTGTCTCCTACATCTTCGACCTGCGCGGGCCGAGCTTCACGCTGGACACCGCCTGTTCCTCCTCGCTGGTGGCCTTGCACCAGGCGATCAGCGCCATCGAAAACGGGCAGATCGACACCGCCATCGTCGCCGGTGTCAATCTGCTGCTCAGCCCGTTCTCCTTCATCGGCTTCTCTCGCGCCTCGATGCTTTCGCCGCAGGGCCTGTGCCGGGCGTTCGACGCGTCCGGTGACGGCTACGTGCGCTCGGAAGGGGCGGTCGCCATCGTCTTGCAAAGAGACAGCACCGCGCGCGAACCCCGGGCCCGCATCATGGCCAGCGGCATCAATGCCGACGGCCGCACGGCCGGACTGTCGCTGCCCTCCTCCCCGGCCCAGGCAACCCTGCTGCGCACGATCTACGGCGACCTCGACATCTCGCCGGACGACCTTGCCTTCGTCGAAGCGCACGGTACGGGAACGCAGGTGGGAGACCCGGCCGAGGCGACGGCGCTCGGCACGGAGATCGGCCAGCGCCGGAGCGCGCCGCTGCCGATCGGATCGGTGAAGACCAATGTCGGCCACCTGGAGCCGGTCTCCGGACTGGTCGGCATCCTCAAGTCGATCCTGGCCCTGCAGAACGGCCTCCTGCCGAAGTCCCTGCATTTCGACACGCCGAACCCGAATATCGACTTCGAGGCCCTCAACCTGGCGGTCGCCGCGCAGGCGGTGGAACTTCCCCGCGGCACGGGCCGGCGTCTTGCCGGCATCAATTCCTTCGGCTTCGGCGGCACCAACGCCCACACGGTGATCGGCGACGTCGAGGCGGCACCCCTCCCGCAAAGCACGGTTCCCGACACGGCTCCGCTGATCATCTCCGCCCGCTCGCAAGCCGCGCTGAAGGAGCTTGCCAGAGGTTATGCGGACCTGCTCGGGCAGGAGAGCGCCCCCCCGGCGGGGGCGATCGCGGACGCGGCCGTTCGCCGAAGGGACCTGCACGACCACCGGCTCGTCGTTCTCGGCGACCCGGCCGCCAAACAGGCCGCGCTCGCCGCCTTTGCCGAGGGCGGCAGCGCACCGGCGGCGATCGAGGGCAAGACCGCGCCGCGCACACGCGGCATCGCCTTCGCCTTTTCCGGCAACGGTTCGCAATGGGCGGGCATGGGACAGTTCGCCTATTCCGGAGATCCCGGCTTCCGCAAGGCGCTGGAGGG
>NZ_JBLXFR010000018.1:0-76638 GCF_048261845.1 Stappia sp. | reverse complement strand
GTGGTCTCCGCCTCGCCGCTGCCGGTTCAGCGGCGGGACTCGAGGCGCTGGACTGGCGACTGTCGGAGCTGGACGCCCGGCTGCGCGAGGGGGATTTGCTGCTGCTGACGGCCGACCATGGCTGCGACCCGACCTGGAAGGGAACCGATCACACCCGCGAACGGGTGCCGGTGATCGGTCTCGTCAAGGGCGGCGCGCCACTCGACATCGGGGTTCGCGACAGCTTCGCGGATATCGGCGAGAGCGTTGCCGCGCATCTCGGCCTCGCCGCCGGGGCGCATGGCCGCAGCTTCCTGGATCTGGCGATTGCGTGAGAGAGCATGCCTGTCCGGGGGATGGCTTTGACAAGACCGGTGGCCAGGCGGATAGACTGGTGCCAGGGGTGCCGCTGCGCCAGTCGCAGGGCGAACGAGAGGCCTTCATGACCGCACGCAGTTTCTCAAGTTCTCCGGACGGCTCCCTGGCGGGAGAGATGAAACGTGCCTATGAGGAGGACGGGTTCCTTGTCCTCACCGGCTACAAGACGCCGGCGGAATGCGACGCGCTGCGCGCCCGCATGGACGAGCTGATCTCCGCCTTCGATCCCAGTGAGAATGCGTCCGTCTTCGAGACCGGCGCGCAAAGCCATGCCCGGGACCGCTACTTCCGCGAAAGCGGCGACAAGATCCGCTTCTTCTTCGAGGAGGAGGCCTTCGACGAGAACGGGCGGTTGACCCGGCCAAAACATGCCGCGCTCAACAAGGTCGGCCATGCCTTGCACGATCTCGATCCCGTCTTCGACCGGTTCTCCCGCGACCCCCGGCTCTTGCGCACCGCCCGCGATCTGGGCATCTCCGACCCGCGCCTGGCCCAGTCCATGTACATCTTCAAGCCGCCGGAGATCGGCGGCGAGGTCAATTGCCATCAGGACTCCACCTTCCTGCACACCGAGCCGCTGTCATGCACGGGCTTCTGGTTCGCGCTCGAGGATGCCGACGAGACCAATGGAGGCCTCATCGGCGGACCGGGTGGTCACAAGGGGCCGCTGCGCCAGCGATTCCACTATGACGGCGAGGCGCTGGTCATGGACCGGCTTGACGAGACGCCGCTTGTCGGAGACGTGCCGCTCACCGCCCCCAAAGGAACGCTCGTCGTTCTGCACGGGCTGGTGCCGCACCGCTCCGCTCCCAACCGGTCGCCGCGCTCCCGTCATGCCTACGCCTTGCATCTGGTTGACGCGGCCGCGCGCTGGTCGCCCGACAACTGGCTCCTGCGTGACCCGGAAAATCCGATGCGGGGCTTTTGAGAACCCATGACGGACACGTCACCTGCAAGACCGGTCGTTCCCAAGGCGGAACTGCATGTCCATGTGGAAGGGGCTGCGTCCGGCGCTCTCGTCCGCCGGCTTGCAACACGGCACCGCATCGACCTTGAGGGCCTGTTCGACGAGGACGGGGCCTACGCCTGGGACGATTTCGCCAGCTTCCTCGCGGCCTATGACCGTGCAAGCAGCGTCTTTCGCACGCCGCAGGACTTTGCGCTGTTGTCGGAAACCTATCTGCGCGCGCTTGCCGCCGAAGGCACGATCTACGCGGAACTGACCATTTCACCGGATCACGCAGCCGCTGCGGGGCTCTCCTATCCCGATTATGTCGCGGGGCTTGCGGAGGGCATCGGGCGCGCACGGGCGGAAAGCGGCATCGAGGCGCGCATGATCGCGGTCGGGGTTCGCCATTTCGGCGCGCGGGCGGTCGAGCAGGTCGCGGCGCAGGTGATCGCGCATCCGCATCCGCTGGTCACCGGATTTGGTCTTGCCGGCGACGAGCGCGAGGGGCATCCGGCGAATTTCGCCCGTGCCTTCCGCATGGCGGGCGAGGCGGGGCTGGGCCTGACAGCCCATGCCGGGGAGTTCGCCGGTCCTGAAAGCGTCACCGCGGCGCTCGATTTCCTGCGCGTCACGAGGATCGGTCACGGCGTCCGCGCCATCGAGGACAGGGCCGTGGTCGAGCGCATCGCCGAGGACGGCATCGTGCTCGAGATCTGTCCCGGCTCCAATCTGGCGCTCGGACTTTACTCGACGCTGCGTTTTCATCCGGTCAACCTGCTGCGCCGGGCGGGGTGCCGGATCACGCTCAACTCCGACGATCCTCCCTTTTTCGGCACGACACTTGGTCATGAATACCGAAGCTGCGCGGCGACCTTCGGCTGGAGCGAGGATGTGCAACTGGCCCTTACCCGGGACGCCATCGCCGCCGCCTTCTGCGACGAGCAGACGCGCAGGCGTCTGGCCGGGCGGCTCGGGGCGCATGTCGCGGCCGGGGGCGAAAGCTGAGCGCGGCGGTGGACCGGGCATGTCTTGTCGCATCCCGGCGGTTCCGCTTTGGTTCGGCTTGATCTATGAGACTGAAAAGGCCGCGCGGAGGGCCCGGCGGCGGCAAGGATGAAAGGCGCGAGACAATGAGCGGAGCTACCGTGATCGATCACCCGCTGGTGCAGCACAAGCTCACCCACATGCGGATGAAGGAAACCTCGACACAAGGGTTTCGCCGTCTGCTGCGGGAGATTTCGGTGCTGCTCACCTATGAGGTGACGCGCGACCTGCCGATCACCACGATGCAGATCGAGACGCCGCTGCAGCCGATGTCGGCTCCCGTCATTGAAGGCAAGAAGCTTGTCTTCGCCTCCGTACTGCGCGCCGGCAACGGGTTGCTCGAAGGCATGCTGGAACTCGTGCCGGCGGCCCGTGTCGCCCATATCGGTCTTTACCGGGATCCCAAGACGCTGGAGCCGGTCGAGTACTATTTCAAGGCGCCGGAAGACCTCGCCGAACGTCTTGTCGTCGTCGTCGATCCGATGCTGGCCACGGCCAACTCCGCCATTGCCGCCGTCCAGAGGCTGAAGGAGCGCGGCGCCACCCAGCTTCGCTTCCTCTGCCTTCTCGCCGCGCCCGAGGGCATCGCCAAGTTCAACAAGGCGCATCCGGACGTGCCGATCTTCACCGCGGCGGTCGATGAGCGACTGAACGAAAAGGGCTATATCATTCCAGGTCTCGGCGATGCCGGCGACCGGATGTACGGCACCAAGTAACCTCTCCCGAAGGCTCGCCGGGTGTCGGCATGTACCCGGCGCGTCTTCTGCACGCCTCGGCGCGATCGCGCCTTTAATTTTTTCGGATACAGAATTAAATAGGCTCGAGCGCTCGGCGATCCGTTTGCCGGGCGACAGGAGGCCATCGGGAGGAACGGGCATGGTGGTGAGCGATACAGGAGAAACGGGCGCGACCTATCCGGATCTGCGCGACAGGACCGTGCTGGTCACCGGCGGCGGCGGCGGGATCGGTGCGGAGATCGTCCGCCAGTTCGCTCGCCAGGGATCGCGGGTCGGTTTCCTCGATATCGACCGGCAGGGCTCGGAACGCCTTGTCACGGAGCTCTCGGCGGCAGGCGCCTGCGTTCGTTTCGCGTGGGCCGATCTCACCGACATCGAGGCGACGCGTGCCGCCATCGGCACGATCCGCGAGGCACTGGGCCCGATCTCGATCCTCGTCAACAACGCGGCTCATGATGAACGTCATCGGCTCGAGGACGTGACGCCCGAGTACTGGGACAGCCGAATGGCGGTCAACCTGAAGCATCAGTTTTTCTGTGCCCAGGCCGTCGCGGGTGACATGCGTGCGCTCGGCGGTGGCGCCATCGTCAACATGGGTTCGATTTCATGGATGATCGGACAGGGCGGCATGGCTGGCTACACGTCGGCGAAATCGGCGATTGTCGGGCTGACCCGCTCGCTTGCACGGGATCTGGGCCCCGACAACATCCGCGCCAATTGCATCGCTCCGGGCTGGATCATGACCGAGCGCCAGATCGCGCTCTGGCTCGACGAGGAGGGCGAGCGCGAGATCATGCTGCGCCAGTGCCTGAAGCGGAAACTGGTGCCGGCCGATGTCGCGCGGGTGGTGCTCTTCTTTGCATCCGGCGAGGCATCGGCTTGCACCAACCAGACCTATGTCGTGGACGGCGGCTGGGTCTGACGTGCCGGCGCGAGCGGGATGCTTTTCCGGTCCCTCTGTGAAAGACTGTGATCCCGGCAGGGCAGGAGACCTTTTTTGATCACCGTCTTCGGTTCCATCAATCTCGACCTTGTTGTCTCGCTGCCGCGCCTGCCGGCGCCCGGCGAGACCGTCGTCGGGCCGGATCACCAGTCGTTTCCCGGCGGCAAGGGGGCCAACCAGGCACTCGCCGCCGCTCGGGCCGGAGCTTCCGTCCGGATGATCGGCGCCGTCGGGCGGGACGCCCATGCGGAGGCGGCGCTCGTCAATCTCGGCCGGGCTGGCGTCGACCTTTCCGGCGTGCGTCGTCTCGATGGCACCACCGGCATTGCCATGATCGGTGTCGATGCGAAGGGCGAGAACCTGATCATGTGCGCCAGCGGCGTCAACGCGCGTGTCGTCGCCGATTGGCTCGACGGGCGGCTGGCCCGCGGAGACCTTCTCGTCCTGCAGCGGGAACTGAGCCCGGAGCCGATCTCGCAGGCCATCGGCCGTGCGCGCCTGTGCGGCGCGCGGATCCTGCTCAATGCGGCTCCGTCCGGGGCGGGAGAGCTTGCCGGTCTGGTGGACGGTGTCGATGTGCTCGTTGCCAATTCAGGCGAGGCGGCGGAGCTTGCCGCGGCCCTGTCGGGCGCCGGATCGCTGGTGCCGGAAGCCCGTTGCGCTGCGCTCGCCGCCGAAAATCGCCTTGCCGTCATCACGCTCGGTGCGCGCGGTCTCGTCGCGCAGCGAGGCGGACAGCGCTGGCGGGTTGCAGCCCCTCGTGTCGATGTGGTCGACACGACCGGCGCGGGAGATGCCTTTGTCGGGGCGCTGGCGGCGGCGCTTGATCGCGGGGCGGAGATCGAACGGGCGCTTTGCGAAGGTACGGCTGCCGGCGCGCTCGCCTGCACCGCGAGTGGCGCCCAGTCCTCTTCGCCCGACGCCAGGGCGATTGCGACCCTTGCCGATACGCTCGAATGCGAGAGTATCGCCGGCTGAAACCGCGCCGACCGCCGGTCGGTGACGATCGGCCGGATTTTCGCGCGCATGGCAACCTTGCGGAAACCCTGTTTGAAGCTTTCCCGGACGGCTTAATTCCTTGCTGAAGCCTGCGGACGCATGCTTGCGCCGTCGAAACAGGCAGCCGGGAACAGGAACCATGGCGCGCTACATCATCATCGCCGTCGTCGCCATTGCCGCCGCGGCCTTCGTGCCGGATCTGGCACGGCAGTATCTTGCCGGCGATACGGTCGTGGCCGCCGCGCGTGAGGTGCCGGGGAAGGCGCAAAGGTCGTCCGGTCCGCGCACGCTGGTGCTCAAGGCCGGGCGCGGCGGGCACTACGAGGTCAGTGCCCATATCAATGGCCGGCCCGTGAACTCTCTCATCGATACCGGCGCATCGGCGCTTGCCATTCCCGCCGAGGTGGCGCGGCTGTCGGGCCTGACGCCGCCTGCATCCGCCTACAAGGTGCGTGTCAGCACCGCCAATGGCATCGCCATGGCTGCACAGGTGAAACTGCGCGAACTGCGTCTCGGCAGCATCCGGCTCACCAATGTGGAGGCGCTGGTGATGCCCGACGGCGCGCTGGAAATCCCTCTGATCGGCATGTCGGTGCTTGGCCGCCTTGCCAAGGTCGACATCCGTTCCGGCACGATGCGGTTGATACAGTAATTGCGACAGGTGATTTCGGGCGAGGTCCCGGTGTAGGGTTCCAGGCAAGGTGGTTCGCCGCCTGCATGGCTACGGGACCGGCATTTCATGGGCGAAAGGCTCTTCGGCGCACTTCCTGACGGTGCGCCTGTCCGCTGCATCGGGATTGCCCGCGGCGATCTCTCGGCGGACATCATCACCTATGGCGCAGCAATCCGCGACCTCCGCATCGGTGGCCGCAGCGTCGTGCTCGGCTTCGACACGCTCGCCGACTATCTCGCACATTCCCCCTATTTCGGCGCCATTGCCGGACGTCACGCCAACAGGATTTGCGGCGGGCGGTTCCGTCTTGATGGCAAGGAGCATCTGCTCGAGCGCAACGAGGCCGGCCGCCACCATCTGCATGGCGGGGCGGCGGGGTTCGGAAAGCGCCTTTGGTCGCTCGCCGATCACGGCGCGGCCCATGTCGAACTGACGCTCGTCTCGCCCGACGGCGAGGGGGGATATCCGGGCCGGGTCGAGGCGCGCTGCCGCTACGAGATCGGCGCGGACGCCTGCTTTCGCATCACCTTGAGCGCCGAGACGGACAGGGCGACGCTGGTGAACCTCGCCGCGCACAGCTATTTCAATCTCGACGGCACACCCGATATTCTCGGCCATCATCTCGCGATCGAGGCCGAGGCCTACCTTCCCGTGACCGAGGACGCCATCCCGACCGGCGAGATCCGGTCCGTTGCCGGCACGCCTTTCGATTTCCGGACGCTGCGCGCCATCGGTGCGGCTGGCGGCGGTGCGGCAACGGCCTATGATCACAATTTCTGCCTCTCGCCGGCAGCAACGGCCGAGCCTCGTCCCGTTGCCCGGCTGGCAGGCCCCCTGTCGGGCCTTGTCATGGACGTCTTGAGCACCGAGCCGGGACTGCAATTCTATGACGGCTACAAGCTTGCGGTGCCTTGCGCCGGACTGTCCGGACGCCACTATGGAGCGCGCGCCGGGCTGTGCCTCGAACCGCAGCGTTGGCCGGACAGCCCGAACCATGAAGCGTTCGCCGGTGCCGTCCTGAGGCCCGGCGAGCGCTATCGCCAGATCACCGAGTACCGCTTCTCCACCGCCCCAGGACACGAGACTGCTGCATCATGAAGACCGTTTTTTCCGCCGGCCAACTGGCCCATGACCCAAGGCACGAGATCTCCGACGGAACCCTGAAGCCGGCGGTGGAGATTCCCGCCCGCGCCGAGATGGTCCGAGACGCGATCCTGGCGCGCGGCCTTGGCGAAATCCTCGAGCCGGAGGATTTCGGCATGGAGCCGCTGGCGCGCGTCCACGATGCCGACTATCTCGCTTTCCTGGAAAGCTTCTGGACCCGCTGGACCAATGCCGGCCGCTCCGGCGAAGCCTTCCCCTTCGTCTGGCCCGTGCGCGGGCTGAACACCGACCCCGTGCCCGACCATATTGACGGATTGCTCGGGCGCTATTCCTTCGATGCCGGCACCCCGATGGGGGAGCACACGTTCGCGGCCGCGCGGGCAAGCGCCAATTCCGCCCTGACGGCCGCGCGGCTTGTCGCCGGCGGCGAGCGCGCCGCCTTCGCGCTGTGTCGTCCGCCCGGCCACCATGCGGCGGCAGATTATTACGGCGGCTACTGTTTCCTCAACAATGCGGCGATCGCGGCCCAATGGCTGCGCGATGCCGGTGCCGAGCGCGTCGCGCTGCTCGATGTCGACTATCACCACGGAAACGGCACGCAGGCGATTTTCTACGAGCGCTCCGACGTGCTGTTCCTGTCCGTCCATGCCGACCCGCGCGAGGAGTACCCCTACTTCCTGGGTCATGCCGCCGAAACCGGCGCGGGCGAGGGCGCCGGTTTTACCGCCAATTATCCGCTGGAACTGGGGACCGACTGGGCCGGCTGGTCGCGGGCGCTCGAGGCAAGCCTTGCGCGTGTTGCGGCGTATCGGCCGGACACGCTGGTCGTCTCGCTCGGCCTGGACCCTTATGAACAGGACCCGATCTCGCGTTTTCGCCTGACCAGCGACGATTTCACCCGCATGGGTGAGCGCCTCGCCGCCGCCGGCCTGCCCACCGTCTTTGTCATGGAGGGCGGCTATGCCGTCGAGGCGCTCGGGGTCAATTGCGTCAATGTCCTGGCGGGGTTCGAGGCGGGACGCTGAGCGGCCTCAAAAGACGAAGCCGAGGTCGCGCAGCGCGCGCTCGAGAGGTGCGGCGCCGGTGAAATGGATCGCGTGCATGCCGATGTCGCGCGCCGCCTCCACATTGGCGGGACTGTCGTCGATGAACACGGTCTGTTCGGGCGCAAGCGCATTGCGCGCGAACAACACCTCGTAGATGCGCCGGTCCGGCTTGATCAGGCCTTCATGGGCGGAGATCACCACGTCGATGAAGTCGTTGGCGAGAAAAGGAAAGCGCTCGCGGCACTCGGCGAATTTCTCGCGCGAGAAATTGGTGATCGCGTAGAGCGGCACGTTGGACGCCTTCAATGCCTTGAGAATGGCGACACTGCCCGGCACTTCGCCGGGAACCATCTCGTGCCAGCGGGTGTCCCAGGCGCGGATCGCCTCTTCCTGGTCGGGGCGGCGCGCGATCGCCTCGGCGATGGCATCGGCGAAACTGCGGCCTCGGTCCTGCTCCAGGTTCCATTCCGGTGGCAGGACCTCCGCCAGGAACCGGTCGGCAGCGTGGTCATTGCCGAACAGCGAACGGTAAAGTAGGCGCGGATCCCACTGGATCAGCACGTTGCCGATATCGAAGACGACCGTATCTGGGCTGCGTGGCATGATGGCTCCTGAAGGGGTGAGTCGGACCGACCCGTAGACGAGGCTTCCGTAACGAGGGCCCCAAAAAAGAGGGCATGGTGGAGAAACTGGCGCGAGGAAACCGGGCCCGGCAAGCGGCAATCGCGATCTGGAAGGGTTTTCGGCCGATTTTATCGACAGACCCCGGCCTGCTCGCGGCTGTCCGGCTTCGATTTGTGCCGTCGGGGTTGCTTGTGCTGCTCGCGCTGGTCGTGGGAGTTGCAGGTGGTGTGCGTGCCCAGGTGCCGGACACTGCTGCCGGGGACGCCGCCGCCACGGCGGATCAACCGGCTGCACATGTCCCCTGGACGGGGGAGGTTGCCGCGCCGGATGACGGGGCATCGCCGCCCGCAGGCACGCCTTTCGATCCGGCCCGTCTTGCCCTTCTGCCGCAGTTGCGCGTCGGCCTGGTTCTCGATCCCGCGGCTGGCGACTTCGACCGTGCGGCCCCGTTCCGCGAGCTGCTCGAACGCGGGTTGCGGCTGCCGGTGCTGCTGGTTGCCTATCGCGACCTGTCGCGCCTTCAGCGTGCGCTCGTTGCCGGCGAGGTCGACTACGCCCCGTTGTCGGCATCCGCCTATGCGAAGGCGCAGCGCATGTGCCGGTGTCTGGTGCCGCTGCTTTCGCCGCGTGCCGGCGACGGTTCCGCCGGCTGGCATGCGGTGGCGCTGGTCGCCCCGGACAGCCCGTTGCAGGCGCTTGCCGATCTGGCCGGCGCGCGCGTCGCGACCGGGCCGCCGCACTCGACCGGTGCGCGCCGGGTTCCGCTTGCCGCGCTCGCTGCGGAAGGGCTCGACCCCGAACGCGATCTCGCCGCGCTTGTCGCCCATGCCAATCCGCTGGCGGCGGCCGATGCCGTGCGGCGCGGCGAGGCGGATGTGTCCTTCGGGTGGTCGTCGCTGAGGGGCAATGAGGGCGAGGGATATTCGCGTGGCACGCTTCGCGATCTTTTCGAGCGTGACGGCACGGCCGCGCCGTTGCGGATCCTGTGGGCCTCGCCGCCCATCCCCAACGCCGCGCATGCGGCGCGCGACACGCTGCCGGAACCGATCCGCGCGGCGATTGTCGAGTTGTTGTCGGAAACGGTTGGGGGCGAGACCGGTGCCGGTGCGGCCCGGGCCATCTCGCCCTTCGGCTTCGTGCCTGTCGAGGCCGACGACTACGCGCCTGTGCTGGCGACGTTCGACGGCCAGGACGGGGCGGCGGCCGGGCGGCTGCGCCCGCTTTCTCCGCCCCGCTGATCCGGCGGCAAATGCTTGCGGAAGGGCTCTAGTTGCAGCACTCGACGCTGGTGCTCACCCGGGGCCGCATGAAATAGGTGTCGCTCAGCCCGATCGTCGTGGTGTTGAAGACGTCCTTGAGAACGTTGGAGAAGGCCGGCCTGTGATTGTACTCCGCATGGGTGACGATCAGGTAGCTGTCCTTCTGCTTCGCCAGTTCCGCCGGTATCTCGATCGGAGGGGCGGTGTTGGAACCCCACTGACTGGTGTTCATCGCCCGGCTCCAGACCACGCGCGGCTGGTCCTTTTCCTTGATCCAGACACTGGCCACCACCAGCTTCAGCTCGCCTTCCGGATAGGGGTCGAGCACCGCCTTGGACAGCTTCATCAGGTCGTTGACTTCGGAACTCTTCAGCTTGTCGGCCTGCGCGACAAGGTCGGCGACGGAACTTGCCGCCTGGCTGACCTTGCGATCGAGCGTCAAGGCGGAGTTCAGTTCGTTCATGCCCAGAAACAGTACCAGCATGAAGGGCAGGACGAGCGCGAACTCGACCGCGGCAACGCCCCGTCGATCGCGCGCCAGCGCCAGTGTCAGGCGGGTTGCTGCACGTCGCAGGATGCGGCTCGGTGCGCCGCGTGTGTCTTTCGGGTTGGCCTGATGCATCGTCAGTTGCTCGCCTGCTGCGTGGACCAGGGGAACGGCTCGTTGCGGAACACGGCCGTAGCGACGAGGAGGCGGTCGCCCGAGGCCAGGTCGCCGTAATTGGTCTTCATCATCGAGGTGAACATCGGCCAGCGGTACAGGGCCCGCACGACGATGATCTCGCCCGCTTCGCCGTGGTTGTAGCCGATGTCGGTGGTGACCTCGCCATCCTCGATCACGGGCTTGGACGCGTAGCTGGCAAAATTGTCGATGCGCTCGACATCAATCGTCAGGCGGTCGGAACTGATCGGAAATCCCGACAGGCGCTCAAGCATCGATTCCTTGAACTTGCCGGCATCGAAGCCCTTGGCATGCGCCTGGCCCGTGCGGATCGTGCGCGCTGCGTCGAGCACTGCGTTGCTCAGAACCTGGTCCGCGAAGAAGGCGAGACCGATCTCGATCGTTCCGAAGAGAAGCATGAGGAAGGGAATGGCGACGAAACCGAATTCGATCGCCGTCGTTCCTTCCTTGTTGCGCAAGACCGCTCGGATCGGGCGAAAACGCGCGAAACGACGGGGTTTTTCCTGCTTCGGCATCGGTTTGGCACTCGCTTGTGGCATGATGTGCGGGGTTCGACGATTGGGTTCCGGGGCGTTTGCCGGTGCGACGGGCCGCACCGGCGTCAGTTTGTGGCGCCGGCAGCTTTTTCCGACATGTCATTGCGCTGCGTCGACTGCTTGGTCAGCAATTCGTAACCGGCCTCGCTGTCGCCGACCCGGAGCACGGGCTCGCAGGAGGGGGAGCAGGAATAGGTCGACCGCGCCAGTTTGCGCTGCACGGTGATGACATCGCCGGTCACGGCGCCGACGGTGATGACCTCGTCGATGATCGGCTCGCCGTCCTTGTCGAGGATGACGAGGTTCGTCGTGCCATAGAGCTTTCCCGTCACCACGACGGTCTGGCGGTCATACATGGTGACGTCGGCGATTGCCGGATTGCCGACGATAACGGTGTCGGCGGGCGCGTCGATGCGGAAAACCTTGGCACGGTCTGTCATGACGTGAACGCCGGTTTCCTCGGCAATGGCCGCGCCGGTCAGGGCGGTCATGAGAACCGCCAGCATCGGGGCGCGAAGAAGATCGCGAATTTGCGGCATCGATCTGTGCTCCTCGGAAAAATTCCTACCCGAGCGTGAAGGATATTGGTGAAGGAAGACCTAACGCGCCCGGCGGACGGGGGCGTTTTGCGAGCATCGTTAACGGGACAGGCGCGCGCCCGTGACGGGCTGGGCGCCCGGCCGGCTGCGGCGGCGCGATGGTCGTCCATCGGCCCGCCGGGAAGAGGGTGGAGATTCCGGAAGGTACCTGGCGAGCGCTATGGTTAAGATTTTCGGAAATGAATTTCATATGTATTAACTATAGATCTCGTCGACGGCGTGTTGTCGTGTTGGGTCATCGAATTTAACTTTGTGGCAAGATGTGCTGCCTATAGTGACATCATCTTCGAACGACCGAATAAAAACAGGTCGGCAAGATGGTGCAGACAAAACAAGTGAAAGTTAGGAGCCAACCAATGAAGAATCTCTTTGCTCGTTTCGCGAACGACGAATCTGGTGCCACCGCCATCGAGTATGGCCTGATTGCAGGTCTGATCGGCGTTGCCATCATCGCCGCGATCACGGCTGCCGGTGGTTCGATCACCGCGATGTTCACCCGCGTTTCCACCGAGCTGAACGCCGCTGCCACCCAGTAAGGTCGGCTTCGTTGCGTTCCACGGTTGTCCCGGCAGTGACGCCGGGGCACGCGGAAGCACTTGATGCGGGCGGCGGGAGCCGCCCGTTTCCGTTTGTGACCCTGCCGAACGTATCGGGCGCATCGTTGAATGGCCCGTCGTCAACCGGCTTTTAAGGGCAATCGTATACACCCGGCTTCTGCCAGGCCGTCGCCCGGCATTCCGGAGTGACGTCGATGCGGAGGATTGGTGTATGATCGAGGCAGCTCTGCTGGTCGTTTTTCCATGCCTTGTGGCCTTTGCCGGGGCGTCCGACCTGTTCACGATGACCATTCCCAACCGGGTCTCCCTCATCATGATTGCCGGCTTTGCGATGCTGGCGCCGGCCATCGGGCTTGCGCCGGTCGACATCGGGTTCCATCTGTTGGCCGCCGGCCTTGCGCTGTCAGTCGGACTTGCCTTCTTTGCTTTCGGCTGGATGGGGGGCGGTGACGCGAAGCTGATGACAGCGGTCGCCCTGTGGCTCGGCCTGACACCGGCGCTGGGCGATTTTCTGCTGCTGACGAGCATCTACGGTGCGGTGCTGACGCTGGCCATCCTCGGATTCCGGAAAGTCGTGCTGTTGCCGGTTGCCGTCTACCGTGTGGAATGGATCGCCCGCCTGCATGACAACCGGACCGGCATTCCTTATGGCATCACCATCGCGGTCGCCGCGTTGCAGGCGTATCCCGGATCGGTCTGGTTCCGGGCAATCATGTAACAGAAACACTGCAATTTCGAGGTCTTGCGTGTGCCTTGTGGCATCGCCATTCCTTGGCAGCAGATGTCATAAGTTAACGAACGATAAACGATGTTGAAACGTCGATTTGAATTTGCAAGAAGTTTAAAGCCTGTTCATCAACATTGATCACACCTGATTAACCATGTCTTGACCATTTACCCGCAACAGTAATCGCACGATGACCGTTGGCGCATTCGCGTCCGGTCCAGTCCGATCCATGCGGGTAACAGTTATGAAGATCGCGCGTTTCGCAATTTTGGGCGTTTCCCTTGGTGCCGGCCTTCTGGTGGCGCGAATGGTGATGAGCCCCGCTCCCGAGCCGGTCGCCGAGCCGGTGATGGTGACCGAGACGGTGGAGAAGGACGAGGTACTGACCGCGTCGCAGGACATCGGTCTCGGCCAGGTTGTAAATCCGGACGATCTGTCCTGGACAAGCTGGCCCCGTGAACTCGCCCCGGCCACCGCGATCCTGCGTTCCCAGCGCCCCGATGCCATGGCCGAGATGGCCGGTCGCATCGCCAAGGCCCCCCTCTACCAGGGTGAGCCGCTGCGCGAGGAACGGTTGATCAACAGCGACCGCGGGTTCATGTCGACCATTCTTCCCAAGGGCAAGCGCGCCATCGCGGTTTCCGTCGAGGCTCTGACAGCGGCCGGCGGCTTCATCCTGCCGGGTGACAAGGTCGACGTGATCCTTACCCGTCAGACTGCGGCGCGGTCCGGCAATACCTTCACCAGCGAGACCATCCTTCAGAATGTCCGCGTTCTGGCGATCGACACCACGACCGCCGGCGAGCAGGACGAGAAGGCGCTTCCCCCCGGCCAGACGGCGACGCTGGAACTCGAACCGACCCAGGCCGAGGTCGTCGCCCAGGCATCGCAGCTCGGCACCATCGCGCTGGTCCTGCGTTCCGCCCAGGATTCGGCCGACGACGCCGAGCCCGCCGTCATCGGTGGTGGCGTGAACTTCGTGAAATTCGGCGTTGCCAGCCAGATACAGACACAGCGTTGAGCGTGGAACCGGCTCGGCAATGACGGCAAGGAGAACTCGGATGTTGGCTCAACGTTTCTTCCGGATCGGCATGGCGGTTGGCCTTGTCCTTTGCGGGTTCGCCGAAACGGATGCGGCGCGCGCGGACGGCTATCCCAAGTCGCTGACGATCAGCGCCGGTGAGCGCGTTGCCGGGCGGCTGCTCAAGGTCGGCCTGGGACGCTCGGTCGTGATCAACCTCGGCGAGGAAGTGAGCGATGTGATCGTCTCCAACCCCGAGGTTGCGGATGCGGTCGTTCGCTCGTCGCGTCGCGTGTTCATTCTCGGCAACAAGGCAGGTCAGGCAAGCCTCTTCCTGTTCGGCAGGGCCGGCAACCAGATCGCCAGTTTCGATCTCGCGGTGGAGAACGACACGACGGACCTCAATACGATGATCCGCCGGTCCATTCCGAACGCCGACATCACCGCCGAATCCGTCAACGGCAACATTGTCGTCAGCGGTACCGCCTCCAGCACCGCCGACGCGCAGCGCGCGGCCGACCTTGCGGCCCGCTTCGCCAAGACCGAGGGCGAGGCACTGCCGGTGCTCAACATGATTTCCGTCACCGGCAAGGACCAGGTTCACCTGAAGGTCACCGTTGCCGAGGTCGAGCGCTCGATCATCAAGCAGCTCGGGCTCAACCTGTCCGGCACGATCGGCATCGGCAACTACAATTTCGGCTTCAACAACAGCCCCGGCTACTCGGTCAACTCGAACATCGTCGGACGCGCATCGGCGACAGCCGGCATGATCGCCGGCAGCACGAACATCAATGCCGACCTGCAGGCCCTGCAGCGTGACGGCGTGATCCGGACGCTGGCCGAACCGACGCTGACGGCAATCTCGGGCGAGAATGCCAGCTTCCTTGCCGGTGGCGAGTTCCCGATCCCGATCGCGGAAGACAACAACAAGATCACCGTGGAGTTCAAGAAGTTCGGTGTCGGTCTGGATTTCACGCCGGTCGTCCTGAGCGGCGGCCGCATCTCGCTGCGCGTCAAGACCGAGGTCAGCGAGATCACCCAGGAGGGTGCGGTGAGCATCGGTGCCCTGACCATCCCGGCCCTGAAGGTGCGTCGGGCCGAATCGACCATCGAACTTCCCTCGGGCGGCACGCTGGTGATGGCCGGCCTTTTGAAGGAATCCTACAAGCAGGACCTGAACGGGGTTCCCGGCCTGATGCAGGTGCCGATCCTCGGCGCACTGTTCAAGAGCCGCGATTTCCTTCGCCAGGAGACCGAACTGGCCGTCTTCGTCACGCCTTACACGGTGCGGCCGGTGGCCCGTTCCGAACTGGTGGAACCGACAAAGAACTTCGCGCCGGCTACCGACGGCGGCACCATTTTCCTGAACCGTCTGAACCGGGTCTACAGGGTCTCCGGCGATCCCGCCGAGGGCGCCTATCACGGCCAGGTCGGCTACATCTACGAATGAGGACCGGTCCCATGCATCGTGCACCCGACAAGCGTCGCGTCGCTTCAGCCAGGCAGGGCAGGACCGTTGTGCCCGCTCTTGCCATTCTCGCCGCTCTGGTGGCCGCCGGCTGCCAGACGCAGCAGCCGACCTCCGAGGTCCTGGCGACCAACGATTACCGCCTGCGTCACCCGATCATTGTCGGCGAGGGGGTGAAGACGCTCGATCTGCCGGTGGGCAGCGACACGCGTCGCCTGTCGCCGCAACTCTCGGCAGTGGTCTCGAGCTTTGCCGCCGAGGCACGCTCGCGCGGCGGTGGCGCGATGGAAGTCATCGTCCCGTCCGGCTCCGGCAACGAGGCGGCAGTGCATGCGGTGTTGCCGCAGATCCGCAAGGCGCTGGTTTCCGGCGGCGTATCCCCCAAGCGCATTGCAACGCGGGGATATCCTGTCCAGGACCCGTCGGCGGCGGCGCCCGTACGCCTTGCCTATTCCGGAATTCAGGCAAAGGCCGGCCCTTGCGGGCAGTGGCCGGACAATATCACCGGCGGGGGAGACGGCATGCGCCACAATCCCCAGCTCAACAACACGCAGTACTACAATTTCGGCTGCGCCAGCCAGGCGAACCTCGCGGCGATGGTCGAGAACCCGTCCGACCTTCTGTATCCGCGCGCCTCGGCGCCGGCCGACCAGATGCGCCGCGGAACGGTCTACGAAAAGTATCGTGCCGGCGAGCAGACCTCGGCCGACTTCAAGGAAGGTGACGGCGCGCGCGTCTCCGACGCAGCCGGAAGCTGATCCCCGAGAGGAGCTGGACGAATGAATACCCTCGCCTATGACAGCCCGCTCGACGAGGTCGAGGCCCCGGATCATGCGGGGGAGGCAGGAAGCTTCCCCACGGATGTGCCGGTCGATACCCTCGATCTGAAGTCGGTACCGCGCATCGCCATCCAGGCGTTCTGCGAAAGCGATGACGTGGCGCGCGCCATCGAGGCCGCCGCTCAGGACCGGCGCATGGCCAAGGCTCATGTGAAGGTTCACAAGGGCGGTCTCGGCGCGGCGGTCGACTTCTACGGTTCGGCGCCGACGCCGAACCTGATCATCCTTGAAAGCCGGATGGAGCAGTCGCGACTGGTGGAGGGGCTCGATCGTCTCGCCGAGGTCTGCGACGCCGGCACCAAGGTGATGATCATCGGCCATGTGAACGACGTAAAGCTCTACCGCGACCTGATACATCGCGGCATCAGCGACTACCTCGTCGCGCCAATCAACCTGTTCCAGGTGATTGGCACCATCGGCGAGCTCTACGTGAACCCGGAAGCCGAACCGCTCGGCCGCACCATCGCTTTCGTTGGCGCCAAGGGCGGCGTCGGCTCGTCCACGGTTGCCCATAACGTCGCCTGGTCGATCGCGCGGGTCTACGAAAGCGATGTCGTTCTCGCGGATCTCGATCTTGCCTTCGGCACGGCCGGTCTCGACTTCAACCAGGACCCGCTGCAGGGCGTCTTCGAGGCGGTCTCCTCGCCGGAGCGTCTGGACGAGACCATGCTCGACCGGCTTCTGTCGAAATGCGCCGAACGGCTCAGCCTGCTGGCGGCGCCGGCCTCCCTGGAGCGCACCTACGATCACGGCGAAACCAGCTTTGACGGGTTGCTCGACGTGATGCGCCAGGGCGCGCCGGCGGTGATCCTCGATCTGCCGCATGCATGGTCTGGTTGGGTTCGCCGCGTGCTGGCCTCTGTCGACGAGGTGGTGATTGTCGCCGAGCCGGACCTTGCCAACCTGCGCAACGCCAAGAACATGATCGACACGCTGCGCCAGTTGCGTCCCAACGACGCCGCGCCGCGCCTCGTGCTCAACCGGGTGAATGTTCCCAAGCGCCCCGAGATCAAGGCGACGGAATTCGCCGACGCGCTGGAGCTCGTCGCGCTTGCCGCCATTCCGTTCGATCCGATGCTGTTCGGAACGGCCGCGAACAATGGCCAGATGGTTGGCGAGCAGGACGAGAAACATCCGACGTCCGACCTGTTCGGCCAGATTTCGCAGGTCGTGACCGGCAAGGGCGAGGTGCCCAGGCCCAAGGGGCTTGCGCTTGGCAAGCTGATGAACCGTTTCCTGAAGAAGGGCAATGCGGGCGGCTAGGTCCGCTCCCGTATCCGGTCTTCGAGACGCAGTTGAGAGCAGGTGATTATGTTCGGTCGACGTGGCGCAACAACAGGAACACCGATTTCCCAGCCCAAGGCGCCTGCGCCGGGGACCGCGCCTCTATCGCCTGCGCCTCCGCTCCCCGTGTCGGATCCGGCGCCTGCGGTCTCGTCGCCGGCGCCTGTCCAGCGTGAGGACCCCGTCGGGTCCACGCCCGCGGCGCCCGCAGTGGCGGTGAAAAAGGCGGTGCCGCCGCCCCCGCCGCCGCCGGAACCCAAGGCGCAGAAGCGTTCTGAGGGCTATTACGCGACCAAGGCCTCGATCTTCAACGCGCTGGTCGAGGCGATCGACCTGTCGATGCTGACGCGGCTGTCGGCGGAGGATGCGCGCGAGGAAATCCGCGACGTCGTCAACGACATTATCGCTCTGAAGAACGTGGTGATGTCGATTTCCGAGCAGGAAGACCTGCTGGAGGACATCTGTAACGACGTCCTCGGCTACGGTCCTCTGGAGCCGCTGCTTGCCCGCGACGACATTGCCGACATCATGGTGAACGGCGCCAACACGGTCTACATCGAGACCCAGGGCAAGATGCAGCAGACCGGCGTCCGCTTTCGCGACAACAAGCAGTTGATGAACATCTGCCAGCGGATCGTCAGCCAGGTCGGTCGTCGCGTCGATGAATCGAGCCCGATATGCGACGCCCGTCTCGCCGACGGTTCGCGCGTCAACGTCATCGCGCCGCCGCTGGCGATCGACGGTCCGACCCTCACCATTCGCAAGTTCAAGAAGGACAAGCTCACGCTCAAGCAGCTTGTCCAGTACAATTCGATTTCGCCCGAAGGGGCGACCGTGCTGGAAATCATCGGCCGCAGCCGGTGCAACGTGCTGATCTCGGGCGGTACCGGTTCGGGCAAGACGACGCTGCTCAATTGCCTGACGGCCTACATCGATTCCACCGAGCGCATCATCACCTGCGAGGATGCCGCCGAGCTGCAACTGCAGCAGCCTCATGTGGTGCGTCTGGAAACCCGCCCGCCCAACCTTGAGGGCGAGGGCGAGGTGACCATGCGCGACCTGGTCAAGAACTGCCTGCGCATGCGCCCGGAACGCATCATCGTCGGCGAGGTGCGCGGACCGGAAGCCTTCGATCTGCTGCAGGCGATGAACACCGGCCATGACGGTTCGATGGGCACGCTGCACGCCAACAGCCCGCGCGAGGCGCTCTCGCGCCTGGAATCGATGATCACCATGGGCGGCTTCACGCTGCCCTCCAAGACCTTGCGCGAAATGATCGTTTCCTCGATCGACGTCATCGTGCAGGCGCAGCGCCTGCGTGACGGTTCGCGCCGCATCACCCACGTATCCGAGGTGATGGGCATGGAAGGCGACGTCATCATCACCCAGGACGTCTTCCTCTATGACATCCTCGGCGAGGACGCCAACGGCAAGCTGATCGGCCGCCATCGCTCGACCGGTATCGGCCGGCCGAAATTCTGGGAAAAGGCCCGCTATTTCGGCGAGGAGCAGCGCCTGGCCGCCGCCCTCGACGCGGCCGAGGTTGTGGAGAACGACCATCGTGGCTGACCTTCAGGCTTTTCTCACACCGCAGGTCACCACCATCGCCGTGGCGCTGCTGGCCGCTTTCTCGATAGGCGGCATCATCTACGCGATCTTCGAACCGGTCCTGAGCGGTCGCAAGGCGCGCGAGAAGCGGATGGAGTCCGTTTCCTCGCGCAGCGTCACCATCGATGCGGCCCGCCGCGCCAAGGATGGGGACCGCCGGCGCAAGTCGGTGCAGGATCAGCTCAAGGAGTTCGAGAGCCGCGAGAAGAAGAAGGCGCAGAAAGCTGCGCGCCTCAGCATCGAGGACCGCATCGACCAGGCCGGTCTGAGCTGGTCCAGGACGACGTTCTTCGTTTTCTCCGGCATCTGTGCCGTTGTTCTCATGCTGGTTGGCTTGTTCGCCACCGGCTCCCTGCTCCTGACGGCCGGGCTCGCCTTTGTCGGAGTGTTTGGCGTGCCGCGCTTCTATCTCGCACGCCGTCGCAAGAAGCGCATGAACGCCTTCCTCAACGAATTGCCGAACGCCGTCGACGTCGTCGTGCGCGGCACCAAGGCCGGCCTGCCGCTTGGCGAGTGCATCCAGATTGTCTCCGCCGAGGCACGCGAGCCGATCCGCACGGAGTTCAAGCGTATCGTCGAGGCACAGACGATGGGCATCACGCTGGCCGAGGCGGTTTCCAAACTGCCCGCCCGCATGCCGGTCGCCGAGGCGAACTTCTTCGCCATCGTCATCATGATCCAGTCGCAGTCGGGCGGCTCACTGTCCGAAGCGCTGGGCAACCTTTCGAAAGTGCTGCGTGAACGCAAGGCGATGAAGGGAAAGATCGTCGCGATGAGCCAGGAGGCCAAGTCCTCCGCCGCGATCATCGGGTCCTTGCCCTTCCTCGTGATCGGCGCCCTGTCGGTCTTGAGCCCCTCCTACATGATGGTTCTGTTCACGGATCCGGCGGGCAAGATCATCGTCGGAGCGAGCGTGATCTGGATGATGATGGGCCTGTTCATCATGAAGAAGATGATCAACTTCGATTTCTGATCCTGCAAGCGGCAGTGAACCGGACGGACCACGACCATGGGCTTCGACCTCTCAAATCTCCTCTCCCAGCAGATGATCGTTGCCGTCCTCACCATGGTGGCGATCGGCGGCACGCTCTACTCGATCGTCGTGCCGCTGTTCGAGGGCGACAAGCTGAAGGGTCGGATGAAGTCCGTGGCGCTGGAGCGCGACCAGATGCGCGCCCGCGAGCGCGCCCGCATGGCGGATGACAAGAACAATGCGCGCATGTCCTTGCGCAACAAGCCGAAGAAGCAGATGCAGAGCATCGTCGACCGGCTCAACCTGAAGAACCTCCTGTCCGACGACGGCACGAAGAAGCGCCTTGTCATGGCCGGCTTCCGCGGCACCAAGCCGCTCTACACCTACCTCTTCGCCCGCATGGTGATGCCTGTCATCATGTTCTTCTTCTCGCTGTTCTATGTTTTCGCCGTGCTGCAACTCGAGCAGCCGCCGATGGTCAAGATCTTCATCGCCTGCGCGGTCGCCTTCATCGGCTTCTATGCGCCGGACCTCTTCCTGAAGAACAAGATCCAGAAGCGGCAGGTGTCGATCAACCGGGCCTGGCCCGACGCGCTCGACCTGATGCTGATCTGCGTGGAATCGGGCATGTCCGTGGAGGTCGCGTTCCGCAAGGTGTCCGAGGAGATCGGCATCCAGTCGATACCGCTCGCCGAGGAACTGACACTCACCAATGCCGAGCTTTCCTATCTTGGCGACCGCCGCATGGCCTTTGAAAACCTGGCCAATCGCACGGGGCTGGAGGGCGTCAAGAATGTCAGCCTCGCGCTGATCCAGGCCGAGCGCTACGGCACGCCCGTTTCCACCGCGCTGCGCGTCATGGCGGATGAAAACCGCATGCAGCGCATGCAGGCGGCCGAGAAGAAGGCGGCCGCGCTGCCGCCGAAACTCACCGTGCCGATGATCGTTTTCTTCCTGCCGGTGCTGCTTGCCGTCATCATCGGTCCGGCGATCATCCAGGCGATTGCCACCTTCTGAAGCGGGAGTGGCCGGGCGGCCTGCCTGCCGCGAGGCACCGGTCCTCTCCGGCAAGAGGCCCAACAGGCCAGCGTGACATCCCGAATGCAAAAGGCCGCCGGAGTTCCCGGCGGCCTTTCGCGCTTGTGGCGTTCTTCCTGCCCCGGGCGCGTTGCCAGGGCTGGTTCGCGCGGCGGCCTGCTCAGCCTCCGCGCTTCTTCTTGTCGGCGGCGGATATCTCCGCCCAGGAGTTGCGTTGCGCCAGCATCGACTTCAGATAGGCGATGTTCTGGTTGGCCTGCTGCGGATCGATCTCGGAGCGGGCCACGTCCTCCGCTTCCTTGAAGCGTCCCTGCAGGCCGATCGCGAGGGCGAGGTTCTGCCGGATCCGGCTGTCGGCCTTGGGGCTGGTCGAGGCAGCCTTGAGGATCCTCTCCGCTTCCGTCACCTCGCCCGCAAGCAGGTGCGACATGGCGAGGTTGTTGAGCAGGCTCGGCTCGCCGGGGGCGATTTTCAGGGCCTGATTGTAAAGCTCGCGCGCCGTCTTGGTCTCGCCCATCTGGTCATGGATCGCCGCCGCTGCCGACATCAGCCGCCAGTCTGGCCGGGTCGGTGTCTGGGCGCCGTTGATGACCTGCAGCGCTTCGGGAAGGCGGCCGTTCATGGCGAGCACCTTGCCATAGGCGGCTGCGATGTCGCGGTCGTTCTGATGGGCGATCACGGCCTTGCGCAGTACCGCCTCGGCCTGGTCGACCTGGCCGTTGCGACGCAATGCGGCCGCGTAGTTGAGAATGTTCTCGCGATCCTTCGGCGCCCGCTCATAGGCCTGGCCCCAATACCCGACAGCCTGGGTCGCGGCACTGGATCCCGGTGCGGCATACCCCTGGGTGGCGCTCGAATGCGTGCCGACATTGCGCTTCGACGAGGCGCAACCGGTCAGGGAGACGAGTGCGGCGATGGAGGCCGCAAGCATCAGGCGGGTGGCGACGGGACGCCGTGAAGTGTGGCGCGTGGCGGGCATGGTGCCGGGCTCCTCAACGCGAAACGGGACTTGCAAATTGCGCTGTCCCATCAATACGTCGTTAACCCTAATGCTTCGTTAAGCCGGCGGGACGGCGGCACTGCCGGGCGCGGGCGGGGCAATTGCCGCACTCGCATCTTCATGCTTAAACGGGGCATCCGTTTCTTTCCCGCCTCGTCAGGATGCCCGCCCATGCGTTCCTCGCTCATTGCCTTCGATCCCGCTTCGACGGCCATTCCCGTCCATCCGGTTGACAGGGACGGCACCGCCGGCCTGCTGCAGTCGCTCGGCGGGATGGCACACGTGCTTGCCCAGACAAGCGGTTTCGAGGGGACAGCCGGCCAGGTGCTGCTGGTGCCGGACGCGGAAGGGGCGCCGGTTGCAGTGCTTTTCGGTGTGGCGAAGGACGCGCCGCCGTTCACCCTTGGCGACCTCGCCCGCAAATTGCCCGGCGGCGACTACCGGCTGGTCTGCGCGCCCGGGGAGCAACACGATGCGGCGCTAGGCTTCGCCCTTTCCTCCTATCGTTTCGACCGCTACCGCAAACCCGCCGACAAGCCGCGCCCGCGCCTGATGGTGGGCGAAGGCGTCGACCTGGCAAGGCTGGGGCATATTCTCGACGGCGTTGGCCTGGCGCGCGATCTCGTCAACACGCCGGCCAGCGATCTGGGGCCGGCGGAACTGACTGACGCGGCGCTGAAGCTCTTTGCCGACCACGGTGGCCGGGTACGGGTGATCGAGGGCGACGCACTGCTCGACGAAGGGTTCCCGATGGTGCATGCCGTCGGACGGGCAAGTGATCGCGCTCCCCGGCTTGTCGATGCCGTCTGGGGTGAGGAGGACCACCCGAAGGTGACGCTCGTCGGCAAGGGCGTTGTCTTCGACACCGGGGGCCTCGACATCAAGCCGTCGAGCGGCATGGCCCTGATGAAGAAGGACATGGGCGGGGCGGCCAGCGTTCTGGCACTGGCCTCCATGGTCATGGCGGCGGGGTTGCCGGTGCGCCTCCGGGTGATCATTCCGGCGGTGGAGAATGCCATTTCCGGTTCCGCCTTCCGGCCCGGCGATGTCCTGGCAAGCCGCAAGGGCATCAGCGTGGAAATCGGCAACACCGACGCGGAAGGGCGGCTGATCCTTGCCGACGCGCTGGCGCTTGCCGACGAGGATGCGCCCGACCTCGTCATCGACATGGCAACGCTGACGGGGGCCGCCCGGGTCGCGCTGGGGCCGGATCTGCCACCCTTTTACACCGATGACGAGGATTTCGCCTCGGATCTGGCGCGTCATGCCGAGGCTGCCCGCGATCCGCTCTGGCGGATGCCCTTGTGGCGGCCCTACGAGAGCTACCTCGACAGCCGGATCGCCGATATCAACCACATCAATACCAGCGGTGCGGGGTTTGCCGGCTCGATCACCGCGGCTTTGTTCCTCTCCCGCTTTGTCGAGAAGGCGGCCACATGGGTGCATTTCGACATCTATGGCTGGAACCCGGCGGACCGCCCGGGACGTCCCCAGGGCGGCGAGGCGCAAGCTGCCAGGGCCTTGTTCGACCTTCTGGCCAACCGTTATCCGGGCCGCTGAACGTCGTTGCGTGGCCGGATTGTTTCGCCGTTTTTCTAACGGAACCGAAATGAATTGCGGGTCATGATGCGTCGGGAGCGGCCAGCGGGCCGCGCGTTCAGGTGAAGGTGAGGGGATGGGTGTCGACATACGGCCGTCGCAGGCTTTGCGGCTCTGGCACGACGTGACGATGTCGCTTGTGACCGACGGCGACAAGGATCTCACCTCGCGGCAGATGGCCATCCTGATGACCGTCTATCTGGAGCCGCCGCCGCATACGGTTCGCGGGCTGGCTGCACGTCTCGACGTCACCAAGCCGGTGATCACCCGCGCGCTCGACTCGCTGGGTGCAATGAAGCTCTTGTCGCGGCGCCGCGACGAGGCGGATCGCCGCAATGTCGTCGTCACGCGCACGGTTGCAGGCGCGCTGTATCTGGAACACATTGCCGATACAATCGTCGCCAAGGCGGCCGAGATGCCGCGCTGACAGGCAACAGGACCCTCAGGCAGCCCCCATATGACCGGCACCGTCCCTCCTTCCCTCGACAGGCGACTTCATCCCGTGCGCCCGGATCTGGCCGCGGCCCGCTATCGGGGCGCGGTGCAGGCGTCCGCCTTCGCCGAACCGGTGGAGAAACGGATAGCGGTCGACAGCGTCGCGCTTCGCCCGGCTCCCGATGCGGCGCGTTCCATCGACACCGAGGCACTCTCCGGCGAGCGGTTCGATGTCTACGAGACGCGCGCCGACGGCTGGGCCTGGGGGCAACTGGCGACGGACGGTTATGTTGGGTATCTGCCGGTCGACGCTCTTGGCGACCCGGGCCCCGTCCCGACCCATCGTGTCTGCGTGCCGCGCAGCTACCGCTATCCGGGGCCGGAGCTGAAATCGCCGTCGCTCGGCCTGTTGTCACTTGGCGCGCGGGTGAGCGTCGTCGGGATGGCGACGACGCGCGGTCTCGACTATGCCCTGCTCGCCGACGGCAGCGCCCTGGTCGCACGGCACCTGTTGCCGCTTGGCGGCATTGTCCCCGACTGGGTGACTGTGGCCGAAGGGCTGCTCGGCACGCCCTATCTGTGGGGCGGGCGCACCACGCTCGGCCTTGACTGCTCTGCCCTTGTCCAGATCGCCGCCGCCGAGGGCGGCCTTGTCGTACCGCGCGACAGCGACATGCAGGAGCGCGAAGCGGGGACGGAGCTGGACATCTCCGCCGGATTGCCGGAACTGAGGCGCGGCGATCTCCTTTTCTGGAAAGGGCATGTCGGCATCCTGCGGGACGCCGAAACATTGCTGCATGCCAACGGCTTCACTATGAGTGTCGCGAGCGAGCCGCTGGCGACCGCGATCGCACGGATCGCGTCGAGCGAGTGGGGTGCCGTGACCGCCTGCCGCCGGTTGGCCCGACCCGGTTCGGCCTGAGTTCCGAATGCCGAATTCTTTCGCGCTTTCTTGAAAGTTTGCAGCCGGTATGCGTTTTGGGAATTTACTTGCATTGAGACATGCGTAATTGGCGTGTAATTTCAAACTGCCCTAGCGTAGCAGGTATGCAGGGATCGCATTTGTCATGAATCGTCTCATGTAATATACAAGCGATGACTTGGCGCGGCGCTTTTGTCACGCGTCGATGACGGATCGGTCGGCTGTTCAGGCGAGGGTGCCGGAAAGCACGCAGTCCGCTCACAATCAAACACCATCGGTTATCCGTCTGCGTTGTGAAAAACGCGACGGACTGCTTGTGCTGTTGTCTCCATGGATAGTCGCGAAATCATGCTTCACGTTATTCCGCATGCTGTTTTTCTTCATATCGAGGATAACGTGAACGATGCCCGCGTATTTCGCCAGGCCATCGAGAGTGTTACCAGCAACATTCGTCTCCGGCGGGTGGCCTCGGCGAAAACCGCGCTCGAACTGATCGGCGGCTCCGGCGGGGAGGGCGGCCCGCCTTTCGACTGCGTCGTGACCTCGCTGAGCCTGCCCGGCATGGGCAGCGGCGACTTCGCGCGGCGGTTGCGGCAGCGCTACGACGGCGCCACCCTGCCGATTGTCGGCATGACCCGGGACACCCCGGTCGGCAGTGACGACCGCGGCTGGTTCGATGCGGTCTACCAGAAATGCGAGACGCCGCGTGGCCTGCGTGCGGCCGCTCAGGCGGTTGTCGACCTGTGGTTCTCCCAGGCCCGCCGCTTCCACTGCTGAGCGCGCCCGCGCCCGACGTTTCAGTACCCGGTCGCCGGATCCACCCTGTTGCGCAACACGCCGGTTGCCTCGTAGGCGGTGATCTGTTCGGCGACATAGTCCGAGATCGCTTCCGGATCGCTGTCGGCCGCCACATGCGGCGAGACGACGACATTCTCCATTTGCCAGAACGGGCTCGAGGCCGGCAGCGGTTCCTGCTCGAAGACATCGAGGCTCGCCGCCTTCAGCGTGCCGTCGCGAAGCGCCGCAATGAGGTCGTCCTCCACCTGGCTGCCGCCGCGTCCCGCATTGACGAAGACCGGCCCGCCAAGCGCGCCGTCGCGGGCGAGCCTCGACAGGACCTGCCGGTTGACGAGACCCGTCGTCTGATGCGTCAGCGGCAGAAGGTTGACCAGGATGTCGGTGCGCTGCAGGAAGGCGTCCATCTCCCCTTCGCCGGCGAAACAGGAAATCCCGTCGATCCGCTTGCGTGTGCGGGCCCAGCCGGCGACATCGAAGCCGAGAGCGGCAACCGCGCGGGCGGACCGTTCGCCAAGTATTCCAAGACCCATGATGCCGACCCGGACGCTGCGGGCCGCCGGTTGGGGCAGGTCGCGCCAGATCCCGTCCCGCTGCTGGGCGGCATAGGTAAGGTGCTGGCGATGGTGCAGCAGCACCTGAAACACCACCCATTCGGCCATGCGCGCCGTCAGGTCCGGATCGACGACACGCACCACCGGCACGCGAGG
This sequence comes from Stappia sp., assembly GCF_048261845.1. Taxonomy (GTDB): domain Bacteria; phylum Pseudomonadota; class Alphaproteobacteria; order Rhizobiales; family Stappiaceae; genus Stappia. Next base: position 50,110 of record NZ_JBLXFR010000018.1, on the reverse strand, counting down.
CAGTCCGGGCTGGCCGAGCAGATGGTCGACGCCGGCGCCGAGCGAAAAGATCACTTCGAGATTGGGGCAGGCGCTGAACGCCTCCGCCGGCGCCTTCCAGGCAAGCGCATAACGGATATCGGATGCCTCGCCGATCGCATCGGGCCAGGTGCGGATGGCTCGACCGGGCAGGCGGGCTGACAGGCGCTTGGCCCACGGCGCTGGGTCCCAGCCCTTGACGGCGACGAGCAGGCTCATGCGGCAATCCTCCCGGTGGTCATGCAAACGGCTTTCGCCCGTCATAGCGACCTTCGCAGGCCGGTGCAAAGGCGTCGGCGCTGGCCAGCACCGGCGAAGATTGATTGTGCGGAAACGAACTGCAATCTAAGGTAGTCTTGTTGTGGATTTGCCGGACAGCGCATCCTGGGCGGGTGTTCCGGCACGGGGAGGGGCTGTCATGAAAGTTGGCGACGTGAAGGATGTGGTGGCCTGGGTGAACGTCATGCCGGGGCCGGGCAGTGCCCCGACATTGCATGTGACCGGCAAGGTCACCGCACCGTCACCCTGTCATCAGGTGCTGGCCGAGTTCGACGGGTTCGACAAGTCGGAGCCGCCGGTCTATCGAGTGAAGGTCGTGCTCGGCGAGCAGCAAGGTCTTTGCCCGCAAGTGCTGACCGACAAGGAATTCCACTATGTCGAGCGCAATTATGCGGGCAACTCGAAGCAGCTGAGAGTGCTGTCCGACACGGACGGCAAGACGGTCGACATCCAGACCGTCAGTTGATGCGGGCCGGACGGCGCGGCCTTCAAAAAAGGTCCGGGTCGTCGGCGGCGGAAAGCCGCCGCGCGGAGGCGGAACCTGTCTGCCCTGTCGCCGTTTCGCCGCGCGGCGCGGCGCCATTGCCCGCTCCGTTGGCTTGCCTGTTCCCTCCCGAGACCGTGTGACCGGCATCCGGGTCCTCGCGCAGCGGCGCGAGATCGAGTTCGCCGATGCCGCGGCCGCGCTTGCCGATCTTGTCGGACGAGATGAGGATCTGCTCTATGTCGCGGCCCGCCTGGCCGAAATGCTGCTGGAGCTTGCGCACGCGCTCGTCCAGCCGGTCGACATCGGCGACAAGATGCGCGACCTCGGCCTGGATCCGGTGCGCCTCCTCGCGCATCCGTGCATCGCGCAACACCGACTGAACCACCTGGATCGAGAGCAGCAACAGCGAGGGGGACACGATGACGACGCGCAGCCGATGGGCGCGCTGCACGAGATCGTCGAAGGTCTCGTGAATTTCGGCGAAGACGCTTTCCGACGGCACGAACATGAAACCCGTGTCCTGGGTCTCGCCCGGGATCAGGTAGCGTTCCTTGATGTCGGCGAGATGCTTGCCGATGTCGCGGCGGAAGCGGGCGGCGGCCTGCTTCACGGCGTCCGGGTCCTGCGCGGCGCGCAGGTCGTTATGCGCCTCCAGCGGAAACTTGGCGTCGATGACGAGCGGCGCCGCGCCGTTCGGCAGGTGGATCAGGCAGTCCGGCCGGGCTCCGGTGGAAAGCGTTGCCTGGAAACTGTAACCGCCCGGCGCGAGGGCGTCCTGGATGATCGCCTCCATCCGGCCCTGGCCGAAGGCGCCGCGCGTCTGCTTGTTGGAAAGGATCGCCTGCAGCGCGCCGACCTGCCCGGAAAGGTCGCGGATCGTGACTTGCGCCCGGTCGATCACCGCGAGCCGTTCGTGCAGGTGTCGCAACCCGTCATGGGTTCGCTTGGTCGTGTCGGCCATTGACTGGCCGAGCTTGTGGCTCATCCCGTCGATCCGCTCGTTGACCGCGCGCATCAGGTCGCCCTGCCTCGTGCCGAAGACCTCGGCCATGGTCTGCATCCGCCCGGTCATCTCCGACTGGACCTTGAGCAGGTCGGAGATCCGCGCCTCCAGTTCGCGCGCCTGCTTCTCGGCGCGCCACTCGGCAAGCCGCCGCGCACGCGCCTGACGCGCCGCGCCCAGCACGCCGACGAAGAACAGCAGCAGCGCCAGGGCGCCAAAGACGACGACGCCCTCGCCAACCGTTACCGGGCGTCCGGAAAGGTGAAACAGAATCGCATTCATGGAAACAAAGATAGAACATTTGCACGTGACGCGAAATGGCGTCGCCGGCCGTCACGTGACATGCATCGCGCTGTCGCAGGCCGGCAGGCCCGCGTTGACGCGGCCCGTGTTCTCCAATATCTGAACCTCATGACGAAGCGTGATATCCTGATCCTGCCCGACCCCAAGCTGCGCCTGGTGAGCGAACCTGTGGCGCGTGTCGACGATGCCGTACGCCAGCTTGCCGACGACATGCTCGACACCATGTATGCCGCGCCGGGCATCGGGCTTGCCGCGATCCAGATCGGCGTGCCGAGCCGCATGCTGGTGGTCGACGTCGCGCGCGAGGGCGATGAGCCCGCGCCGCTGGTGGTGATCAACCCGGAAATCGTCTGGGCATCCGAAGAGCACTCGGTCTACCAGGAGGGATGTCTGTCGATCCCCGAATATTACGAGGATGTCGAGCGTCCCGAGAAGATCGGCCTTCGCTTCCTCGACCGGGACGGCGCCGAGCGCGAGATCGAGGCCGACGGTCTTCTCGCCACCTGCCTGCAGCACGAGATCGACCACCTGAACGGCGTGCTCTTCATCGACCATATCTCCCGGCTGAAGCGCGGCCGGGTCTTGCGCAAGTTCCAGAAGCAGGCGCGTCAGTCGGAGAAAGCCTGACGTCGGGCCAACCTGCGGCCGGGAGCGAGGCGCATGGACATTCCCTTTTTCCTCAAGGTATTCGCGGCGCTGTTCGCGATCATGAGCCCGATCGCCAATCTGCCGGTCTTTCTGGCGTTGACCGGCGATCGCGATGCGGCCGGCAAGCGCACGGTGGCGCTGACGGCGGTCGTCGCGCTCTGTATCGGCACGGTGGTCGTCTTCGTCGGTGGCGAGGCCATCCTGACGCTCTTCGGCATCAGCATCGACGGGTTCCGCCTTGCCGGCGGACTGCTCATCCTCTTGATTGCGCTTTCGATGCTGCATGGCGGGGAAAGTGCGGCCCATGCCGGGTCCGAGGCGGAAAGGGAACACCACCGGACGGTGGACAATCCGGGCATCTATCCGCTGGCCGTGCCGATGCTGCTCGGCCCCGGATCGATTTCCACCATCGTCATATTCCGGGAGCAGGCGAAGGCGCCTGGGCAGGAGGTCGCGCTGGTCGCCGCGCTCGCCGCCATCGTGATCCTGCTCGGGGCGACGTTTCTCGCAGGCCCCGTGCTGTCGCGCCTGCTGGGCCGCACCGCGGTCAGCATCATGAGCAGGTTGATGGGAATGCTTCTTGCGGCGATCGCCATGGAGATGATGGTGACGAGCCTCAAGGTCCTGTTGCCGGGGCTGGCCTGATGCGGGGATGTCAAAACGGCCGGCAAGGGAAGGACAAGCCATGAGCCTGCGTATCGTCTTCATGGGAACGCCGGAGTTCTCCGTGCCCACGCTGATGGAGATCGTCGGCCAGGGGCACGACGTCGTCGCCTGCTACACTCAGCCGCCGCGCAAGGCCGGCCGCGGCATGGATGAGCGCCGCTCCCCCGTCCACGAGGCGGCGGAGACGCTTGGCATCGAGGTGCGCACGCCCGCCTCGCTGAAAGGCGAGGAGGAGCGCGCCGCGCTGGCCGAGCTTGCCCCCGATGTCGCCGTCGTCGTTGCCTACGGGCTGCTGCTGCCCCAGGCCGTGCTCGATGTTCCCGTCCATGGCTGTCTCAACCTGCATGCGTCCCTGTTGCCGCGCTGGCGCGGAGCAGCTCCCATCAACCGCGCGATCATGGCGGGCGATGCGGAGACCGGCATCGAGGTGATGCGCATGGAGGCCGGTCTCGACACCGGTCCTGTCTACATGGCCGAAAAGATCGCCATCGACGCACAGATGACGGCGGGAGAGCTCCATGACCGCCTGTCGATGCTCGGCGCCGACCTGATGGTGCGGGCGCTGGCCGCCCTGCCACGCGGCGGCCTTGTGCCGACGCCGCAGGCGGAAGAAGGTGTCACCTATGCGCGCAAGCTCGACAAGGCCGAGACCAGGATCGACTGGTCGCGGCCGGCGCGCGAGCTGCATGACCATGTTCGCGGTCTCTCGCCCTTTCCCGGCGCCTGGTGCGAGATCGCCATCGGCGGACGCAACGAACGGGTCAAGGTCCTGCGCAGCGCGCGTGTTGAGATGGCGGTGGCGGCAGCGCCGGGGACGCTGCTCGACGCGGATGCGGCGGAGGGATTGCTGGTCGCTTGCGGTGATGGCGGCGCGTTGCGGCTGGTGCAGCTGCAGCGGGCCGGCAAGAAGGCGATGCCGGCGGCCGAATTCCAGCGCGGTGGCCAGCTGGTTGTCGGCACCTGCCTGACCTGACCCCGGCCGGCATGGCGTCGCCAAGCCGGCGGCCGGCGGTCTATGATATGCAAACGCACCGAAAACGATCGAAGCAGCCGCTGTAGCCATACCGCAAAACGGAACGCCCCGACATGACCCATCCCGCGCTTGAACCCGAGATCCGTCCGGCGACACCTGCCGACGAGGCGGACATTTCCCTGGTCACCGCCACCGCCTTCGGCGACGAGGCGGAAGCGCGCCTCGTCCGCGAGCTTCGCTCCTGCGGCGTGCTGGTGCTGGAGCGCGTCGCCGTCGACCGTGATGGCCGCCTGGTCGGCCATATCGCCTTCTCCCGCGTCACCGGCGCCGGCGCCGGCCATCGCCTTTCCATTACCTGCCTTGCGCCGGTCTCCGTCAGCCCCGACCGCCAGCGCGGCGGCGTCGGTTCGGCACTGATCCGCGCCGGGCTGGAGGCCTTGCGCGAGCAGGGCGAGGATCTCGTCCTGGTCCTTGGGCATCCCGACTACTATCCGCGCTTCGGTTTCGATGCGAAGCTTGCGCAGAAGGTTTCCGGCCCCTATGCGGGAGCCGCCTTCCAGGCGCTGGCGCTCCGGGACGAGGTTGTCGCGGCGCTTCCCATCGAGGTGACGTTCGCCACGCCCTTCCAGGTCTTCGAGTAGGACGGATCGTCGCCGCGCCATGCCCCGCTACAAGCTCACGGTTGACTATGACGGCCGGCCCTTCGTCGGCTGGCAGCGCCAGGACAACGGTCCCTCCGTCCAGGCAGTGATCGAACGCGCGGTGAAGGCGTTTTCCGGCGAGACGGTGACCATCGGCGGCGCCGGGCGCACCGATTCCGGCGTCCATGCCACGGGTCAGGTGGCCCATCTCGATCTTGAGCGCGACTGGCCGGCGGCGACGGTGCTGGGCGCGCTGAACTTCCATTGCCAGCCCGATCCGGTCGCGATCCGCGCCTGCCAGGTGATGCACGAGGGTTTCGACGCGCGCTTTTCGGCGATCCGCCGGCATTACCGCTTTCGCATCGTCAACCGTCTGGCGCCGCTTACCCACGACCTTGGTCTTGCCTGGCATGTGAAGAAGCCGCTCGATGCCAGTGCCATGCACGAAGCGTCGCAGGTCTTTGTCGGTCACCACGACTTCACGACATTTCGCCACTCGCGCTGCCAGGCGAAGAGCCCCTGGAAGACGCTCGAGGCCTTTTCCGTGCGCCGCGAGGGCGAAAGCGTCATCGCCGAGTGCTCCTCGCGCTCCTTCCTCCACAATCAGGTGCGCTCGATGGTTGGCACGCTGCGCCTCGTCGGCGAGGGAAGATGGGGGCCCGAAGACGTTGCAAGGGCGCTCGCCGCGTGCGACCGCGAAGCCTGCGGACCCGTAGCCCCGCCCGACGGGCTCTACCTGACGCAGGTCGATTATCGCTCCGCCGAGGAGGACCGGGCCTCGCTCGCCGCCTATCTCGCGGAAACGGGCGCGGGTGCGGACGGCTGATCTCCCGCCGCCGGCTCGTCCACCGGGGGCACCAGCTTGCGATAGAGATGCCAGGTCGTGTGACCGAGCACCGGCAGCGCGACGACCAGTCCCATGAACAGCGGCAGCATGGAGACGAGCAGCGTCGCGGTGACCAGGATGGCCCAGCCGATCATCGGCTTTGGACTGGTCACCACGGAGCGCACGCTGGTGATCATTGCGGTGATGAAGTCGATGTCCCGGTCGAGCAGCATCGGGAACGAGACGACGGTCAGCGAGAACAGGATGACCGACAGGACGGCACCCACGACATTGCCGATCAGAAGGAACATCAATCCTTCCGGCGTGGTCACCACCACCTCGGCGAAGGCACTGAACGAGGCGAAGGACTTGAAGCCGAGAAACAGGGCGAGCAGCAGTCGCACCTGGTACATCCACATGATCTGGACGAAGAGCACGACGAAGGCCATCCAGGCGATCTCGCGCCGGCGTTGCTCCCAGACGACGCCGAGCACGCCGCTCCACTTGAGTGGTTCGCCCGTTTCCAGGCGGCGGCTGACCTCGTAAAGCCCGACGGCGACGAACGGGCCGGCCAGCCCGAAAGCGATGGCGAGCGGATAGCTGAGATAACTCATCTGGAAGGCGGAGGCGGTGAGCAGCACGAGAATGCCGCCGGCGGCGTAGACGCCGCCGAAGAACAGGCCGAAGCGGGGAGCGGCACGGAAATCGCGCAGTCCGGCGCCAAGCGCGTCGACGATCGTATCGAAGCCGATGGCGTTCACCCGTGTGGGGTCCGGCCGTGCGGGGCCGGTCCTGCTCGCGCCGGTTCCGGCCGTCTCGTTCGTCATCCGCCTCTCCCGTAGCCTGTTGTTTCTGGCGAGTGAAACAACCAAGAGAAACAGCATTGGAGCGAGGCAGTCACCTTCGCAGTTCTACGAGGTCGGCGCGCGGCGCGGAGCCCTCAGGCCTTGCGCAGGTAGTCGTTGAGAAAGCGCCGGTAGATTGCGGCGAGGCGGTCGAGATCGGCGATGGCGACCCGCTCGTCGACCTGATGCATCGTCTGGCCGACGAGCCCGAACTCGACCACGGGGCAGAAGTTCTTGATGAAGCGGGCATCCGATGTCCCGCCGCCGGTGGAAAGTTCCGGTCGCCTGCCGGTCTCCGCCTCGATGGCGTCGGCAAGTGCCTCGATCAGCGCCGTGTCATGGGTGAGGAAGCTGTCGCTTGCGTCCTTGGTGAAGTCGAGTGTCCACGCGCAGGACAATTCGTTGACGCCGGCCAGCGCCGAACGCAGATGCGATTTCAGGCTCTCCACCGACCATGTGTCGTTGAAGCGCACGTTGAACTTCGCCTCCGCCTTGCGCGGGATGACGTTGAACGCGCTGTTGCCGACATCGATGGAGGTGATCTCGAGGTTCGACGGCTGGAACCGCTCGTTGCCCTTGTCCAGTTCCAACCGGTCGAGCGTGGCGGCGAGGCGCAACAGGTCGGAGACAGGGTTCTTCGCCAGATGCGGATAGGCCACATGGCCCTGCACGCCGGTGACGGTGACGATGCCGGAGAGGGATCCGCGCCGGCCGACCTTGATCGCGTCGCCGAGCCTCTCCGGATTGGTCGGTTCTCCAACGATGCAGGCGTCGAAGCGGTGGCCGCGTTCGGCTGCCCAGTCGAGCAGTTTCACCGTGCCGTTGATCGCCGGACCTTCCTCGTCGCCCGTGATCAGGAAGGAGATCCTGCCCGGCAGGTCAGGGCCGTTTTCGGCCACCCAGGCAAGGGCGGCGGCGGCGAAGGCGGCAATGCCGCCCTTCATGTCGACGGCGCCGCGGCCGAACAGGATGCCGTCCTCGACTTTGCCGTCGAAGGGCGCGTGCCGCCAGGCGTCCAGATCCCCGGCCGGCACAACGTCGGTATGGCCGGCGAAGGCAAGGTTCGGCCCCGTGTTGCCGATTGTCGCGAAGAGGTTTTCGACATCCGGTGTGCCGGGGGCCGAAAACACCATCCGCTCGACCGTAAAGCCCGCCGCCGACAGCCGCGCTTCCAGAAGCGCCAGCGCGCCGCCTTCCTCGGGCGTCACGGACGGGCAGCGCAGCAGATCGCGGGCGAGGGTGGCGGCGGGAGACAGTGTCTGGTCGGTCATGCGGGCAAATCCGGATGGTGCAAAAGGACGGCGTCGCGAGGGTGCGGGGCGGGAGGCGGGTGGCCTATTTCGGCCGCGCCCAGCGGCCATTGGGCCACGGGCCGTAGGCGTTGGGGCCGGGCGTTCCCGGCACGAAGCCAAGGCCGATGACAAACAGGATGTTGAGATAGGGCATGAACACGAGGATCGCGAGCAGCCCGCTCAGGCCGCGATCCTGCAGCCGCTTGATCACCAGCGCCAGTTCCACCCACTGGAAGGCGATCAACATGAACGGCATCAGCGGGTTGGCATTGATGAAATCGCCGAGATAGCTGGCCATGTCTCGGCCCTCGACCACCTCGACGGTGCGTGCCCAGATGGCGACGGGGATCATGAACAGCACCCAGGTCAGCGCCAGCGCCAGCCAGTAGGGCTCGCGCGAGACGCGGCCGATCGGACTGAGCAACAGCCAGAGAGGGCCGAACGGGCCGGGATGGGGAACGGGGGCGGTCATGTGTCTCCTTGCCGGATGAATGGCTGCCCAACCTATCTGGGGCGTGTTCCGGCATTTTGAAGGCGTGGCATGAGAGCGCGGCGACGCGATGTCCCGCGCTCTCCGGGGATCAGTCGCGCAGCAGCTCGTTGATCGAGGTCTTGGAGCGGGTCTTCTCGTCGACGCGCTTGACGATGACGGCGCAATAGAGGTTCGGGCCCGGCTCGCCGTTCGGCAGCGGCTTGCCCGGCATCGTTCCGGCGACGACCACCGAGTAGGACGGCACCTCGCCATAGAAGACTTCGCCGGTGGCGCGGTCGACGATCTTGGTCGACTGGCCGATGAAGACGCCCATGCCGAGCACCGCACCTTCGCGCACGATGCAGCCCTCGACGACCTCGGAACGCGCGCCGATGAAGCAGTTGTCCTCGATGATGACCGGACCGGCCTGCAGCGGCTCAAGCACGCCGCCGATGCCGACACCGCCGGACAGGTGCACATTCTTGCCGATCTGCGCGCAGGAACCGACCGTTGCCCAGGTGTCGACCATCGTGCCCTCGCCGACATGGGCGCCGAGATTGACGAAGGATGGCATCAGGACGACATTCTTGCCGATATGGGCCGAGCGGCGAACGATGGCGCCCGGTACGGCGCGAAAACCGGCTTCCTCGAAGTCGACGCCGCGCCATCCGTCGAACTTCGACGGCACCTTGTCCCACCATGTGGCGTCGCCCGGGCCGCCCTTGATGACTTCCATCGGGTTGAGCCGGAAGGAGAGCAGCACGGCTTTCTTCAGCCACTGGTTCACCTGCCAGTCGCCACCGGTCTTTTCCGCCACCCGTGCGTGACCCCGGTCCATCAGGTCGAGCGCGGCATTGACCGCGTCGCGGATCTCGCCCGTGGTGCGCGTGTCGATGTTGGCGCGGTCCTCGAAGGCGGCGTCGATGATGGCGGCGAGCTTCGCCGTGTCGGTGTGGGCGTGGTTCATGCGCGCGGGTCTCCAGCAAGTCTCGGGGATCGTGGCGGGAATTCTGTGCGCGGACCTAAGACCCGTGGCGATGCGAAGTCAAGGCCGGGCAGGCCTTGTCCCCGGCACCGGACGGCGGCCCGACCCGGCCTGCGCGCGGGAATGAGGACGTGTCATGTCGAGCAGGAGCGCATGCAGGTCGGCGCGCTTGTCCAGTGCGGTGCCGGTCAGGTCGGCAAGCCAGATGCCGTCGGCAGCAGCGCGCACGGCGGCGAGCCGCACATCGTCGTCGGTGGCCCGGTGCCGTTCGATGCGGGCCTCGAACCAGCCCGCCCACAAGGCCCGCAGGTCCGGGTCCGTGAGCATGGAGACATAGAGCGCCGCCCACGGCCCCCCGCTTGCGCCCGGTGCCATGTCGAGAACGGAGCCCAGATAGGCGCGGGTGAAGGCACCGTCCGGCTCGGGGTCCGCCTCGATCCGCGCATCGAGGTCCCGGTCAAGCGTGTCGAGAAGTTCCCGAAACACGGCATCGATCAAGGCCTGCTTGCTGGGGAAGTGATGCATGAAGCCGCCCTTGGTGACGCCCGCCGCATCCGCGACGGCCTGCACCGTGACGGCGGCAAGTCCCTGTTCGACGGCGAGCTCCGCCGCGCGGTCGAGAAGGGCGCGGCGGACCAGTTCGGGCTGCTTCTTGCGGGCGTACGGGTTCTCCATCTCAGTGCACGGCGCTGCGTGAGAAGACATTGATGACGATGACCCCGGAAACGATCAGCGCCATGCCGATCAGCGCGGCTGCATCGAGGGTGAAGCGGAACACGACGACGCCGATGATCGCCGTCAGCACGATGCCGACCCCCGCCCAGATGGCATAGGCGATCCCCAGAGGGATCACCTTCAGCGCCTGGGACAGGAAGAACAGCGCCGCGACGAAGCACAGACCCGTGGCAAGCGTGGGGACGAGCCGGGTAAACTGCTCGGTCTTCTGGAGCATGGAAGAGCCCGTCACCTCGCAGACGATGGCAAGGGCAAGCGAAGCATAGGCGACCAGGATCGGGTTCATGTCGGCATCTCGAATGAGGGAAGGTCGCAAAAAGATACCAACTGTTCGGTTTCTTTTCAAGTCCGACCCGTGCCCGCCGCGAGATGCATGCGGGACCGGCCGGCATGCCACGCCCCGAGGGCTGATCGTGCCGCAGGCGTCCTGCCTTTCGCCGAATGGCGGCCATCGCGTTTTCGCGCTACCACCGCCGCGACCCTTGTTGTATGTGCGGGAGCCATGGAACTCTGGATCCCCATCACGATCTTTGCCGCCTTTTGCCAGAATGCACGCTCCGCCCTTCAGAAGCACCTGAGAGGCCGGCTCGGCACGACCGGCGCCACGTTCGTGCGCTTCGGCTACGGCTTTCCCTTCGCGCTCGCCTACCTGGCCATCCTGCGCTACGGGCTCGGCTATTCGCTGCCGTTGCCCGGAACCGATTTCTGGCTCATCGGTGCGGCGGGCGGGCTTGCCCAGATCGCCGCGACCTTCCTGCTGGTGCATCTCTTCAGCTACCGCAACTTCGTCGTCGGCACGGCCTATTCCAAGACCGAACCGGTGCAGGCGGCCGTCTTCGGTCTGGTCTTTCTGGGAGAGACGGTGACCTCGATCGCCGCCTTCGCGATCGCCATCGGCGTTGCCGGCGTCGTGATGATCTCGCTCGCCGGCCAGCGTGTCGGGGTCAAAAGCGTGCTTGCCGCCCTTGCCGGGCGAGCGGCCCTGATAGGTTTGGCCTCGGCGGCGCTCTTCGGTGTCTCAGCTGTGTGTGTGCGCGGCGCCTCGCTCGCTCTGGGAGGACCGAACTTCCTCATGCAGGCCGGGTTCACGCTTGCCTATGTGACCGTTTTCCAGACCATTGCCATGGGATTGTGGATGGTCTGGCGCGAGCCGGATCAACTGGCCGCCAGCATCGCCAGCTGGCGCACCGCGATCTGGGTCGGCCTGTCGGGTGTTGCCGGTTCGGCCGGCTGGTTCACGGCAATGACCTTGCAGCAGGTCGCCTATGTGCGCGCGCTCGCCCAGATCGAGCTGGTCTTCACCTTCCTCGTGTCCTGGATCATCTTCCGCGAGCGTGTCCGCACGGTCGAGGCGGCGGGCGCGGTGCTGATCGTTGCCGGCATCGTGGTGCTGCTTCTGGGCGTGTGAAGGGCGGCGCGTTCCGTCCGCTGGCGTCAGGCCTTTTTCACGAACTGGCAGAGTATGACGATGCGCTGGCCCTCGACGCGGCCCTCGAGCTGCGCCGCGTTGTCGGGAACGAGCGCGATCTTGCGCACCGCTGTTCCTCGCTTGGCGGTGAAGCCCGCGCCCTTCACGGCAAGGTCCTTGATGAGGGTCACGGTGTCGCCGGTGGCAAGCACCGTGCCGTTGCAGTCGACATGGACGACGGCGTCCGCGTCGTCACCGCCTGCGCCCTGCTTCGCCCAGTCGAGAACGTCCGGCTCCAGATAGGCGAGCTCCAGTGCGTCACGGGCCCAGACGGCTTCGGGCAAGGCGTTGAGCAGGCGCCAGGCGAGCACCTGCACCGCCGGTTCAGGGCTCCAGATCGCCTCGTTGAGGCATTGCCAGTGCGGCCCGTCCTGCAGCCCGCCCGCAAGGCTCTGTTCCAGTCCCTGCCGGCATGTGGCGCAGACCGGTACGCTGTCCGCCTTTGGCGCGACTTCGTAGGGGGTGGCGTCATCGGCCTGGCATAGGGAGCAATGCGACATTGTCGGTTCCGTCGGTGGAGGATGAGGAGAGAACGGGGGAGGCTGGCGTGGCATACGTCACGCCAGCCTCCCTGTCCATCGCGTCGAGGCCGGATCCGTGTCGTTACGGACCTGGCCACCCACCCGGCCACTCACCCGGCAATCGGCCCGGCCTTCCGCCCCGTACCCGCGGCTGCCGCGGCTCAGAACCCCTCGACGACGATCTTGCCACGTGCGGTCCCGGTCTCGATCCGCCGGTGCGCCTCGCGCAGGTTGGCGGCGTTGATCGGAGAGAGGGTCTCCGAAACCGTGCTGCGCAGCCGTCCGGCATCGACCTCGCCGGCGACGAAGTCGAGCAGCCTGTTCTGCTCGATCATGTCCGGTGTTGTGAACATCGCCCGCGTGAACATCATCTCCCAGTGCAGGCTCGCCGCCTTGATCTTCATCTGCTCCATCGGCATCGGCAGGTCGGTGTCGTCGATTGTCACGATCGAGCCCTGCGGCCGGATCAGCTCGACCGCATCGTTCCAGTGGCGCATGTCGTTGAAGATGGCGACGTGGTCGACATGCTCTATGCCGAGCGCGCGCACCTGCGGGACGAGCGGTTCACGGTGGTTGACGACATGATCGGCACCCAGTTCACGCACCCAGGAGATCGTCTCCGGCCGCGAGGCGGTGGCGATCACGGTGAGCCCGGCGCGCCTGGCCAGTTGAATTCCGATCGAACCGACACCGCCGGCTCCGCCGATGATCAGGATCGAACGACCTGCATCCGCGCCGTCCCGGTCGATGCCGAGCCGGTGGAAGAGCGATTCATAGGCGGTGATCGTCGTCAGCGGCAGGGCGGCGGCCTCGGCGAAGGAGAGGCTTGCCGGCTTGTGCCCGACGATGCGCTCGTCCACCAGATGGAATTCCTGGTTGGTGCCGGGGCGGGTGATGTCGCCGGCATAGTAGACCTCGTCGCCCGGCCCGAAGAGCGTGACCTCGGGGCCGACGGCCTCGACGACGCCACTGGCGTCATAGCCGATGACGCGCGGCGCTTCCTCGACCGTGTCCTTTGGCGCGCGGACCTTGGTGTCGACCGGATTGACCGCGACGGCCTTGACGGCAACGAGAATGTCGCGGCCTTCCGGGACGGGTTTCGGCAGGTCGAGATCGATCAGCGACTGGGGGTTGTCGATGGGCAGGTAGCGGGTGAAACCGACGGCTTTCATGTTTTTCATCCTTGTTGAAGAGGCGTTCGAATTCGGCGGCAATCGTGCGCGGCGGCAGAGCCACGCGGTTCGGTCAGGATTTGGGCGTTGCGGGTCATCCGGATAATTGGCTAAAATCCGAAATTATAATTCGGATGAATCGAATAATGACACTCGACAACCTGGCGCTCTTCCTGCGGATCGTCGAAAAGGGCGGGCTGGCCGCCGGGGGCCGTGACTTCGGCCTCTCGCCGGCCACTGTCTCGGAGCGGCTTGCGGCGCTCGAGCGCCACTATGGTGCGACCTTGCTGCTGCGCACGACGCGCAGCCTGCGCCTGACCGATGAGGGCAGCCTGCTTGTCGAGGGCGCGCGCAGGCTGCTCACGGAAGCGGAAGAGCTGCAGGACCGCATCCGCTACGGTGCCGAGCGGATTTCGGGACCGATCCGGATGAGTGCGCCGGAAGACCTTGGCCGTCGTCGCGTCGTGCCGATCATCGATGGCTTTCTCGCGCGCCACCCGGACGTCACCGTCGATCTGGATCTCACCGACGGTTATGTCGATCTCGCCGGTCAGGGTCTCGACCTGGCGATCCGGCACGGGTCGCTCGCCGACAGCACCTTGCGATCACGGCCGCTCGGGGAGAACCGGCGCATCGTCTGCGCCGCGCCGGCCTATCTGCAGGCGCGCGGCACGCCGAACCACCCTGACGAGCTCGCCGGCCATGACTGCATTCTCATGCGTTTCGGCGGCAACCTCGACCGGGAGTGGCCGTTCGTGATCGACGGCAAGGCACGCAAGATCGCCGTGCGCGGTCGCCGTGTCGCCAATGACGGCGGACTTGTCCGCCAATGGTGCCGGGACGGGCATGGCATCGCCCTCAAGTCGATCCGCGATGTCGACGAGGACCTTGCGACCGGCGCCCTGGTCGAGCTGCTCGAGGAGTATTCCCAGGGTCGCACCGCATTGCAGATCGTCTATCCGCCGAGCGCCGTGCAGCCGTGCCGGGTGCGCGTGCTGATCGAATATCTGGCGGCCGAACTCTCGGCCTTCACCGATCCGCGGCCTGGCCTTCTTTCTTCGGCCGGTTGACCAGCGTTACCAGCACGAAAGAGATGATCATCAGCAGCACCCAGGCGTTGAGCTTGGCAAGGGAGACGAGCGTCCAGCCGTCCGCCTGGTCAGGGTAGCGCCAGGCCTGCGCGAAGGTGCCGATGTTCTCGGCCAGCCAGATGAACAGCGCCACCAGGAAGAACCCCAGCACCAGCGGCATGCGGTGGCGGTAGCGATAGACGGAGTAATGCACCCAGGTTCGCCCGTAGAGCAGGAAGAGGGCGGCAAACAGGGCAAGCCGGATATCGAGCGTGTAGTGGTGGGAAAAGAAATTCACGTAGATCGCCAGAGCAAACAGCCAGGTCGTCCACAGCGGCGGATAGCGCGAATAGGCAAAATCGAAGATGCGCGAAACGCGGGCGAGATAGCTGCCGACGGCCGCATACATGAAGCCGGAAAAGAGCGGCACGCCGCCGATGCGGAAGAAGCTCTCTTCCGGATAGATCCAGGAGCCGGCAGCGGTCTTGAAGACTTCCATCGCGGTGCCGACGACATGGAAGATCAGGATGACCCTGGCCTCGTCGAGCGTTTCGAGCCGTGCCACCAGCAGCCAGGCCTGGATGGCAAGGGCGGCAAGGAAAAGAAAGTCGTAGCGGGCAAGGTCCGCCCCTTCCGGATACCAGAAGCGGGTCGCCAGGATCAGCGCCAGCAGCAGCGCGCCGTAGATGCACGCATAGGCCTGCTTGATGCCGAAGGCGAGGAATTCGACTGCCGCCCGTGCCGGCATGCCCTTGCCCAGGCGCCGGTAGACGAGCGGCAGCGTCTTGTGCAGCAGCCGCTCGGTGCGCGAGGCGGCGTTGGCGGGCCGGCCGAGCCTGCGAACCAGCTTCAGTCCCATCTTCCCTGCAACCTATGCTTCGATGGCGCCGAGCACAGCATTCAGGAAGCCGGTGAGGTCGTCTGTGACGAAGTCGACATGCGGCGCATTGCGGCCTTCCATTTCCCATTCCTCGCGGAAGACGCCGCGCGTGCCCTCCGGCACCAGAAGAACGGAGCGCATGCCGAGCCCGTGCGGGACGGCAAGATTGCGGGAAAGATCCTCGAACATGGCCGCGCGCACCGGCGAGACGCCGGTCTTCTCGATGAACAGGTTGTAGGTCTCGAGGTTCGGCTTCGGCAGCAGGCCGGCGGCCACGATGTCGAAAATGTCGTCGAAATGCTCGCTGATGCCAAGTCGCGCGGCGGTGCGCTCCGCATGCGGACGGTCACCGTTCGTGAAGATGTATTTCTTGCCGGGCAGCCGGGAGATGGCGTGACCGAGCGCAGGGTTCGGCGCGACCGGTGAATAGTCGATGTCGTGGACATATTCGAGAAAGGCATCCGGCTCGATCTCGTGCTCGATCATCAGCCCGCGCAAGGTGGTGCCGTAGTCGCGATAGAAGGCCTTCTGCTTGAGACGGGCATCCGCCGCCGAGAGCCCCAGGTGGCGGGCGATATAGTCGGAAATACGCGCATCGATCTGCGAGAACAGGTCGGAGCTCGGCGGATAGAGCGTGTTGTCGAGGTCGAAGACCCAGGCCTCGACACCGGAAAAGACACGCAGGTCCTGCTCGTGCGCCTGGGAGCCTTCCTTTTCGTCGGGGGTCATGGGCGCAGGAGCGTCCCCGCGCCCTGGTCGGTGAACAGCTCCAGCAGCACTGCGTGCGGCACCTTGCCATTGAGGATCACGACACCCTCGACACCCCGCTCCAGCGCCTCGATGCAGGTTTCCACCTTGGGGATCATGCCGCCGGAAATGGTGCCGTCCTCGATCAGTGCACGGGCCTGGCTGACGGTCAGTTCCTTGATCAGCTTGCCGTTGGCATCCAGCACGCCCGGCACGTCCGTGAGGAACAGCAGCCGCTTGGCGTCCAGCGCGCCGGCGATCGCGCCGGCGAACGTGTCGGCGTTGATGTTGTAGGTCTCGCCGTCGGCGCCCGGCGCCACCGGCGCCACCACGGGGATCAGCTCTTCCTTCATCACGAGGCGCAGCACGGTCGGATTGACCGCGGCCGGCTCGCCGACGAAACCGAGGTCGAGGACCTTCTCGATGGCGGAGTTCGGGTCGCGCACGCGCCGCTGCAGCTTTTCCGCCGTAACCATGTTGCCGTCCTTGCCGCAAAGGCCCACGGCCTTGCCGCCTTCGGCGTTGATCAGGTGGACGATTTCCTTGTTGATCGAGCCAGCCAGCACCATCTCGACGATCTCCACCGTCGCCTTGTCGGTGACCCGCAAGCCGTTCCTGAACTCGCTCTTGATGCCGAGCCGGTCGAGCATGGAGCCGATCTGCGGGCCGCCGCCATGCACCACCACCGGCAACACGCCGGCAAGGCGCAGCAGGGTGATGTCGCGGGCGAAGGCGTTGCCCAGTGCCGGGTCGCCCATGGCATGGCCGCCATATTTCACCACCACGACCTGGTCGTCGTAGCGCAGCATGTGCGGCAGGGCCGTGGAAATCACCTTGGCGGGGTTGATCGGGGTGGTGTCGCTCATGTCGGGAAGGGGCTCTCGGACTGGTTCGCGGGCGGCGCAAAGGCGCTTGACCGGTCTATAGCTGCTTTCGCAAAAGGGCTCAATGATGGCCCGGCCATGCGGCCGGCTGTCCGGATCAGGCGACGCCGGCCTTCAGGGCCTCGTCGCCGTGCTGGTCGTGGCGCAGCGCCTGTGCCTGTGCCGGTGCGAGCGACGGGGAACGCCCGGCCTCCTGTGTCCGGGAGAAGGAGCCGGCCTCGATCAGCTTGGGAATGCTGTCGGCGGCGACCGGGCGGGAGAAATGGAAACCCTGCAGGTCGCTGCAGCCGATCAGCGCCAGGAAGTTCTTCTGTTCCTCGGTCTCGATCCCTTCGGCCGTCACCTTGAGGCCGAGATCGACGGCGAGCTTCACAACCGCGTGGGTCACGGTGTTGTAGTCGACCCGCTCGCCCAGGCCGCGGACGAACTGCCGGTCGACCTTGATCCGGTCGATCGGGAACTGCAGCAGATGGTTGAGCGAACCGTAGCCGGTGCCGAAATCGTCGAGCACGATGGAGATGCCGAGCTGCTTCAGCTTGGTCAGCGTCTCGACAAGATCGGCGCTCGGCGTCAGCAGGATGTCCTCGGTGATCTCGAGATCGAGATCGCGGCCGTCGAAGCCGGTGCTCTCGAGAATGGAGCGCACCCGGTTGACCAGACGCGGGTCCCGCAACTGGCCGGAGAACAGGTTGACCGAAAGGCGAAACCCGTTTGGCGCGGCCTGGGCCCAGGGACGCGCGGTGCGGCAGGCTTGCTCCAGCACCCAGTAACCCACATCGGCGGCATGGCGACTGCCGTCGAGCGCGCTGATGAAGGCGCCGGGCTGCAGGCAGCCGCGCTCGGGATGATCCCACCGGATCAGCGCCTCGGCGCCGATCACGACTTCGTCGGTGATGCGCACCACTGGCTGGTAATCGAGATGGAACTGCTTTCCGTCCACGGCTTCGCTCAGTTCGCGCGCCAGCGTGTTGCGGTGATCCGCGTCGCGTCGCATCGCCGCGTCGAAGATCATGAAGCGCCCGCGTCCCTTCGACTTGGCCTCGTAGAGCGCCAGGTCCGCGTTGCCCATCAACTGGCTGAAGGAGCCGCCGTGATCGGGCAGGACGGCAATGCCGAGGCTACAGCCGCATTCGACGCTGTCACGACCGGTCGGGATGGGCTGGCCGATGGCCTGGGCCAGGGCCGCGGCATATTCCGCAATGGCGCCATCGCGCGAAAGGTCCGGCTCCAGGACGGCGAACTCGTCGCCGCCGAGCCGGGCGACGGTCGCCCGCGGGCCGACGCTGGTCGAGAGCCGGTTTGCAACCTCCATCAGCAGCGCGTCGCCGCTGGAGTGGCCATAGGTGTCGTTGACCAGCTTGAAGTGGTCGATATCGAGCAGGAAAAGCGTTGCTTCCGCGCCCGTTTCCTGCCAGCTGCGGAAGGCATCGGTGACACGGCTTTCGAAGGTCGAGCGGTTGACCAGGCCCGTCAGCGGGTCGTGCCGTGCCATATGCTCGATCTCGCGATGAACCTGCTCGATCTCGGTGACGTTGCGCGCCGTGCCGCGATAGCCGAGGAAGCTGCCGTCATGCGCGAAGACGGGGCGTCCGCTGATGGAGTAGATGCGTTCCTGATCGTCGGAGAACCAGCGGAAGCGAAGGTCGCGGAACGACTTGTGAGCCTTCAAGAGCTCCCGATGCGCATCCCAGAAGGCCCCGCCTTCGCCGTTGCCGCTCTCCGCCTCCCAGCGGGTCTTGCCGAGGAAGCGGTCGATGACGATGCCGTTGTCGCGGGCGCTGGGCGACAGGTAGGTGAAGCGGAAGTCGGCATCCTGTTCCCAGATCCAGTCCGAGGCGATCTCCAGATAGTCGGCGAAACGGGCATCGCGCCGGCGGCCCTCCAGCACGCGCACGGTCAGTGCCGTCAGCGCCTGCATGCTCTCGAACTCGTCGGGGGTCAGCCCCTCTTCGCGCACGGTCCGGTCGATGACGCAGAGTGTGCCGATGGGAAAGCCGCTTTCCAAGCGAACGGGGAAGCCGGCATAGAAGCGGTTGCCATTGTCGATATCGACATAGGGATATGTCTTGAAGCGCGGATCGGTCGCCAGGTTGGCGACGATCAGAGGAGCATCTTCACGATAGGCGACGCCGCAGACGGATGTCGCCGCCGGGGTCTGGGTCACGGTGCTCCCGACGGCGGCAAGCACATGCACGTCGCTGCCATGAACGAAGGTGACGAAGGCCTTCTCGCAGCCGGTGATCCGCGCGGCTGCCTTGACGATGTAGTCGAGAGCGAGGTCGGGCGCATTGCCTGCAAGGTGCAGACCCGCCAGTTCCGCGCGCAGCCGTGCTTCTTCCCGCGCTCTTGTCGGCGGTAAGGCACTTTCGTCCGTGGCACTCCTGCCTTGCACGTGCATGCGGTTATCCCCTCATTCCGCAGGCATAGCGTAAGTAACTTTACGCTGCGTTAAAAATGAGGAGATTCGCCGTGCCTGTCGACAGCGAAGACTGTCGGACACGTCAATCGGTCCCCGGTAACGATCACTTTGCCGCCGCGTTCGGGCTGATCCCGGCAGTCAGTCGATCGAAAGCTTGTAGATCTCCGCCCTCACATCCGCGATTCCCGCACCCTTCTCGGACGAGGTGTCGATGATGTTCGGATGGGCGGCCGGTCGTTTCTTCAATCCCTCGGCTGTTTCCTGCCGGATGCGCTGCAACTGGCCGGGTTTTATTTTGTCGGTCTTGGTCAGCACGACCTGATAGCTGACGGCGGCGCGATCGAGCAGTCCCATGACCTTCAGGTCGACTTCCTTCAGCCCATGGCGGCTGTCGATAAGGACGAAGACGCGTCGCAGGCGCGCGCGGCCCTGGAGATAGGTGAAAACCAGCTCCGTCCACGCATCGACGAGTGACTTCGGAGCCTGAGCGTAACCGTAGCCGGGCATATCGACAAGAGTGACAGGGGACTCCGGCGCGACGAAGAAATTGAGCATCTGCGTGCGGCCGGGGGTGTTCGATGTCCGCGCCAGTCCCTTCACGCCGGTCAGCGCGTTGATCAGGCTCGACTTGCCGACGTTGGAGCGGCCGGCGAAGGCGACCTCGGTCGCGGCCTCCGGCGGCAATTGCTCCAGATGGGCGACGCTGGTGACGAAGCCCCAGGGTCGGCGGAACATCAGCCGGCCTGCCTCGATCTCCCCCTCGGTAAAGGGGGCGTCGGGCTTGAAGGAATTGTCCGGCTCGCTCATCGCGTCTCGCTTCGCATGGTGTGTTGCCGGGGCGCGGCAGGCAGTCCGGCCTGTCGCGACCCGGCCTGATGCTCTAGCGGGCCTGTGCAAGCTTGTCGAGATCGGCACCGCGTATGGCGTCGAGATTCCGCGCGATCTTCTCCGCCGGCCAGTGCCACCATGCGATGTCCAGCAACGCGTCCACGGTCGCCTCGTCGAAGCGCATGCGGACCACACGCGCCGGATTTCCCGCGACGATGGCGAAGGGAGGCACGTCGGAGGCGACAACCGCTCCGGCACCGATCACCGCCCCGTCGCAGACGGTGACGCCGGGCAGGATCGTGGCATCGCGGCCGATCCATACGTCGTTGCCCACCAGTGTGTCTCCGCGATGCGAACTGGCCAGCCCTGCCATGTCGAAATCCTTCTCCCTGCCCTGACCGAAGATGGCGAACGGATAGGTGGAGAAGCCGGTCATCGGGTGGTTGGCGCCGTTCATGATGAAACGGACGCCGGTCGCAAGCGCGCAGAACCGCCCGATCCTGAGACGGTCACCGATGAAATCGAAGTGGTAGAGCACGTTGCGGTTCTCGAAATCCGCCGCGTGGTCCGGGTCGTGATAGTAGCTGTAGTCGCCCACCTCGATATTGGCTCGGGTGACAACAGTGTTGAGGAAAACGGTATGCGCCTCGCCGGCAAAGGGGTGGCGCGTGCTCGGATCTGGGCCGTGCATGGGGAATCTCCGGATCGGGAAAAGGTTCGCGTGTCGCGACCACGGCCATGCTGGCTCGCGGTCGTCGGGCAAGGCGCGAGGCGGCTGCGTTGCAGGCCTTCGCTCGCGCCATCTTCAGGCGATCCTGATCATCGGTCCTCTCCCCGAATTCGTCTGACACGTTAATGGGTGGCAGACGTCGCCGCTGCAACCCTCCATTCGTCTGCTGCAAACGAAAAAGCCCCGGGGGTGTCCCCGGGGCCACAGTCATTGTCGGCCATTGGTGCGGCCGGCGTCACTTGGACTTGCTGTCGGCCTCTTCCTTCTTTCGACTGAAGCTGCCTTTCAAATTGTCCCAAAGTTCCACCTTCACGCCCTGGCGCCGCATGATCACGTATTGCTGGGCGATCGACAGCGAGTTGTTCCAGGCCCAGTAGATCACCAGACCGGCCGGGAACGAGGCCAGCATGAAGGTGAACAGCACCGGCATCCAGGTGAAGATCATCTGCTGGGTCGGATCCGGCGGGGCCGGGTTCATCTTCATCTGGACGAACATGGTGACGCCCATGATCAGCGGCCAGATGCCCAGCATCAGCATCTGCGGCGGGTCCCAGGGGATCAGGCCGAAGAGGTTGAAGATCGACGTGGGATCGGGAGCCGAGAGATCCTGGATCCAGCCGAAGAACGGCGCGTGCCGCATCTCGATGGTGACGAACAACACCTTGTAGAGCGCGAAGAAGACCGGGATCTGCACCAGCACCGGCAGACAGCCGGCGAGCGGATTGATCTTTTCCTTCTTGTACAGCTCCATCAGGGCCTGTTGCTGCTTCTGCTTGTCGTCCTTGTAGCGGTCCCGGATTTCGGTCATCTGCGGCTGGACGAGCTTCATCTTGCTCATCGAGACGTAGGACTTGTTGGCCAGCGGGAAGAACAGCGTCTTGATCGCGACGGTCACGAGCAGGATGGCGACGCCGAAGTTGCCGACCACCTTGAACAGGTAGTCGATGACGAAGAACAGCGGCTTGGTGAGGAAGTAGAACCAGCCCCAGTCGATCAGCAGTTCGAACTGCTTGATGCCGAGGTTCTCCTCATATGCATCGAGCTTGGCCGTTTCCTTGGCGCCGGCGAACAGATGGGTCGTGGAGGTCGCGCTTGCGCCGGCCTCGACGCGGATCGGGTCGCCAAGGAAGTCGGCCTGGAAATTGTCGGTCGCCTGGGCGTAGGAGAACTGCGGCTGGAAGCCGTTGCCCTGTGCCGGGATCAGCGCCGATGCCCAGTACTTGTCGGTGATGCCGAGCCAGCCGGTGCTGACGGCGGCGGGCCGCACCCGGCCGTCTTCCTGGACGTCCTCGTAGTCGATCTCGGAAAGTCCGGTCTCGCCGAAGACGCCGATCAGGCCTTCGTGAAGGATGTAAAAGCCTTCCGTATGCGGCGTGCCGTTGCGCACGATGAGGCCGTAGGGGTAGAGCTGGACGGCCTCACCGGTCTCGTTGCGCACCCGCTGTTCGACGGTGAACATGTAGTCGGCATCGATCGAGATGACGCGCTCGAAGACAAGGCCGGCGCCGTTGTCCCAGGTCAGGGTGACCGGCGACTGCGGCGTCAGTTTCGCTCCCTCTTCCGCCGTCCACACGGTGGTTGCCTGGGGCAGGGCGACATCCGCGCCCGGATCGGCGGTGACACCGAAATCGGCGTAGTAGGGGGCCGGGGCGCCCTTGGGCGAGAACAGCACGATCGTCGGGCTCGATGCGTCGACGGTCTCCCGGTAGTCCTTCAGCCGCAGGTCGTCGATACGCCCGCCCGTCAGGTTGACCGAACCGCTGACCCGCGGCGTGTCGATGATGACGCGCGGGGTTGCCTCGATCGCCGCTTCACGGGACATGGCCGTCGTTGCCGGTGCCGTGCCGCCCGGCACGCTCGCTGCGCCGGTTGCCGCGCTGCCGGGCGCGCCGGGGGTCTGCGGAGCGGCCTCTCCCGTTGCCGGTTGGCCCTGTTCGCTCGCCTGCTGCTCGGCAACCTGCCGCTGCTGCTCGAGCTGCGGCTTGGCAATGAAATACTGCCAGCCAAGCAGGACGATCAGCGACAGGACGATAGCCAGGATCGTGTTACGGTTGTCGGCCATAATCGGCGTTCACCTTTGGTTTTTCGCGGGAGTTTTGGATGGGGTGCGGCTCTTGCGGCGCCTGTCCTGCGTCGGGTCGGCCGTCAGTGGCGCCTTGGCCAGGCACTGTCCGATCTCGCGCACCAGGGTGTCGAAATCCATGGACAGTCCTGCCCGGCGGCCGATCAGGACGTAGTCGACGCCCGGACGCGCGTTCGCCGCCGCCGCGCGCACCGCCTCGCGGAAGCGCCGGCGGATGCGGTTGCGTTCGACGGCGTTGCCGGTTTTCTTGGTGACCGTATAGCCCATGCGCGGTGCGGCATCGGCCTGCGGGGCAGGGGCGGCCTGCAAGACAAAAGCACGCCGTGCGCTCCGGCCACCCTTTGCGGTGGCCAGGAACTCGGCGCGTGTCTTCAGCGTTGGCAATGTCGAGGTCGGCGGGGACTGGATCACGTAAACGACTCCTCCACCGCCAGCCCGGCCGGGCCCGCTTAGGCGCTCAGCCGCTTGCGGCCCTTCGCGCGACGGCGGGCAAGGACCTGACGGCCGTTCTTGGTCGCCATCCGGCTGCGGAAGCCATGGCGGCGCTTGCGGACGAGGCGGCTCGGCTGATATGTGCGCTTCATTGTGTCTTCTCCCGCGCGCGAGGGGCGCGCGGCCCTGGTTCTCGAATTGTCTGGTGGTCGATCTCCCCACCCGTCCGGGCCGCGACCCGTAGAGGCAAGGATGTCGTGGGCGCCGCAAAAGTCAGCACGACCCGATTTCGGGGCTTATACGGGCCGAACACCCCGAAGTCAACGACAAGCGGGCGTCGCGAGACCGGAAACCGCGTCGTCGGGGCCGGCTCTTTCCTCCCGGTTTCCCGCAAGCTCCCGCGCACGCCGCGGTGAGCCGGCTTCACAGGCCGGTGACGGGCCTGTCGGCCGTTTTCACTTCCCGGTGAGAGTGCCCGATTCCGCCTCGCCGCGTCCCGGATAGAAGGTAGAACGCAAGGGTTGGCTCGCCTCCGGGCGTCCTGATGTTGAAGACAGGAGACCGATCGCATGCGACACGTGGCAGGCCCTTCGGGCAAGGGGCTTTTCAGGGCGGACGGCGCGCCCGATGGCGCATCGCATGTGTCGCGCAGGTCCGTCATTGCCGGGCTGGGCGCCGCATTCGTGTTGCGGGCGCAGGTTGCAAGTGCCGCGGTTCCCTCGCATGACCCCTTCACCGAACTGCTGCGGCGTTATGTCGTCGCCGGCCGTGACGGGCTCAACCGGGTTCGCTATGCCCGTTTCAAGGCGGAGGCGGGAGCCGCCCTCGATCGCTATATCGCCTCGCTCGCCGGAACGCGCGTGTCGAGCCTTGGCCGCAATGACGCCTTTGCTTTCTGGGTCAACCTCTACAACGCCCTGACCCTGCAGGTGGTGCTGGCCCACTACCCTGTCCGCTCGATTCGCGAGATCGACCTTGGCGACGGTTTCTTCGCCCGTGGTCCCTGGCGCCGGAACCTTGTCACCGTCGAGGGGCGCGAGCTCTCCCTTGACGACATCGAGCACGGGATCCTGCGCAAGCGCTGGTCGGAGCCGCGCGTTCATTATGCCGTCAACTGCGCCTCGATCGGCTGCCCGAACCTTGCCACCGAAGCCTGGTCCGGCGCGACGCTCGGGCGCATGCTGGACGAGGGCGCGCGCGCCTTCGTCAATCACCGGCGCGGTGTCGAGGTCACGGCCGACGGCGTGCGCGCCTCGCGCATCTACAGCTGGTTCTCCGAGGATTTCGGAACCGGGGAACAGTTGCGCGAGCATTGGCGCACCCATGCCGGGGCGGCGTTGCGACGCGGGCTCGATGCCAATGTGCGAATCGCCGGATATCAATATGACTGGGGGTTGAACGATGCGCGCTGAACGGGACACGGGCGCGCAAACGGGGGAGGGCGCAATGCCGCGACACGAGGACGAGAACCCGCCGCCGCCGGTTCCGGCACCGTCAGGCGGCGGCGTGCTGCGCCGCTTTGCGCCGCTTGCGATCATCGTCACGGCCATGGGGCTTGGCTACGCGTTCGACCTTCACCGCTATCTCAGCCTGTCGAACCTGATCCGCGAGCGTATGGAACTTGCCGCCTTCGTGTCGGACAACCTGCCGCTGGCCGCCGCCGCCTTTGTCGGCGTCTATGTGGCGGCTGTTGCCCTTTCCTTTCCCGGGGCCTCGCTTCTCACCATCATCGGCGGCTTTCTCTTCGGCTGGGCGCTCGGCGGTACGCTGGTCGCCTTTGCCGCCACCGCCGGTGCGGCGCTCATCTTCCTGGTCGCGAGGACCTCGCTCGGCGAAACGCTGAAGCACCGCGCCGGACCGTTCCTGTCCCGGCTTGCGGCGGGTTTCCGCGAGGAAGCCTTCAACTATCTCCTCTTCCTGCGACTGGCGCCGGTCTTCCCGTTCTGGCTGGTCAACATCGCCCCGGCGCTGTTCGGCATGAGCCTGCGCCCCTATCTGGCGGCGACGTTCCTTGGCATTCTGCCCGGAACCTATGCCTATGCCTTCATCGGCGCGGGCCTCGACAGCGTCATCGCGGCGCAGGAAGCGGCGTCTCCCGGCTGCGCCGCCGCCGGAACCTGCAGCATCGAACTGTCCGCACTGGTCACCCGCGACCTGGTGCTCGCCTTCGCGGCGCTCGGGATTGCGGCCCTCGTTCCCGTCCTCGTCCGCAAGTGGCGGGCGCGAAACCGCCGTCCGCGCGAGTGAGCGCGTCACCCGCCCTGTCCTCTTCAAGGGGCCGCCCGGCCTCGCGGCGATGTCCTGCCGCCAACATACCGGAGCAAGCAAGATGACCCGCATCCTGACGCCAGACATCTGTGTCATTGGCGCTGGCTCCGGTGGCCTGTCGGTCGCCGCCGCCGCTGCCGCCTTCGGGGTCGAGACGGTTCTCGTCGAAAAGGGCGAGATGGGCGGCGATTGCCTCAACTACGGCTGCGTGCCGTCGAAGGCCTTGATCGCTGCCGGCAAGGCCGCGCACCATGCCGCCCATTCGGTGGGTCTCGGCGTCGCGGCCCCGCACGTCGATATCGACTTCGCCGCCGTCAACGATCATGTCCGCTCCGTCATAGCGGCCATCGCCCCGCACGATTCGCAGGAGCGTTTCGAAGGGCTCGGCGTCACCGTCATCCGGGCGCGGGCCCGTTTTAGCGACGCCGACACGGTGATCGCCGGCGAAACGGAGATCCGCGCCCGCCGCTTCGTCGTCGCCACAGGCTCCTCGCCGCTGGTGCCGCCGATACCTGGTCTCGATGGCGTGCCCTTCGACACCAACGAGACGATCTTCACACGCCGCGAATGTCCCGGCCATCTCCTTGTCATCGGCGGCGGGCCGATCGGGTTGGAGCTTGCCCAGGCACATCGCCGGCTCGGCGCGCGCGTCACGGTTGTCGAGGCGGCCAGGGCGCTGGCGAAGGAGGATCCGGCGCTTGCCGGGATCGTGGTCGGGACCCTGCGCGAGGAGGGGATCGAAATCCTCGAGCAGACCAGGGTCACGCAGGCGGCCGGCGCGGCGGGTGACATAAGGCTCACACTCGAGGATGCCTCCGGCACGCGCGAGATCTCGGGAACGGACCTGCTTGTCGCCGCCGGGCGCAAGGTCAATGTCGAGGGGCTGGGGCTGGAGGAGGCGGGCATCGCCTTCGACCGGCGCGGCATCACCGTCGGCGCCGACCTTCGCTCCACCAACCGGCGCGTCTATGCCATCGGCGATGTCGCCGGCGGCCTGCAGTTCACCCATGTCGCCGGCTATCACGCGGGCATCGTCATCCGGGCGCTTCTCTTCCGCCTGCCGGCGAAGGAAAACCGCGACATCATTCCCTGGGTCACCTTTACCGACCCGGAGATCGGCCATGTCGGGCTGACCGCCGACGAGGCACGCGGCCGGTTTGGGGCCGGGCGCGTGAAGGTGCTCGAGGCGCCGTTCTCCGGCAATGACCGCGCCCAGGCGGAACGGCGCACGCAAGGGCTCGTGCGCCTCGTCGTCGGCAAGGGCGGCAAGGTGGTGGGCGGCGACGCCGTCGGGGCGGGCGCCGGCGAGATTGTCAACATGCTGTCGCTGGTCGTGGCGCGCGGTCTCACCGTGCGCGACATCGCCGGTTTTGTCTCTCCTTATCCTTCCCTTTCGGAAGCGGTTCGCCGCGCGGCGATTTCCTACTATGCTGACAGCGCGCGAAACCCGTGGATTCGCCGGCTCGTCCGCTTCCTCGCCCGTTTCGGGTAAGCGGCCGGCAGCGTCTTCCGGTCCTGAGCGCGGGGGGCGTTGGAACAGGCCGGGCGCGGCAGCGCCCGGTCGGACGGACGACAGGCCGGCCGCAGGGATCGCGGCCGCGAGAGGGTGGCTAGTGACGGCGCCGCAGATGATCGACGACCCGCGCAAGAACGCCGTTCCCGGGGCCGGTGCACCGCGCCCCGGCAGGAGGCGTTGGGGCGGCCTGTCCGGCAAGCTGCTCATTCTCACCGTGCTTTTCGTGATGCTGAGCGAAGTCCTGATCTTCGTGCCCTCGATCGCCAATTTCCGCAATACCTGGCTCACCGACAAGCTGACGGTGGCCGGCGTCGCGGCGGCGATCCTGGTGGAGACCGACATGGTTTCGCCCGCCGTCCAGGCCGAGTTGCTGCGCACCACCGGCGCCTTGGCCATTGCCCTCGATGACGGCGAGCGCCGCCGGCTGATCGCCATGTCCGAGCCGCCGGGGGCGGTCGGCCGGATGGTCGACATGGGCGAGGCGGATCCGATGAGCTCGGTCCTCGACAGTTTCTCCACCCTGCTTTTCGGTGGCGAGGGGCAGCTTCGCGTGGTCGGCCCTTCGCAGATGGGGCTTGGCGGGCGTGTCGACATCGTTCTGCCCGAGGCGCTCCTGCGCGACGCGATGCTCGCCTTCTCGGTCCGCATCCTTGCCCTTTCGCTGGTCATTTCGGCGATCACCGCCACGCTCGTCTATCTGTCGCTGCGCTGGCTGCTGGTGCGCCCGATGCAGAAGCTCACCCGTTCGATGGCGCGTTTCCAGGAGGCGCCCGAGGAGCCGTCCCGAGCAATCGCTCCCTCAGGGCGCAACGACGAGGTGGGCGATGCCGAGCACCGGCTGGCCGCCATGCAGGCGACCCTGACCGAGACGCTGCAGAGCCGGCGGCGGCTTGCCGATCTCGGGCTCGCGGTGTCCAAGATCAACCACGACCTGCGCAACATCCTTGCCTCCGCCCAGCTCTTTTCCGAACGCCTGGAACATGTCGCCGACCCTACGGTGCAGCGGCTGGTGCCCAAGATCGTGGCGACCCTCGACCGGGCCGTCGGCTACACCCAGTCGGTGCTCGCCTATGGCAGCGCCCGGGAGGCGCCGCTCGCCCGCCGGCTCGTGCGCCTCGATGCCGTGGTGCGCGATGTCGGCGACGTTCTCGGCCTTGCACCCGATGGCGGCATTTCCTTCGACAACCGGGTGCCGGAGGGGGTGGAGATCGACGCGGACCCCGAGCAACTCTTTCGCGTCCTGATGAACCTGTGCCGCAATGCGGTGCAGGTGCTGGAGCAGAACGCCGCCGATGTGCTGGTGCGCCGGGTCGTCGTCGAGGCGGAATGCAGCGCCGATGGCGTGCTGATCCGGGTTCGCGATACCGGGCCGGGCATCCCCCCGGCGCTTCGCGACAAGCTGTTCAAGCCGTTCCAGTCCGCCGCCAAGCGCGGCGGCACGGGCCTTGGCCTTGCCATTGCGGCGGAGCTGGTGCGCGCCCATGGCGGCCGGATCCGTCATGTCGCGCGGGAGGGGCCGGGAGCCGAGTTCGAGATCATCCTGCCGGCGCGCCTGCCGGACGAACGATCCGGTGCGGCGCCGGAGGCGGGCGGCACTGGTGTTTCCGCGCAGGACACCTCTGTCTGAGGCGGTATCCGGCCTGTCCGCGCCGGTTCGCTGCCGGCTGGCCGACGGGCTTATCAACAGGCATGTTTGCCGGGTCCGAAAAATGCGTCAAAAACGCATTGCCTCGCTTGCAATCGGCAAAGGACCGGAGTAGAGGTAGCGCCCTGTTCGAAAGGCAACGCCTTCGGACGGAACGCCTCGCCTCGCGCCAAGCGACGGCCTGACGGCAAAAGCACCGGTAGCTCAGCTGGATAGAGCACCAGACTACGAATCTGGGGGTCGGGAGTTCGAATCTTCCCCGGTGCGCCAAATACCGTAGATTGCCCTCTAAAGTGCGATATTGCCGCGATCACCGGCCCCCCCACCAAACCGGCATGCGAAGCCGCAGATTTCACCCTACAGCCCGATAAATCTTGAAGGCCGGCAAACGGCAACTCCCGACGCCATTTCGGCCATCTCGGCACATGGTGTAGAATCCTGAGAGCAGCCATTCAGTTCGTCTTTACCGCGAGGTCGCGCGGCAGCAGGATGCGGATCGCAAAAATCTGTTGGGGCACTACATGGCTGAGGCACTGAAATCGGAAGACATCGGCATGAAGCGAGGTCGCGTGCTCGCCCAGCTCACGCCAGCGCGGCAACTGGATATCATCGCTGAAGGGCTGCCGATCCTGCTGAAGAGTGCTGACGAACTTATGACGGCTGCTGAGGCACTCGACGATCATTCTAGGGCAGCAGCAATCCTCATAGGGCAGGCGACTGAAGAGCTGTCGAAGATCCTGATCCTTATGGACATCGTGCGTTGCCCTCCGACGCTCCGAGGCAGGCTGGTCGGTCAGATGTTCAAGTGGTTCTACGACCATCTACCGCGTCTGCTCTATGCCGAGGCCCAAGGCTGGAAACCGACGGCGGTGGGGCAGCTCCAGGAATATCTCGACAACAGCCGGCGCTCGCACGACATTGAGGGTTTTGCCGGCGAATTCATCATGCCGAACTCGACGCTGTTTGCTCGTGAAAACCGGCTCTACGCCGACATCGTCACGCATGAAGATGGCGAGCCAATGTGGAGCGAACCGTCGGACTGGATGCCAGCGAGGTTCGGGGGCCGACGTACCTCAATCTGGTATGTGGCAAAGGCCCTGAGCGACATGGGCGCCTTCAGCCGGGCAGGGCTGGATATCGTCTCTCAGGTCTGGAGCACCGTCGATTTCGTAGGTGAGATCGAGTGCTACTCTCTTCCTCGCAACCTGACGCAGCAGATGTTGGAACGACTGGACGCGGCGGGTTTGATTTCGCAAAACGCCGAACAGGGCCAGCTGCGCTACCTGTACAATCAGTGGCAGGTGCCCATGTATCGCCTCGATTTCAAGCCGATCCAGGTGCCTCTGGAGGATCTTCTAGCAGCGCAGGAGGCAGCATTGCGGAGCGAGATTGGAGACTATGGGGATTACTGCTGAGGTAATCCGATTTTCGGTTCTTCGAGCCTAGCTGTAAGGAAAACAAGTGTTTTCGGTCGCCCAACGATGGCTGTTTCCGAAGCCATTTCGGCCGTTCCTCACGGCGGCACCTCTGCCCGCAACCTCTCATTCTTCCGGCTAGTCAAAGAGGCAAGGCGGCTGGACTTCAGCTAAGACTGTGATTGCCGTTTTGGGTACTTCTCTCTGAGCATGTCCAAGTTGAAACCCCACAGACCCTTTTCCTCAATCGCAGGAATTTGCTCCTCGACCGGCGTATGCGTTTCAAACAGAGTCATGTCCTGCAAAGACGAAGTGACCATGTCCTGAAGATAAATGCCGATCGGTTGCTGATCCTCAAAGAAGCTGGTTCTGAACAGCGACAACCAGGCCATCAGGAAGGCAAGAGGGGTGTCGGTGCTGTAGGGCTTAATAAAGCCCGTCGCTTCCAGAGCACCCACCTTGTGCGGGAAAGGTAGACCGATTGTTTGGGTGAACGGTGCGTCCTGGTGGGGCGACAAGATAATCGCAACGTTCTGGTCCAAAAGGAAAATACCGTCGAGAGGGAGGACCTTCTCGCTGTCGATGTACTCCATCACCTCCAATAGGATCGATTGCCAAGGCGACTTCGTCTCGGTTGCGATCATAAAATATGGACGATAGAAAACAAAATAGGAGGCCCAGACGTCTGGGTTTGGGACCTGTACCAGCCGAGACATGTTCTTTGCACGCAACGCACGGAACTTTCGAGCTTTCCGCAATTCTTCCGGCATTAAAGAGCGTGACAAGCTGGTTTTAACTTCGCCAGCAGCAAGTACCCCTTCGACGAAAAACAGCGTCGGAACATCTCGCGCCGTTGGGAAAGGTTGCGACTGATTTGAGAACACCAGATCCATCTGGCCCGATCTACCACCCTTGCTGTCGCTGTCGCTTTCCGAAGCGATTACTTCGCCCGTTCCAACGTTTACGGATCGAGGGAGATGCTTTTCAAAGAAGTCTCGGGAGGCGATCTCGAGTGCATTGCCCCGGAGTCCGAGATGTTCGAAACGAGTACGCGCTACCTCTAGCTCCAATTCGAGGATTTTTTGCTGATGAGTGAATAGATCCTTGAAGTCCATTTTCCTGCCACTGCTTGACTCGCCCCGTTTAGGAAATTCCCGCGTCGGATGAACTTTCAATCATTAGAAGTTTGTCTCGAATGTCCGTCTCTGGCAATCGCCCACCCAACAGCCGCCAGACCGCTTCCCACCCAATAGGAGCCATTCGCCTGTGCCTCAATTTAGAGGGCTATGGCGTAGATATATTTGTCATCTTCACCCGGTGCGGTGCGCTAAATACCCTGAAATCTGCCTTGGTTGAGATCGCCGGACACCGTCGATTACCGCACAAATTTGAACTATTGGCCGCAAGTCATGGTGTGCCGGCGAAGCAGGTCGTGTCCTCAGGATGCTCGCAACATGGCATATCGCGCGAGATGACATGCCCTCATGAGCCGGTTTTGTTGTGATTATGGTCGGTTGCCCGTCGAAGAAACGCCGGCGCTTCCCTTCAGCCAATCTTCGATAATTGAAGCCAACCCCTCGTGGAACGTCGCGTCATCGCCCGAGCGCTTCCGTTGAAAGCTCTCGGACTGGCTGTTTGCTCGTGTCATGAAGTGATCGAGGTCAGCCACTTCCACATAGGTGGCAGCGCCAGGAGTCTCAGCATTCACGACGGCCTGAATTTCCAGATGCTCATCGGTGCTCGTGAGGTAGTCAGAGCTACCATAGATCAGCAGGACCTCTGTTTTCAGGCTCGCCCAAAGTTCCGCGATGTCGATGGCGGCGATCTGTTGCAGATACACGTCTGATGTCGGTATCTTCATCTCCGCCTCACAGTCGGGTTTTTCGTGCAGGATCGCCGATCTCGGCTGCGCCTCGATCAGCAGTCGGTGCATGCACCATTGCTTGAGACGCATCTGAAGGTTGATGGCTCTGGGAGTTAGCCCGGAAAGCTTCAACTGACGGCGGCGGTTGATCAGTTCATACTCGAACCAGGTGGTCCCGACCGTACCCATCGCAACGATCCCCTTGACAGGTGCCTGCGCAGCCACAAGCGGGCCGACGATCCCGCCAATGCTGTGGCCGATGACAAACACCCTGTCTGGATCCACATAGGGTTTGAGTTTGAGCGCGTTCAAGCCTTCGCGATACCCGCTGACCTCCGTATCCAGATCAACCGATTCGCATGCAGGGCCCTGGCTATCGCCCATGCCGCTTTTCTCGACCCTCATTGTCACGAAGCCCTCGCGTGTCAGCGAGGAGAGCAACTGCCGGTAAACCTCCGTCTCATCAAAAGGCGATTCCATGCTGTAGCAGCCAATGCCGCCGACAAACAAAACCGCTGGAAATCGCCCCGAACCCTTTGGCTGCGTTATGATCGTGCGCCTCTTGAAGCCATCGACCATGACGGCCTCATAGGCGGTATTGAAATCAGGAGCCTTTTCGAAGGGCAGACCAACCAAAGTAAGATTTTTTGTAAGGCCTGTCCCATCGCGCCAGATTTCGAGCTGAACAGTGTCGCCAGCACGTCGTGGCTTCAACTGCGCGACAAGCTCTTCTGGTGTGGAGATCTTTGTACCATCGAGTGCCATGATCAGGTCACCGCGACGCAGATCCGAGAGTGCGGCGCTTGAGTTTTCGATGACACGCTCAACCTGTACTTGACCGTTCGGGTGGTCAACGGTTTGCATGGCAATTCCGATGAAGGAACGGCGGGGCAGTTCTGTGTCCTTGGCGTGTGCTTCACAAAGCAGAAGGGACCACATGAACAAGATGGCCAGAACAGAGGCTGGAAATGCGCGTCCATCGAGAACGTGACGTTTCGAAAAGAGCGTTGGGAACAGGTTGACTTTTGCGGTTCCGATCATCGAGTTGTTCCAACTGAACCACTCCGGGTCTGCCGGAGGCTGTTTCGTTTGAGCAGCGCCGCCATGGCTGGCCGTTCCAGCATGGCGTAGCAGAGTTTCCCGGCTTCGGCCGGCGGGGTGTGGCCAATCGATCCATTCGAGCGTGGCGAGCTCGACCGCCTCGAACGGGCGTCAGGGCCCACGTCGATGGATGACCTCGGCCTTGTACAGGCCATTGATGGCTTCTGCGAGTGCGCGGTCAAGGGAATCTCCCACGCTGCCGACCGGTAGCTCGACGCCGGCCCGGGCGCTCGGTGCATTTGATCCAGGCTCAGGACTTCGGCAACGAGGCCGTCTCAGTCAAGCGGGTTTGCGCATGCGGCGTCGGCCGCCGACGTGCGGTTGGGCAAGGTCTCTGCAATCGCCGCATTGCAGAGGCGGTTTGCCATCTCTACTTCTTCATTGAACAACGGTATTTCAGCGACGCGCGGGAGCCTGCCTGAAAAGCGGTTCCATGTCCGCGCCGGTGTGTGTGCCGGCGAAGGTCAATGGAACGGCCGCACTTCCACAGGCGCGCGACAGGCCAGCGCGGCCTTGCGTCCCCAGTCCAGCGCTTCGTCCAGACTGGCAAGTTCCAGCACCCAGAACCCGCCGACATGTTCGCCGGCCCGCAGATAGGGACCGCTGCCGGCAAGGACGCTGCCATCGGGTTGCGGACGAAGCGAGACCGCGCTGCCGGCCGGACGCAGGCCGCCAACGAAAACCCTGACGCCGGCGGAGACCATGGCCTCGTTGAGCCCGTCGATTTCCCGGCGCATCGCATCGTCTTCGCTGGCTGCCGCGTCGTAGCTGTCCGGCCGGTGAATGGCGATCAGATATTGCATTGCGGTCTCCGTTGTCGCGCAACTGCTTGCGTTGCCCGCTTGACGCCTTGAGCATCGAGGCATAAACACGCGCCATGACCCGACCTTCGAAATCACTCCGGTCCGTATCCCGTCAGGCGCCCGACTACACCGACCGGGCATACTGGCAGGGGACGATCAAGATGTCGCTCTCCAAGTTCTTCGTGCTGAGCGCCCTGCATCACAAGCCGATGCACGGATATGAGGTCGTGCAGACGGTCGACAGGACGACGAAGGGGTGTTGCAGTCCCACCGAGGGAACCGTCTACCCGATGCTCAACGAGTTCGAGGCCGGCGGTTATCTCTCCGCCCATAGCGAGATCGTCCAGGGCCGCGAACGGAAAATCTATGCCCTGACGGACAAGGGACGCGAGGCGTTCCAGACGGCTGTCGAGGCCTGGCTTGAAGCCACGGACTGCATCGTTGCCGGCAAGGCCGCGGCCGACGCCCTGGCCCGTTCTCGGAAACAGTCGCGGAGTTGATGCGGATGAAAATTTTTTGCCCATATACCTCGATGATCAATGCATTGATCGGCGATGTATCAAACGGAGTGGCGGTCCGGTGCAAGTGATCTCCCGACCGACCCTGGTCGTCGCCACGCTTGGCAGTGCCCAGACCCTGGCATGGGGCTCGACATATTATCTGCCTGCCATTCTGGCGGGGCCGATGTCGCGTGAGCTTGGCGTCTCGACTGGCACGGTGTTCGCGGCGTTCTCGACCGCGCTCATTGTCACGGCACTCCTTGGCCCCCTTGCCGGCCGGCATATCGACCGCTTCGGCGGCCGCAACGTGCTCGCGTTGTCGAGCCTGATCTTTGCAGCAGGCCTTGCGCTTCTGGGGGCTGCGCAGGGGACCGTGATGCTGTTCGCCGCCTGGCTCACCATCGGGGCGGGAATGGCGCTCGGTCTTTATGAGGCCGCCTTCGCGACGCTCGCCCGCCTCTACGGCAGCGAGGCCCGCGGCGCCATCACCGGCATCACACTGATCGCCGGGCTGGCCAGCACCATCTGCTGGCCGGTTTCCGCCTGGCTTGAACTCGAGGTCGGATGGCGCCTGACATGTTTCGTCTGGGCGGCGGCGCATATCGTCGTCGGGTTGCCGCTCAACCGCTTTCTCGTCCCCGCGAGCACGCGGCCGGTTGTGGCGGCAGTGCCGAAAGTTGCGCCGGAGGTCTCGTCGTCGGCGCCTGCTCCGCAAACCGCGACGATGGTGCTGCTCGCCTTTGTTTTCGCCGCGACCTGGTTCACCAGCACGGCCATGGCCGCGCACCTGCCCGGCCTCCTGCAAGCGGCCGGTGCTACACCGGCTGCGGCGATTGCCGCTGCCGCGCTGATCGGTCCCGCACAGGTGGCCGGGCGCCTTCTGGAATTCGGTGCCCTTCGGCGGTTCCATCCGCTCCTGTCGGCGCGCCTTGCAGCGTTTGCGCATCCTCTCGGTGCGGCTGCGATCCTCGGTTTCGGTGCCCCGGCCGCCATGGTCTTTACCGCGCTGCACGGTGCGGGAAACGGCATCCTGACCATCGCAAAGGGAACCCTGCCGCTCGCGATCTTCGGGCCCGCCGGCTACGGGTTCCGCCAGGGTATTCTCATGGTTCCCGCGCGCTTCGCGCAGGCCGGCGCCCCGTTCCTGTTCGCCCTGCTCCTGGATCGTTACGGCGCCTCGGCGCTGCTCCTGACCTCTGCCCTCGGCCTCGCCAGCGTCGCCGCTCTTGTCCTCCTTGATCCGTCATCGAAAGTTGAATGCGCATGAGACTTCGCCCGCTTCCCGACCCTGCCTCGCTTCCGGCCCTCGACCTGCAGCATGCACTTGAGCGGCCTGCCGCCGGTCTTCCCGCGGGCTTCCGGCATCCGCCCCGCATCCTGCTGCTCTACGGGTCGTTGCGAGATCGTTCCTACTCCCGTTTCGTCGTGGAGGAAGCGGCACGTCTGGTGCGCTTCTTCGGCGGTGAACCGCGCATCTTCGACCCCTCTGATCTCCCATTGCCGGACCAGGTGACCGGTGACGATCATCCGGCGGTGCATGAGCTGCGCGAGCTTGCGATGTGGTCGGAAGGGCAGATCTGGTGCAGCCCCGAGCGGCATGGTCAGACCACGAGTGTCATGAAGGCGCAGATTGACCACCTGCCGTTGAAGATGGGCGGCATGCGGCCGACGCAGGGCCGCACGCTCGCCGTGATGCAGGTGTCGGGCGGCTCCCAATCGTTCAATGCCGTGAACACGCTGCGCCTTCTCGGGCGCTGGATGCGCATGTTCACGATCCCCAACCAGTCGAGTGTGGCCAAGGCATTCCAGGAATTCGACGAGCAGGGGCGGATGCGTCCCTCCAGCTACTACGAGCGGATTGTCGACGTGGTCGAGGAACTCATGCGCTTTACGGTTCTGCTGCGACCGCATGCCGGATCTCTGGCCGACCGCTACTCGGAACGCAAGGAAACCCGGGGCGCCCCGCGCGATGCCGCCGCCGACCTCTCGGCAATCGCGGTCGCTTCGCAGGCGAAAGGTCTACGCGCATGAAAAAGCTGATCTGGCTGACCGATCCGCATCTCGTTGAGCCGGGCAGGGAATGGCCGGCGGGCATCGACCCGCTGGCGCGACTTCGGGCCTGCCTGCGGGACATTCGCGAGCTTCATGCGGATGCGGAGCGCATCGTCATTTCCGGCGATCTGATTCAACTCGGCAACACGCAGGCATACGAGGTGCTGCGCCGCGAACTTGAGCCGATGCCTGTGCCATACCGGCTCCTCGTGGGAAATCACGACGACCGTGATGCGCTGTCGGCCGCCTTTCCCGAAGTTGGCCGGCACGCCGGCTTCATACAATGCGCCGAGGAACTGGACGGCATCCGGATCCTGTATCTCGACACGCTCGCGCGGGACGGCAATCCTCACGGGGAACTCTGCCCGACCCGGATGGACTGGGTGGCGGAACAGGTCGAAATGACCGGTGACGGGCCGCTGCTCGTCTTCCTCCATCATCCGCCATGTGACATTGGCGTGCCGGCACTCGACCGGTTGAAGCTCCTCGATTCCGGGGCCCTGGAAGGTCTGCTTCGAAAGCGCCGCGGCCTCACGCAACTGTTCTGCGGCCATGTGCATCGCAATGTCTCGGGACTGTGGGCCGGGCACCCGTTCGCGGCCCTGAAGAGCACCCATGTGCAGTTCGATCTCGACATGAGCGGGCAAAAGCTGCGGCGCTGCGAGGAGGCGCCTGCCTATGCGGCAATCCTTTGCACGCAAGACCGGGTCGTCGTGAACTATCGGGACTTCGCTTCGGGGGGCGGGGCCTGAACCTACCTTTGCAGGCTGTCGATGATCAGCCAGGCACCGGAGAGCGAGTAGACGGCGACGAGGGCGTATCTGAAACCGGATGAACCGGCCACCGTCTCGCGCGTCAGCATCCTTGAAGAGAACAGCAGCACGTAGCTGGAAAAGATCACGGCGCCAAGGACGAGGCAGCCGAGCACGATCGCCAGCGGCACGTACCAGGGGGAATCCTCGCGCACGCCCGTGGCGATGATCAGGATCCAGCCGACGACGGCCTTCGGGTTGAGGATCTGGATGAAGAAGCCGCGCCGGAAATTGCCGGCCAGGCTGTGCCCGGCGGTGCCCGTGTCACCAGTCGTGCCGGCCGGCCGGCGGTTGTTCGTCTTCCAGGCCAGCCACACCAGGTAGAGGCCGCCGGCGACGCCGATCGCCATCATCGCTGCGGGCATGGCGACAAGCACGGATGACAGTCCGATTGCCGCAAGCAGGGCCCATGTCTGGCCGGCGGTCATGACGCCGGCCGTGACCGCGAAGCCGGGAAGGCGGCCCTGCTGGACCGCCGTGGTGGCGATGGTCATGTTGCCGAGGCCCGGGCTTGCCGCACCGACAACGTAGACGAGGAAGGCGGACAGCATGTTCGCCAAATCATGGTGCGTGACCAGCATGTGACAGGGATCCGGTGACGGGTGGGACGGGGAGGCAGGCGCGCCACTATAGCAAGGTCGCCGCAATCCCAGATAGTCGATATTTGTCGCCGGCGCGCAATCCGCGCAGGGCCTCGCCTTTCAGCGTTGCGTTGAAACGCCTTTTTCACGGCGATGCCGCACGAACTACAAATTCTTACCTTGATAAATTTACGTAAATGTCGAATTGAATATGCATTTGGTCGCCCATCATATAGGCAGTGACTCACACGATATATTTAAAGAATTTCGTAAAAAACCTTCATCATGTTAGATAATACAAGATAATTACTTCTAATATTCCGACAATATATAAGATTTGTCGGGAATTTCCGAATTTATACATAAATCCCGAGCGTCACGTGTTGACGAGACACCGTCTATGTTTTGGAGGATGAAACATGCTGAACCGGGACGACCAGATCGCTCATGAGATGTTCCAGGAGATACAGTCTCCGGA
This sequence comes from Stappia sp., assembly GCF_048261845.1. Lineage (GTDB taxonomy): Bacteria > Pseudomonadota > Alphaproteobacteria > Rhizobiales > Stappiaceae > Stappia. The sequence goes on along the minus strand of NZ_JBLXFR010000018.1, from coordinate 11,668 downwards.
TCAGCCTCGCCAGAAGGTTCTCGACAGCCCGCATCTGCACCGCTTGCAGAGGATGCACTTCTTTCTCTTCGATGTGCTGCCGATCATCGGAACGGTCTGCGCGGTTGTACTGCTCTTCTTTCACCCCGTCTCGGTGGTCGACATCACGCTCTTCGCGGTCATGTGGATACTGACGGGACTGGGTGTTTCCGTCGGGTATCACCGCCTGTTCACCCATCGCAGTTTCAAGACCACGTCGGTGGTGCGCGCCCTCTTCGGCATCTTCGGCTCGATGGCGGGGCAGGGCGGGGTGATCTCCTGGACGGCCATGCATCGCAGGCATCATGAACTGGGCGACCAGGACGGCGACCTGCATTCGCCGAACCTTCATGGCTCCGGCCTTGTCGGCAAGCTCAAGGGCTTCGTGCACGCGCATTTCACCTGGATGGTCGCGCATCCCTATCCCAACGTCGTCCACTATGCCCCGGATCTCCTGAAGGATCCGGTGATCATCTGGGTCAACCGGCACTACTACACCTGGATTGTCCTGGGACTGCTGGCTCCGACCCTGATCGGCGCGCTTGTCACGCAGACCTGGATGGGCGCCGTCACCGGCTTCCTGTGGGGCGGCATGGTGCGCATGTTCGTGGTCGAGCAGGGGATCTTCTCGCTCAACTCGCTCTGCCACCTGATCGGACGGCGCCGGTTCGTCACCGATGACCAGAGCACCAATATCAGCTGGCTGGCGCCGTTCATCTTCGGGGAATCCTGGCATCACAATCACCATGCCTTTCCCGGTTCCGCGTCGTTCGGCCTCGCGTGGTACCGCATCGACCCCGGTTACTGGGTCATCTGCATGCTGTCTCTCCTCGGACAGGCCTGGGACGTCAAGGTCCCCACGAGGGAGCAGATCAGTCGCCGGGAAATCCGCGCGTCCTGACATTCTCGACCAGCACTGAAAGAGGAGGGAGATCCCATGGATCATGTCCAGATTGCAGAACAGATCGACGAAGCGGCCGTTGCCGCCTGGCTGAAGTCCTACATCGCCAATGTGCTCGGCATGGAAGATGCCGCGATCAAGGGCAGCGACGGGCTCGATTCCCTTGGCCTGGACTCGGCCCTGACCACGGCCCTGGCGATGGACATGGAAGGGTGGCTCGGCATCGAGATCCCTCTCGCCATCCTGTTCGAGGCGGAGACGCTCGACAAGATCGCCGAGGGCGTCACGCTCGAGACGCAGCGCCAGCAGGTAACCGCAGGATGAGTACCGCCATGAAGAACGACCAGCAGGACTATGGCGGCTCGATGGCTGCCGTCCAGTACCACTACGATGTCAGCCGGGAATTCTACAGTCTCTGGCTGGACGAGAGCCTGACCTATTCCAGCGCTCTCTGGGAAGGCGAGGATGACACCCTTGCCGCGGCACAGCAGCGCAAGATCGACCACCACCTGACCGAGGCGCGGGTCGCGCGAGCCTCCTCGCTTCTCGACATCGGCTGCGGCTGGGGCGCGCTGGTGCGCAAGGCCAGTGCCTTTCCCGCACTCGAGCGCATCGTCGGGCTGACGCTGAGCGAGGACCAGGCGGATCAGGTCCGGAGCTTCGCGATCCCGAAGATCGAGGTGCGCCTCGAGAGCTGGACCCAGCACAAGCCGGACCAGCCTTATGACAGCATCATTTCCGTCGGCGCCTTCGAGCATTTCGCCAAGCCCGAGGACAGCCGGGAGGTGAAGATCTCCACCTATCGGGATTTCTTCTCCACCTGTTCGGGATGGCTGACGCCGGGCGGGCGGCTTTCGCTCCAGACCTTTGTCTACGGCACGATGCGCAACGAGGAGGCGAGCGAGTTCATCAACGAGGAAATCTTCCCGGCCGCCGACCTTCCCCGGCTGGAGGAGATCGCCGCGGCGATCGACGGCGTGATGGAGATGACCTACCTGGTCAATCACCGCCTCCACTATGCGCGCACCTATGACGCCTGGGCGCGCAACCTGCGCCGCCGGCGGGACGATGCGGTCCGGCTTGTCGGCGAGGAGGTGACGGAGCGCTACGAGCGGTACCTGAAACAGACCTCGATCGGTTTCTACACCGGCAAGATCGGCCTGCTTCGCATGTCGCTTCGTCCCACGGACCGCGGCGTGTCCGTCCTGGCGAAGATCTAGGCCGGCAGGCCTCACCGCTTCTCATCGCGGCATGACAACACGGCGGCGGCGCGGGTCCCGCGTCGCCGGTCGCTCTCCCCTTGCGTGACCAGGATCAGGGAACAGTGCAATGACCCTCACGGCCCCAACCCAGAGCAAGGTTCCGAACCCGGCCGCTGCGGGACGCGCCGCTGCGGACATCGTGTTCAACCCGCTCGATCCCGCCTTCCGGGAGGATCCCTATCCTGTCTATGCAAGACTGCGCGCGGAGGCGCCGGTCCTGCGGACGAAAGGCACGCTGATCCTGTCCCGCTACGAGGACGTGCTTGCCGTCCTCCGCAGCCGGAAATTCAGCGTCAGCCTGATACCCGATACCGTGGTCAAGCAGGCCTCGCGGCTTCGCTTCACCGAATACGGCCAGATGCTGCGCTTCCTGCTCGCGTCCATCGTCTTCACCGACAATCCGGACCACATGCGGCTGCGCCGGCTGGTCAACCAGGCCTATTCGAACGAGGCGGTCAACGCCCTCCTGCCGGTGATGACGGACCGGATCGAGCGGCTGCTGGCCGGGCATGCCCGCAACGGCGCCTGCGAGATCATCGGCGACATTGCCGAGCCGCTGCCGATCCACATCCTGTGCGACTGGATGGCGGTGGAGGAGGAGGCCCGCCCCGGCATCGCCGAGAAGGTGCACGCGGTGCGATACCTTCTCGATCCCGGCATGATGAACCGGGCAAGCTTCGAGACCGCCGCACGCAGCATGCAGGAGCTGACGGGCTATTTCGGTGAGCATGCAGCGCGCCTGCGCAAGTCCGGCAAGGATACGCTGGTGGCCCGGCTCCACGAGGCCCGCTTCGACGGCCAGGGCCTGTCGGACGAGGAAATCGCCTTTGCCTGCGTGATGTCCTTCGTCGCCGGCACGGAAACGACGCAATGCCTGATCGGCAACATCACGGACGCCCTCCTGAACGAGCCCGGCCAGTTCGCGGCGCTCGCCGGAGATGACGCCGCGATCCGGGCGGCCATCGAGGAGGTGACGCGGCACGAGACGCCGCTGCAGTTCACCAAGCGGCTCGCCGTCGAGGACTGCAACGTCGGCGGCATCGACATCCGGGCGGGCGAGCAGATCCTGCTGTGTCTTGGCGCTGCCAACCGGGACGAAACCGTTTTCGAGGATGCGGACGCGCTGCGCCTGCAGCGGTCGGGACCGGCTCATGTCGGCTTCGGCTTCGGCATGCATTCCTGTCTCGGCGCGCTTCTGGGACGCGTGCAGAGCGCGACCTTCCTCAAGGTACTTCTGGACGGCTACGAGGCGTTCGAGCGCGTCGAGCCGCAGCGCACCTGGCAGGCCAACAGCCTCATCCTGCGCGGTCCGGCGCGGCTCGACCTGCGCTTCGCGGCAAGACGGGGGATGGCGTGAGGGCGTGCACCGACATATTCGCGAGCGAGCGGAGGGAGTGCGCGCTCGACCTTTACGCCTTTCATCACGCGGGCGGCAGTCGTCATTCCTTCGCCGCCTGGCAGAACCGCTTTCCCGATGCCGTTGCCCTCCACCGGGTGCAGCTCCCGGGGCGAACGGCGGAAACGAGCGACCTTCTGCCGAAATGGGCGGGGGGATTGATCCCGGACCTGGCGCGCCGTTTCCTGCGCGAGCGCACCGGAACGCAAAGGCCCTATGTCTTCTACGGCCACAGTCTCGGTGCGCTGATCGCCTTCGAACTGGCCCGGTTCCTGCGCCTGCTCGGTGAGCAGATGCCCGTCGGGCTTGTCGTTGCCAGCCGGCGTGCGCCGCAATGCCAGCTCACCCATGGCGAGCTTTTCAGCCTGCCCGACGAGGATCTCGTCGCCGCACTGCACCGTCTCGGCGGCGTTCCCGCGCATATGCGCGGCAAGGATGACTGGCTGCGCCAGATGCTCCCGGTCATCCGGGCCGACCTGATGCTCTCGGACATCTACCGCTATGCCGGGCAACAACCGTTTTCCTGCCCGATCCTGGCGGTCAAGGGATTTGACGACCCGATCCTCTCGCATGACGAGCTTGCCGCCTGGTCGACCCAGACAACAGGTGAGTTCGTCTGCGCGGAACTGTCGGGCGCGCATTTCTTCGATGCGACGGGAACGGCGCAACTGCAGGAAATTCTCGTCGAGACACTGGCCCGCTGGGCCGAATTCGAACCTGCGGCCGTGCCCGCGTAAACAGCCTTTCCGGAGGGACACCATGCTGGACAAGAGACACGAGTTGAGCGCCCCGGCCGTACCGACCCTGTGGGGCCTTCTGGACGGATTTGCGGCCGCGCGGCCCAATGAGCGGGCGTTTCTTTATCTTGGTCCGGACAATGTCGAGCAGGAGGCCCTGACCTACGCCGAACTGCTGCGCCTTGCACGGGTCTACGGTCAGCGCCTTCGCCAGCATTCGAAGCCCGGCGACCGGGTCATCCTGATGTTCCCCTCGGGTCTCGCCTTCGTGGTGGCGTTCTTCGCCTGCCACTTCGCCGGCGTGGTTCCGGTGCCGATGGTGCCGCTGAAGGGACAGCGGCTGCGCAACACCGTCCATGCCATCGCCGAAAACTGTGCGGCATCCGTTGTCCTCAGCAATGTCGAGCAGGCCGAGCTTGTCCATGCCCAGCTCAGCCCGCTGCCGAGCTACCGGGACGCGACCTATATCGCGGTCGACCTCGACGATGCCTCCCCGGCGCCGACGGCCGACGCCCACGAGGCATCGCCGCAGGAGCTCGCGTTCATCCAGTACACGTCGGGATCGACCTCGGTTCCAAGGGGCGTCATGGTCAGCCATGCCAACCTGGCGGCCAACCTGGAGATGATGGCCGAAGCCTTCGGCAATGACGACACGCCGACCTATGTCGGCTGGGCGCCGCTCTATCACGACATGGGGCTGATCGCGAACGTGCTGGAACCGTTCTATCTCGGCTCCTTCTGCATCCTGATGTCGCCGAACCTGTTTGCCCACCGGCCGTGGCTGTGGCCCAAGGCGATCAGCGACTACCGCGCCGTCGTCAGCGGCGGACCGAACTACGCCTATGACCTGTGCATCGAGCGGCGCGACCAGATCCTGGAGGCCGGCTACGACCTGTCGTCCTGGAAGCTCGCCTTCAACAGCGCCGAACCGGTGCGTGCCGGCACGCTGGAACGGTTCACGAAGACCTTCGAGCCGATCGGCTTCCGGCCGCGCACCTTCTACCCCTGCTTCGGGATGGCGGAGGCGACGCTGCTGATCACCGGCGGCAGCCGCCAGGAGGAGCCGATTGTCCGCTCCGTGAGCCGCAGCGGCCTCGCCAAGGGAAGCGCGAGCCTGCCGGTCGACGAGAAGGACGAGACCCTCGCGGTCGGTTGCGGCCGCGCCCTGCGCGACGAAACGCTGCGCATCGTCGACCCCGAGACGTCGGTGGCACTGCCCGATGGCGAGGTCGGCGAGATCTGGGTTGCCGGGCCGCATATTCCCGAAGGCTATTGGGGGCATGCGCAGGCCTCGAAGGACACATTTCACGCAAAAATCGCCGGCGAACCGGACCAGCGTTTTCTCAGGACCGGCGATCTCGGCTTCATTCTTGAAAACGAGCTCTACGTCACCGGACGGCACAAGGACCTGATCATCGTCCGCGGCCACAATGTCTATCCGCAGGACATCGAATACATGGCGGAGCGGGCCTGGCCGGGACTGAAGAAGAACTCCGGCGCCGCGTTCGCGGTCGAGGACCCGGAGACCGGCATCCAGACGCTGGTCCTTGCCCAGGAAGTGATGATGGGCAACCGGCAGGCGATCGACATCGATGCGGCGACCAAGGCGATCCGCCAGGAGATCCTGAAGGAGGCCGACGTCACGGTGCACAAGATCGTCCTGCTCGATCCGGGGTCCATCCCCAAGACGTCGAGCGGCAAGATCCGCCGCGCCGAGACGAGAACCCGCTACCTGGAGGAGACGCTGTCGATCCTGGCAAGGCGTTCGCCGGCCACGGCGACGGCCGCCGGCAGCGACTGACCCTGGCGGGCGGCGCCGAAAGGGCCGCTGCCCGCGTTTCAAACCCGAACCGACGAGGCGGAACAGATCATGTCCGACGACCAGGCGCCGGCACTCTCCCATGAGGAGATCGAGGCGATCATCGCAAAGACGCCGTTCGCGGTCTGGGTGGGCGCGCGCCTCGACATCTACCGGCGCGGCGAGGTCGAGATCAGCATCCCGATGCGGCGCGAGCTGACGCAGCATCACGGCTTCGGGCATGGCGCCATCATCGGCTTCCTTGCCGACAGCGCCTGCGCCTGGGCGGGGGCCTCGGTCGCCGGGGATGTCGTGACGTCGGAATACAAGCTGAACCTGGTGGCGCCCGCCGTCGGCCAGACCCTCGTCGGGTGCGGCTCGATCGTCCATGCCGGAGGGCGCCAGGTGGTCTGCCGCGCCGATCTTTATGCCATCGCGTCCGAACGGCGAAAACTCGTGGCGACCGCGCTTGCCACGATCGTTCAGGTCAAACGGTAACAACAAACCGCTTGGGAGGTTGCATCATGTATCACACCGAAAATCCGCTCGGTTCCGACATGCCGATCGTCGTCTGGTCGCCCGCCGGCGGGCGCGGTTTCGACCTTGACGGCCTCACCGGCTATCTCGCGGACAGCAAGGACCGCCTGTCGGCCCAGCTCGACGAGCATGGCGGCGTGCTGCTGCGCGGCTTCGACTGCGTCCGCTCCGCCGCCGATTACCAGAAGGTGCTCGATGTCGTCGCCCCCGACCTGATGGACTATGTCGGCGGCACGTCGCCGCGCAAGGTGGTCAACGGCCGGATCATGACGGCGACGGAGATCCCCGGCACCTACTCGATCCCGCTGCACCAGGAGATGTCCTACACCGACAATTCGCCGGACCGGATTTCCTTCTTCTGCGAGCGCCCCGCGACGGAGGGCGGCGAGACGACCATCGGCGACATGCGCGCCATCACGCGGACCATGGATCCCGCGGTTCGGGCCCGTTTCGAAGAGCATGGCGGCGTCCAGCTCTGTCGCAACCTGCCGCTGCCGGACCGGGTCGATGCCCGTCCCGGCGTGCCCAAGACCTGGCACGAGGTGTTCGCCACCAAGGACAGGAGCGAGGCGGAAAAGGTCGCCGAGAAATCCGGCTGGCGCTTCGAATGGAAGGACGACGGCTCCATGCAGCTCTGGCAGGAGGTGCGTCCCACCACCCGCCTGCATCCGAGGTCCGGCGACGAGGTCTGGTTCAACCAGGTTCACATCTTCTCGCCCGCCTCCGCATTGAAGTGGGCGCGCGAGGACGGGCGTACCGAAGCGGCGGACAGGCTGGCCCGGGCGCTTGAGGAGGCGCCGCAGCTGCTCGACCACATGCGTTACGGCGACGGCACGGAAATCGAGGAGGCGGACGTGCTGCACATCTATGACGTGCTCACCGCCAATGCCCGGCCGGTCAAGTGGCAGGCCGGCGATGTGCTGATCCTCGACAACATCCTGGTGGCCCACGGCCGTCGCAAGTTCGCCGGCGACAGGAGCGTGCTGACCGCGCTCATCCAGCACGCCCACTAGGCATTTCGCGGCTCCGGGAGGGCTTCGCCCGCGCGGCTCTCCCCGGTCCCGTTGCCCCATCCTATCGGAAGAAGACCATGCTGAAGACAGTATCGAACCAGAACACCGGCCACTCGGACGCAGACGAGCACCAGGAGGAGGCCTTGCTGCGTGTTCAACTCGCCGAGTTCTACCATCTCGTCGCCTATCTCGGCTGGACGGAGATGATCTTCAATCACATATCCCTGCGGGTTCCCGGCCCAGAGGGGCACTACCTGGTCAACCCCTTCGGCCTTCACTACGAGGAAGTGACGCCGGACAACCTCGTCAAGATCGACGTGGAGGGCAATCTCGTCGGGACGTCGGACCATCCGCCCAACCGCACCGGCTTTGCCCTGCACGGCGCGATCCACGAGGCGCGCGACGACATTCACTGCATTGCCCACACGCATACGACGCCGATCTCCGCGATTGCCCTCAAGGAAGACGGCTTCACCTATGACGACTTTTACGGGGCCCAGCTCTACGGCCGGGTCGGCTACCACGCCTTCGAGGGCGTGACGGTCTTTGCCGACGAGCGGCCGCGAATGATCGCCAGCCTGGGGGACAAGAATGTCCTCGTGCTGCGCAACCACGGCATCGCCGTGGGCGAGCGCGACGTGCCGCGCACCTTCTGGCTGCTCTACACCGCTCAGCGCGCGGCCGAGATCCAGTGCCAGGCCGGCATGCTGCCGGGGGGCAACACCGGTCTCGAGGTCGAGGTGCGCGAGCGCTGTTCGCAGGTCGCGGAGGAGCTCATTGCCGGCGATGCCTTCGCCGCCAAGCTCTTCGACGCGATGATGCGCAAGGTCCGGCGTGACAAGGGCCCCCTTTGGGCCGGAGACACTGCGCCCGACCGGCTGCGGTAAGGCCTGAGAAACGCGCCTGCCGCGCGTTTTCGTAAGATTGGGGAGGTTCGTCCCGTGTCACTTGCAGAGAACAGCACAGGCCAGGCGCGCCGGGAGCGACCGGGCATCTGGGCCAGCAGCTTCCGCGTGCAGCTTGGCATGCCGCATCTCGCGTTCAGCGGCCTGTCCGAGGCATGGCTCCTGAAGGAACTGGGGCATCGCCACTGGATGCAGCTGGCGCGCATGGCCGCATCCGGGTTGCCGGACTTTTACGACGCGGCCGGCAACATCGTCTACGCGGCATTCCGCTCCGTGCAGATCGAGGATGCCCGCTTCGACCTGGCCAAGGAGAACGACACGCTCGTCATCCGTTCGAACCTCGTGCGGATCTCGCGCACCCAGGTGCAGAGCGAACATCGCCTGACCATCGGCGGCGCCGCGATCGGCACCATCCGGATGGTGTCCGTCTTCGTGCACCGTAACGGCAAGTCGTCGAACCGCTCCGTGGTCCGGGTCGAGATCCAGGGCCTGCCGCCGATCTCGCAGGCACACAGGTCGGCCCTGATCAGGCCGTCCACCGAAGGAACCATCTGGGACACGGGGGCCGTCAAGACCGCCGGCCGCCGGCCGCAGGTGTTCTTTCCCTGCCCCTCGCAGGACTTCAACGGAGCGGGTTTTCTCTACTTCGCCAACGTTCCGGCCTTCGTCGACCGGGCGGAATGGAATGTCGATCAGGACTTCGCCCGCAATGCCGTCACGAGATGGCGGCGTGTCACCTATCTCGCCAATATCGATCCGGGCGAGGCGATCTCGATCGAGGTGGTGGATTTCGAGCGCAGTCCCGTCCTGTGGCGGCACAAGTGCCGCGTCACCCGCGCCACCGACGGCAAGCACATGGCCGATGTCCTCACCGTGAGGAGCCGGGTGGAGGTGGCCGGCTCCAGGCGGCTTGCGGCTCCCCGGGAAGTCGATTGCGTCGGCGGCCCCGACCGTCCCGGATAGCAGTCCGGGCCCCGATGCCGGCCGAGTGCCCGACAGACGTTTCCATGAAGCGGTAACGCATGCGCGGATTTTACACCCTCAATGGGTCGTGATATCCGACATGATCTCTTCTTGCTGGGGTGAGCGGGGATCTTTGTAAGTATATTTTACAGCGAGCGCATGTCGAAGTGGCCATTCTCCAGAACAGCGTGCCTTCCTCCGCGCAATATCCGTCGTTGCCGACAGGTCCGGATTGCGAGGGTGAGGCAAATTTCATGAGATTTTCCGTGCTGCGGCGGATCGAGGAGACCGCCCGAGCACATGGCGACCTCGTCGCCATGGAGGAGGGCGCGCGGCGGCTCACCTATGCCGGGCTTGTCGAATGCCTTCGCCGGGCCGGGCGGCAGGGTCTGGCCGTTTCACGCCCGGGACTTGTCGGCATCACCGCGCGGCCGTCGATCGAGGCCGGCATCGGCATTCTTGCGGCGATGGCGTCGGGCGACGTCGCCGTGCCGATCGACGAGCGATTGCCGCCCGCGCGCCGGCAGGCCCTGCTCGACTGGTGCGATGTCGCCCATGACCGCGAGGCCATCTCCGCCATCCTTGCGGATGTGGCGGGCACGCCTCCGGCACCCGGCGCGGCAAGCTGCATCGCCGCGCGCGCGGAACGCCAGCCGGCCTATGTCAGCTTCACGTCCGGTACGACCGGCGAGCCCAAGGCCATCGAGGGAACGATGGAGGGGATCGATCACTTCATGGCCTGGCAGTCGGACCTGGTCGGCGAATGGATCGATCGGCCCCGCGTTTCCTGGCTAACACCGCTGTCCTTCGACGTCATGTACCGGGATCTGCTTCTGCCGCTCTGCACGCAAGGGACGCTGGTTATTCCGGACGGCGGAGCCGGGTTCAACATCGCTTCGGGCTGGCACTGGCTGGTCGGGCAGGGCATCGACATTGCCCATGTGGTGCCCTCGATCATGGGCGCCTGGCTGGCCGGAGGCGACCTGCCGCGGCTGCCCGCCGCCGTTCTGTTCTTTGCCGGCGAACCGTTGAAGCGACGCCTGGTCGAGGACTTGAAATGCCGCTTCTCGGGCCGCGTCTACAATCTCTACGGTCCGTCCGAGACGACGATGGCCAAGTTCTGCCGCCGCATCGACGACGACTGCCCGACCAGCGGCGGGCTCTATCCGGTCGGCCGGCCGATCGACGAGGCGGTTGCCTACGAGCTTGCGAAAGATGGCGAGGTCGCCATTCGCTCGCCCTTCCTCACCAACGGCTACCGGAAGAAGGACGGGACGGTGACGCCCTTTCCTGCCGCCTCGCCGGGCTGGCGCGCCTATGAGACGGGTGACCGGGGCGAGGTGATCGACGGCGAGCTCTATCTGCTTGGCCGGATCGACGGGCAGATGAAGGTCAATGGCATTCGCATCGAAGCCGGCGAGGTCGAGCGGCTGGCGGAAGGCTGCGCGGGGATCGCGCGCGCCGTTGTCGTCAAGCTGATGCCGCCCGAGGCCCCGCACGAAACGCTCGCGCTGTTCTACCAGGGCGCTGCGGACCGGGAAGCGGATTTGCGCGCGCATCTTGCCGCCCGCCTGCACCCGGCCGTCGTCCCGACGCTCTTTGATGCGCTCGCCAGTTTTCCCGTCACCATCAACGGCAAGGTCGACCGACGGGCGCTCGCCGCGCTGGCGATCGGGCGGTTCGCCGCTGCCTCCGGCCATGAGGCAGGCGATGAGGCAGGCGGGGAGGTGGGCGAGACGCCGCCCGGCGAGGCCGCACGCCATGTCCAGGCGGTGATCTCGAAGGTGCTTCGGCGGCCATGCGGCATGGACACGGATTTCGTCGGCATCGGCGGAAACTCGCTCATGTCCGGGCTGATCGCGCTGGAGCTGGAGGCTTCCTTTGGCATTCCGCTCCCCCAGGAGCTGTTCTACCGGGCCGGAACACCGCGTGCCATCGCCCGGTGGCTGGAGGAAAACGGCGGGATTTACCGGCCGCCGGTGGACGAGGCGAAAGGCCGGCCGGCGCCGTAGCCGCCGTTGACGTGCGATCCCGCCTCGTGGACCGGGGCGCCCGCGCCGGGCGGGAGCGGCCACTGCAGGATCATATTGCGCGCGGCGCCGCCCGGCTGCGTGCAGAAAATGTTGTAGATGGTCCGC
>NZ_JBLXFR010000017.1:0-77473 GCF_048261845.1 Stappia sp. | reverse complement strand
TGACGATGACCCCGGCGCTCAGCGTCAGGTCGGCGTCGACCGCCTGCAAGCCGCTGAAGTCGGTGGGCGCGCGGGTCCAGGAGCGGCCTTCCGCGCCCGGCCGGCGCGCTTCCCCCCGGGGCGCGGCCGCCCCGGGCGCCCCTCCCGCGCGCCCCCCACCCCACCCCGCTGCCGCCCCCCACGCCCAAGCCGCCCCGCCCGCTGGCCACCGCCTTCCTGAACACCCCGCAGGAAATCGCGGTGGCCAGCGCGCGGATCGGCTTGGGCATGGTGGCCGACAGCAGGATCGTCTGGCGGTCGCGCGGCAGGCTCGCCAGGATCTGGCGGATCGCCGGCAGGAAGCCGAGGTCGAGCATGTGATCGGCTTCGTCGAGCACGATCGTGGTCGTCCGGTCGAGGCGCACGGCACCCGTCTGCATGTGGTCGATCAGCCGGCCCGGCGTGGCGACGACGATGTCGACGCCGCGCGACAGGGCCCGGATCTGCGGCATCGGCCGCACGCCGCCGGTGACGACGGTGGCCGAATGGCGGACCTTCTGGCCATAGGCGCGGATGCTGTCGGCGATCTGCGAGGCAAGCTCGCGCGTCGGCGCCAGGATCAGCGAGGTGCAGGTCTTCGGATCGGGGCGCAGGTTCTGCGTCGCGATGCGATGCAGCAGCGGCAGCACGAAGGACGCGGTCTTGCCGGTGCCGGTCTGGGCAAGGCCCATCACGTCGGAACCGGACAGGATCGCGGGAATGCCCTGGGCCTGGATCGGCGTCGGGCTGGTGTAACCCTCGGCCGCAATGGCCTTGAGGATCGGCTCGGCGAGGCCGAGGTCGTTGAACGTGGTCAAGCGGACTCCTTGCTCGCGCCCGCACGCCATCATTGGGCGGCCGGTCGCGGTCCGTGTCTTACAATGAAGGGAGCTTGCGCAGATCAGCTGCCTTGAGGATGCGCTCGCACCGCCGGGCGGTGTCTCTGGGAGCGGCTTCTGGGCAACGATCGGGAGGAAGGTTGCTTCGCGGGGCGCCGTGCACGAATGGTCGTGTCTCTACGCGGACGCCGTCGCAGCACCGTAGACCACAGATCATGCTGCGGCGCAACGGAAATCATGTCTGGCGGGTTTTGGAACAAAAATTCCATAATGATCTGCCTTCGGGTGACCCTGCAGCAAGGATGGGCGATGACGCGGCGCGTCGCCCCTCTCTTTTCGGTGCTTTCGCGCACCGTTCCGGTCGCCGCAACGGCAGTGCAGGCGGGGCTGTCCTGACCGCGTGAAAACGTGGCGGCAACGGGTCGGGCTGCGCCGCGAATCTCCAGGGAACCCTATAACCGGCTGACATGTCGACAAAAACGCTCCTGCCAGGGCGTCTCATACGTCAAATCCTGCCTGCCGGGGAGAGTGATCGGGCGGTGCCGGTTTCGCTGGAAAAGACCAGAAAGCTGTTGCGGGGCATGTAAATGGAATTTATGTTCCGTTTTGAACCGAATGCCGCGACCGGGCGGCGACAGCAGGCGAGGGAGGCGGTCGTGGCGGCCACAACATCCGCGGAAGCCGGCGCGGGCAGGGACGACAGGCCGCTCGACGTCATCACCATCGGCCGGTCCTCGGTCGATCTCTACGGCGCCCAGGTCGGCGGCCGTCTCGAGGACATGCGCGGCTTTGCCAAGTATATCGGCGGTTCGCCCACCAACATGGCCGCCGGCACCGCCCGTCTCGGCCTGCGTTCGGCGCTGATCACCCGCGTCGGCGACGAGCACATGGGCCGTTTCATCCGCGAGGAGCTTGCTCGCGAGGGCGTCGATGTGCGCGGCGTGAAGATCGACCCCGAGCGGCTGACGGCGCTGGTGCTTCTGGGGATTCGCGACCGCGAGCAGTTTCCGCTGATTTTCTACCGTGAAAACTGTGCCGACATGGCATTGGAGGAGGGCGACATCGACCCGGCCTTCATCGCCGAGGCCGGCTGCGTCACCGTCACCGGCACGCATCTGTCGCATCCGCGCACGGAAGCGGCCGTTTTGAAGGCGCTGCGCCTTGCCCGCGACAACGGAGCACGGACCGCGCTCGACATCGACTACCGTCCCAACCTCTGGGGCCTTGCCGGCCATGACGCGGGCGAAAGCCGCTTCATCGCCTCGGCCGCCGTCACGGCCAAGCTGCAGGCGCATCTGTCCCTCTTCGACCTGATCGTCGGCACGGAGGAGGAATTCCACATCGCCGGCGGCACCACCGACACGGTGGCCGCCTTGCGCGCCGTGCGCGCCGTTTCCTCCGCGACGCTCGTGTGCAAGCGCGGACCGATGGGCGCCGTCGCCTTCGAGGGGGCGATCCCCGACGATCTCGATCACGGCGTTTCCGGTCCCGGCTTTCCCATCGAGGTGTTCAACGTGCTCGGCGCGGGCGACGGCTTCATGTCCGGCCTGTTGCGCGGCTGGCTGCGCGACGAGGGCTGGGAGCGGGCGCTGACCTATGCCAATGCCTGCGGCGCGCTTGCCGTCTCGCGCCACGGCTGCACGCCGTCCTATCCGAGCTGGGAGGAGCTTTGCTTCTTTCTGGAGCGCGGCGTGCGCGTGCCGGCCCTGCGCAAGGATGCGGAACTGGAGCAGATCCACTGGTCGACCAACCGTCACCGCTCGCATGGCGGCGACTGGTCGGTGATGCGTGTCTTCGCTTTCGACCACCGCATGCAGCTTGAGGATCTCGCCCGGGATCTCGCCGCAGACCCGGCCCGCATCCCGCACTTCAAGACGCTGTGCCTGGAGGCGGCGCGCCGCGTGCAGGCGGGCCGGTCCGGCTACGGCATTCTTTGCGACGGCCGGCTTGGCGAGGAGGCGCTGTTTCGCGCCGCCGGGACCGGCTTGTGGATCGGCCGGCCGGTCGAGCGGCCGGGCTCCCGTCCGCTTGAGCTGGAAATCGGCGCCGACTACGGCTCGGCGCTTGCCGAATGGCCGGCGGATCACGTCGTCAAGGTGCTGTGCTTCTATCATCCGGACGACGATGCGGCGACGAAGGCCGGCCAGGAGGAGACGATCCTGCGCCTTGCCCGTGCCGCGCGCGCCAATTCGCTGGAACTCCTGCTGGAGGTGATCCCCTCGAAGGTCGGCCCCGTCGACGACACCACCACGGCGCGGGTCATCGCGCGCTTCTACGAGATCGGCGTCTTCCCCGACTGGTGGAAGCTGGAACCGATGACGAGCGAGGCCGGATGGGCGGAGACTTCGGCGGTGATCGGCGAAAACGATCCCCATGTGCGCGGCATCGTGGTTCTCGGCCTCGATGCGCCGATGCATGAACTTGCCGCCAGTTTCGAGGCGGCCGCCCGCTTTCCGCTGGTCAGGGGCTTTGCCGTCGGGCGCACGATCTTCGCCGATCCGGCGCGGCGCTGGCTTGCGGGCGAGATCGGCGACGAGGACGCGGTGGTGGCAATGGCCGCGACATTCGCCAGACTGTGTGCCATCTGGGACGGAGCGCGCGGCCGGGCCGCCCCCGTTCCTGCCGGAGAGCCGACATGACCCAGACCATCCGCCTCACTGCCGCGCAGGCCATGGTGCGCTTTCTCGCCGCCCAGGAAAACGACGCCGGCGAACCGCTCATCCCCGGCTGCTGGGCGATCTTCGGCCACGGCAATGTCGCCGGCCTTGGCGAGGCGCTGCAGGGCGCGGGCGACGATTTCCCCACCTGGCGCGGCCACAACGAACAGGGCATGGCCCATGCGGCGATCGCCTATGCCAAGGCCGTCAACCGCGCCCAGGCGATGATGGTCACCACCTCCATCGGGCCGGGCGCCACCAACATGGTGACCGCTGCCGCCCTTGCCCATGTCAACCGGCTGCCGGTGCTGCTCGTGCCGGGCGACGTCTTTGCCGGCCGCGCGCCCGATCCCGTGCTGCAGCAGGTCGAGGCGTTTGCCGATGCCACCGTCTCGGCCAATGACTGCTTCCGCCCGGTGTCGCGCTATTTCGACCGCATCACCCGGCCCGAACAGCTTCTCGCCGCCCTGCCGCGCGCCATGTCGGTGCTGAGCGACCCGGCCGAATGCGGCCCCGTGACTCTCGCCTTCTGCCAGGATGAACAGGCGGAGGCCTTCGACTGGCCGGAAAGCTTCTTTGCCCCGCGCGTCTGGCGCCGCCGCCGGCCGCGCCCCGATGCGGGCGAACTGGCGGCGGCCGTCGCGGCGATCCGCACGGCGAAAACCCCGCTCGTCATTGCCGGGGGCGGGGTGCTTTATTCCGGCGCCTGCGACGCGCTGGCCGAATTCGCCACCCGTCACGGGATCCCCGTTGCCGAAACCCAGGCCGGCAAGTCGTCGCTTGCCTGGGATCATCCGCTCAATCTCGGCTCCATCGGCGTCACCGGCTCCTCCGCTGCCAATGCGGTTGCCGAAAGGGCGGATCTCGTCATCGGCATCGGCACCCGCTTCCAGGATTTCACCACCGGCTCCTGGGCGCTGTTCGGCAATCCCGCCTGCCGCATCCTCTCGCTCAATGTCACCGGCCATGATGCCGCCAAGCACGGGGCGTTGCCGCTTGTCGCCGATGCCCGCGCGGCGCTCGAGGACCTGTCCGCTGCGCTTGGCGAGCACCGGGCGGAGCCGCCGGCCCCGTCGTTGAAGAGCGACTGGATCGCCGCCGTCGATGCGGCAACGGCCGCCCCGTCGGGCAACGCCCTTCCGAGCGACGCACAGGTCATCGGCGCGGTGCAGCGCGGCACGGACGAGAATGCCATCGTCCTGTGCGCCGCCGGCGGGTTGCCGGGCGAGTTGCACAAGCTGTGGAAGGCCTCGCGCCCCAACGGCTATCACATGGAATACGGCTTCTCCTGCATGGGCTACGAGATCGCCGGCGGGCTCGGCGCGAAGATGGCGCACCCGGATCGCGAGGTCGTCGTCATGGTCGGCGACGGCTCCTACATGATGATGAATTCCGAGCTCGCCACCTCGGTCATGCTCGGGCTGAAAATCACGGTCGTCCTGCTCGACAATCGCGGCTATGGCTGCATCAACCGGCTGCAGATGGCGACCGGTGGCGAGAGCTTCAACAACCTCCTCGACACGGCCCGCCATGCGGTGCCGAGCGCCATCGACTTCGCCGCCCATGCGGCCTCCATGGGCGCGATCGCCGAGAAGGTCGACGGCATCGCGGCGCTGGAGGAGGCGCTTGTCCGTGCCCGCATGTCTGATCGCAGCCATGTCATCGTCATCGACACCGATCCGCTGGCGACGACGCAGGCCGGCGGCCACTGGTGGGATGTCGCCGTGCCGGAAGTGTCGGAACGCGCCGAGGTCCGCGCCGCCCGCGCCCGCTACGAGGCGGCGGTGAAAAAGAGAAATGCCTGAACACCCGGCGGCCTGCCGCCGCCTTTTCGAAAGACCCCGCCATGATTCTTTACGGCACCAATCCGATTGCCTGGTCCAACGACGATGACCAGTCGCTTGGCGCGCATATCAGCCTGGAGACCTGCCTGTCGCAGGCGGCCGCCATCGGCTTCGACGGCATCGAGAACGGCCACAAATTCCCGACCGATCCCGCCGGGCTTGCCGCGACGCTTGAGCCCCACGGGCTGAAATTCGTGTCCGCCTGGTACTCGCTCAATCTCCTGACCCGCTCCGTGGAAGACGAGATCGCCGCCATCGGTCCGCATCTTGCACGCCTCAAGGCGATGGGCTCGCCGGTGCTGATCGCCTGCGAGACGTCCAACGCCGTGCACGGGCAGGATGCCGTCGCCCTCAATGACCGGCCGCGCCTCGACGCGGGCCGCTTCGCCCGCTTCTGTGCCGACCTTGACAGGGTCGCCGCCCATTGCGCGGGTGCGGGCGTGCCGCTCGTCTATCACCACCACATGGGCACCATCGTCGAGAGCGAGGACGAGATCGACCGGCTGATGGAACTGACCGGCCCGGTCACCCGCCTGTTGCTCGACACCGGCCATGCCTTCTTCGGCGGCGGCGATCCGGCCCGTCTGGCCGAAAAGCACATGGGCCGGGTCTCGCACATCCACGCCAAGAACGTGCGTCCCGACGTGATGGAAGAGGTCCGCTCGCAAGGGCTCAGCTTCCTTGAAGGCGTCAGGCGCGGTGTCTTCACCGTGCCGGGCGATCCGGAAGGCGCGGTCGACTTCGCGCCGGTGCTCTCGGCCGCCGCGCGGCACGGCTATTCCGGCTGGCTCGTCATCGAGGCGGAGCAGGACCCGCTCGTCCGCGACCCGGTCACCTACCAGTCGATGGGCCTTGAGGCGCTGAGGGCAACAGCCCGCGAGACGGGGCTGGACAGGGGCTGAGGCGAGACGGTGACCCTCGCGCACGTCTCCCCCTTGAAGGGGAGATGTCCCCGTCAGGGGACAGAGGGGGGAGCAGCGATTTGATCTCCCGGGGGTTTCCCCGGGCAAAGACGGAAGGACAATCACATGGCCGATCTGTTGGTGAAACCAAAGGGCACTTCGGGCAAGGTGCACGACATCACGCCTGAAAGCGCCGGCTGGTCCTATGTGGGGTTTTCGCTCCACCGGCTTGCGCCGGGCGAAAGTGTCACCGAGCAGACCGGCGAGCGCGAGGCGATCCTTGTCCTTGTCGAGGGCAAGGCCGAGCTCTCCGCCGGCACGACATCCTTTGGCGAGATGGGCGAGCGGATGAGCGTCTTCGAGAAGACCAAGCCGCACTGTCTTTACGTTCCGAACGGCTCCTCCTGGAAGGCGCGGGCGACCACCGACGTGACCCTTGCCGTTTGCACCGCGCCGGGCAAGGGCGGGCATCCCGCCGCCGTCATCTCCGACATCGGCTTCGAGACGCGCGGCAAGGGCGCCAACACCCGCCACATCCACCCCATCGCCATGGAGGACAAGGACGTCGCCGACAGCCTTCTGGTGACGGAGGTCTTCACGCCGGCCGGCAACTGGTCCTCCTATCCCCCGCACCGGCATGATCAGGACAATTTCCCGGACATGACCTATCTGGAAGAGACCTATTACCACCGGCTCGACCCGGCGACCGGTTTCGGCTTCCAGCGGGTCTTCACCGAGGACGGCTCCCTCGACGAAACCATGGCCGTGTCCGACGGCGACGTGGTGCTTGTGCCGAAGGGGCACCACCCCTGCGGCGCGCCGCATGGCTACGAGATGTATTACCTCAACGTCATGGCCGGCCCGCTTCGCAAGTGGCGCTTCCAGAACCACCCCGACCACGACTGGATCGTGCAGCGCGACGCCGGAGCCTGACGGAGCGGCAAGGGTGTCCGTTCAAGGGCAGGCAGTATAGCTGCTCTGGCGACGACGGGGACAAGTGTCGCCTTGCGGGAGACGAGCCGAACCCGGGAGACAAAAAGGCAAGGCCCGGTCGGTTTCCCGCCGGGCCTTCCTGTTCCTGAGATCGCAGCGTGCAATCCCGATAAATTTTCAGGCAATTTTTCGAAAAAACGGCTCTGAAATTGTCGGGATTGCGTGGTTCTGCTTTCGGTCAGCCGTAGATCAGCGCAGCGCCGGCGAGCGCCGTCAGTCCGCCGAGGACCCGCGTCACGGACTGGCCCTTCGACGAGGCGAGAACGCCGAGACCGTAGCCGAGCGCCACGCCGGCGGCATGGAGGAGGACCGTCGCGGCGGCAAAGCCGGCACCATAGGCGGCCTGTGTCGCGGCGCCGATTTCCCCCCCATGGGCATAGCCGTGGAACAGCGCGAAGACGGCGACGACGGCCGCCGATGCCGCGACCGGGAGGCGGACGGCAAGCGCCACCAGCAGGCCGAGCGCGACCACCGAGGCAAGGATCGCGGGCTCGACGAAGGGCAGGGCGACGCCGGCAAGCGCCAGGCCGAAACCGGCAAGCATCGTCACCACGAAGGCGGCCGGCACGGCATAGACGGCCTTGCCGCCGATCTGCCAGGCCCACAGGCCGACTGCGACCATCGCCAGGATGTGGTCGGTGCCGAACAGCGGATGCGAGAAGCCGGCGGCGAAGGAACCGTGCTCGCCCGGGTTGAGATGGGCGAGCGCCGGCGTTGCGCCGGTCAGGAACAGCGCACCGGCAGCGAGAAGGGCGGCGGGCTTGGTGAAGGTGGTCATCTGCGGTCGATCCTTTGTTGAAGTCGATCAGGCGCCCCGGTGTGGGTCACGCTGTCGCGGTTCCTAGCATGTTGGCGCCGTCGTGTCCGGTCCCGTCCGGTGTTCGGGAGGCGGCATCCTGTGCTGCATCTGCGCAGGGAAGATCCGGGGCCGGCCACGCATGCTGCCGATGCGCAATGCTAGGGCGGCTTCTCGCGGCCTGACAAGTTCAAAAAACGTCCGGTTCCGGTCATTTCCCGTCTCCGCGCGGCCTGCGGCGGGAAAATGCGTCCCGGTCGGGAAAATCGGAGAAAAAGAGGCGCGGCCTGCTGGCCGCGCCTCCGGTTTGTGGCTGTGTCCGAATCGCCGTGCGTTCGGCTGTCCGGGCTCTAGCGCTCTTCCGTCTGCAGGCCGCGGAAGATCGCGACGCACATCAGGAGCAGCACCAGGGTGAAGGGCAGGCCGGTCGAGATCACCATCGCCTGCAGCGAACTCAGTCCGCCGCCGATCAGCAGCACGATCGCCACCAGACCCTCGAAGGTGCACCAGAACACCCGCTGCGGCACCGGCGCGTCGACCTTGCCGCCGGCGGTGATCGTGTCGATCACCAGCGAGCCGGAATCCGACGATGTGACGAAGAAGACGATGACCAGCACGATGCCGATCGTCGAGGTGATCGCCGACAGCGGCAGGCCTTCGAGCATGGCGAAGAGCGAAAGCTCGGGGCTGTAGCTGTCGATGACATTGGCCTTCACCGCGCTGGTCGCCGGGTCCGACAGCACCTGGTCGATGGCGACGCCGCCGAACACGGCCATCCACAACACGCAGACGAGCGAGGGGATGATCAGCACGCAGGTGATGAACTCGCGCACGGTGCGGCCGCGGCTGACGCGGGCGATGAACATGCCGACGAACGGCGACCAGGAAATCCACCAGGCCCAGTAGAACGCCGTCCAGCCCTCGCGATAACCGTCATCGGTTCGACCGACAGGGTTCGACAGGCCGACAAGGTCGGTGCCATAGGCGACGAGACCGCTGACGAAGTCGCTGAAGATGGCCGCCGTCGGCCCTGCGAAGAGCACGAAGAGCAGCAGCAGCGCGGCGATCACCATGTTGATCTCGGACAGCACCTTGACGCCGCCATCCAGACCGCGCAGCACGGAGATCAGCGCGATGGAGGTGATGACGACGATCAGGATCACCTGCACGGTGATCGTGTTCGGAACGCCGTAGACATGTTCAAGCCCGGCATTTGCCTGCTGGGCGCCGAGACCCAGCGAGGTGGCAAGCCCGAACAGCGTCGCGAAGACAGCGAGCGTGTCGATGATGTGGCCGGTCCAGCCCCACACGCGCTCGCCGAAGATCGGATAGAAGGCCGAGCGGATCGACAGGGGCAGGCCCTTGTTGAAGGAAAACAGTGCCAGCGCCAGCGCCACGACCGCATAGATCGCCCAGGGGTGCAGGCCCCAGTGATAGATCGTCGCGGCAAGGCCCATGCGCTTGGCCGCCTCGACATTCTCCGGAATGATGGATCCATCCTCGGCGAAGGGCGAGGGGACGCCGAGCGGCTCGGAGATGGCCATGTGATAGACCGGCTCGAGCACGCCGAAGAACATCAGGCCGATGCCCATGCCGGCGGCGAAAAGCATCGCGAACCAGCCGAGGTAATTGTAGTCGGGGCGCGCATCCTTGCCGCCCAGCCTGACGCTGCCCCAGGGGCTGACGATCAGGAACAGGCAGAACAGGACGAAGATGTTGGCTGCCGTCAGGAAGAACCAGTCGAAAGTGCTGGTCAACATCGGCCGCAGCCAGCCGAAGAAGCTGGCGGCCTGTTCGGGCGCGGCGAGCGCGTAGATGACGAAAGCGACGATCGACAGTCCGGAAATGAGGAAGACCGGATTGTGGATGTCGAAGCCGAACGGCCCGACATTGCCTTCCAGATTGTGCTGGCCGATCTCGAAATCGGTCTCGATGATGTCGGCCGCGCCTTCCGGTTCCGGAATTCCGGTGGCGCTGTTCTGATCTGACATTCTGTATCCTTGTTTGGTGGTTTCCGACTGGGTGTTCTAGGGCGTGCGAGGGCGCTGAAGCGTCACGCGCCTCTCACGACAAATACGGATGCGGACGAGCGACTGGCGATGGTCCCTCCGTTGGACGGCCAGATGTAGTCGGTCACGTTGGGTATATGCGACGCCATCACGACCAGATCTGCTCCGGTGTCGGCGATTGCCGCGAGCAGCGCCTGATCAAGGTCCACAGCCGGGTCATGGCTCGTCACGGCATGGCTTGATGTGGCTATGCCGTTCTCCTTGCCTTGCATGCTGGCAAACTCGCCCAGCTTTTCCGCGAATTCCGAAGGAGATCGCGCGACGCTGCCCGGCAATGAAGATATCACGCCCACATAGCATACCGATGCATTGTAATGGCGCCCGAGATCTGCGGCGGTCTGCAAGACTTTCTGCAGGCGGCTTGCATGTGCCAAGTCGACTGGGACAATTATCTTCTTGTACATAAGATTTCACCCGGTGCCGTTGGTAAATTCACTCGTGCGAGACCCGCAGCGGAGCGCCTTTTGTGAAGCCTGCAAGCATATGCACAGACGAACGAGTGACGTCACGAGCGTGAGTCGCCCCTGCGGGGACCGCATAACCCCGTGTTTTTTCAGGCCGTCGACATGCATGGCGATATCGTGTCGCTTGAAGCGACACCGGCCCCCGGGTCCTTCCTGTGGAAAGACCCATTCCGATCGATTGAAGCATCAGGCAGGAAACTGGATGCCTGCAAGCATGTTCGATCTGCATCACCAAATCTGCCATATTCGTTCGGACTGTGCAAATTTACCTTGCGTCAGAAGGATTTCTTGCAGGAGGCGTGCGGTGGACAATCGAACTTGCAGGATACCTTGTCTGGTGCATGCTGACGTCGGGACCTGCGACAAGGAATCGCTCATTTTCCGCACTGCCTGCAGGCCCTGAAACGCAATTGAAGCGCCGCGAGCAGGGAAACGGTTTGTGAGAATCACGGAGTTGACTGAACCCTCGCGCGGCGGCCTTCTTCCTGCCGGCGGCATCGATCTCGTGATCTTCGATTGCGACGGTGTCCTGATCGACAGCGAGATCATCAGCGCGCGCGTCCTGATGGCGGCACTGGAAGAGGCCGGTGTCGCGGTCGACTTCCCCTATTTCAAGGCGCATTTCCTCGGTCGCAGCTTTCCGCGCGTCGCCGAGAGCATTCGCCAGGACTTTCGCGTTCGCTTGCCGGAGACGTTCGAAAGCGACTACCGCGCCCGCCTGCTGGCGGCCTTCGAGCGCGAGTTGAAGCCGGTGGCGGGCATCGTCGGGGTGCTGGAAAACCTTGCCGCGCGCGCCTGCGTTGCCACCAGCAGCAGTCCGCAGCGGGCCGGATGCTCGCTGCGGCTGACCGGGCTGGACCGCTTCTTCGGCGAGGCGGTCTTCACCGCCTCGCAGGTCGCCAACGGCAAGCCGGCGCCGGATCTTTTCCTCCATGCGGCCGCGCGATGCGGTGTCGATCCTGCCCGCTGCCTGGTCATCGAGGACAGCCTGCCGGGGTTGGAGGCGGGGCGTGCAGCCGGCATGGCCGTGTGGCACTTCATCGGCGGTTCGCATCTCGACCGCTCGGACGCGACGCTGTCGCCGCCATTGCCGTTTTTTGACAATTGGGATGCATTCTTTGATATGGCCCCAGAACTCGGGAAGACGTGACGGGGCGCGAGAGCATGGCCGGCAAGAACGACAATGACGTAAGCCGCCTCGACGAGGCCGCCCGGGCCGGCTGGCTCTATTACGTCGCCGGCAACACCCAGGACGAGATCGCCCGCAAGCTCGGCGTGTCCCGGCAATCGGCCCAGCGGCTCGTGTCGCTCGCCGTCACCGAACGGCTGGTCAAGGTGCGTCTCGATCATCCCATCGCCCGCTGCATGGAGCTGGCGCAGAAACTGCGCGAGCGCTTTCCCCTGCAAAGCTGCGAGGTGGTGCCGAGCGATCCTTCAACGCCCGCTTCCATCGTCGGCATCGCCCAGGCGGCGGCCAGCGAGATGGAGCGCCATCTCAAGTCGCAGGAGCCGAAGATCATCGCCTTCGGCACGGGCCGCGCGCTCAGGGCGTCGATCGATCAACTGCCGCCGATGGACTGCCCGCAGCACAAGGTCGTCTCGCTGCTCGGCAACATGATGTCGGATGGCTCGGCTTCGGCCTACAACGTCATCATCCGCATGGCCGACCGGGTCAATGCGCGCCACTACCCGATGCCGCTTCCGGTGTTTGCCCGCTCGAAGCGGGAGCGTGAACTCCTGCACAACCAGGAGCCGGTTCACAACATCCTGGAACTGGCCAAGGACGCCGACGTGACCTTTGTCGGCGTCGGCAACATGGGCGAGACCGCGCCGCTCTTCGTCGACGGGTTCGTCAGCCGGGACGAGATGGCGGCACTCACCGCTGCCGGTGCCATCGGCGAGATCACCAGCTGGGTCTATGGCCGCGACGGCGCCTTGATCGAGGGATTGACCAACGACCTTGTCGCCAGCGCGCCGCTGACGCGTTCCGCCGACAAGCCGGTGATTGGAATCGCCGCCGGGGAAGCCAAGGTCGACGCCATTCTGGGCGCGCTGCGCGGGCGCATCGTCAACGGCCTGATCACCAACGAACTGACCGCCGAGCGCCTGCTCGCACGCTGACCGGGGTCGGAAATCCGGACCGCCGGGAAGCGTGAAACCTGCCCGGGCGGGGCCGGGGCTGCTCGCCAGACGTGCGGGCCGACGCCTCGATTTCGAGCATCGAGTGTGGCGGTGCGCAGCGAAAACAGGCTCTCAAGGGTTGGCCGGTGCAACAAGGCCCCTTCAGGGCGTGTGTGCATCTATCTGTAAAGTCGGAGTGTTTTGCAGCGCAGCAACGAAAGTTGCCGTACGGGCCCCCGCGCCCGCTTGACGGCCTTTGCATGTTTTGTGAGTATTTGCCCGTAAAATTAGCAAATGCCCAAGTGGCATCTGGGAGGAACTCATGACCACTCTTATCCGTGCCCTGCTGGGCGCGACCGCCATCACGCTCGCGGCCGGCCCGGCGCTCGGGGAGAAGCTCACCATCGCCACGGTCAACAATGGCGACATGATCCGCATGCAGAAGCTGACGGACGACTTCACGGCCAGGAACCCGGGCATCGAGCTGGAGTGGGTGACGCTTGAGGAGAACGTCCTGCGCCAGCGCGTGACGACCGACATCGCCACCAAGGGCGGCCAGTACGACATCATGACGATCGGCACCTATGAGGCGCCGATCTGGGCCAAGCAGGGCTGGCTGGTCGAGCTCGACGATCTTGGTGCGGATTACGACGTCGATGATCTGCTGCCGGCGATCCGCGGCGGCCTGACCGTCGACGGCAAGCTCTACGCGGCGCCTTTCTACGGTGAAAGCTCCATGGTCATGTACCGCAAGGACCTGATGGAGAAAGCCGGGCTGGAAATGCCGGATGCGCCCAGCTGGGACTTCATCAAGGAGGCCGCCGCCGCGATGACCGACAAGGCGGGCGAGGTCTATGGCATCTGCCTGCGCGGCAAGGCCGGCTGGGGCGAGAACATGGCCTTCCTCTCCGCCATGGCCAATTCCTACGGCGCCAAATGGTTCGACATGGAGTGGAGGCCGCAGTTCGATGGCGATGCCTGGAAAGCGACGCTTACCGATTACCTCGACCTGATGAACAATTACGGCCCTCCGGGTGCCTCCAACAACGGCTTCAACGAGAACCTGTCGCTGTTCCAGACCGGCAAGTGCGGCATGTGGATCGACGCCACGGTGGCCGCCTCCTTCGTCACCAACCCGGATGACAGCCAGGTCGCCGACAAGGTCGGTTTCGCGCTCGCCCCCGACAAGGGACTTGGCAAGCGCGGCAACTGGCTGTGGGCCTGGAACCTTGCCATTCCCGCCGGTTCGCAGAAGACCGAGGCGGCCAAGAAGTTCATCGCCTGGGCAACCTCGAAGGACTATCTGGCACTCGTCGCCGAGAAGGAAGGCTGGGCGAACGTCCCCCCCGGCACCCGGACATCGCTCTACGAGAACCCGGACTACCTGGAGGCTGCGCCCTTCGCCCGCATGACGCTTGAAAGCATCAACGCGGCCGATCCGCAGAACCCGACCGTTGACGAGGTGCCGTATGTCGGCGTCCAGTTCGTCGCCATCCCCGAGTTCCAGGGGCTCGGCACCACGGTCGGTCAGCAGTTCTCCGCGGCTCTCGCCGGTTCGGTCAGCGTCGACCAGGCCTTGCAGAACGCGCAGGCGACTGCAGAGCGCACGATGAAGCGGGCCGGCTACATCAAGTAACCGGCCAAGCCACCGGGCAAGACAACCGGGCCGACCGCCACAGGCCGGCCCGTCATCCCCGAAAACCGAAGATCCGAACGGGTTCGACCCATGGCAACCGCTCATTCCCGTGCCGCCGCGCGGCTCATGCTATCGCCTGCCGTTCTGCTTCTGCTCGGCTGGATGATCGTGCCGCTGTCGATGACGATCTACTTCTCCTTCCTCAGCTACAATCTGCTGATGCCGGGAATGGAGCAGTTCGTCGGCTTCGCCAATTACGAATTCTTCCTCACCGATCCCGCCTTCTTCGAGGCGCTGGCCAACACGCTTCTGCTGGTTGGCGGCGTGCTGGTCATCACCATTGTCGGGGGCACGGCGCTGGCGCTGCTGCTCGACCAGCCGATGTGGGGGCAGGGGATCGTGCGCATCCTCGTGATCGCGCCGTTCTTCGTCATGCCCACGGTCTCGGCGCTGGTGTGGAAGAACATGTTCATGAACCCGGTCAACGGCCTTTTCGCGCATCTGGCCAAGGGGCTCGGGCTTGAGCCGTTCGACTTCCTGTCGCACGCGCCGCTCTTCTCCATCATCCTCATCGTCGCCTGGCAGTGGCTGCCCTTCGCGACGCTGATCCTGTTGACGGCGCTGCAGTCGCTGGACCAGGAGCAACTCGAGGCGTCCGAAATGGACGGGGCCGGGTTCGGCAGCCGCTTCATCCATATCGTGCTGCCGCACATGTCGCGGGCGATCACCGTTGTGATCCTGATCCAGACCATCTTCCTGCTGTCGGTCTTCGCCGAGATCCTGGTGACCACCAATGGCGGCCCCGGCTACGCCTCGACCAACATCACCTATCTCGTCTACGCCCAGTCGCTGCTTCAGTTCGACGTGGGCGGCGGTTCCGCGGGCGGCATCGTCGCCGTCATCCTGGCCAATATTGTCGCGATCTTCCTGATGCGGATGATCGGCAAGAACCTGGAGGCCTGACCCATGGCACGTCGTGTATCCGGCCGCCGCCAGCTTGCCGTGACCGTCATCGCCTGGGCGATCGGCCTGGCGATCTTCTTTCCCATCCTCTGGACGATCCTGACCAGCTTCAAGAGCGAGGCCGAGGCCATTGCCTCGCCGCCGTCCTTCCTTGCCTTCGAGTGGACGCTGGAGAACTACGAGGAGGTCAACTCCCGCTCCAACTACCCGCTGCATTTCATGAATTCGGTGATCATCTCGCTCGGCTCGACACTGCTCGGCCTCTTGATCGCCATTCCCGCGGCCTGGTCGATGGCCTTCGTTCCGGCAAAGCGCACCAAGGACATCCTGATGTGGATGCTGTCCACCAAGATGCTGCCACCGGTCGGC
Organism: Stappia sp.; assembly: GCF_048261845.1. Classification (GTDB taxonomy): domain Bacteria; phylum Pseudomonadota; class Alphaproteobacteria; order Rhizobiales; family Stappiaceae; genus Stappia. The sequence goes on along the minus strand of NZ_JBLXFR010000017.1, from coordinate 61,802 downwards.
GTGCTGATCCCGATCTACCTGATGTTCCGGGACTTCGGCCTGCTCGACACGCGCATCGGCCTTGTGGTGGTGCTGACGCTGATCAACCTGCCGATCATTGTCTGGATGCTGTTCACCTACTTCAAGGAAATCCCCGGCGAAATCCTCGAGGCGGCGCGCATGGACGGTGCTTCGCTGTGGGACGAGGTCGTGTATGTGCTGACGCCGATGGCGGTGCCCGGCATCGCCTCGACGCTTCTCCTCAACGTCATTCTCGCCTGGAACGAGGCGTTCTGGACGCTCAACCTGACGGCGGCCAAGGCCGCTCCGCTGACGGCCTTCATCGCCAGCTACTCGAGCCCTGAAGGCCTTTTCTACGCCAAGCTCTCCGCCGCCTCGACCCTGGCCATCGCCCCGATCCTGATTCTCGGCTGGTTCAGCCAGAAGCAGCTGGTGCGCGGCCTCACCTTCGGCGCCGTCAAGTAAGGACCCGGAACATGGGCAAGATCTCTCTCAGACAGGTCACCAAGACCTTTGGCGATGTCGAAGTCATTCCGGCGCTCGACCTTGATATCGAGGATGGCGAGTTCGTCGTCTTCGTCGGCCCCTCGGGTTGCGGAAAGTCGACGCTCCTGCGCCTGATCGCCGGGCTCGAGGATGTCTCCGGCGGTCATATCGAGATCGACGGCAGGCCTGCGACGGACGTGCCGCCGGCCAAACGCGGCCTTGCCATGGTGTTCCAGTCCTACGCGCTCTATCCGCATATGAGCGTGCGCAAGAACATCGCCTTCCCGCTGAAGATGGCCAAGATGGATCCGGCCGAGCAGGAGCGGCGGGTGAGCGCGGCGGCAAAGACGCTGAACCTCACCGACTATCTCGACCGGCGCCCCGGACAGCTGTCCGGCGGCCAGCGCCAGCGCGTCGCCATCGGCCGCGCCATCGTGCGCGAGCCGGCCGCGTTCCTGTTCGACGAGCCGCTGTCCAATCTCGACGCGGCCTTGCGCGTCAACATGCGCCTTGAGATCACCGAGCTGCACCAGTCGTTGAAGACGACGATGATCTACGTCACCCACGATCAGGTCGAGGCCATGACCATGGCCGACAAGATCGTGGTCCTCAGGGCCGGACGCATCGAGCAGATCGGCTCGCCGCTGGAACTCTATCGGGCGCCGCGAAACCTGTTCGTCGCCGGCTTCATCGGCTCGCCGAAGATGAACATCATCACGGGCGAGAAGGCGGCGGAGCATGGCGCCCATACGATCGGTATCCGTCCGGAGCACCTTGAGCTTGCGCAGGACGGGGTCTGGAGCGGCCGGGTCGGCGTCGCCGAGCATCTGGGCTCCGACACCTTCCTGCATGTCCATGTCGAGGGGCTCGACCCAATGACGGTGCGCGTCCAGGGCGAGGCCGGCGTCAGCCATGGCGACGCGGTGCGTCTCTCGCCCATGCGCGAGCACCTGCACCGCTTTGACGGGAACGGACTGGCGGTACGATGAAGCGCCTTCACGGCAAGACCGCGCTTGTTACCGGCGCGGCGCGCGGCATAGGCCGCGCCTTCGCCGAGGCCTATGCGCGCGAAGGCGCGAGGGTCGCGATAGCCGATATCAATGTCGACGGTGCGCGCGAGGTCGCCGGCGCCATTGGCGGTGATGCGATGGCGGTGCGCCTCGACGTCGCTGACCAGGCCTCCATCGAGACGGCGGTTGCCGAGGTCGACCGCGCCTTCGGGGGGATCGATATTCTCGTCAACAATGCCGCCCTTTTCGATCTGGCGCCGGTCGTGGAGATCACCAGGGACAGCTACGAGCGGCTGTTTTCCGTCAATGTCGCCGGCTGCCTCTTCACGCTTCAGGCGGCGGCGAAAGCGATGATCGCACGCGGTCGCGGCGGACGGATCATCAACATGGCCAGCCAGGCCGGGCGGCGGGGCGAACCGCTGGTCGCGGTCTACTGCGCCAGCAAGGCGGCCGTCATCAGCCTGACCCAGTCGGCCGGCCTCGACCTCATCCGCCATGGCATCAACGTCAACGCCATCGCGCCCGGCGTCGTCGACGGCGAGCACTGGGAGGGCGTCGACGCGCTTTTCGCCAGATATGAGGGCAGGCCGCCCGGCGAGAAGAAGCGGCTCGTTGGCGAGGCGGTGCCCTTTGGGCGAATGGGCACTGCCGAGGACCTGACCGGCATGGCGATCTTCCTGGCCGGGCCGGAGAGCGCCTACGTGGTCGCCCAGACCTACAATGTCGATGGCGGCAACTGGATGAACTGAGCGGTGCCTGCTCCTCCTTTCCAACACGAGGCCGCGCCGTTCTCCCCGATGGCGGCCGATCCTGCATGAATTCGAGGCGAACGTGACGACCAGCCTGTCCCTTTCCAGCCTGCCCGATCTGGGTGCCGAGGTCGCAAGGCCCGCCTATGCGCGCGGCGCGCTTTCGCCCGGCATCGTTCATGTCGGCGTCGGCAATTTCCACCGGGCGCACCAGATCGTCTATCTGGACCGTCTCTTCAACAAGGGGCTCGACCACGACTGGGCCGTCATCGGCGCGGGCGTGCGACCCGGTGATGCGGCGATGCGCGAGCGGCTGAAGGCGCAGGACTGGTTGTCGAGCGTCGTCGAACTGGACCCCGGCGGGCTGACCGCTCGTGTCACCGGGGTGATGGTCGACTTCACGCCGATCGATCCGGAAGCGCTGGTCGAGACGCTGAAACGCCCGGAAATCCGCATCGTCTCGCTGACGATCACGGAAGGCGGCTATTATGTCGATGCAACGACCGGCGGTTTCGACGCCGGCCATCCAGACATGCGCGCCGATGCCGAGCGCCCGGACGCGCCCGCGACGGTCTTCGGCATCCTGCTGAAGGCGCTTGGCGCCCGGCAGGCGGCCGGGGTCGCGCCCTTCACGGTGATGTCCTGCGACAACCTGCCGGAAAACGGCCATGTCACCCGTGCCACCATGCTGGGACTGGCGCGGTTGATCTCCCCCGACCTGGCGCGATGGGTCGGCGAGAACGTGGCCTTTCCGAGCAGCATGGTCGACTGCATCACGCCGGCGACCTCGGACCGCGAGCGGCAGTTGCTGCGCGAGCGCTTCCGTCTCGAGGATGCAGCGCCCGTTGCCTGCGAGCCCTTCCGGCAATGGGTGATGGAGGACAATTTTCCGGCCGGCCGCCCGCGGCTGGAGGAGGTCGGCGTCGAGTTCGTTGCCGATGTTGCAGCATTCGAATTGATGAAGCTGCGCATCCTCAACGGGGGGCATGCGGCGATCGCCTATCCCGGCGCGCTGCTCGGCCATCATTTCGTCCATGATGCCATGGCCGATCCGCTGGTGGCCGGGTTCCTTGCCCGTCTCGCACATGCGGAAATCATCCCGACAGTGCCACCCATTCCCGGTGTCGATTTCACCGCTTATTTCGGGCAGGTCGTCACCCGCTTCTCCAATCCGGAAGTCGGCGACACGATCCCGAGGCTCTGCCTTGACGGGTCCAACCGGCAGCCGAAGTTCATTCTGCCCACCTTGCGTGACCGGCTTGGCGCCGGCGCGTCCATCGACGGGTTGGCACTCGAGGTTGCCTTGTGGTGCCGTTACTGCGCGGGGACGACGGAAACCGGCGAGACCCTGGAGATTGTCGACGAACGGCGGGACGAACTGCGTGAACGCGCCGCCGCCGCACGCGATCGTCCGGCGGCCTTTCTCGAGATGGCGAGCGTCTTCGGCGATCTTGCCGCCGATCCGTCCTTTTCCGCCGCGTTTGCCAAGGCGCTCGCGGCGCTCTGGCGGGACGGCGTTCGCGAGACGATCGCCGCCTATGTCGGGGCGAGGGGCACCGGCTGACATTGTTTCCCGCCAGCGAGCGCCTTATTGTCCGCCCTGATCGTCCCGAGGAGGCGTTCGTTCAGACGGAAGGATGTTGCGTGAGCGCGACTGGCAGGACAGGCCGTGAGACCGGCGGCAGTATCGGCGGCAAGGCAATGACGGGCGTTTCGGCGCTGCTTTTCGATCTCGACGGAACGCTGGTCGACAGCGTGCCGGACATTGCGCGCGCCGCCAACCTGTTGCTGGAAACCGAGGGGCTCGAACCGCTTGGCGTCGACGAGGTGCGCGCCATGGTCGGTCACGGCATCCCGACGCTGGTCGGCCGTGTCTTCATCGCCCGCGGACGGGATCTCGACGCCGCTGCGCACGCCGCGATGACCGCCCGCATGATGGGCATCTACGCGGACAACCTGACCGGGCTGACCGTGCCTTTGCCGGGCGCGCTGGACGTGCTGGAGGGCGGTGCGAGGGCCGGCCTCAAACTGGCGGTCGTGACCAACAAGCCCGAGGCCTTCTCGCGGGAAATCCTGGCGCATTTCGGCATGGACGCGCATGTGGCGTCCGTTGTCGGCGGCGACACCTGCGCCACCTGCAAGCCCGAGCCGGAAATGCTGCTGCACGCCGCCGCCGCCCTCGGCGTGTCCGTTGACGATGCGGTGATGGTGGGCGACAGCTCCGCCGACGTGGCCTCGGCGCGCGCCGCCGGGATGCGCGTCGTCGTGGTGCGCGGCGGCTATACGAGCGTGCCGGCGGAGGAGCTTGGCGCCGACCTCGTCATCGACGGGCTGGCGGACCTGCTCGCCCTGTTCGACGGCCAGCCTGCGCCGGCCTGACGGGCACCCGGGCGGGCGCCCGCTAGTTTCCGTAGACGACCTCCTGCGGCACCTCGTAGCGTTCGTTGCCGATGCGAATGAGATTTGTGTCGCCGTTTCCGTACATGAGCATGTGGCCGGTCGCATTGGTGTAGACGGGACGCCCGCGTTCGAAGCGGATGAAGCGCTCGTCGCCGCCAAGGTTGATCCACAGACTTGCATTGCCCGGAATTGCGTCCCGGATGACACCGAACCGGCAATTGGGGGAGGGCTGCCCGGTGCTTCCGGAGCAGGGCAGGGAACCCGTTTCCGAGAACGGCTCGCCATTGCCGGTCAGGCCGGACCTGCCGGGGAGGGGGCGCGGACGCTCGGGACGTCCCGGACGGGGCGCAGGCCCTGCCTCGCGCAGGAAGGCGCCGGCCGCCCATCCGGTATCGCCGCCGCGCGGCCGCTCGACCTTGCACCAGCGCTGCCCGTCCACCATCCGGCAGCCGAGGTTGCGCATCACCTCGCCGTCGGAAAGACGGGCGATGACGGGATTGCGCGTGCCTGGACCCGAGCGCACGTTGAGATAGTCGCGCCCGCCGATCCCCGTGACTTCCCAGAAGTCGGGGCCGTGCCCGTCGGTCCCGGGGGCGGGAGGCGCGGGACGACCGGGCCTGGGTGCCACTCGCGTCTCGCTGAGATAGTCGGCCGACACCCAGCCGTTGCCGGCGCCGCGTGGCAGTTCGATATGGCACCAGCGCTGCCGGTAGACCGTTCGGCATCCAAGGTTGCGCAGTACGTCGCCGTCCGAAATGCCGGCGATCACCGGATAGCGCGTGCTTGGACCGGTGCGGACATTGAGGTGATCCCAGCGGCCGACCCCGGTGACTTCCCAGAAATCCGGCCCGTGCCCGTCCGTCTCCGGCTCAGGTGCGGGACGGGAGGGAGCGTCCGGCCGCGGGCGGACATTGGCCTCGCGCAGATAGTCGGCGGCCACCCAGCCCTTGTCGCCGCCGCGCTGTCGCTCGACGTTGCACCAGCGTTGCCCGTTCACCGTCCGGCATTCGAGATTGCGCAGCACGTCGCCATCCGAAAGCCGGGCGATCACCGGAAACCGGGTGCCGGGACCTGTGCGCACATTGAGGTAGTCGCGTCCGCCGATGCCGGTCACCTCCCAGAACTCGGGACCCCTTGTCCCTCCCGGCGCCGGCGGGCGGGGACGCTCTGCCTGCTGCCCGGAAACCGAGACGGCAAGGCTGAACCGGCCCCGCTCCTCCGGTCTCCCGGCATGGCGGGCCAGATAGATACGGATCCGGTAGTCGCCGGAAAGGGGCAGCCGGGTATCGAGGCTGGAGCCTTCGCGAGACCCGGTAAACATCGGTTCGTCGCTCCCCGGCGCCAGCACGTCAAAGTGGATATCGCGGTTCGGGGATCGCAGGGCGACGGTCAGTTGCTGTCCCGAGCGTGCACGCAAAAGGTAGTCGACCGATTCGTAGCCCGAGACATGATCGCGGATCTCGGTGCTGGTCTCGCCAGCGTCGAAGCGCAGCCGTTCCTGCCGGATATCCTGGGCGGACGCAGGTAGCGGGCTCGTCGCCGCAACCAGTGTCATTATCGCAATTGCCTGGAAAAACATTCTCATCGCGCGCTCCCCGAGCCTTGGCCAGCTTGCGGATTAGGATCGGTGAATGTGTCGGGCTGGTGGCAATCGGCAACGGGCACGTGGGGCGCTCTTGCGGATTGCCCGTATCGCCGGACCCGTCGCGTACCGTATCATGCCTGAGCAAAACGCAGGAAACCGCGATGTCGGGTCTGGCACTGATCTTCGTCTATCTGGGCGTGGCAATCGCACCCCTGGTGCTGGCTGCAGCAAGCCTGCGGCCTCCGCGTCCGCTGATGGACGAGATCGCATCCGCCGCCGGTCTTGTCGCCTATGCGATCCTGCTGATGGAGTTCGTGCTGTCCGGCCGCTTCCGGAGCATATCGGGGCGCGTCGGGCTCGACGTCACCATGCGCTTTCACCAGCTTCTGGCCCGCACGGCGCTGGCGCTCGCGCTCGTCCATCCTTTCCTCTACACGCTGCCCTTCGCGCGGCCCATGCCCCACGATCCGACGCGCCAGCTGACGCTCACCTTCGAGGCGGAAGGGCTCGTCGCCGGCCTCTTCGCCTTCATCCTGCTGCCGGCCTTCGTCGCCCTGTCGATCGGGCGGGACCGCATGTCCTGGACCTATGAGACCTGGCGGTTGCTGCATGGTCTGGGCGCCCTCGCGATTGCGGTTCTGGTGCAGGTCCATGCGCTCCATGCGGGCCGTTATAGTCAGGATCCGCTGCTTGCCGGGCTGTGGAGTGGCTTGCTGGCGGTCAGCGTCCTGTCGCTTGCCTATGTCTATGCCGTGAAGCCGCTTCTCAAGATGCGGCGGCCGTGGCGTGTGGAACGCGTCGCCAGCCTCGCGGATCGCACCTGGGAACTTGTGCTTGCGCCGGACGGTCACGACGGCGTCGGCTACAAGGCCGGCCAGTTCGCCTGGATTGGCCTGTCCGGGCATGCATTCTCGCTGAAGGAGAACCCGTTCTCGATTGCCTCGGCGCCCGGTGACGGGCCACTGCTGCGCTTCATCATCAAGGAACTTGGCGATTCCACCGCGACGATCGGCAAGGTGCCGCCGGGAGCGACCGCCCATCTCGATGGCCCGCATGGTCACCTGACGATCGACGGGCGGCAGGAACCGGGGATCGCCTTCATTGCCGGCGGCGTCGGCATCGCTCCGATGCTCGGCCTGCTTCGGCAACTGGAGATCGACGAAGATGCACGACCGACAACGCTGGTCTATGGCAACAGGACGGCAACGCAGATCGCCTGCGCAGGAGACCTTGCCCGCATGCGCCGCACTCATCACACGGATGTGGTGCAGGTCGTCAGCGAACCGCCGGCGGACTGGAACGGGGAGACCGGCATGATCGATGCGGCGCTCGTCGGCCGGCTCTTTGGAGAACCGCGCCACCGCGACTGGCTCTATGTGCTGTGCGGGCCGCCGGCGATGATGGAAACGGTCGAGGGGGCGCTTCTCGATCTCGGGGTCGCCCCGTCGCAGATCCTCTCGGAGAGGTTCCGCTATGACTGATATCCGCCGTCCGCGCGCGGCAAGGACGCGCGATCTCGCCCTCTACTGGCTGCTGAACATCGTCGCCGGGGTGGCCATCCTGGTCTTTGCCCTTCGATGAGTTTCCTGCTCACGAAGAGGCGGGTCCGACCGAAAAGCCGGCGCAGGCGGCGGTGTTGGCGACATGATCCGCCATCGCCCTGCGGGCGGCCTCGGCATCGCCGCATTCCAGCGCGGCAATCAGCCGTCGGTGTTCTCCGACGGAGGCTTGCATGCGGACCGGGTCGGTGATCGGGATCGGTTGCCGCTGGGTCTCGGTCACCTGATCGCGAACCCGGCCGTAGAGCTCGCCGAGCATCCGGTTGGCGCATCCCCGTGCGATGATCTCGTGGAAACGCAGGTCCGCTTCGACGTTGGCGAGATAGTCGCGTCCCGCCCAGGAGCGTTCCATGTCGTCCGTCAGCCTGGACAGAAGGTCGAGCTCCTCCCGGCCGAGCCGTCCCGCTGCCCGGGCGGCGATCTCGCTTTCCAGCATGTAGCGGGTCTCGAACACCTCGCGCAGCGAATAGTCCTGGGAGTAGCGCCACTCGGCCATCGTCTTGGAGGAGGAGGGGGAGGTGCCGACGACGAACGTGCCGCGTCCCGCCTCCGTCTTGACCAGGCCGACTGTCTCCAGTGTCAGCAACGCCTCGCGCAAGGAGGCGCGGCTGATCCCGAAGCGCTCCGACAGTTCACGCTGCGAGGGGATCTTCTCTCCCGCCTTCAGTTCGCCGTCCAGAATCATCGTCTGGAGTTTTCTCGCCACGCTTTGCGGCACCGGTGTCCGGGTCAACATTCCGCTCGTTTCGCCCTGTTTGCCGCCCTCTCGGCGACGGTTTTGGAACGGCCCGGCCAAAGCGGGTCCCGCGAAAGGCAACTTTCCACCTTGCATCCGTCGCTGCATAGGGGTTATTTGGCCTAACTGGTCAGACCAGTTAGACCAAATAAAGAAAAATCACACCAGAGGACCAATCATGAAGTTCCGCACGCTCATGAAATCCGCCGTTTTCGCCGGCATTGTCGCCATTGCCGCACCGGCCGCCCCTTCACTCGCCGCCGACCTCACGGTCGGTGCAAACATCGGCAATGTGCCCTGGGAGTTCCAGGACGAGAGCGGCAAGACCGTCGGTTTCGAGATCGATCTCGTCACCGAGGTCGCAAACCGTCTCGGCAAGACCGTCGCCTTCGAGAACATCCCGTTCAACGGCCTGTTTTCCGCAGTCCAGTCGGGCCGCATCGACATCGCGGTATCGTCGATCACCATCACGCAGAAGCGCCTGGAATCGGTGACCTTCGCCCAGCCCTACTATGACAGCGACCAGTCGCTGACGGTGACGGCGGCGAGCGGCCTGAAGTCGACCGATGAGATGAAGGGCAAGGTGATCGGCGTCGACACCGGTTCCACCGGCGACATGTGGGCCACCGCCAACACCGACGCCAAGGGCTTCGCCGAGATCCGCCGCTACGAGGGGCTGGCACCGGCGATGCTCGATCTCGCCGCCGGCCGGATCGACGGCTATGTCAGCGATATCCCGGCGCTGCTCTACTACACCAAGGACAAGCCGAACCTGGCAGTCGTCGAGCGCATCGAGACCGGCGAGAAATACTCGATGATGTTCGCCAAGGACGCGCCGCTGGCCGGCGAGGTCAACGAGGTGCTGAGCACGCTGAAGAAGGAGGGCGTCATTGCTTCCCTTCACGAGAAGTGGTTCGGCGCGACGCCGGAAGACACGACCTCGACCGTCAAGGTCCTGGACATGCCCAAGCTGGACTGATCGCGGACGACCTGCGGGCGGAGGGTTCGCACCACCGCCCGCAGGGCTTCGCATCGTTCCGCCCGTCGTCTGACGGGCCGGTCTCGCCCCGCCAGGGCCCAAGCATCTCCGGGAAGCCCATGGACCTCCTAGACACGTTCTTCAATGTCCCGATCCTGATCCGTACCTTTCCGCTGCTCCTTGCCGGGCTTGCGGTGACGATACAGATCGGCGTGACCAGCATCATCGCCGGCCTCGTGCTCGGCCTGTTTCTCTCCCTCGTGCGCCTCTACGGTCCCCGGGCCGTGGTCCTGCTGGCGCGGCTCTATATCGATATCTTCCGCTCGATCCCGCTGCTCGTGCTGCTGATCGTCGTCTATTACGCGCTGCCCTTCGTCGGCATCCGCCTGTCGCCGTTCCTGTCCGCCGTGGTCGCGCTGACGCTTGTCTCTGGCGCCTACACGGCCGAGATCTTCCGGGCCGGGATCGAAGCCATTCCCGCCGGCCAGTTCGAGGCCTCGCGGGCGCTCGGTCTCGGTTACCGCGACATGATGGTCGACGTGATCCTGCCGCAGGCGGTGAAGATCGTCATTCCGCCGCTCACCAACAATTGCATCAATGTCATGAAGGACACCGCGCTCGCATCCGTCGTTGCCATGCCTGACCTTCTCAAGCAGGCGACGCAGGCCCAGGCGCTGGCCGCCAATCCAAGCCCGCTGATCGGCGCGGCGCTGATCTACCTCGCCTTTCTCTGGCCGCTGGTGGCGCTGGTGTCGCGGTTCGAGCGGCGCATGGGACAGGGAGCGCGCTGATGGCCGGCATCATCAAGATCAGCAACCTGTCGAAGCACTACGGCAGCTTCGCGGCCCTGACCGACATCGACCTGGAGATCGCCGAGGGCGAGGTGGTCTGCGTCATCGGACCGTCGGGGTCCGGCAAGTCGACCCTCATCCGATGCATCAACCTGCTGGAGAGCTACTCGCCCGGCGGCATCATCACGGTCGACGGCATTCCGGTGGAGCCGGGCCGCCATCTGGCGCAGGTGCGCGCCGAGGTCGGCATGGTGTTCCAGTCGTTCAACCTGTTCCCGCACATGAGCGTTCTGCGCAACATCATGCTGGCGCCGATGCGGGTGCGGAAGATGACCCGCGCCAGAGCCGAGGAGAAGGCGCGGGAACTGCTGGCCCGCGTCGGCATCGCCGAGCAGGCGGACAAGTATCCCGGGCATCTTTCGGGCGGCCAGCAGCAGCGGGTCGCGATTGCCCGGGCGCTCGCCATGGAGCCGCGCGTCCTGCTCTTCGACGAGCCGACGTCGGCGCTCGACCCGGAAATGGTCGGCGAGGTGCTCGACGTCATGCGCGCGCTTGCCGGCACCGGCGTGACGATGGTGATCGTCACCCACGAGATGGGCTTCGCCCGACAGGTCGCCGACCGGGTGATCTTCATGAACGGGGGGCGGATCGTGGAGACCGGAACGCCTGCCGACATCTTCGACGCGCCTCGGGAGCCGCGCACCCGCGACTTCCTGAGCGCCGTGCTCAATCACTGATGACGTCCCAAGAGACTGTCCGGAGCCTGACATGCTGACCAACGCCCCCTTGGACATGGACTTCGTCCGTGCCCAGTTTCCCGGCCTCGACAACGGCTGGGTGTTCTTCGACAACGCCGGTGGATCGCAGATCCTGAAAGGCGCGGTCGAGCGCATCAACGCGTTCCTCTATGAGCGCAACGTCCAGATCGGCGGCAGCTACGAGGTGTCGCAAAAGGCGGCCGAGGCGCTGCACGCGGCCAGGGAAGCCGGCCGTCTGCTGGTCAATGCCGAGCGCGCGGAGGAGATCGTCTTCGGCCATTCGACGACCGTTCTCACCCAGAACCTCGCCAATGCCATGCGCAGCCAGCTGGCGCCGGGCGACGAGATCGTCGTGACCGTTGCCGATCACGAATCCAACATCGGCCCCTGGGAGCGACTGCGCGAATTCGGCATCGTCGTGAAGGTCTGGCCGCTCGATCTCGACAGCCTGAAGCTGCGGCTCGCGGACCTCGAACCCTTGATGAGCGAGCGCACGCGGCTTGTCTGCGTGCATCATGTCTCGAACGTCCTTGGCGAGGTCAATCCGGTGCGCGAAATCGCCGATTTCGTGCATGCGCGCGGAGCCCGCATCTGCGTCGACGCCGTCGCCTACGCGCCGCACCGGGCCGTGGATGTGCGTGCCTTTGACGCCGACTACTACATCTTCAGCCTGTACAAGACCTACGGGCCGCACGTGGCGATGATGTACGGGCGGTATGACCACCTGCTGGAGCTGGATTCGCTCTATCACTATTTCTACGGCAAGGACCGCGTTCCGGGAAAGCTGGAGGCGGGCAATCCGTGCTACGAGCTTGCCTATTCCATCACCGGAATTGTCGAATACCTTCAGGAGCTTGGCCGGCGTAGCGGCGCCGGGAAAGACGCGTCGCCGCGCCAGTGCGTCGAGGCGGCGTTTGCAGCGATCACGGCTCAGGAGAACACGCTTGTCGACCGGCTGCTCGGCTGGGCGAAGGGCCGGGACGACGTGCATGTCGTGGGAGCGGCGCAGAACGACGGCGGTGCGACGCGCATTCCCACGATCTCCTTCACCGTCGACGGCTGGACACCGGGAGACCTGTCGCTGGCGATCGATCCCGAGCATATCGCCATCCGCCACGGCGACTTTCATTCGCGCCGCCTGGTGGAATATCTCGGGCTTGCCGAGGCCGGCGGAGTGCTGCGGGTCTCGATGGTCCACTACAACACGCTTGAGGAGGTCGACCGGTTGACGGCGGCGCTCGACAGGGCGATCGACGGCGGCGGGAAGGCGGCGTCGCGCCCGGCGGGCGGGGCGTGACGGTGGCCGGAGTCGCTTTCGACACGGTGGTGCGCGGCGGCACGGTGGTGACGGCCGCCGATACCTTCGCCGCCGACATCGGCATTCGCGACGGCCGCATCGTCGCGCTTGGCAAGGACCTTGCGGACGGGGACAGCGAGGTCGACGCGCGCGGCCTTCTCGTCATGCCCGGGGGAATAGACAGCCACGTCCACATCGCCCAACCCTCCGGCGAGGGGATCGTCATGGCCGACGATTTCGAGAGTGCCACGCGCTCGGCGCTGCTGGGCGGGAACACCACGCTGATGCCGTTCTGCCTGCAGGAAAAGGGCGTCGGCCTGCGAGAGGCGTTGAACGGCTACCATGCGCTTGCCGAGGGGAATTGCTACACGGATGTCAGCTTCCACCTGATCGTCTCCGACCCGACGCCGACCGTGCTCGGCCAGGAAATGCCCGCGCTGGCCGAGGAGGGCTATACCTCGATCAAGGTCTTCATGACCTACGAGGGGCTGCGGCTGCGCGACGACGAGATCCTGGCAACCCTCGATGCAGCCCGCCGTGCAAAGCAGGTTGTCCTCGTTCATTGCGAGAACGAGGACGCGATCCGCTACCTGATCGGACGTCGCGAGGCGGACGGGGATATCGAGCCCTACCACCATGCGACCAGCCGGCCGGTCGCGGCCGAACGGGAGGCGACGCATCGGGCCCTGTCGCTGGCGGAGATCGTGGATACGCCGGTGGTCATCGTCCATGTCTCCAACCGCGAGGCGATGGAGGAGATCGGCCGGGCCCGGCTGCGCGGCCAGAAGATCGCCGGCGAGACCTGCCCGCAATATCTGGTGCTTACTGCAGAGGACCTGAAGGCCGGGGATTTCGAGGGCGCGAAATACGTCTGTTCCCCGCCGCCGCGCGACAAGGCGAGCCAGGAAGCCTGCTGGCAGGGGCTGGAAACCGGGGTCTTCGACCTCTACTCCTCGGATCATTGCCCGTTCCGCTTCGACGACCCGGCCGGCAAGAAGAGCGAGAAGGGCCAGGCCTCGTTCCGGTGGATCCCGAACGGCATTCCCGGTGTCGGGACACGCCTGCCGATCCTGTATTCGGAAGGGGTCGCCAAGGGGTGCATCGACGTGAACCGCTTTGTCGCGCTGACCGCGACGAACCACGCGAAACTCTATGGGCTGTATCCGCGAAAGGGGACGATCGCGATCGGCTCCGACGCCGATCTGGCGCTGTGGGATCCGGCAAGCGTCCGGACGATCCGCAACGAGGATCTCGCCCACGGTGCCGACTATACCCCCTATGAGGGAATGGGCATAACCGGTTGGCCCATAACGGTTCTCTTGCGTGGCGAACTGGCCGTGGAGAACGGACGGCTGGTCACCGGGAAGGGCAAGGGAACCTATCTCGGGCGCGGCCGAAGCGCGCTTTTCGGATAATGCAATTTCGACAATATCGAGCGGATTTTTTCGAAAAATTGCACGAGATTGTCGAAATTTTGCACGGGAATTGAAGAGATCCGGGACAGCGCGGCGGCCGTCCCGGATCTTTTTGCCTTCCCGGAAGGTGCTGGAAGGCGGGAGCCTCGTCCCCGCGAGCCGGGCCCGTCTCAGAGGCTTCGGATCGCTCCGCCATCGACGCGCACCCGGCTGCCGGTGACATAGGAGGCGCGCTCCGATGCCAGGAAGCCGACCATGTCGGCGAATTCCTGCGGCCGGCCGTAGCGCGCGGCCGGAATGGATGCCGCCGATGCCTTCGCGATCTCCTCGACGCTTTTGCCGGTGCGCTTGGCCGCCGCCGCGTCGAGCTCGTCGACGCGCGCCGTGTGGATGCGGCCCGGCACCACCATGTTGACGGTCACGCCGTCGGCCGCGACCTCGCTCGCCAGCGTCTTCGACCAGGCCAGGACCGCGGCGCGAATGCCGTTCGACATGGCAAGGTTGGGGATCGGCTGCTCGACGCCCGAGGAGCCGATGGTGATCACCCGGCCCCAGCCGCGCTCGCGCATCACCGGCACCAGCCGCGAGGAAAGATGGAAGAGGCTGGCGGCCATCGCCTCGAAATTGTCGATCCAGCCTTCGCGGGGAGAGCCGAGCGCGGTGCCGGGCGCCGGTCCGCCAGCATTGTTGATCAGGATGTCGACCCCGCCATCGGCAAGAAGGCGGTCGGCGGCGGCATCGACGCTGGCGATGTCCGCAAGGTCGATCTTCAGCGGCGTCACGTCGGTGCCGGGCAGGGCGGCTGCCCATTCGGCAATGGCCGCGTCGTTGCGGGCCGCCGCGATGACGGATGCACCTTCCCGCGCCAGCGTTTCCGCGATCGCCCGGCCGAGGCCACGGCTTGCTCCAAGCACGAGGGCGCGCTTGCCCTTCAGTCCCAGATCCATCAGTTCAACTCCTTCAGGCGCATTTCAAGGCGGGAAACCAGCATGTCGACCTCGGCCCGCGTCAGCGGATCGAGGGCGGTTCCGGGCTTGCGAAGCGCCGGCGTGTCGATGATGCCCCGTTTGTAGAGAGTGTATTTGCGGATGGCGAGGCCGAGACCGGGCTGCTGCTCGAAGCGGGCAAGCGGCAGGTAGGCGTCGAAGAGATCACGGGCCCGCTCCATGTCGCCCCGGGCATGGCCCTCCACGACATGGACCATCATTTCCGGATAGGCGAAGCCGGTCATCGCCCCGTCGGCGCCGCGTGCCATCTCCTCGGGCAGGAAAACGCCGCCATTGCCACACAGGATCGAAATCCGCCGGTCAAGCGTGCCAGCCTTGCGCAGGGCCGTGATCTTGGCAAGCCCCGGCCAGTCCTCATGCTTGAGACAGACGCAGGTCGGATTGTCCGCAACAATGCGCGAGATCACCGGCACGGACATCTGCACGCCGGTGGCGAGCGGGAAATCCTGCAGCACGAAGGGCACGTCGCCGATCGCCTCGGCCGCCTGACCGTAATAGGCGACGATCTGGTCGTCGGTGCGCAACGACCCCGGCGGCGCGATCATGACGCCGGCCGCGCCGTCATCCATGACCTGGGAGGTCAGTGTCTGCATCTGGGCAAAGCCCGGCGAGGAAACGCCGACGACGACCGGTACACGTCCGGCAACCCGCTTCAGGATGCGGTTGACGACAATCCCGGACTCCTCGCTCGTCAGCTTGGGTGCCTCGCCCATCATGCCGAGAACCGTCAGTCCGGTGGCGCCCGCCTCCAGATAGAAATCGACCATCCGGTCGCAGCCTTCGAGATCGAGGGCGCCGCTTTCGGTGAAGGGGGTGATCGCGATGACGTAGACGCCCCGCGCCGCTTCGCTCAATCGGGTCATGTTGTCCTTTCCGTTCCGTGTCATGTGCAGCGGGCGAGCGCGATGCGTCCCAGCGCCATGGCCGTGGCGGCCTGGCAGGGATCGATCACCGGAATGCTCAGTGTGGATTGAAGGGCGGCGCGATAGCCCGCCATGCCGGCGCAACCGAGCACGAGGACATCGGCGCCGTCGGCATCGCGCAGATGCGCGCCGACCTGCTCGAGCCTCGCGCGGGTGCGCTCCTGCTCGGCAAGCTCGGCAACGCCGAGTTCCAGCGGCCGGTCGGCGGCGAGGCGGTCGAGCAGTCCCATGGCGCCAAGCGTGCGGATATGACGGGCAACGGAGCCGCGCTTGATCGAGACAATGCCGAAGCGCTGTCCCATCGTCAGGGCGGTCAGATAGGCGCTCTCACCGATGCCGAGCACCGGGCGGGCGCTTTGCTCGCGCAGGGCAGCAAGACCGGGGTCGGAGAAACAGGCGATGACGAAGGCCGAGGCCGTCGCCTCCAGCGCGGCGGCCTGTGCCAGCAACGGCCGGACTACCCCCTCGACATGGACCTGTGTCTCGATGCCGGCGGGCCCTTCGGGCAGCAGGTGGCAGCGGATCTCGACCGGCGACACGGAGCGCATGGGGGCGATGGCGGCATCAATGCCGTCGGTGACCGGACGCGAGGAGTTCGGGTTGAGAATGTGAAGGGTCATCGGCCGGCCTCCGGTGGATGCGGGATGGTGGTGCGGCCACGCGGGCAGCCCCAGAAATGCGCGGGCACGGCGAGGTCGTCGCGTCCCCCGATCCGCTCGATCATCGCCTCCGCCTCCCGCGCCGCGTCGTCCAGAACGGCGCGTTCGGAAACGCGCGTTGCCCGTCCGTTGTCCAGGCAGACCTCGCCGTCCACAAGCACGGTCTCGACATCGTTGCCGTTGGCGAAGCAGACCAGCCGGTGCGCGATCATGTTGGGCGGCGCCAGATGCGGCCGGTTCATGTCGACGACGACGATGTCGGCACGCTTGCCCGGTTCAAGAGAGCCGATCTCGTGGTCCATGCCAAGGGCGACGGCGGCATCGATCGTCGCCATCTCCAGCACCTTGCCCGGCGGCAGGACGTCGGCGTCGCGGAAGTGGCGACGGTGATAATGCATGGCCTGCTGCATGTGGCGGAACATGTCCGAGGACCTGTCGGGCGCGGTTGCGTCCGAGCCGAGCCCCACCGTGACCCCGGCCTCCATCAGTTCGATCGCCGGGCAGCGCCCGAAGACCGAGGCGATGGCCGACGGATTGTGAGCGATGCGCGTTCGCGTGCGCGCACAGATGCGGATCTCCTCCTCGGAGAGATCGACAGCATGCGAGAGCAGGGCATCGGGTCCCAGAAGGCCCATCTTCTCGGCGCGCAGCACCGATCCGCCCCGATGTCCGTCCTGGGTGAACAGGACGCCGTTGTCGCGCGACAGCGCACGGGTGATGCCGGCCTGGCGCTTTGCCTCTTCGTAGTCGGCCGGGGACATGTCGCGCTCGTGTTCGTCGCGCAGCACGGGGTAGAGCAGGGCGACGCGGATGCGTCCGCCCGCCGCCCCGTGCCAGCGCTTCATAATCTCGGCCGAGGTGGCGAGCTGCGTTTCGAAGGAGACGGGGCGAGGGTCCCTGCCGCCATTGGCATAGGTCAGGGGATGCGGCGCGCGGGTCGGGCCGACCGCGATGACCGAGCGGGTGCCGACGTCCCGTATTCCATTGGCATGCGCCGAGCCGTAGGCGGGATCGTCCGTCCGGATGATCGTATCGCCGCCGCCAAGCAGCGAGACGCCGGTGGTCACGCCGAAACGCAGTCGCTCGAGCGCCGCGAGCCTGGCTTCCGCGTACCAGAAATCGGGCGTCGATCCGGTGGTGTAGACTTCACCGCAAATCGCTTCCCAGCGATCCGGCCGGTCCATGCCCATGGTCTTGATCAAGCCGTGCCCGGCATGGGCATGGACGTCGACGAGGCCGGGAATGACCGCCTTGCCATGCGTGTCGATCCTGCGCGCCGCTGCAAACCTGGCCTCGATCTCGGCTGCCGTTCCGACAGCGAGAATGCGTCCCTCCGCGATCGCGAGGGCGCCATTGTCGATGATGCGCCGTCCGGCATCGACGGGGATGAACGTTCCGCCGGACAGGATGAGGTCTGCCTGTGTCCTGGTCATGGTCATCCCTCAGGTGGCGGCCTGTCTGGCCAGCGCGGGCAGGTCGGAGACGTCGATGACGCCGTCGTCGGGAAGGGAAAAGTCCGGGTGATGGCCGGCCAGGCCGATGACCCGATGCGGATTGTAAAGGGTCAGCCACGGCGGATCGCGCTGCAACTCCTCGTAGGCGGCACGGTATCGACAGGCGCGCGCGGCATCATCGGTCGCCCCCCTGCCGATGTCGATCAGCTCTTCCACGACCTGGTTGCGATAGCCTTGCCACCACGCGCCGGCGATGCGGGAATCGATCTTTTCATGCAGCACCCTGAAGGTGGACATCGGACTGGAATCGAAGACGCAGAGATCGCGGATCTCCTTGCGCCGGACCATGTGTGCATAGGCCTCGCGGTCCGGGTGGAGATGCACGTCGAAACGGACGCCGATACGCGCAAGCTGTGTCCCGAGCGCTGCGGTCAGGCGCTCCGCCTCGTCCGGCAGGCGTGTCGGGCAGTCAAGGCCGAGCGTGAGCCCGTTGCCGTGGCCGGCTTCCACGAGAAGGGCTTTCGCGCGCGCAAGGTCGGGGCCGCCGGCCGGGCCCGTCCCCGCCCCGAAATGTCTCGGACTGACGAAACCCTGCAACGGGTCGGCAGCGCCGGGTAGAACCGTCCTGATCAGTGCCTCGCGATCGACGGCAAGCGAGAGGGCAAGGCGCACGCGCGCATCGGCGAGAGGACCTTTCGCCGCGTTGAGAAGGTAGATGATGGCGACCGGCGCGGCGAACCGGTGCAGCGTCAGGCCATCGATACGGGATGGGCCGCCCGCCGCCGGATCGAGCGTGTTGGCAAGTTGCGCCCGCCCGTCCCTCAGCATCTCCAGCCGAGTGCCTGCATCCGGCTCGAGCAGAAAGCGCAGGCCCGCATTGGCCGGCCGCCCGGCGAACCAGTGGGGATTGCGCCGCGAGCTGACCAGGCCCGCGGCGAAGGTTTCCGCGACATAGGGGCCGGTGCCGCAGGCGAGTGCGCGTTCGCCCCGGTCGAGCCGTCCAAGGATCGACGGTGCGACGATGAAGCCCTGGACCAGCACGTCCAGCAGGTCCGCGATCGGCGCGCCGAGGCGGATGCGCAGTGTCAGCCCGTCCGCGTCGATCTCGGCATCGCCGAGATATTGCCGCCAGACCGCCGGCGAGCCGAGCGTATATCCCTTGTCCTCGCGTGCCATGCGGCGCAGCGAGGCGGCGACGGCCTCGGCATCGCATGCCGTGCCGTCGTGGAAACGGATGCCGGGGCGCAGCTCGAAGGTCCAGCTCCGGGCATCCTCGTCGACGCGCCACGAGTGCGCCAGATGCGGCACGAAGCGTCCGTTCCGGCGCTTCACCAGCGTGTCGTAGAAGGCGAGATAGAGGCTCAGTTCGTCATTGGCATCGGTGCAGTCATGCGGATCGCCAAGCGGCAGGCGGGGCAGGGCGATCGTCGCCACGCCGGACATGTCTGGGGTCATTGGATATCGCGCTCCGGTTCGTCGACGAGATGACAGGCGACCTGCTGGCCGCCGCCCGTGTCTTTCAGGATCGGGCGCTCCACCTTGCAGCGCTCGAAGGCGAGCGGGCAGCGGGTGCGAAAACAGCAGCCGGAGGGAAGGTCTAGGGCGGAAGGAACCTCGCCGCTCAGCTCGATTTCCTCACGCGGCCGGATCTTTTCGATGGAAGGGGCGGCGGACAGGAGCGCGCGCGTATAGGGATGGCGCGGGGCCGAGAAGAGCCGGTCGCGCGGCGCGGTCTCCACCAGAAACCCGAGATACATCACGCCGATCCGGTCGGCGATGTGGTGCACCACGGCCAGATCATGGCTGATGAAGAGATAGGCGAGGCCGAATTCGTCGCGCAGGTCCATCATCAGGTTGAGGATCTGCGCCTGGATCGAGACGTCGAGGGCGGAGACCGGCTCGTCGGCGATGATCAGGCCCGGGTTCACCGACAGTGCCCGGGCAATGCCGATGCGTTGCCGCTGGCCGCCGGAGAACTGGTGCGGATAGCGTCCGGCATGTTCCGTGTTGAGACCGACACGGGCGAGCAGCGCCAGCGTCTTGTCGGCGACCTCCCTGCGCGCGGCGCGGCCCTTCGTCTGTTCCAGCAGCGGCTCGGCGACGATGTCGCGCACCCTTTGGCGCGGATTCAGCGAGGCGAAGGGATCCTGGAAGATCATCTGCATCCGGGCGCGCACCGGCAGCATCTCCCGCACGCCGTGGCGGGAGATGTCTTCCCCGTCGATGCGGATCGACCCGGCGCTCGGCCGGTAGATGCGGGCGATGGTCTTGGCGACCGTCGACTTGCCGCACCCGCTCTCGCCGACCAGGGCCAGAACCTCGCCGCGCTCGATGGCGAAGGACACCCCGTTCACCGCCTGGACGCGCCGGTCGGGAAATCGCAGCCGGCCGTCTGTGAAGCGCATGCGGTCGAGCATCGATCCGCCGATGCGGAACTCCTGGCGCAGGTCGTCCACCTGCAGCATTGCGGTCATCGGGTCTCTCCTTCCTCTAGCGGGAAGTGGCAGGCAAAGGCCCGTCCGCCGGCAAGCGTGAGGTCGGGCTCGCTTGTCGCGCAGATGGCAGCGGCGCGCGGGCAGCGATCGCGGAAGGTGCACCCCTTCGGCAGCTTGCGGATGTCGGGCACGGCGCCGGGGATCTGGCTGAGCCGCGCGGTGCGATGCTCCGGGTTCGGAATGCTGTCGATCAGCCCGCGCGTGTACGGGTGTGCCGGACGGCGGATGACATCGTCGGTGGCGCCGCGCTCCACCACCTTGCCGCAATAAAGGACGGTGATGTGGTCGGCCATTTCCGAGACGACGGCGAGATCGTGCGTGATCAGGATCATCGAGGCGCCATGCTCGCGGATCTGGTGCCGCATCAGTTTCAGGATCTGCGCCTGGATCGTGACATCGAGCGCGGTGGTCGGTTCGTCGGCGATCACCAGTTTCGGCTCCGCCAGCATGGCAATGGCGATGACGACGCGCTGGCGCATGCCGCCGGAGAACTGATGCGGATAGGAAGCAAGCCGCTCTGCCGCGCGCGAGATGCCGACATCCTCCAACATGCGGATGCAGCGCTCGCGGCGGGCGCGGGCGTCCAGGTCCGTGTGCAGGCGCAGCATCTCGTCCATCTGCTCGCCCACCGTCCGCAGCGGGTTCAGCGAGGTCATCGGGTCCTGGAAGACCATGGCGATGTCGCGGCCCCGGATCCGGCGCAGGCGCGGCTCGCCGGCCGCAACGAGGTCCTCCCCGTTGAACAGGATGCGGCCGCCCTCGATCCGGCCCGGCGGGTCGATCAGGCCGAGGATCGAGAAGCCGACGACGGACTTGCCGCCACCGCTTTCCCCGACGAGCCCCATGATCTCGCCGGGCTTCAGCGAGAAGCTGACCCCGTTCACCGCCTTCACCGTGCCGGAGAAGGTGTGGAACCAGGTCCGCAGGTTCTCGACGGCGAGCAGGGCGCCGGCCGCTGTCGTGTCGTGCGCCATCACTTCAGCCTCGGATTGAGTTCATCGCGCAGGAAGTCGCCGAACAGGTTGATGCCGAAGACCAGTGCCATGATGAACAGGCCTGGAAACACGGAGGTCCACCACAGGCCGGAGAACAGCACGTCGAAGCCGTTCTTGATCAGGAGTCCGAGCGAGGGTTCGGTGATCGGCACGCCAACGCCGAGGAAGGACAGGCTCGCCTCGATCAGGATGAAGGACCCGACCTGCACGGTCGCCACCACGATCAGCGGCGTCAGCACGTTGGGCAGGACATGGCGGCGAATGATCTTGCCGTCGCGCAGCCCCGCGACCCGTGCCGCCTGGACGTATTCCTTCTGCACCTCGGAAAGCGTCGAGCCGCGCACCGTCCTTGCGTAGACGACCCAGCCGACGGCGGTGAGCGCGATCAGCACCTTGTCGATGCCCGTGCCGAAGGCGGACATCAGGAACAGCGCGATGAGCATGGACGGGAAGGAGAGCTGGATGTCGGCGATGCGCATGATCGCCGCGTCGAGCCGACCGCCATAGAAACCGGCGAGCAAGCCCAGCGTCGTCCCCACGAGGCAGGACATGACCATGGCGCTGACGCCGATCATCACCGAGACGCGGGTGCCATACAGGATACCGGCGAGAACGCCGCGCCCCTGGCCGTCGGTGCCGAGCAGGAAGCGGGTGTCTCCCCCCTCCAGCCACACCGGCGGCTTGTAGCTGTCGAGCAGGTCCAGCTGGGCAACGTCATAGGGGTTCTGGGCAACGAACAGCGGTCCGGCCACGACAATGACCGTGAAGATCACCAGGATCGCGCTGCCGGCGATCGCCGAGGGGTTGCGCTTGTAGTTGTGGAAGAATTCGGAAGCGAGGAAGGTCGCGCTCATCTTATTTCACCGTTATGCGCGGGTCGATCCACGTGTAGACCATGTCGACCAGGAAGTTGATCGCCACGAAAATGAAGGCGACGAGCATCAGGTAGACCACGATGACCGGCCGGTCGGCGCGGTAGATGGAATCGATCAGCAGCTTGCCGAGACCCGGCCAGGCGAAGATCGTCTCGGTGATCGTGGCGAAGGCGATCAGGTCGCCGAGCTGGAGGCCGAAGATGGTGACGACGGGAATGAGCGCGTTGCGCAGCCCGTGCCCGTACAGGACGCCGCGCCGCGAAACGCCCTTGGCCCGCGCGAATTTCATGAAATCCTGCCGGGTCACCTCCATCATCCCGGCGCGGGTGATGCGCAGAAGGATCGCCATCGTGCCCAGCGACAGCGTGATCGAGGGCAGCAGGATGTGATGCCAGCCGTCGGCGGTCAGCAGCGACGTCTTGAGCCCGAGGAACTCGACCGTGTCGCCGCGCCCGGAAGAGGGAAAGACGCGCCAGTTCACCGCGAAGATGAAGATCAGCATCATCCCCACCCAGAAACTCGGCAGCGAGATGCCGAGAAGCGAGCCGGACATGATCGCCCGGCTTTCGGGACGGCTCGGATTGGCGCCGGCATAGACGCCGAGCGGGATCGCGATCGTCGCGGCGATCGCCATCGCCACGACGACGATCTCCAGCGTCGCCGGCAGGCGTTCAAGGATCAGGTCGAGCGCCGGCTGGCGGTAGACATAGGAGCGTCCGAAATCGCCGCGCAGCAGACCCTCGAGGAAGATCAGGTACTGCTCGGGCAGCGAGCGGTCGAGGCCGAGAATGCGGCGCGCCTGCTCGATCTCCGCATCGGTGGAATCGATGGGGATCACCATGAAGACCGGATCGCCGGTGAAGCTCATCATCAGGAAGACGATGATCGAGACGATCCACAGCACGAAGATCATCTGCAACAGTCGTTTGATCGTGTAGCCGAGCACGCGCGTGGTCCCTGTACAGGTTCACCTGCCTGAGAAAAGGCCGGGAGCGGCGCGCCAGCGCGTGCCGCTCCGTTGCGAAAAGGGGGAAGGGGTCAGTCCTTCACGTCCATTTCGTAGGCCCACAGGAACTTGTCCGTGCGCGGCGTGAAGGTCACGCCGTCGCGCGCGGCATAGATGTCCTGCTCGTAGTGGACCGGTATCATCGGGATGTCCTCGAGCAGGATCTTCGTCACGGCCTGGAGATGCGCGTCGCGCTCTTCCACGCGCGGCGTGCTGTCGGCCTTGTCGATCAGCGCGTCGACGTCCGGGTTCGAATAGGAACCGCGATTGACCTGGCCGTAGCCTTCCTTCTTGCCGCGCGAGTAGAACATCACGCCATACATCGAGCCGGCATCGCCGGAGGGCACGTCCCAGCCGGACATGATGAAGCTCGACTTGTCCGATGGCACGCGGATGTAGCCGAAGAAGTTCGACTTCGGCATCAGGTTGAGGACGAGCTTGACGTTGATCTTGGCCAGCATCGAGGCGAGCGCCTGGGCGATCTGGGCATCGTTGACATAACGGTTGTTGGTGGCGTCGAGCGTCAGGGTGAACCCGTCGGCAAACCCCGCCTCCGCCATCAGTTCCTTCGCCCGTTCGACATCATAGGGGTACATCTGGTGGAAATCGGCGCCTTCCAGGTAGCCGACATGGCTTTCCGGCACATACTGGGCGGACGGTGTCGACAGGCCGTTCATGATCACCCGCGAAATGGTCGCGACGTCTATGGCCCGGGCCATCGCCTCGCGGACGCGCCGGTCGGTCATCGGATTGTCGCCCTCGATCGTGGGGCTCTTTTCGCGGACGTCGAGCGCCAGCACGAGATTGAGCAGGCTCGGGCGGGTCACGACCTCGAACCCGTCGGTGTCCTTCACCCGCTGCACGTCACGCACCGCAAGATCCTGGACGATGTCCACCTCGCCGGTGAGCAGGGCGGCGGTACGCGTTGCCGGATTGGTGATCGGCCGGAAGGTGACGTTTTCGACGGCTGCCTCGCCCAGATGGTATCCGTCGAACGCCTCCAGGACGATGCGATCCTCCTTCACCCATTCCACCAGCTTGTAGGGGCCCGTGCCCATCGGCTGCTGGTCGAGCTTGTCGCCGACCTTCTTCACGTGATCCTCCGAAAGGATCAGGATCGCGGCGAGGTCGTTGGGCAGCGCCGCATAAGGGCGGAAGGTCCTGATCTCGACCGTGCGGTCGTCGATGGCGCGGAAGCTCTCGATATTGGCGGCCAGATTGGCCATCAGCGACGCCTTGAGACGGTCCAGCGTGAAGATGACGTCCGAGGCCTTGAAGACATCGCCGTCATGGAACGTGACGCCCTCGCGCAGCCTGAACACCCAGGTGGTGTCGTCGACAAGCTCCCAGCTTTCGGCAAGGCCGGGGCCGAACCGCAGGTCTGCATCGCGGCGGACCAGCGCGTCATGGATGTGATAGTACATGATGTTGGAGCTGAGCTCCTCGCCCGCCTGCGGGTCCATGTGGACGGCATCCGAGGTCAGGCCGATGGTCAGCGTCTTGTCGGCAAGAGCCGCGGAACCGGTGAGAGCGACAAGCGCCACTGAAGCGAGCAGTCGCGTCATGCTGGGCCGAAATTTCATCTGGATTCCCCTTTTCTGGTGATCTGCGAGGCGGTTGGCCGCCTTCGTTCGATGCTGGGCAGTGGCAGGCGCGGGCCAGAGAGGTCCGCACCGTCTTGCGTGGCGGCGGGATCAGCCGAGAACGGACTGGATCTCGATCTGGTAGCCCTCCGGATCGTCGAAGACGAAAGCCCGGATGCCGAGGGAGGGACTGTCTTTGGGAGCTGTGAGGGCGGCGACGCCGCAGCTCGCCGCCCAGGCATGCCAGGCGTCGACATCCGCGACGCGCATGCAGAGCTGAACCGGCTTGGGATCGGCGGCGCGATGCGAGCCGCGTGTTTCGTCGACGAGGCCGACATGGGCCGTGCCACCAAGGCGGTAGATCTTCGACCAGCCCTGGTCGATGGCCAGCTCGACGCCAAGAACCGTCTCGTAGAAGGCCATCGCACGGGGCAGGTCGCGGAAGTACAGGAACGTCACGGTGAGCAGCGGGTCGCCGGCCGGGCGGCGCACGTCTGTCTGGCTCGTCATGGGGGAGGGATCCTCGGTCGTGATTGCATGCCGATGGTATACCGTCGGCATTCCGAGTCAATGGACATAGTTCCACACCCCGAAAAAATAGCGATATCGAAAATCAGTAGAGGCGCTGGATGGAGGTCAGGATCGACTCGCGTACATTGTCGAGATGGCGGCGCATCGCCGTTTCGGCTCGCGAGGAATCGCGGGCGAGAATCGCATCGAGTATGTCGAGATGCTCTTTAAGGCCGGGCTCGAACCGTTCGGGAATAAAGCCCTTGTCGAAGATGCGGGTCTTCAGCTTGAGGTTCTGGACGAGCTCGGCCAGCAGCCGCGAGCCGGAAACCCGCGCGATCGTCGTGTGAAATTCCTCGTCCAGATCGGCGTGTTCGGCCGGTGTCGTCATGCCGCCTGCAAGCAGGGCCTCTGTGCGTGCACGCAAGGACAGGAGCGGTTCCACCTGGGCATGCACGGTCGCGGCCTGGCGCGCGGACTCGCATTCCAGAAGGCGTCTTATGTGAAGGATTTCAATGATTTCCGAGATTGAAATCTGGTTGACCACGGGCACTCCGCCTTGCGAGCGGGTGACCAGACCCTCCGAGACGAGGCGGGCGATCGCCTCGCGCACCGGCGTCCGCGACACGCCGAGCCGGTCGGCGAAGGCCTTTTCCTGAAGCCGTGTCCCGGCGGGCAACTCGCCGCTGACGATCATCCGGCGCAACCGGTCATGGGTGGTGTCGCCAAGCGTCTGGCCGTGTTCTAAGCTGGACATTCTGATCGCTCCGCCAGATGGCCGGCCGCTTGCGGCATGACCTTTCCTGCATGATATCGACCCTTGCGAACAGGAGGCAGGGGGCGAGTTGTCAATTACGGTATACACAGTGTATATCGTGACGGCAACGAAGGGAGCATCCATGACCGGCAAGACCTATGATCTCGTCATTCGCGGTGGGACGATCGTCTCCGCGCAAGGAACCTTCGAGGCGGATCTGGCGGTTTCGGGCGGCCGGGTGGCGGCGCTCGGCCGCGACCTGGGCGCGGGCGCCGAGGAGATCGACGCCAGCGATCGGCTGGTGATGCCCGGCGGCGTCGACACCCACTGTCACATCGAGCAGCTTTCCGGCGCAGGCCTGATGAATGCTGACACGTTCGAGACCGCAACGCGCTCCGCCGCTTTCGGTGGTACCACCACAACGGTATCCTTCGCCGCGCAGCATCCGGGAATGCGGATCGCCGACGTGATGGCCGACTATGCTGCATGTGCAAGCCGGGGCGCACTGATCGACCATGCCTACCACATGATCGTCGCCGACATTTCCGGCGGGAACCTTGCCGATATCTCACGGCTGGTGGGTGAAGGTCACCGCTCGATCAAGGTCTTCACCACCTATGACAAGGTCCGGCTCGACGACCTGTCGATCCTCAGGGTGCTGGAGGTGGCGCGGGGCGGTGGCGCACTGGTCTGCTTCCATGCGGAGAATGACGGGCTGATACGCTGGGCCACGGAACGCCTGCTGGCAGCCGGCGACACGGCTCCCCGTTTCCACGCCCTGTCGCATCCCCGGCTTGCCGAGATCGAGGCGCTGGAGCGCATCTGCCGGTTTTCCGAGGCCACGGGACAGCCGGTGATGCTGTTTCACGTCTCGACGCGCGAAGGTGTCGAGATCGTTCGCGCTGCCCGGGGAAGGGGCGCGCCGGTCTGGGCGGAAACCTGCCCGCACTATCTCTTCATGACGGAAGCCGATCTCGACCGGCCGGGCATGGAAGCCGCAGCGCTGCTCTGCAGTCCGCCGCAGCGCCAGGCCGCAGACCAGGAGGCGCTGTGGCGCGGACTGGCGCTCGGCGACCTGCAACTCGTCACCTCGGACCACGCACCGTATCGGATGGACGCAAGCGGCAAGTTCGCCCATGGCGAGGCGCCGCCCTTCAACCGCATCGCCAACGGCATGCCGGGTCTGGAACTGCGCCTGCCCCTGATGTTCGACGCGATGGTGGCGGGCGGCCGCCTCGGCGCGGAGAAATTCGTGGAACTGACCGCGACGGCCCCGGCCGCGTTGTTCGGATTGGCGGGCAAGGGGCGTCTGGATCCCGGATACGATGCCGATATCGCCATCTGGAACCCGGATGCGCGGCGGGTGCTGGGCGCCGACGACCTGAACGACAATGTCGGTTACAACCCTTTCGCCGGGCGGGAGGTCGCCGGCTGGCCGGAAACCGTGCTGTCGCGCGGCGAAGTGATCGTGCACGGCGGCACGCTTCAGGCCCGTCCGGGCCGCGGGCGCCGCGTGGTCATGGAACGCAGTCCGGCAATGACGCCTGCGAACTGATCGCTGCAACCGGCGCCGCAGCCGGTACGGCATCGACGAGGCGCGCGACCTGCGCGAGCCAGGGATCGACGATGCCGAGATCGCCGAGATGGCGGAGCGTGTTCAGCATGTAGTCGCGGTTGGCACCGGAAGGACCGTTGGCGCCGGCAACGATCCCGGCGGCCTCCGGCGGAGACAGGTTGCCGGCATAGTGCGCATGTGCGTGATTGGCCGTGTAGCAGAGCGCCCGCACACTCTCCCCGCTTTCCAGCCGGATACCGAGATGCCGTTCCCGGTAGGCGCCGCAGCCAAGCTCGCGCCGGCGCAGATAGGCAAGGGCGGCGGCCCGGTGTGCGCCGGGAACGCGAAACGCGAGGCCGACGCAGGAGCCGCCCCGGTCGAGCCCGAACACGAGGCCGGGCCGGGCCGGCGTGCCGCGATGACGCTCGCAATAGATGCAGAGCCGGCGCCTGTAGCCGTGAAGGCGTGCCCGGCAGGAGGCGGCATGGGCGAAACCCGGTCGCCACATCAGCGATCCGTAGCCGAAGACCCAAAGGTCCCGGTTGCCATGGCTGTCGCCGGACATGCGCCCCCTCGCGTTTCGTGCCGTTCGCGGCCCGCTCGCGCGCAAGTCTAGTCTCTCGGGTAATCTTGCCGGAAATATCTTATCTGTATTTATAAATTGCAGGCCGGATATCTTTTTATATTGTAAGAAATAGCCATGCATTCGATATTCATTTCTCACGTTCTAATACAAAACAAGATTTATACTTATTGAAATGCGTGCGGTATGTCTGATGGCCGGCCCCTGATCGAGGAGGTGAGGATCATGATCGTCCGTACGTTCAAGGCTGCCGGCGATGTGCCGGTCTTCCGCTACGCCCCGTCCCGCGAGATCGTCGCGCGCACCGACCAGGTGGGGCATGCGGTGTTTGACACGACGCTGGCCGCGGGTACCAGCGACACGGTCGCCCGTGACGCGCCCTCGGAGTTTCCCGCCCAGGCGCATTTCTGTCTGTCCGGCAACGGCATGGTCACCGTCGGTGGCCGCAGCGCCATCGTCGAGGCCGACACGCTGATTGCCGCCCGCGCGGGAACCGACATCACCTTCCACGCCGAGACCGATCTGCGCATCTGCACGATCTTCGGCGGCGAGGGGCCGGAGGAGGCGATCCGCGCCGAACCGCTGATCCGGCGCGTCGCGGAGACGGTCGGCACCGGGCGCGACGTGTTCTGGGGCAACGGGCAGAGCCGCCGCCTTCTGGTCCGCGATGACGGTTTCGGCTTCGCGCTGTGCCAGACGCTGGGCAATGCCAACACCGACTCGCCCCTTCAGTACAAGCATCATTTCGAGAGCTGCTACTACGTATCCGGCAGCGGCGAATATGTGTGGGAGAGCGGCAGTCACCCGATCGACACCAACGGCGCGGGGGCGACCGTGTTCATCATGAACCGGAACGACGCTCATCGCATGGTGGTGCGCGACCCGTCCGTCTGCCTCAGCGTCTTCAGCCCGCCCATCGAGGGCCATGAGGCGCACGACTTTTCCGGCAAGAGCCCGTCCTCCTACTAGAAGTGGTGCCCGGGTGTCGTTTCCGGCGCGGCCCCGAGGTCGCGCTCCGGACGCGCCGCTTGGTCGGAACGATCAGTTGAGCGTCATTCAAAAAGCAACCGACTGGCGCGAATATAATATATTTCAGTAACATCCGGCACCTCGATAAGGTTTTGGCGGAGGATCGGCTGATGCATGTGCGCAGGGCCGGGCCGCCTCCGGCCGGCATCCGACCGGTCTGGTCGAGCCCGCGCCGGGCCGCAATCGTCGAAAGGAGCCTGGATGATGTCGCAGTCCGTGCAAGGGCCGGAAGAGGGGCGGGGCCGTGCCGGCCAGACCGGCAGCCAGGTTCACGACATCATCGGCATCGGCATCGGTCCGTTCAATCTTGGCCTTGCCTGCCTGACCCAGCCGATCCGCGATCTCGATTGCCTGTTCCTGGAACGCAAGGACCAGTTCAACTGGCACGAGGGCACGCTGCTGGAAACGGCGACGCTGCAGACGCCGTTCCTGTGCGATCTCGTCACGCTGGCCGATCCGACCAGCGAATACAGCTTCCTGAACTATCTGAAGCAGACCGGGCGCATCTATGCCTTCTATGCGTTCCTGCTCGACACAGAGAACTTCTTCCTGCTGCGCAACGAGTTCAACCAATACTACCGCTGGGCGGCGGGCCGGCTCGACAATGTCGTCTTCAACCGGGAGGTGGAGCAGGTCGAGTATGACGAGGCGGCGGGCGTCTACAAGGTCACCTGCCTCAACACGAAGATGGGCCAGCGCAAGACGCTGCTGGCGAAGCATATCGTGCTGGGATCCGGCATGTCGCCGAACGTGCCGGCGGCCTGCGAGGCGGTGCGCGACAAGGTGATGCACAGCGCCGACTACATGCGCCACCGCGACGAGATCCGGCAGAAGAAATCGATCACCGTCGTCGGCTCCGGCCAGAGCGCGGCGGAGGTCTATCACGACCTCCTGAGCGACATCGACCGGCACGGCTACACACTCAACTGGATCACGAGATCTTCCCGCCTGGTGCCGCGCGAGCTGACCAAGCTGACGCTGCAGATGACGACGCCCGACTATGCGGAATACTTCTTCTCGCTGTCTCGGCCCAAGCGCGAGGACCTTGTGCGCGCCATGCAGGCGATCTTCCAGGGCATCAATCCCTCGCTGATCAACGACATCTATGACCTGCGCTACCGCAAGCAGCTGTATGGCGATGTCGACATGACACTGATGTCGAACACGGAAATCGAGGCCTGCACCCACGATCCCGCGACAGGGCTGTTCCAGATGAGCTTTCGCCAGATGGAGGAGGAACGCTCCTTCCGGATGGAAACGGAGGCACTGATCCTGGGAACCGGCTACCGCTTCAAGGTGCCGGACTATCTTGCTCCGGTCAGCGATCGGATCAACTGGTGCGGGGAGGGGCGTTTCGCCGTCGCCCGCAACGGCTCTATCGATACGGAGGGCCGCGGGATTTTCGTGCAGAACGCGGAAATCCACGCCGACAGCTACCTGCCGCCGGATCTCGGGCAGGCCTGCTACCGGAATTCGGTGATCATCCGGGATGTGCTCGGCAAGGAGTATTACCCGGTGGAGCGCCGGGTGGCGTTCCAGCGCTTCTCCGCACCCGTCGCGCCGGCGGACGAAGCGGCCTCGGCCGGGGGGTGAGGGGACAAGCATGGACGACATGAGTGCCGCAATGCATGTGATGCCCCCGCAGGAGCGCGCCGCCGCGCATCTGGAAGGCGACCGTTGGGCCTGGGTGAACAGGTTGCTGGTGCGCAAGGCGATCAGCGAGTTCTCGCACGAGCTTCTGCTGTTGCCGCGTCTGGTCGGTCCGGCCGGCGACCAGGCGCGCTATGTGCTGGAGCAGCCTTCCGAACATGTCGAGTACAGGTTCCTGGCAAGGCGCCTGCGTCTCGATCACTGGCAGGTCGACGCGGCGTCGATCGAGAAGCGGGTGAACGGCAAGCCGGCGCCGATCGATGCGCTGAAATTCATCATCGAGTTCCGCAAGCCGCTCGGCATCCGCGACGCGATGATGCCCGTCTATCTCGACGAGATCAGCAGCATCCTCTATGGCAGCGCCTACAAGGCGGCGACCAAGCCGCATCGGGCGTCCGATCTTGCCGTCGCCGATTTCCAGGCCATCGAGACCGGCATGACGGAAGGGCATCCCTCCTTCGTCGCCAACAACGGACGGCTCGGCTTCAACACCGCCGACTATCCGCTCTACGCGCCCGAGGCGGCCGGCCCGCTCTCCATCGTGTGGGTCGCGGTTTCGCGGGAACACGCGCGTTTCGTGGGCATGGCCGGCCTCGACCACGACCGGTTGATGGCGGAGGAACTCGGCGAACAGGTCGTTTCCGGATACCGCAAGCAGCTCGCCGGCGCGGGGCATGATCCGGACGACTACCTGTTCATGCCGGTGCATCCCTGGCAGTGGTTCAACCGGATATCGATGAGCTTTGCTGCGGAAATCGCCCGCGGCAACATCGTCTATCTCGGCCTGTCGGAGGATCTCTACCAGCCGCAGCAGTCGATCCGTACGTTCTTCAACGCGACATCCCCGTCGAAGCGCTACGTGAAGATGGCGCTGTCGATCCTCAACATGGGCTTCATGCTGCAGCGCGGGCTGTCGCCGGAGGACATGCGCACCACGCCGGAAATCAACGAGTGGCTGCGCAACCTGCTGGCGCGCGACAGCTACCTGCAGAAGAACGGGTTCTGCCTGATCTGCGAAGTCGCCACGATCAGCTACCGCAATCCCTATTACGAGGAAGGCCTTTCGGCGGATTCTCCCTACAAGGACGTTCTGGCGGCGCTGTGGCGCGAGAGCCCGGTCAACCTCATCCGGCCGGGCGAGCGGCTGATGACCATGGCCGCCTTGCTGCATCTCGACCCGCAGGGCGATGCGATGACCGGTGCGCTGATCGGGCGCTCCGGGCTTGGCGCCGAGGAATGGATCAGGCGCTATCTGCGCGCCTATTTCGCGCCCGTCCTGCATTGCTACTACGCCTATGACATCATCTTCATGCCGCATGGCGAGAACGTCATCCTGATCCTTGAGAACGACGCGCCGACCCGCATCGTCATGAAGGACTTGGCGGAGGAAATGCGCATCCTCAACGATGGCGCGGGTCTGCCGCCGGTGGTGCGCCGCAACTGCGTCGTGCTCGACGACGAGGTGCGCCTCGACGGCATTTTCACGGATGTCTTCGATTGCTATTTCCGCCATCTCGCCGCGATCCTCGACGAACGCGGCATTCTCGAGGAAGGACGGTTCTGGGGACTGGTCGCCGAATGCGCTGCCACCTATCAGGCCGCCCATCCGCAATACGCGGAAAAATTCGCCCGCCACGACGTCTTCGCGCGGGAGTTCCCGAGAAACTGCATCAACCGCCTGCAATTGCGCGACAACCGGCAGCTTCTCGATCCCAACGACCCCGACAAGGGGTTCGAATATGCCGGCACGCTGGAAAACCCGATCTCCCGGGACGCGATCCGCAACGGGACGTCGTCATCGGCGATGCGCCGCGCGCTTGGTCACATCGCGACCTATTTTGTCGGCCCGCGCGCGGACTGAACGTTGCGACCGCCTCCGGGCGGTCGCAGGCCGGGCCGCAAGTTCGCACAAGATATGAATTCCGTATTTGTTGCAAGAAACCTCCTCTGGGATACTTGGAGACGAGGTTTTTCGCGGATTCTCTCGCGTAAAATCATCCTGGTTATTAATAACGATACATCTGGAGGAAGAATCCATGCTCAAGGCGGTGGAGATTTCGAAGGAACTGACGGCGGACAGCATTCGCAAACTCGTCGCGAAAAACATCGACGCGATCCACGTGCCCGGTTTCTATCCCGCCGACCTGTCGGCGGAATTCTCCCGGCGGATCGCGGGACATTCCGACCTGGAGGCCTACAAGGTCCAGAACGCGCTGAAGCGCCTTGGCATGGGCTATGTCGATGTCGGCAAGGACGCGGACAATGCCAGCCGCTACCACAGCGAGGCGGTCCGTTCGATCTGGGGCATCCGAGACCTGGTCTACCCGCGCATGACGCCCCTCGATCACTTCCGCCTGCTGCTGGAGGAAGTGTGGCCGGCCGGCGCCACCATCCAGACCATCGACGGACAGAAAAGCTTCGTCGGCACCTGCCGGGTGATCGAGCCCGGGGCGACGATGCTGCCGCACAATGACAGGCTGGCCCGCATGCTGGTCGACGGCCAGTCGGGCCTGAGCGGGCAACTGGCGGTCAATGTCTATCTCGACATGCCGCCGTCCGGCGGCGACCTGGAACTCTGGCTGAGCGAGCCGACGCCCGAACAGGACAAGATCCAGGAGACGAGCGACGGTGTGGACCGCAGCGAACTCGGCGAGCCGAGAACGGTAATCCGGCCGCAGAACGGCGATCTGGTGCTGTTCAACTCGCAGCTCATCCATTGCGTATCGCCCGGCGTGGGCGCGCAGCGGGTGACCATGTCGTGTTTCGTCGGATATCGCGGCGACGACGAGCCGCTGTCCTACTGGAGCTGATCCCGAAACGGGGAGGCTTCCTGGCCTTCCCCGGCGATCCAGGCCTTCAACGGCCGATCTGAAAAATGCAGAAGGTGCGCCATCGGTTCCGATGGCGCGCCTTCTGCATTCCGGTCGCTCGCTGGGGCCCGGGATCCGGGATAAAAGAACGGTGCGCCGGGCAAGACCGGCGCGGCGGGCGATGTTGGTTGCGGTGTGCTCTTATTCGCCGGCTGCGGCAGCCTGGGCCTCCGGCCCGGCCATCAGGTCGCGACGGCGGATCATCAGCCCGGAAATGACGATCGCGATGATCGACAGGATGGCGACGATCCACAAGAGCACCGAGAAGGCGTTGGCGAAGCTTGCCTGCCCGAACTCGGTGATGGCCGGCTGGATCTCGAGCGGCGCGCTGGAGACCGCACCGGCGAAGTCGCCGCGAGCGATGAGGTTCGCCGTGTTGGTGAGCCCGTCGCCGAGGACGGAGGCAAGGCTCGCATCGCCGCCAAGCTGCAGCGTGATGCTGGACAGCAGGATGGCACCGAACACCGAGATCGACAGGGTGAAGGACCCGTGCCGGAAGGTGATGTTGACGCCGGACGCGACGCCGGCCCGCTCCGGGGGAACGACGGCGGTCGCCACGTTCGACAACTCGCCGTTGATCAGACCGGTGCCAAGCCCCAGCAGCAGGAAGGCAACGCCCCACATGATCACTTCCGACGGCGGTGCGATGGCCAGCCACAGGAAGCCGAGAGCCACAAGGCCGCAACCGAAGGCGATCAGTCCGCGCACGCCGAGCCTGTCCGGCGAGGCGAGCTTGGCGCCAAGCGGTGCGAACAGCAGAAGCGGTACCGTCATCGGCATCAGCATCAGGCCGGCCGAAGACGCCGACATGCCGTGCACGACCTGGAAATAGATCGGCAGGTAGACCAGCATGACCCAGAAGGTGATGCTGTTCAGCACGCAAATGAGCTGGATGCCGGTGAAGGTCGGGATGCGGAACAGTCGCAGGTCGAAGGCCGGCTTCTTGACGGTCGTCTCGATCCACACGAAGGCGAGGAAGAGCACGGCCGCTCCGGCAATGGCACCGACGATCGTGTTGCTGGCCCAGCCCTTCTCGCCGCCTTCGATGACCGCATAGGACAGGCAGGCGAGCGCGCCGGTGAAGGACAGGATTCCCGGCCAGTCAAGGCCGCCGGCATTCTCGTCCGAGGACTCCTCCACCCGCCAGTAGCACAGCGCGATGAGCGTCAGCACGATCGGCACGTTCAGCAGGAAGATCCAGCGCCAGCTCAGGAGATCGACGAGGACGCCGCCGACCATCGGGCCGAAGGCGGCGCCGCAACCGATCGAGACGCCCCAGATGGCGAAGGCCTGGGCGCGCTGAGCACCCTGGAAGGCGTTGGAAATCAGCGCCACGCCGAGGATCAGCATCGCCGAGGCGGAGAGACCCTGCGCGACGCGGCCGCCGATCAGCGCCAGCGGCGTCTCGGCAAGGCCGACCATCAGCGACGTGATGCCGAAAAGGGTCAGGCCGATGACCATCACCCGCCGTCTTCCGAACCAGTCGGCGATGGCGCCGACGGCGATAAGCACCGACGTATAGGCGATGTTGTAGGCGTTGATGATCCACTGCAGTTCCGCGAAGCTCGCCTTGAGCTCACGCTCGATGGACGGCAGCGCGATGGCAACGACGGTCACGTCGAGAATGACGAGAAAGGAGCCGAGCGCCGCGACCAGCAGCGTCGGCCAGTTGTCCATCAGCGAAGAGCCGGTAGTCGATTGGACTGAGGTCATTGTCTGTTTCCCGAATGCGTTTTCGAGACCGCCAGCCCCTCGGACGGCGATACCGACGGCGAAATGCCGTGAAACGGTTGGCAAGACGGAAGGTGCGGTGTGATGCCGTCTGCACGACAACGAAAGCGCCAGCCCGGCGCCCCGCAACCCCACATCGTTTTTGGTATTTCTGCGTCTTACACGGGAAATCTAAAGCCAGCCCAGAAGAGCGTGAAATATATAATTTCCGGGCATTCAGGTGCCTTTGCGACTGACCTTTCAACGAGAGCTGTCGAGGAACCCTGCAAGCTCTTCAGCCTTGAAAACATGGTCGTGCGCGTGATGCCAGACCGGCTTGCGGTCCCGGTCGATCATCGCGGCACGAATGCCCTCGGCGAAATCCTCATGGCTCAGCAGCCGACTGACAATCGAGAGTTCGCACGCAAGGGCTGCCTCAAGCGTTCCCTGCGCACGAGCCTTCCCGATTGCCGCCAGAGCCAATGCCAGCGACAGAGGCGATGCCTTGCGGATGGCTGCGGCGGTACGCGATGCCCAGGCAGCGTCCGGGTCGGCATCGCCGCCGTCGCGGATGCCGTCCAGCCGGGAAAGGGCGGCCGGGACGCCGACACTTGCGAACACCGCGTCGACACGGGCCTGCGAGGACAGGAGAGAGCCGGGGGCGGGCGTCTCCTCCATATCTGACAGGGCTGCTGTCTCGCCGTCCTGGCAGAGACGTTCGACAAGTGTTTCCAGATCCCGGGAGGCGACGAGATGGCGGGCAAGACCGAGGGAGATCGCGTCATGCGCGCCGATTTTCTCCCCGGTGAGCGCGAGCCAGTCGCCAAGATGCCCGGGCATGCGCGCGAGCAGCAGGCTGGCACCGGAATCCGGGATCCAGCCGATAACACACTCGGGCATGGCCACCGTGCTGCGCTCGGTGACGACCGGATGACTGGCATGCGAGGCAAGGCCGATGCCGCCGCCCATGGTGACGCCGTCCATCAAGACGACAACGGGCTTGGGATAGCCGGCGATCACCGCGTCGAGGGCATATTCGCGGGCGCAATGGGACCGCGCGCCGGCACTGTCGCCGGAGAGGACGCGTCCGTGCACGGCGGCGATGTCGCCTCCGGCGCAGAAGGCGCGGGTGCCCGCCGCATCGAGGATGACGAGCCGCACGCCGGGGTCGTGGCGCCAGTCGGCAAGCGCCGTCTCGATCGCTCCCAGCATGGGTTCGTCAAGCGTGTTGAGGGCGCGCGGCCGGTTCAGCGTGATCCGCCCGGCAAGGCCCTGCCGCCGGACGAGGACAGTCGGCTCGCCGGCCGGAGAACTCCGGCCGGGCAGGGTGTGTGAAACGGCGGTCAATGCTGGATGAGGGCTGCCGACCAGGCGAAGCCCGCCCCGTTGGAGACGACCATGACCTTGTCGCCGGGACGGATCAGGTCCTGCTCGACGGCCTCGGCATAGTTGATCACCATGTCGCTTTCCTGGACATGACCACGATGCTTCAGCGCCTTCGTGTAGACCTTGTCGGGGTTCAGGTCGAACTTCTTCATGAAATAGGCCTGATCCCAGGTCGAGAAGGTCGGGTAGATGTAATAGTCGACATCGTCGAAGCTCATGTCGAGCTTGTCGAGGAGCTGCTTCATCACCTTGCCGAACATGCGGAAGTTGATCGGGATGACGCCCTCGTTGAACTTGTCCATCTTGGCGTACATGTGCAGCAGCTTTTCGGTGACCTCCTCGTTCGGCTGACGGTTCTGCAGCCCCGGCACATACCAGACATCGTGCAACCGGCCGATGGAGATCGTCTCGACGCCCAGGATGCGGGCGCGGGTCGCATTCTTGCGCAGCACGATGGCGCTGCCGCCGTCGCTTGCCACCGTGATCGGATAATAGGTCTTGTTCAGCTCCGGCGTGCGGTCGCCGGCGAACAGCAGCGCCGTCTCCACATCGTCGTCGGACAGCATCAGCGACATGACGGTCTTCAGCGCCAGATGATAGCTGGCGCAGCCACCGGTATTGACCGCCGTGGCGAAGGCGTTGACGAGCCCGAGCCGCTCCTGCACCAGGCCGGCGGCAGACCAGGTCGGGCCGACATAGTCTTCCGGGATCGAGGTGAAGTCGACGACAAGGTCGACATCTTCCGGCTTGACCCCGGCCTGATCGAGGGCGCGCGTCGCCGCCTCGATCGCCAGCACCGATGGCAGTTCGTCGGTGACGTGGATGTCGTGGATGCCGATGTCGCGCTGGAAATCGATATGCTTGGACAGCGTGCCGAAGGGGACGTCCTCGTCGCGGAAGACATCCTCGACCAGCTTCTTGTCCGGCGGGAGGTAGAAGGCTTCCGACAGTATGCCGACGTGATCCATGGAAAACTCCCTCGTCAGAACTTGAGCAGGGTGGCGCCGTAGAGGAAGCCGAGACCGTGGCTTGCCATCACGACATGGGTGTCGGCCGGCACGTCGCCCGCCATCAGTTCAAGCATGTTGAAAACGAGATCGGAGGAATGCAGGTGGCCATGCGCGGCAAAGCCGTTGCTGGCGAGCCGGCCGTTGGCATTCATCGTCTCTCCGAAGCGCCGCGTGTCCTCCAGCGAGATGTTGGAGGTGACGAAGCGGCCGATGTCGGAACCCGCGAGCCCGTGCCGCCCGAGCAGCTTGTCGACGAGGCCGCGCAACTCCCCCATCCGGTCGACGGAGGCAAGCTTGTCCGCATCCAGCGTCAGGCGGTAGAGGTCGAGCCGGGTCGGGTGGGCCATGCCGCCGCCGGGAATGTTGAGGACGTCGTGCATGTGCCCGTTCGAGCGCAGGGCCGTGCCGACGATCGTTGCCTTGCCTTCGCCGCGGGCGACGATCACCGCACTGGCGCCGTCGCCGAGCACGGTCACCGGCCCGCCGGCGGCAATCACCCGGTTGCCGGCGATCGCCTGGTCGGCGGCCACGAGCAGCACCCGGTCGACGTCGGCATTGGCACGGATCAGCGCGCGGGCGAATTTCAGCCCGGCATGAAGGTTGGCGCAACCCCCGCCGCTATAGCCCAGCGTGAAGGCCTTCTTGGCGCCAAGCTTGGCCTGCAGTTCGTTGCTCATCGACCAGGCCGGCTCGACATAGCGCTGCGGCATGACCGAGAAGTCGATGATCGCATCAAGGTCGAGCGGCGTCAGCCCGGCGTCCTCGAGCACCAGGCGGGAAACCGAGACGGCCATGTCCGTCGGGCTTTCACCCTCGAAGACATGGACGCCCGTGACACCGATGCCCGACGCGGCCTCGGCGCTGTCCTGCAGGCCCTCGCGGGCGAGGATTTCGCCAAGCTCCTGCCTTCGCTCCGGCAGGTAGCGGGCGGCGGCGAGAATTCCGACACTGTCGTTACGGGTGGTTCCGGCAGCTTGCATGGTCGTTGTCCGTCCTTGGATGAGAAGGGAGGGCGCGGCCCGGCAGCCCCGGCGGCGGATTGCCGCCGCCGGTCATGAACGGCGCAAGCGCGCCGCCGGGCCTGGAGCTGTGCCGCGGGCCGGCCGCTCAGGCGGCCTGGGCCTTGCTGGTGCAGGCGTCGATGATGTCCTGCGGCACGGTGTGGTCGTCGTACCAGCGCCCGGACAACGGCTTCTTCACCAGCGCGACATCCGCCGCGTAGGAGAGGATCTCGTTGTTGTGGGCGGCAAGCTCGCTGCGCAGCGACGAGGAGAGCCGGCCGGTCGCCTCCATTTCCCGGTCGATGGACCCGGTCAGGTGACGCAGGTGATCGATGCGGTCGTTGACGATCTTGATCGAGCGCTTGGTGATGCGTCCGAAATCCGCCTTGTCATTGGCCATCACCTGCATCGCCTCGTACATCGAGGGCAGGAACTCGTCGCGCTTCATCCACTTGGTCTCGTAGTTCATCGCGTCGCGCCAGCGCGGCTGGGTGAGCGATTTGCGATGCGATTCCAGGTCGCGATGGAACACGGTGTAGCCATGCTCGGCCGGCTGCTCGAACCACTGGCAGCCGGGATCGAGGAAGGGAACCATGCCGAAGATCGTCGGCACCACCTTGTCGTCCGGGAAGCGCTCCATCAGCCGGCGGGAATAGGCGACCGTCTCCATGACCGAGGCATGGGTCTGGTGCGGCATGCCGATCGTGTACCAGAGGTAGAAGCCCTTGATGCCGATATCGAGCGCTTCGGCGATCCAGGCCTCCATCTCCTCGTTGGTATAGGTTCCCCGGCCCGTCAGGCGGCTGATCTCCACGTCATGCGATTGCGGGGAGAGGTTGATGTAGATGTCGAGATTGGGCGCCGCCGCCACCATCTGCCTGAGGACGGACGGCTTGGTCAGGCGGAACTGCTCGAAGGAGACCGAGTTGACGACGCCGCTTTCGGACACCGCGCGCAGATAGGAGAGCAGGCGGGGGGAGGATTCCGAATAGGCCTGCAACGTGTAGACGCTCAAGGGCGATTCCGTCTTCGGGAAGGTCATGATCTCCCGCTCGAGCTGTTCGGAGCGCCGGTGGAAGACGGTCTTCTTCTCGACATTCATCATCCGCTGGTAGGCCCAGCGCGACCCCGAGCACCAGCCGCAGCTCTGCTGGCAGCCGGTATTCGGCAGCACCATCAGGTTGGGCATGTTGAGCAGGCTGTCGGTCTTGGGGAACATCTTCGACCAGTCGATGGCGACGTCGTTGAGGACCTCCGGCGTGTAGGAATGGCCGTTGTCGACCATCTCGCCCTTGTCCTTGTAGACGAGGTTCTCCACGTCGTAGCGGCCGCGCACGCCGCGCTTGATCTGGCTGACGAGATTGGCGAAGGGCTCCAGCGTGTCGTAGCCGCGGATGACGCCGTCGATCTGCGGATACTGCATCATCTCGCGCGCGTAATAGGTGGAGACGATGCCACCGAAGACGACGAAACTGTCGGGATGCACCTTCTTCAGAAGGCCGGCGACCTCGACCGAGCCCTGGCAATGGGGCAACCAGTGCAGGTCGATGCCGAAGGCGGGCGCGTCGAGATGCTCGAGCAGCTTCTCGACGTCGAGCGTCGGGTGCTTGAGCATCAGCGAGGCGAGATTGACGATCTTCACGTCGAGCCCGCGCTCGGCCATGAAGCTCTTGATCGACAGGAAGCCGAGCGGGTGCATCTCGAAGATCGGGGTGACGTTGCTGCTCTCCTGGCTTGCGTACCAGCCGAGCGCGAAATCGTCGCGATTGCGGAAATCGAAGATCGCCGGGGCATGGACCAGGATGAGGTCCGCCTTGACTGTGCTTGTCATGATATCGCCATCCGTTTGGCGCCGTTGCGTGCGGGCAAAGCCCTCAGGCCGCGGCGGCGGTGATCTTGCTGTGACAGAAGTTGGTCAAGGCATTGAGCGTCTTGTAGTTTTGCGAGGTGATCTCGTCCTCGTCGATGACGATGCCGAATTCCTTCTCGACATATTCGGTGATCTCGGCGATGCCGAGTGAATCGAGAATGCCGCTGTCGAGCAGGTTTTCCTCCGGATCGATGCTCCCGGAAATGGTCACGCCGGAGTTCTCCAGCAGGTAGTCCAGCAGGGTCTTGTTGACATCGTCGAGCTTGGTTGCCTGTGCGGTCATCGCCATTTCCTCCTCGGTTTTCCGGTCGCCTGGCATCGCCTCGCGGGCGATCCCTCCGGATCTCGCAGCATCGGCTGGTCTTTCGACAGTTGCGGCCGATGCGATCAGCGCCTCATTCGAAGCCCGAATTTCTTTTCAATGTTCTTGATATTTTTAGATCGAAATTCGGTTCATCGCGCTTGTGAAAGAATATTTGCAAATTATCTTCAGTCAATATCGTGTGTATGTGTAAATAAGTATCGAGAAATATATTGGGATTTGAGATGTATACGTAATTTATACAGGTGCGTGACGGGCTTTGCGGGCCCGTCACGCAATCACACCGGTCTGGCGGTGTCGGTGCTGAAGTGTCTGTCTCCCGAACAGCCTCGTTCCGGGACGCCGAAACTGCGGAGCGCTACAGACCCAGGGCCCGGGCCGCGATGGTGCGCTGGATGTCGGACGTGCCGGAATAAAGCAGGCTGCCGACCGCATCGCGGAAATCCCGCTCGACCTCGTAGTCCTGCATGTAGCCGTAGCCGCCATGGATGACGACGGAGTTCTGGCACGACGCCACCCAGGCCTCGCTGAGATAGAGCTTGGCGAGTGCCGCCTCCATCGCGCAGCTTCCCTTGGTCTTTTTCAGCCATGCGACCTTGTAGAGAAGCAGGCGCGACGTCTCGTGCCGCAGCTTCATGTCGACGATGCGGTTGGAGACGGACTGGAACTTGCCGATCGGCTTGCGGAACTGGGTGCGCTTGTTGGCGTGCTGGACGCACTGCTCCACCTGGTGCTCCATGGCGCCGACAAGATTGGCCAGGATGGAACTGCGTTCCCACTCCATCGAGTTGTTGAAGATGCGTCCGCCCTGGCCCTCCTTGCCGATTCTGGCGCTGACCGGAACGCGGCAGTCCTTGAGCGTCAGCCAGGCCATGGGCGAGGTGCGCAGGCCCATCTTCTGACGATTCGGGCTGATCTCCAGGCCCGGCGTGTCGCGGTCGACAATGAAACCGGTGAGGCCAAGCGAGCCGGCGCTCTTGTCGACGGTCCCGAAGATGACGAAGACATCGGCGACGGGGCCGTTGGTGCAGAAGACCTTTGCGCCGTTGAGAACGTAGTGGTCGCCGTCGCGGGTTGCGGTGGTGCCCAGGCTCATCACGTCCGAGCCGGCCTCCGCCTCGGTGATCCCGTGGGCACCGATCAACTCGCCGGAAATCAGGCCCTTCAGGTATTTTTCCTTCTGCTCGGGCGATCCGAACTGGGCGATGGGCATCTGAACGGTCCACATCTGGCCGTTCATGCTGAACAGCAGGCCGTTGTCGCGGCAGCCGTAGCCGAGCGCCTCCATCGCCAGCACCGTGGTGATGATGTCCTGCTCGCTGCCCCCATAGGCTTTCTCGAAGGGCAGGCCGAGAATGCCGAAGGAGGCGATCTTCTTCCACAGGTCACGCGACAGGACGCAATCCCGGTCGCGCTGGGTGAGGTCGCCTTCGTTGAGTTCGTCGCGGGCGAAACGGACCACCTTTTCCTTGAAGGCTTCCTGTTCCGGGGTGAAGCTGAAATCCATGTCTGCTCCTCTTGCCTGCCCCGCCCGGCGGGGATCCTCGGCGTGTGCGCCAACCCTCGCCGTATGCCGACCGCCCGTACGGGAGGGGCCCGTTATCGGGCGCTGCAATGCGACTTCAGGTTGCGTTTTCTTACGAAGGGAAAGCTCTGATCGTTTCTTTCCTTCCTCCCGTCATTTTGTTTTCGTTTCTTTCGCCAAAGGCGATTCATCGTATATTTTATTACATGCGCATTCGATATTCTTAAATGTTTATGAAATATGCATATATAGACCAAGAAAGACGAAATACGTATGATGTAGCCTTCCTGACCCCCGCCTTGAGCGTGACAAAATCCTATTCTCAGTATTATAGGCACGCCTAGTACGAGAAACTAATTTTAATTACAACCAAGATACAACTTTCCGTGCGTGTCGAGAAATATATATTTTTGCCATATAAAGGTTTGGGAGTGAATTTTTACGGCGGCGTTCAAGTACCAATTCCGAGGGAGAAGAAGGCAAGCAATGAATCTCAGGAGGTTGAAGTTCTTCGTAACGGTTGCAGAGGAGTTGCATTTCGGCCGGGCCGCCGAGCGGCTCTGCATGACGCAACCGCCGCTCAGCCAGGCGATCCTTGCGCTCGAGGAGGAGTTGTCCGTCACGCTTTTCAAGCGGACGAAGCGCAATGTCGCCCTGACACCGGTTGGCGAGCACCTGCTC
The DNA here is from genome assembly GCF_048261845.1 of Stappia sp. Taxonomy (GTDB): domain Bacteria; phylum Pseudomonadota; class Alphaproteobacteria; order Rhizobiales; family Stappiaceae; genus Stappia. The sequence continues at coordinate 18,581 of NZ_JBLXFR010000017.1, read as the reverse complement.
TCCCATGTCAGCAAGCTGCTGGAGGAGGTCGAGGCTTTGCCCGCGCTGGCGCGTCAGCTCGCGCGGGGAGAGATCGGCTCCCTCAAGCTCGGTTTTGTCACCACGGCGGATTACAATCTGCTGCCGGAACTGATCAGCCACTACGGGGCCACCTATCCGGAGGTGAAGGTGTCGCTGAAGGAAATGACCAGCGACCTGCAGATCGATGCCCTGATGCAGGGCGACATCAATGCCGGCCTGATCATTCCGTTGCATCAGACCCTGCATTCCTCGCTCGACTACCTGCCGCTGCTGCACGAGCCGCTGATGGCGGCCGTGCCCGAGGACTGGGTCCGCTCGGGCCGTGTCGACGTGTCCGAAGGGCGGCTGCGAATCCAGGATGTCGCGGACGAGCCCCTGGTGCTCTTCCCGCGGCGCTCCGCCCCCGCCTTCCACGACGTCATCACGACCTATTTCGTCGCCAACGGCCTTCAGCCGACGATCGGGCAGGAGGCGATCCAGATGCAGACCATCATCAGTCTCGTCTCGGCGGGGATGGGAATCGCGCTGGTGCCCGGCTCCCTGCGCCGGCTCGGCCGTGTCGGGGTCCGCTATGTCGGGCTGGAGGGCAAGCCGCCGGTGATCGAGACCGGCCTTGTCTGGCGCCGCGACGATCCCTCGCCAACCGTGTTGCGGCTGGTCGAGATCGCCAGGAACGCGAGCGACCAGGGGCGTGACGCGGGCGATGGCGGACCGGACCTTGCCGGGGTGCTTCCCGGACTGGGCGGCGTCTCCGCGCCGGCCGCCGTTGCCATCAATCAGGCGACGTCCGGCTTCAACGGCCAGGGGCTTCCCGGGGGCGGCTGAGGCGCGCCGAAACGCGTTGAGGGCGCCGGACCGGCATTTGGCCGGCCCGGCACCCGGCTTTCCGGAATGGCGATTGATATGTAAAATCACTCAAAAGAATATGACAAATATATTTCTGAAATGAATAGCGAGGCGCTAACTTCGCCGAAAATGCCGTCTGCATAAGCCTTTACAGCAACGAGCACGTTCCGTTTGAACGACCCGGCAGGGACCGGTTCGAGGAGCTCTTCGCCAACGCTGCCGGGCCGGGACGCAGGACGGATCGGGAAAACGGGCGGCCCGGCGCCATGCATTGCCTGAGGGAGGATTGCGGGTGGCATACAACGAGCGTTCGAAGACGATATCACAAGGGATCGAGCGTTCGCCGAACAGGGCCATGTTCTATGGTCTCGGCTATACCAAGGAAGATTTCGACAACCCGATGATCGGCGTTGCCAACGGGCACTCGACCATCACGCCCTGCAATGCCGGCCTTCAGCCGTTGGCCGATATTGCCGTCAAGGCGATCAAGGAGGCGGGCGCCAATCCGCAGCTGTTCGGCGTGCCGACGATTTCCGACGGCATGGCGATGGGCACGGAAGGCATGAAATACTCGCTGATCTCGCGCGAGGTCATTGCCGACTGCGTCGAGATGACGGTCCAGGGCCAGTGGATGGACGGGGTCCTGGTGCTCGGCGGCTGCGACAAGAACAAGCCCGGCGGCATGATCGGCATCGTGCGGGCCAACGTGCCTGCCATCTATGTCTATGGCGGCACGATCAAGCCCGGCAAATGGAAGGGGCAGGACCTTTCCGTCATCTCCGCCTTCGAGGCCGTCGGTGCGATCAAGGCCGGCCGGATGAGCGAGGAGGATTTCGAGGGCATCGAGCGCAACGCCTGTCCGACGACCGGCGCTTGCGGGGGCATGTACACCGCCAACACGATGAGCTCGTCCTTCGAGGCGCTCGGCATGGCGCTGCTCTACTCCTCGACCATGGCCAATATCGACCAGGAGAAGTTCGATTCCACGGCAGAGTCCGCCCGCGTCCTCGTCGAGGCCGTGAAGAAGGGCATCAAGCCGCGCGACATCGTCACCCGCAAGAGCGTCGAGAACGCCATCGCGCTGGTGATGGCGACGGGCGGGTCGACCAACGCGGTGCTGCATTACCTGGCGATCTGTCACGCGGCCGGCGTCGAATGGACGCTGGACGATTTCGAGCGGATCCGTCTCAAGATTCCCGTGATCTGCGATCTCAAGCCGTCCGGCAAGTACATGGCGGTCGACCTGCACAAGGCGGGGGGCATCCCGCAGGTGCTGAAGATCCTGCTCAACGCGGGGCTGCTGCATGGCGATTGCATCACCATCACGGGGCGCACCCTGGCGGAGGAGCTGGAGCATGTGCCGGACGCGCCGCCGGCCGATCAGGACGTCATTCGCCCGATCGACGAGGCACTCTACAAGCAGGGCCATCTGGCCATCCTGCGCGGCAACCTTGCCGAGGAGGGGGCCGTTGCCAAGATCACCGGCCTGAAGGCGACCTCGATCACCGGACCGGCACGCGTTTTCGACGACGAGCAGAGCGCCATGGATGCGATCCTGTCGGACGGCATCCGCAAGGGCGACGTGCTGGTGCTTCGCTATCTCGGCCCCAAGGGCGGACCGGGCATGCCGGAGATGCTGGCGCCGACATCGGCCATCATCGGCCGGGGGCTGGGCGCCGACGTCGGGCTGATCACCGATGGCCGCTTCTCGGGCGGTTCCTGGGGGATGCTTGTCGGCCACGTCACGCCGGAAGCCTATGAAGGCGGAACGATCGCGCTGGTGGAGGAGGGAGACACGATCACCATCGATGCCTCCCGCCAACTGCTGCAGCTCGAGGTCGACGATGCCGAACTGGAGCGGCGGCGGAAGAACTGGCGGCAGCCGGAGCCCCGCTACCGGACCGGGGTGCTCGGGAAGTTCGCGCAGCTCGCCACGCCGGCGAGCAAGGGGGCCGTCACCGGCTGAGCCGGGCGCTCCCGCGGGTTCGCATTGCAAGAGGTGCCGGGTCTGTGATCCGGTCGACCGGGGCCTTCGCGGGCCCCGGTCGAACGTGCTTGTGCCTCCAGCATTCAAGTTGATCTGGTCATAGTCAGAAATAGAAAAATAGAATTAGACCGTCATTTCGTTGCTCAATATCCTCCTCGCCATAATCAAGATAAATAAAGTCCGTGCGAGGAGGGGATTATGTCTGCTGGAGAGTGTTCTTGTTGTTGTCTTTTCAAAAGTAACGGGCGCCGGCCGGAGCTTGCGACCCGGCGGAGCCGCTCGGGCGGCGCGGTACGCCTGAGGGGCGTCGGCTCGATGATCGCGGGAGCGCTGTTCGCGGGGCTTGCCCTGGCTGCAGCGCCGCAGGCCATGGCGGCCAGCTACACGATGACGATCGCGCATCTCTATCCCGACGATCTCACCAACAACGAGACCGCGCCGGCCCTGAAACATTTCGAGCAGCTGGTGGAAAGCGCCACCAACGGCGACATCGACGTCCAGGTCTTCGGCAACGGCGCGCTCGGCGGCGAAGTCGAGGCTGCGCAGCAGACACGCGCCGGCAAGACCATCCAGTCGGTGATGCTCGGTTCCGGCACCCAGGCGTCGTTCTATCGCAACTACGAGATGATCACGTCTCCCTTCCTGTTTCCCGACTACCGCACGGCCTGGGCCTTCTTCGACAGCCCCTGGTTCGCGAAGTTCATGAAGCCGATGGTCGAGGAGAGCGGCCTGCGCTATCTCGGCACGCTCGACGATGGCGGCGGCTTTGTCGCCTTCGCCAACAACAAGCGCCTGATCCGCACCGTCGAGGACCTCAAGGGCCTGCGAATCCGGGTCGAGGAGAACCAGGCGCACATGACGATCATGAAGGCGCTCGGCGCCTCGCCCACGCCCCTGCCATGGGGCGAGTTGCAGACCGGCCTGGCGACAGGGCTCGTCGACGGGCATTTCCATGCCCCGGGCGTCAACGACATCTTCAAGCTCTACGACGTGACCAATTTCACGACCTGGAGCGGCCATGTCTACAACACCATCACCTGGAGCGTCAGCGAGGCGTGGTTCTCGGAACTGCCCGAGGACTACCAGAGGATCATCATGACCTCGGCCCGCGAGGCCGTCGCCATGGCGCATGGCATTGCCGCGCAGATCACGGTCATCGGCTGGGTGAACTCCTGCAAGAAGTTCGAGGAATGCCACATCCTGTCGGATGACGAGAAGGCGCGGATGCGGGAGATCGCGCAACCGGTCTATCGCGAATGGCTGGTCGAGGAGTTCGGCGAGAAGGCGGTGCTCTATGACGAGTTGCGCGCCGAAGTGACGCGGATCAGCGACGAACTGAACCGGTCGGTCGTCGAGAACTATCTCGACTGAACGGCCAGGCATGTCGGACGGGCGGCGGCGCCAGATCCGCCGGTCCCGTCCGTCCAGGGCCCGCGGCAACGCGTGGTCTCGGCGCGGGCGGGATCGTCCCGCCCCGGCAATCGATGGACCCAACCCGGGAGCAGGGCATGAGCGTGTCTTCCACGAACGGATCCGTGCGCCTGCTGTTCGGCTTGCGCCGGATAAGCGACGGGGTCAACCAGGCGACCATTGCGGTCTGCGCCGTGATCCTTGCCCTGATGCTGGCCATCTCGGCTGCCGGCATCGTGCTGGAATTGCTGCTCGCGCTGCTTTCCCGCATCGGCCAGGCCTCGCTCTTCGACAGCGGTCCGCTGGCCTTTGCCTATGCCAACACCCGGCCGTCCCTGTTTCGCCTGTTCCTGCCCTGGCTCGGAATGCTGAGCATCACCGTCGCCTTCAAGTATGGCGAGCACATCGCGATCGGCGCCGTCGCCCGGTTGCTGCCGCGATGGGCCGCACGGCTGGCGCAAGGCATCAACCTGGCGGCCATCGCGATCTTCGGGCTTGCGCTGGTCTGGTACGGCATCACGTTTTTCCGGGACGCGACCAATCTCTACATCATTTCCAGCAGCTTGCAGGTCTCGCACCACTGGACGGCGGCGGCCGTGCCTGTCGCGGGCCTCATCCTCTGCCTTCATCTGGTCGACGGGATGGCCCTGCTGGAGGAGCGCGGCGTGCTGAGCGCCGACATGTTGCCGGACGGGGAGACATCCGATGTGGCCGGCGAAACCGCGGACGGGCGTGAGCCGGCAGTTGCCGGTGTCATGCAGGAGTTCGGCGACGGACCGGCCGGCAATCTCCATGCCGTCAATGACGGCGGAGGCGGGCCGACGCATGTGCCGGGGCGCGCGCCGCGCAAGATGCTCGAGTTGGTGAAATGAGCGCCTCCATTGCATTCGTCGTGCTGATGTTCATCGGCCTGCCGCTCGGCTTGGTGCTGACGGCGGCCGGAATGGTCGGCGCGTTCTCCATCGGCGGTGTCGACTTCCTGGGTATTCTGGCGGACCGGTTCTATGCCGGCGTCTCGGGCTATGTGCTGATTGCGGTGCCGTATTTCATCATCACCGCCGAGATCATGAACCGCGCCGGCCTGACCGAACGGCTGATCGCCTTTGCCACCTCGCTCTTTGGCCGCGTGCCGGGAGCGCTGTCGCATGTCAACGTGACGACCTGCCTGCTGTTCGCCGGCCTGACCGGCGCGGCGGTGACGGAGACGGCAGCAATCGGCAAGACGCTGATCCCCTCCATGCGCCGCGAGGGCTACAGCGCCTCCTATTGCGCGGCGGTGACCGCGTGCTCGGCCATTGTCGGGCCGATCATCCCGCCGAGCATCATCATGATCGCCTATGCCGCGACCCTGCGCGACATCTCGATACTCGGCCTCTTCGCCGCCGGCATCGTGCCGGGCCTGATGATGGGCCTCGCCATGCTGATCGTCAGCGGCATCATTTCCTGGCGGCGCGGATATGCCAGCCACCAGCGGGTGATGCTGTCTGTGGTGATCTCGACCGGGATCAGCGCGCTGGCCGCGATGGGCATTCCGCTGGTCATTCTCGGCGGCGTGCTGAGCGGGCTGACAACCGTGACGGAGGCCTCGGTCATCGCCTGCATCTACGCGCTGGCCCTTGGCGGGTTCGCCTACAAGCGGCTGAGCCGGAACGACATGTGGGAATCGCTCGTCTCCACCGTCAGCTTCAGCGGCGTCGTGTTCCTGTTGCTCGGCGCCTCGAATGTGCTCGGCTGGTTCGTCACCCGCTCCGGCATCGCGCGCCACGCGGCCGAGACGATCGCCACGATGAGCGACAACCCGATCGCGCAGATCCTGGCAGTGGCGGCCCTGCTCGTCGTGATCGGCATGTTCATCGACGTTCTGCCGGCGATCATCATCGCCGTTCCGGTGCTGGCGCCGGCGCTGGTCGAACTCGGCTTCGACCCCTTGCATGCCGGCATGGTGATGCTGCTGGCGCTCAATCTTGGAAACATCACGCCGCCGGTCGGCCTGACCTTGATGACCGCCGCGCGAATAGCAAACGCCCCTTACGAAAGCGCGGTCAGGGAGGCGATGCCCTTCGCCTTCGCCCATGTGGTGATCGTCGTGCTCTGCGCGATCTTCCCGACGATCACGCTTCTGGTTCCGCGCTTCTTCGGGGTCGGTGTTTGAAACTTCCATGCCGTGCCCGGCTCCGGGCCCGGCTCCTGCAACCATGTGTGAGCGAGTAGGGATGATGACCAGCGATGAATCGGTAGGCCGGCTGACGGCAGTTCTGGGAAAGATCGCGGCGGCCGAGGAAGTGCGCGAGGCGGATGTCGGTCCGGTGACACTCGTCGCCGTCAGCAAGACGTTCGACGCGGATGCGATACGTCCGGTGATCGCCGCCGGATGCCGTGTCTTCGGCGAGAACAAGGTCCAGGAAGCGCAGGAGAAATGGCCGGCGCTGAAGGCCGAGTATCCGGATGTGGAGCTGCGCCTGCTTGGCCCGCTGCAATCCAACAAGGCGCGCGACGCGGTGGCGTTGTTCGACGTCATCGAGAGCGTCGACCGCGAGAAGATCGCAAGCGAGATCGCCAAGGAAATCGCCCGCCAGGGACGCGCACCGCGCCTTTACGTACAGGTCAACACCGGCCGTGAGCCGCAAAAGGCGGGCATCGATCCGGACGAGGCGATTGCCTTTGTCGAACACTGCCGCAAGGACCTCGGCCTCGCCATCGAGGGGCTGATGTGCATCCCCCCGGCGGGTGAGGACCCTGCACCGCATTTCGAGCTTTTGACCGCGCTTGCCGACGATGCCGGTCTCGATCGCCGCTCGATGGGCATGTCCGGCGACTACGAGAAGGCGGTGATCCATGGCGCCACGAGCGTGCGCGTCGGTTCGGCGATCTTCGGCAGCCGGACCTATGCCTGACCGCAGTTTCAAACCGTTTCGGGATGACTTTCGATGAACATCAACACGCACCAGAAGCTTGACTACACCATCACCCACCAGTTCGACGGGCTGACGATCTCCGAGGCGGAGTTCAAGCGCCTGCTCGACATTGCCAGCTGGAACGGTCATGTGCCCACCTTCACGCGGCGTGGCCGGGGATCGTGGGAGGCGCTGAACGAGCCCATCGCGCTGAAGGACAATCCGTCCGTTACCTTCCATGCGGCGAAGCTCAAGGGCGTCGGGCTGTGGAATCCGATCCTTCCGGGCGACGCGGAATATTCCAACAAGCTGCATGACGATGCGGGCAACGATCCGGTTCCCCCGCTCACCGACCTGCTCGAATATCTCGTGACCTATCCGCATTTCGGCATCTCGAACGAATGCGAGTACAAATACGCCTACAGCTCGCCGAGCCCGATCGGCGGCATCGTTCACGAGCGCGCGCATCGCGAATACTGGTCGTCCGAACGGCTGGTGAAACACGGCATCCCGACCATCGCGCCGCTGGCCGTGATCGAGTATGGCGGCAACCTGAACTTCCAGGGACAGCCGATGGGCGCCGTGCTGACCCTGTCGCCGGGTGCCGCGTCCTACCGGATCTCGGAGATCCTGTTCGGCGCCGGACTTGCCCGCGGCACGGATCCGGACTTCGATGCGCATTACGACGCCATCCGGGAAGCGCTCGGCATCGAGGGCGATCCCGATGACGAGCGTGTTCGTCTGGCGGTGATCTGTGCCCTCGCGCGTGAGGCCGGCAAGCTGCTGCACGATTTCTCGCTTGCCGAGATGTATCGCTATTCCGGCGACTGGGGCAATTTCGTCTACTCCGTCGAAAACCGGCAACTGTTCCTGATCGATCTCGATTCCGTTCAGGACATCAACCACCTGCCGGGACCGGCAAAGGCCATGCAGGCATGGCGGGATCTCGCCAGCGCGATCTACCGCATGGTCGGCAAGCTCGGCTATCCGACCGCCCTCGACAAGTACACGATCGAGAACCTGCTCGAGTTCGATCCGATCGCGGCGAAGATCTCCGGCTATTTCCCGCAGGTTCCCGACGACGAGATCCGCAAGATCTCGCGCCGCATGTGGGGCTATTTCATCCCTCACATGCAGCTTCTCAAGAAGCACCGCGAGGCGATCCGCAACGAGTGGGACGGTGATCGTCGCAAGAGCTACAAGATGGATCACGACCTCTTCTACATCCTGGCGCTGACGCTGTTGCGCCCGCTGTTCGCGCATTCCGAGGTTGGCCGGAAGTATCCCAGCGACATCACCGACGACGAGATGTGGGGCAAGGCGGAACGGTTCCTCGGCGAACGGTTCCAGCTGTTTGCCTGGCTGATGGGACGCTACGACCTGTAGCCGCACGGCAGGGCCGGCCCCTGTTGGCCGGCCGGCCCGGAAAACGGCGGAGAGGCAAGGAGGCTGAAATGACACGCACGATGCCGCGATTGCTCGAGGAGATGGCTAGCTTCGACCCGGACGCGCCTGCCGTCGTGATGGGAGAAACGCGCTGGACGCGGGCCGAGCTCGACCGCCGCTCCAATGACCTCGCCAGCCGCCTTGCCGGGCAGGGCGTCCGGCGGGGCGACCGCGTCGGAATCTATCTGGACAAGTCGCCGGAGGCTGTCGCCGCATTGCTGGCTGTCCTGAAGGCCGATGCGATCTGCGTTCCTCTCGACCCGACGGGGCCGGTCCCGCGACTTGCTCATATCCTGGGCGACTGCGAGCCGAAGGCGCTGGTGTCGTCGGCCAACAAGGTGGCGAGGCTGACGGCGCTGCTGGAGGAAGGTGTCAGCGTGCCGCCGGTGCTGCTGGTTGGCGAGGGGACGGGCGAGGGGAGCGATCCGCGCCTGTGTCTTGTTGCCGCCGGTTCGCCGGAGGACACGGAGCCGGCTCCGCTGCCGCAACGGGCGCTCGACCGCGACCTGGCCTATATCCTCTACACGTCCGGCTCCACCGGCCGCCCCAAGGGCGTGATGATCAGCCACGGCAACATCACGGCCTTTTCGGACTGGGCCGGGTGGAAATTCGGGCTGACGGCGCAGGATCGCGTTTCCGCGCATGCGCCGCTGCATTTCGACCTTTCGCTCTTCGACGTGTGGACGGTGCTGGCTCACGGCGCCGCGGTGCATCTGGTGCCGCAGGGCATCGCCTTCATGGCGGTCGACCTGGTGGAGTTCATCGCCGACAACCGCATCACCGTCTGGCAGTCGGTGCCCTCGGTGCTGCGGCTGATTGCAAGACAGTTGCCGGAGGACGGCACGCGCCATGACGCGTTGCGCCTGATCTTCTTTGCCGGGGAGCCCTATCCGCCGGCGGACCTGCGTGATCTCATGTCGAAGCTTCCGCAGGCGCTCTATTTCAACGTTTACGGCGCGACGGAGTTCAACGACGTCACCTGTCACCCCGTCACCGCGCTTCCCGGCGACGGCCCGCTGCCCATCGGTGCGCCGTGCGAGCACATGGAGGCGCTGGTACTCGGCGAGGACGGCGCCTTGCTGGAGGATGCCGGATCGGTCGGCGAACTCTGCGCCAGGGGCCCTACCGTCTCGAAAGGATACTGGCGTGACCCGCAGATGACGGCGGCGCGCTTCATCCAGGACCCCCGGCACGATCTTTACCCGGATCCCGTCTACCGGACCGGCGACCTGGTGCGCATCGGCGAGGACGGGACCTTCCACTATGTCGGCCGCCGCGACACCCAGGTGAAGATCCGGGGGTTCCGGGTGAACATCGGCGAGGTGGAAACCGCGCTGTTGCGGCACGAGGCAATTGGCGAGGCGGCGGTTGTCGACGAGATGGACGGCGAGGGGACGCGCTATCTGGCAGCCTTCCTCGTCGCGCGGGGCAGCGATCTCGATACGCGCAAGCTCAAGCGTCACTGCCTCGGCTTCGTCCCGAACTACATGGTCCCCGAACGCTTCGAGCTGCTTGAGGCCCTGCCCAAGACCTCGACCGGGAAGATCGACCGGCAGGCCCTGCGGGCACGCCTTGACGCGCCGGCACAAGCGGAGCGGGCGACGGCCTGAGAGAAGATCCGGAGCCGGGACGAAAGGTGCTGTTTGCCTTGTCGGGGAGGCCCCCGGCAAGGTGCGCGCGGGGCTGTTGACCACAGCGCCCCTTGAAACACGTCACTCCGTTTGCCGCAGCGACGCCCGGAACGGTCCTCAAGACAAGGTACGGAAAGGGGGAGAGTTGGAGGCCTCGCCTGGATTCGAACCAGGATTTAGGGAGTTGCAATCCCTTGCGTCGCCATTCCGCCACGAGGCCTCTGGCCTGCCGGGTTCAGGACGTGAGCAACTCCCCGGCAGGACAATTTCAGGCTAGTGAGTAAAGTTTTGCCTTTCAATTATTATAATAAGATATGTTGATACCTAATCGCCTCAAAAAAGTTGTTTTATAGTTTTGAATATATAATTCATATTAGTTGATATGCGGCCGGATGTATAGCGCTGTATTGTAGGTATGGTGGTCTAGATCGGAAGATGTGTTGTGTATTTTGTTTCTTCCAGGATGACGGTGCTTTGAATCTCGTGCACACCGGGAAGCATGACGAGCTTCTCGCGCAGAAGCGCCTGGAAATGATCCATGTCGCGCACGACCACCCGCAGATTGAAGTCGAATTCGCCCAGCATCAGCTGCACGACCTGGATCTCGGGAATGCGCAACGCGGCTTCCTGGAACACGGAGATCGACTGGCGTCCGTGACCGGAGAGTTTGATGCGCACGAGGATCGTCGCATCGAAGCCGAGCTTGCGCCGGTCGAGGATGATCGAACGCCCGAGAATGATCCTGTCCTCGATCATCCGGTTGATGCGGCGCGAGCACGGCGATTGCGAAAGTCCGACGCGCTCGGCGACTTCCGAAACGGTCAGCGATCCGTCCTGCTGGAGCACCCGGAGAATCTTCAGGTCCGTATCGTCAAGCGGCTGCATGGAAAAACCCTTCTCTGGACGAAATGCACGAAATTCATGCAGAGGATACTCGATTTCAGACGGAAAAAGGCAAGTTTAGCTGAAATTCCGGGTCTATATTCACACTGATGAGTGGGGATGTCGCAACGGGAGGTTCGCGATGGGTGCCTGTATTGTCGGCTGGGCGCATTCGAAGTTCGGAAAGTCCGAGCAACCCGGTGCGGAGGAGTTGGTCGCCGAAGTCGTTTCGGACTGTCTGCGGCATGCCGGCGTCGGCGCCGAGGAGATCGATGCGGTCTTCCTGGGGGCGTTCAACAACGGCTTCTCCAAACAGGATTTCCAGGCCTCCCTCGTCGCGCTGGCCGTTCCGGAGCTGCGCTTCACGCCGGCAACCCGCATCGAGAATGCCTGCGCGACAGGCTCCGCCGCCATCCATGCCGGCATCCGCCAGATCGAGAGCGGTCGTGCCCGCCGGGTGCTGGTCGTCGGCGTCGAAAAGATGACCGCAACGCCGACGCCGGTTGTCGGCGACATCCTGCTCGGCGCCTCCTACCGCCGCGAGGAAGCGGAGGTCGACGGCGGGTTCGCCGGGGTCTTCGCCAATATCGCCCAGGCCTATTTCCAGGCTCATGGCGACCGCCGCGAGAGCCTTGCGCGGATCGCCGCAAAGAACCATGCCAACGGCGTCAGCAATCCTTATGCGCATATGCGCAAGGCCTTCGACTTCGCCTTCTGCAACGAGGTGTCCGAGAAGAACCCGATCGTTGCCGGCCCGCTGCGCCGCACCGATTGTTCGCTGATCTCCGACGGCGCGGCCGCGATGGTTCTCTCCGATGTCGACACCGCACTGGCCAGCGCTCCGCGCGCGGTCTATTTCCGCGCCGCCGAGCATGTGAACGACTTCCTGCCGCTCAGCCGGCGCTCGAAGACGTCCTTCGAAGGCGCCGCGCGGGCCTGGAATGCCGCCTATGAACGGGCGCAGGTCGGGGTTTCCGATCTTTCCTTCGTCGAGACGCATGACTGTTTCACCATCGCCGAGATGCTGGAATACGAAGCGATGGGGCTCGCCCGGACGGGCGAGGGACACAGGGTCATCGACGAGGGCGTTTCCGCCATCGACGGCAGGCTGCCGGTCAACCCTTCCGGTGGTCTCAAGTCCAAGGGTCATCCGATCGGCGCCACGGGCGTGTCGCAGCATGTGATGGCGGCGATGCAGCTTTGCGGCGACGCGGGAGAGATGCAGCTGCCGAAGGCCGAGCTTGCCGGCGTCTTCAACATGGGCGGCGCGGCGGTCGCCAATTACGTCTCCATCCTGGAGCGGCTGAAATGAGGGTCGAGGGCGCGCAGCGCATGTCGAACCGCGTGATGAACCTGGGCGACCTTCTCACCCAGGCCGCAACCCGCCATCCGGAGCGCGATGCCGTCATCCACGGCGCACGGAGCTGGAGCTGGGCGGACGTGAACGCGCGCGTTGACGGACTGGCGACCTCGCTTGCCCGTCTCGGCATCGGCCCCGGCGACAAGGTGATCATTCACGCGCGCAACTCGCTCGAGATGTTCGAGACGATGTTCGCGGTCTTCAAGCTCGGCGCGGTCTGGGTGCCGACCAACTTCCGCATCCTGCCTTCGGATGTCTCGCATATCGCGACCTCCTCGGGCGCCCGCGCCATCATCTATGACGCGGAGTTTTCCGCGCATGCCGATGCCGCGGTGGCCGCCGGTGTGGAACTGGTCGTGTGTTTCGACGATCCGCGTGGCGGCGAGCACGCCTATGGGGATCTTGTGCGCGCCGGCCAGGGCGCGCCGTTCGCGGCCGCGCCCGTCGAGCGCGACGATCCCTGCTGGTTCTTCTTCACCTCCGGCAGCACCGGAAAGCCGAAGGCGGCGGTGCTCAGCCACGGCCAGATGGCCTTCGTCATCAACAATCACCTGGCCGACCTGATGCCGGGCATGAGCGAAGACGATGTCTCGCTCGTCGTCGCGCCGCTGTCGCACGGCGCCGGCATCCACCAGCTCATCCAGGTGGCCCGCTGCGTGCCGAGCGTCCTGACGACGTCGCGCAGCCTGGATGCGGACGAGGTGTTCAGGCTGATCGAGACGCGCCGGGTGACCAACATGTTCACGGTGCCGAGCATCGTCAGCGCGCTGGTCGCCGATCCGGCCGTTGACCGCCACGACCATTCCTCGCTGCGCTACGTGATCTATGCCGGCGCGCCGATGCTGCGCGAGCACCAGAAGCTCGCCCTGAAGAAACTCGGGCCGTGCCTGGTGCAATATTTCGGCCTTGGCGAGGTTACCGGCAACATCACCGTGCTGCCGCCGCACTGCCATGCGGCCGAGGACGGGCCGGGCGTGCGCATCGGCACCTGCGGTTATGCACGCACCGGAATGCAGATCGAGATCCAGGACGATGCGGGCAAGCCGCTGCCGCCGTTCGAAAACGGCGAGATCTGCGTTTGCGGCCCGGCCGTCTTCAACGGCTACTATCGCAACGAGGCCGCCAATGCCGAGGCGTTTCGCGACGGCTGGTTCCGCACCGGCGACATCGGCCATTTTGATGAGCGGGGCTTCCTGTTCATCACCGGCCGCGCCTCGGACATGTTCATTTCCGGCGGATCCAACATCTACCCGCTCGAGATCGAGGAGAAGATCGTTGCGCATCCGGCCGTCGCCGAGGCCTGCGTGGTCGGCATCCCCGACGAGAAATGGGGCGAGATCGGCGTCGCCGCGATCGTGCTGGCGCCAGGGGCCGGCGTGACGGAAGAGGAACTGCGCGCCGATCTTGCCGGGCGCATCGCCGGCTACAAGATCCCGAAACGCTTCGAGATCGTCGAGGCGCTGCCGCGCTCCGGCTACGGCAAGGTGACCAAGAAGCTCGTCCGCGAGATGATCGAGGAGCGCATGGCGCTGCCGCGCATGTCGGGGGCGGCGACATGATCGCGCCTGCCATTCCCCCCGTGGTCCGGCCGGCGCCGGCGCGGTTGTTGCGCCACCCCGGACCGGTCGCCCGCGAACGGTTCACGGTGCTCTCCGACGAGACTGCACGCAGTTTTCGCATCTGCCTGCCGGAGGGGGCCAGTCTGGCCGATGCACTGGTGGAGGCCGAAAAGGCAGGGGCGGGGAAAAGCCGACGCGGTTCCGCCGCCTTCGCGATCCTGCACGGATCGCTGGCCCCTTGCGTCTACTGCCTGGCGGTTCGCGATCCCAGCGGGGCGCGGCTCGTCACCTATTCCCCGATGCGCGATGCCGGCACCGTGTCGGTGCAGGGCGGTGCCGCCACGCTGGGCACGGGTCTCGACGGCAAGCCGCTCGTCCATTGCCACGCATGGTTCGTCGATCCGCATGACGGGCAGGTTGCCGGCGGTCATTTCGACACCACGGCGACGCGCATCGGTCCGGGCGGCCTCGTCGCGCGCATGACGCTGCTGGGTGATCTCGACATCCGGCAGGTGCCGGACGCGGAAACCAATCATGCGATCTTTTCGCCAGTCGGCCATCTGGGAGGGGTGCAATGAGCGAAAACGTGGAAATCGAACGCGGCCGCACGGGGCGCATCTTCTATGCCCGTGTTCACCCGAACGAGGACCTCGTCCAGGGGGTGGAGAAGATCTGCCTGCGCGAGGGTGTCGAGCGCTGTTTCCTGCGCGGCAGCCTTGGCAGCCTGACCGATGCCTGCGTCAGCCTTTCGAACGGCAACATCCGGGTCCTGCGCGGCCCTGCGGTCGAGGTGGTGGGCCTTGCGGGCGAGGTCCTGCCGGATGAGGACGGCAATCCGGTTGCGACGCTTGTCGGCCTTCTGGCCGCCCCCAACGGGACGGTCGCCGGGGGGCGTTTCGTCGCCGGCCAGAACCCGGTCTGCGTGACCTTCGAGATCGTGCTGGAAGAATGGCTGGCGGAACCCGCCGACGCGCGGCTTGCCCCGCGCGACGGGGTGATCGCCGCGCATCTCGAGGGCGACAGCGACAGGCTGCGGGCCTGATGGACGCCGCCGCCGGTTGCCTTGACGGCCGTTGTTTCGTGGTCACGGGCGGTGCCTCGGGCATCGGTCTCGCGACGACGCGCTGGTTCCTGGCGCGCGGTGCGCGGGTCGCCATGCTCGATGTGTCGGAAGGGGCCCTGGCCGCCGCCCGCGACGAGGTCTGCGACAGCGCGGAAGTGGCCTCCGGGCGCCTGCTGGAGATCGCAACCGACATTCGCGACGAGGTTCGTCTTGCCCGCGCCTTCGAGCAGGTCTGCAGCCGTTTCGACGCGCCGCTGGCCGGACTGGTCAACTCGGCAGGGATTGCCCGAAACGTCCCGTTCATGGAGACGAGCGCGGCGATGATGCGCGAGGTGTTCGACGTCAATGTCGTCGGTACGTTCCTCTGTTCCCGGATGTTCGCCGGGGCGGACCGTCATCCGGACGCGGCGATTGTCAATGTGGCCTCCGTTTCCGCCCTGATCGGCAATGCCGGTCGCACGGCCTACGGCGCCTCCAAGGGGGCGGTCATTACCCTGACGCAGGTGATGGCCGTCGAGCTTGCGGCCCTCGGCATCCGCGTGAACGCGGTGGCCCCGGGCCCGGTGGCAACGCCGATGGTGTCCGGCCTCCACTCGGCGGGCAACCAGGCGGAGTGGACGGCGCGCATGCCGCTCGGCCGCTACGGCGAGCCGCGGGAACTGGCCGAGGCCATCGGATTTCTGGCGTCGCCGGCAGCCGGCTTCATCACCGGCCAGGTGCTCGTCGCTGATGGCGGTTACCTGGCGACCGGGATCGGCGTCGGTGAGAGGGCCACGCAGGCCTGATCCGGCGCGTCACGTGCTTGTCCGGTCGCAAGGCCGGGCCAATCTGCTCCCACCACCGGAACCGTTTCTGACGGATCCGGTGGGTGGCGGCGGCAAGGCAATACCATACCGGGAACACGCCGCGTTCCCGGCTCAAGGGTTGCCTTGCCGCCGTCGCTATCCGCCGCGTGGCCACGCGGGCCGCTTCCGCAACATGACTGCAATCGCATGTGAAAAACCCGGGACCGCAAGGCGATCCCGGGTGTTGTCGTTCTCTGTCCGGCAAACGGGAAAAGAGGAGGCGGGCTCAGATGTGCAGCGCGTGTCCCAGGGCGGCCAGGCAGGCTTCCTGCAGGCCTTCGCTCTGTGTCGGGTGGGCATGGATGACCGCCCCGATATCGTCGGCGCGCGCACCCATCTCGATGGCGATGGCGAAGGCGGCGGAGAGCTCCGACACACCGTGTCCGACCGCCTGAAGACCGAGAATGAGCCCGTCTTCCTTGCGCGCCACGACGCGCACGAAACCGTCCTCGGCCTCCATCGTCATCGCCCGGCCGTTGGCGGAGAAGGGGAACTGCCCGGTGGTCACCGGCGCGCCCTGTGCCTTGGCCTCCTCCGGCGACAGGCCGCAGGTGACGATTTCCGGATCGGTGAAGCAGACGGCGGGAATGCAGCGCTTGTCCCAGCTGCGGGGATGTCCCGCGACGATCTCCGCCACCATCTCGCCCTGTGCCATCGCCCGGTGGGCCAGCATCGGCTCGCCGGTCACGTCGCCGATGGCGTAGACACCCTGCATCGACGTCCGGCAGCGGTCGTCGACGCGCAGGAACGGTCCGTTTGTCGCAAGGCCCAGGCTGGTGATGTTGGCGCTGTCGGATCGCGGCCGGCGGCCGACGGTGACGAGCACCTTGTCGGCGGCGATCTCCCGCTCAGCGCCGTCCGGCGCTTCGACCACGAGGCCCTTGTCGCCAAGGCCCTTGGCTTTCGTCGCCAGGTGCACCTCGATGCCGAGCCCCTGCAGCGACTTCAGGACGGGGCGCGTCAGGGCGCTGTCATATTGCGGCAGGATGCGTTCGGCCGCCTCGACCACGGTGACCTTCGAACCGAGCTTGGCGTAGGCTGTGCCGATCTCGAGACCGATATAGCCGCCGCCCACCACCACGAGCTTTTCCGGCACGGAGCGCAGCGCCAGCGCCTCGCTGGAGCCGATCACCTTGCCGCCGAAGGGAAGGAACGGCAATTCGACAGGCGCGGATCCGGTGGCGATCACCACCTGCTCGGCACGGATGGTGATGGACGTGTCGCCGGTCGTGACCTTGACCGTCTTGCCGTCCTGGAAGGTCGCCCTGCCGGAGATCAGACGCGTGCCCGACTTTTTCAGCAGACCCGCGACGCCGGCATTCAGGCGGGAGACGATGCCGTCCTTCCAGTCGATCGTCGCCGACAGGTCGATGGCCGGAGAGGCCGCCGTGATGCCGAGCGGCGAGGCGCCGTTGTAGTGGGCGAGCTTGTGGAACTCCTCGGCGGCGTGAATCAGCGCCTTGGACGGGATGCAGCCGACGTTCAGGCAGGTGCCTCCCGGCTTCTGCTCGTCGACGACGATGGCATCGATGCCGAGCTGGCCGGCGCGGATGCCGCAGATATAGCCGCCGGGTCCCGCCCCGACGATCAGCAGCTTGCAGGTCATGTCGCTCATGGCTTCAGTCCTCGACGAACATCAGGGCAGGGGTTTCCAGCAGGCTCTTCAGCTTCTGCACGAAGACGGCGGCATCCCAGCCGTCGATCACCCGGTGATCGAAGGAGCAGGAGATGTTCATCATCTTGCGCGGCTGAAAAGCCTGGCCGTCCCACATGGGGCGCACCGCCATCTTGTTGATGCCGACGATCGCCACCTCCGGGTGGTTGATGATCGGCGTCGTCGCGATGGCGCCAAGCGGCCCGAGGGACGTGATGGTGATGGTGGAGCCGGACAGTTCCTCGCGGCTCGCCTTGCCCTCGCGCGCGGCCTCGGCCAGGCGCCCGACTTCGGACGCCGATTCCCAGAGGGAGCGGGCTTCCACATGGCGGGCGACGGGGACGGTCAGTCCGGCCGGCGTCTGCGCGGCGATGCCGATATGGACCGCGTCATGCTGGTGAATGACGCCGCCCTCGTCGTCGTAATGGGCATTCATTTCCGGCTGGGCCTGAACGCCGAGCACGATGGCCCGCATGATGAACGGCAGCACGGTGAGCTTGCCGCGACTTTTGCCGTGAAGGGCGTTCAGCTGGGCGCGCAGGTCCTCCAGCGCACTCATGTCGATTTCCTCGACAATGGTGATGTGGGGAATGCGGGACTTGGCGAGCGCCATCTTCTCGGCAATGCGCCGCCGCATTCCGACGACCTTGACGTCGCGCGTGCCGGTTGCCGGCACGCGGCCGCTCTGGCGCGCCGTCAAAGGTCCGTGCTCGACATAGGCGTCGAGATCCTCGTGCAGGATGCGTCCCGCCGGGCCGGATCCTCCGACCAGGCGCAGGTCGATGCCGGCATCCTGGGCACGGCGGCGAACGGCAGGGGAGGCGAGTGGCTTCTCGCCGCTGGCGAGCGGGGGATGCGGCACGGGCTGTTGCGGGGGAGCGCCCTTTGCCGTCGGTTTCGTCGCCGTCGCGGCTGCCGCTGCGGGTTTGCTTACAACGGCGGTCCCGGCGGGCGCCTTGTCGCTGCCAGCATCTTCGGACGGC
>NZ_JBLXFR010000016.1:0-79261 GCF_048261845.1 Stappia sp. | reverse complement strand
CGGCGCAGCGGGTGCCGGCGGTGCCATCCCGCAGCCTGGCATGCCGGGTGCGGCGGCGGATGACGGTCCTTCGGGCGACGGGCTCCGTCCTGTCGCCGCCGGCGTCTCGCTGTCGGCAAAGGCCACGGGTGTCGCGGCGGGTGATCCTGCCCTCGGTGCGACCGGCGGCGGAACCATGCAGGCCGCCACCGGAACGGCGACGGCCGGGTTGACGCTGCCGGCTTCCGGCGGTGTGGCGGCGGCGTTGCCGGGGGAAACGGTTCGGGCCGACGTGACGCAGACCGCCGGCATGCAGGCAAAGGCCGCAGCTGCCGGTAACGGCGCAACGGACATCGCTGCAACGGGTGCTGGCGGGACAGTTTCCGTGCACGCCGACGCGGCCGGGTCTTCTGAAGGTCTTTTCAAGGCATCTGCCGCAACCGGTGGAAACACGACCGGGGAAACCGTCGTAACCAGCACCGGCATCTCGTCGGCGACGTCTAGCGGCTCCGCCGGGCTGGCCGGTGCTGCAGGCGGCACTGGCGGCGAAGGCAATTCGGTCACGATGGCGGGCGATGTCAACGTCGCCGCGACGGGCGAAACCGGCACCGGATCCGGTGCGCCGGGACTTAAACCTGCTTCGCTTGACGGGGCGGTTGCGGCGACCGGGGTCGGGACGACCGTGCGCGCCGAGCCGACTTCGCTGGCGCGCGACCTCGCGAGCCAGCTTCCTGAAAGCCTCAGTGCGGAAAGCCGGACTGCAACGGGTGCGGGCATCGGCGTTCGGGCCGGGAGCGCGCAGGCTCCCGCCGTGACGACCGATGGCGATGTCGGCGCATTGCCGGGCGAAGCACCCGAAACGGCCGCAGCCACGGCCCGAACGGGTGCGTCCCCGGCCACGGAGACGAGCGTTGCAGCAACCGCCGGTGCGACTGTCCGTCCGGCGAGGGACGCGTCGGTGGCCGGCGGGCTCTCGTTGTCCGGTTCGGGGTCGGCCCGCAGTCTTGCGGGCGGGGTCATCCCGGCCGGGGACATCGATATCAGCATCTCGGTCAGCGCCGAGACGGACGGGGCAACCGGCGCCGGCATCAGCCGGATGGTCTCGCCGGAGCGCGGTTCATCCGTTGTCGACGGCCAGATGGCAAACGGACAACAGGCGGCGATTGGCCAGGCGGCAAAAGTGCTGCCGCGCGGCGAGGCATCGGCCGCGGCCCGCTCGAGCGAGCTTGACTATGCGCAGGCCGTCGAACAGGCGGCATCCGGTACGCCCGGACAGGACGGGGACGGCACCGCCGCGGCCCGCGAGGGCAGCGGCAAGCCGGCGACGGGCACCGCAGCCCAGGTCGCGACCCAGCCGAGCGAGATCCAGCGCCCCGGCGTCAGTGCAGCCGCTCTCGCCTTTGCCGCCGCCATGGCGGAAGGCGATCCCAGCCAGGGTGAAGGGGGCGATCCCTTCAACGGCCTGACAGAGATTGCCCGCGCCGACGCGCAGGCCAGCGTTTCCACCGCCGCCCTTCGCGGATCGACGGCGGCACTTCCGCAGAACGCGGCAGTGGCAAGCGCACATCTGGCGGCGGAAGTCGCCAGGTTTGTCCAGAAGGGACAAACGCGCTTCCAGATCCGGATGGACCCGGCCGAACTCGGCAGGGTCGACGTGGAGTTGAAGGTCTCGCGCGACGGGACGGTGAGAGCGCATCTTGCCGTCGAGCGCAGCGAGACACTGGACATGTTCCTGCGCGACCAGCGCGGGCTGGAAAAGGCACTCGATGCCGCCGGCCTGAAGCTGGAAAGCGGAGGACTTGAGATGTCGCTGAAGAACCAGGACGGTTCCACGGCCTTCGACCGGGGCGAGGGGGGCGATAGCCGCTCCTCGCAGCCTGGAGAAGGCGGTGTCCTCCAGAAGGAGGACGGCGACACGCTGCCGATGGCAGCGGCACGGGCCTATGTGAGCGGCGCGAGTGGCGCCCTCGATATCCAGATCTAGCCCGGTTCAGGGGCGGGGCGGGCGTCTGTCGCCGGTCTCTGGCAGGAGTAGGATGAGATGACGACAAGCAGCATTACAGGCAGTGGCAGTTCGACGGGTTCGAGTTCCTCGATCACCTCGATGTCGGCGTTGTCGAACAATTACGAGCTGTTCCTGTCGATCCTGACGACCCAGATCCAGAACCAGGATCCGCTCGACCCGATGGATTCATCGAAATACACAGAGCAGCTGGTCCAGTATTCCTCGGTCGAACAGCAGATCAAGACCAACGATCAGCTTGGCGATCTTCTGGGGGTCATGGCGGCGACAACGGCGTCGAGCTATGTCAGCTATCTGGGTACCAATGTGGTCGCCTCCGGCGCCACCACGCGGCTGGCTGACGGCGAGGCGAACTGGACCTACGATTCCCCGAGCTCCGGCAAGGCGAAGATCGAGATCCGCAATGAACTCGGTGCGGTGATCTACACAGCCGATGCCGACCTCTCGTCGGGGAGCAACGCCTACACCTGGGACGGGACCACCACGGCAGGGTCCGCCGCGCCGGCGGGCAACTACACGATCTCCATCGGGCGATACGACAGCAAGGGCAATCCCAGCATTCCGGTCGCCACCGAGGTCTCGGGAACGGTCGAGGGGATCGAGTTCACCTCTTCCGGCGCGGTCCTGACCGTGGGCGGCGTGCGTATTCCGGCAAGCGCGGTGATTTCGGTGAATTCCGCCTCGTAGCGGCTCCCGGGGGGCGCGGCCGGGGCCGCGTTCCGCAGGGACTGGCGACAAACCGGCGCCGACAGGAAAACCTGTCTTCGCCGGTTTATTTTTTTCCCGACCGTCCCGGTTCCCAATTTGCGAAACTGGCGCAGTATCGGTTAGCCCAATGTTTTCCTTGCTTTTCGACTGTCCCAAGGTTTTCTGAGTCGTTCCAATTCTTACCGAATTGTTGCTTTGGGCTTAGGCAAATTTTAAAGCCGAACAGTTACATTCATAGTCAACGTGGTCATGTTGAGTGTGAGTGTACAATGACCGACCGAGCGAGTGCGCGTGTCAAATATGTTATCGGCCCTGACGGGTCGCCGCTTACGATTGCCGATCTTCCTCCGGTAACAACGAGGCGATGGGTGATCAGGCGAAAGGCCGAGGTGGTGGCCGCCGTACGTGGCGGGTTGCTGTCCCTGGACGAAGCCTGCAAGCGGTATACGCTGACAGTCGAGGAATTCCTCTCCTGGCAGAGTTCCATTGATCGGCATGGTCTTGCCGGCCTGCGCGCGACCCGCGTGCAGCAATACCGGAACTGATCGGCAAGCTTCCCCGCCCGACAGTTCCGCAAATCCTCCGACATGACGCAAGGCCGGCCCGCAAGCCGGCCTTTTTGCGTTCACCGCGCCCCGGACCCCGTCCGGGACGCCATCGCCGGCATCGGCTCACCGCCATCGGTGCGCCGCGGCTCGTCGGCGTTTCAGAAAAGGTTAACGGGACCGGTCAATCTTGCCGGGTTCCGGTCGCATTTCGCCAATGATTTTCGGCGGAAAACAGCCGTTTTCACCATTTGCTAACGCGCGTTAACACCTTGTTTACCATCTGGCGGGCAAATTTTGCCTACCGGCCATCCGGGGGCGCCTTTTTCCATCCCCTCATCCCCAGGGCTTCCCCGGGTGGCCCGGTCTCAAACGGTTCTTCCCAAGAGCATCGAACGGGTGGCACGTGAACGGACTTGCGGATCTTGTAAAGGCACTGGGACCTGGCCGCCTCGCCGCGATGGGAGCTGTCGCGGCAATCCTTGTGGGGGTGTTCGCCTTCATCATGCTGCGCGTCACGGCGCCGCAGATGACGCCGCTCTACACCGATCTCACCTTCGAGGATTCCACGGCGATCGTCTCCCAGCTCGACAGCCTTGCCGTACCCTATGAACTGGTGAACGACGGCGCGACGATCCTGGTCTCCGACGACGAGGTCTTCCGCGTCCGCATGCGACTGGCGGAACAGGGCCTGCCGCTCGGCGGATCGGTCGGCTACGAGATCTTCGACAAGGCCGACACGCTGGGCTCGACCAGTTTCGTCCAGAACATCAACCGCACCCGGGCGCTCGAAGGCGAACTTGCCCGCACCATCCGCGCCATCGGGCGCATCAAGTCGGCACGCGTCCATCTGGTGCTGCCGGAGCGCCGGTTGTTCCAGCGCGACGCCCAGCCGCCATCCGCCTCGATCGCGCTGTCCGTGCGCGGGTCTCTCGATCCCGGCCAGATCCGCGCGATCCAGCATCTGGTGGCCACGGCCGTGGAGGGGCTGCAGCCGAACTTCGTCTCCATCGTCGACGAGACCGGCCGGCTGCTGGCCAGCGGAGCGGGCGACGAAGGCGAAGGCTTCCTCGCCTCCTCGCTGCAGGAGCGCACCCAGTCGATGGAAGCGCGGCTGCGCTCGCAGGTGGAGGAGATCCTCAACTCGGTGGTCGGTGTCGGCCGCTCGCGGGTTCGCGTTGCGCTGGAGCTCGACCACACCCGCATCTCCGAGACGCAGGAGACGTTCGATCCTGAAGGCCAGGTCGTGCGTTCGACGCAGACGCGGGAGGAGAACTCCTCGACGGTCGGCCGCCGGGGCGCCGTGACCGCCGGCAACCAGTTGCCCGAGGCGGACCAGCAGACCGGCGACGACGACAATCGCGACATTGCCAACCAGAACGAGGAGATCGTCAATTTCGAGATCTCCAAGTCGGTGAAGACCGAGACCATCGAGGCTGGTGGACTGAAGCGCCTGTCGGTGGCGGTGCTGGTCGACGGCGTCTACGCGCCGGACGGCAACGGCGACATCGCCTACGAGCCGCGCACGGCCGAGGAGCTCGAGCGGATCGAGACGCTGGTGCGCTCGGCGGTGGGCTTCGACGAGCGGCGCGGCGACACGGTCGAGGTCGTCAACCTGCGCTTTGCCCAGGCTCCCAACGCCGTCCTTGCGGAAGAAGAGGCCGGTCTCTTCGAGTTTACCCGCGCCGACATGATGCGGTTCGTCGAACTGGGTGTGTTGTTCCTGATCGCCGTGCTGCTGACGCTGTTCGCGGTGCGGCCGCTGATCAAGCGCATCCTCGCGGTCGAGGAGCCGGCCGCGCCGGTCCTGCTTGGCTCCGACGGCCAGCCGCTGGAAAGCCCCGTGCTGGCAGACCAGTCGGGAGAGCGCCCGATGCCGGGCGAGGCCGGCGAGAACGGCGAGCCGCGTATCGAATGGCTGGAAGAGGCCCAGGCACAGGGCGCGGTCCAGGTCGCCACCATCGCCAAGGTCGGCGCACTGATCGACGAATATCCGAAAGAAGCAGTCGGGATCATCCGTAGCTGGATGAATGAAGCGGCATGAGTATCGCAAACAGCATCCAGACCACGGCGCACAGCCACCTGACGATCAGTTCCTCCGAGAAGGATCGCGATCTCAAGGGAACCGAGCGCGTTGCCGTCCTGTTGCTGGCGCTCGGCGAAAAGCACGGGCGTCGCATCTGGGAGCAGCTCGACGAGATGGAGGTGCGCGAAGTCTCCGCCGCCATGTCGCGGCTGGGCCCTGTGACGCCGGCCATGCTTGAGGAACTCTTCGTCGACTTCGTCAAGAAGATCTCGAGCAACGGTGCGCTGAACGGCAATGTCGACGTCACCGAACGCCTTCTGGCGAGCTTCCTGCCGCGTGACCGCGTCTCCATCATCATGGAGGAGATCCGCGGGCCGGCCGGCCGAAACATGTGGGAGAAGCTCTCCAACGTTCAGGAGAACGTCCTCGCCAACTATCTGAAGAACGAGTACCCGCAGACCGTCGCCGTGGTTCTGTCGAAGATCGATCCCGATCACGCCGCCAAGGTGCTCGGGATCCTGCCCGAGGAACTGGCGCTGGAGGTCATCTCGCGCATGCTGAAGATGGAATCGATCCAGAAGGAAGTGCTGGAGAAGGTCGAGCAGACGCTGAGGATCGAGTTCATGTCGAACCTGACCAACACCTCGCGGCGCGACAGCCACGAGATGATGGCCGACATCTTCAACAATTTCGACCGCCAGACGGAGGCCCGGTTCCTGGCCGCGCTGGAAGAGGAAAACCGCGACTCGGCCGAGCGCATCAAGACGCTGATGTTCACGTTCGACGACCTGATGAAGCTGGATGCCGGCAGCTGCCAGACCCTGCTGCGTAGCGTCGAGAAGGACCGCCTGGCGATCGCGCTCAAGGGAGCGTCGGAATCGGTGCGCGAGTTCTTCTTCTCGAACATGTCCTCGCGCGCTGCCCGGATGATGCAGGACGACATGGACGCGCTCGGGCCGATCCGCCTGCGCGACGTGGACGAGGCGCAATCGGGAATGGTGGCGACCGCCAAGGACCTCGCCGCGAAGGGAGAGCTGATGCTGTCCAAGAGCAAGGGCGATGACGAGATCATCTACTAGGTGGCCTGAAGCACGATGATGACACGAATTGCGAGCACACCGATGAAGGTCAACCGCTTCCTCTTCGACCGCAACTTTGCGGCGATCGACGTGCCTCGGGAGGAGGAGGTCGAGGAGGTCGTGGAGCCGGTGGTTCCCACGATCCCGCTCTCCGAGCACCGTGCGCTGGTTGCCGCCGCCGAACAGGCTGCCTATGAGCGCGGCCGCGCCGAAGCGGCCGTCGATCGCCAGCAGAGCGACGAGGGCCGGTTCGCCGACGAGGCCGGACGGCTGGCCGAGACGGTGTCGGCGCTGATCGGCCAGCTCGACACCGAGCAGGCCCGCCACGAGAAGGATGCGGTCGCGCTGGCCTTCCTGGTGGCGCGCCGCCTGTGCGCCCATCTGATCGCGCGCGAGCCGCTGGGCGAGATCGTCGCGTTGATCTCCGAGTGCCTGGGGCCGCTCCGGCGGGCCCCGCACCTGGTGATCCGGGTGCGCGACAGCGACCTGGCCGCGCTCAAGGAGCGGGTCGATCCGCTGGTCGCGGAGAAGGGGTTCGAGGGCCGCCTGGTGTTTTTGGGCGAGCCGGATATCAGCGCCGGCGACTGCCGGATCGAATGGGCGGACGGAGGCATCGTGCGCGATCGCAAGGCGATCGAGAAGCAGGTGGACCAGGCCGCCCGGCGATATTTCGAAAGCCGGCGCGCCGGCAAGGGACAGCAGGCGTCCCTCAACCAGGAGCCCGCCGAGGAGCGGATTGACGGATGAGCGATATCGACAAGGACATCGACGGCGACCTGCCCCAGTCGGGGATCCCGCTTGCCGAAATGGAGGCGCAGGAAACCCATCGCGAGGGTGGCGAGCGCGACCATTCGCAGGCACGCAGCGCGGCGGATCTGGAGGCCGTGTTCGATGTGCCCGTGCAGATCTCAGCCGTGCTGGGCCACTCGCGCATGCATGTCTCGGACCTGCTGCGGCTGGCGCCGGGCACCGTTCTCAAGCTCGACCGCAAGGTCGGCGAGGCCATCGACATCTATGTGAACGACCGTCTGGTGGCGCGCGGCGAGGTGGTCCTCGTGGAGGACAAGCTCGGCGTCACCATGACAGAAATCATCAAGTCCGATCGCTGATCGGAGCAGGAGAAGACCATGCGACTGTTGATCGTCGGCACTCTCGAAGGCCAGTTGATCACCGCCTCGAAGATCGCAATGGACCGGGGCGCGGCCGTCACCCACGCAGCCAGCATCGAGGAGATGCTGAAGGTCCTGCGCGCCGGTCGCGGCGCCGATCTGGTGATGGCGGATGTCGGGCTCGACATCGCCGAGCTGATCGCGCGGTTGCAGGGGGAGCGCTTCCACCTGCCGGTGGTCGCCTGCGGCGTCAAGACGGATGCCAGTGCCGCCGTGAGCGCCATCCGGGCCGGCGCCAAGGAATACATTCCGCTGCCGCCTGATCCCGAGATGATCGCGGCCGTGCTGGCGGCGGTTGCACGCGACCAGTCGAGCGTCATCTACCGCGACGGGGCGATGGCCGCCGTCGTTCGCCTGGCCGAGCAGATCGCGCCGTCCGATGCCTCCATCCTGGTGACCGGAGAGAGCGGCTCGGGCAAGGAGGTCATCTCCCGCTACGTGCATTCCCGCTCGAACCGTGCCGACAAGCCGTTCATTTCGATCAATTGCGCGGCGATCCCCGAGCACTTGCTGGAATCCGAGCTGTTCGGTCACGAGAAGGGCGCCTTCACGGGCGCCATCGCGCGGCGTGTCGGCAAGTTCGAGGAAGCGGACGGCGGCACGCTGCTGCTCGACGAAATCTCGGAGATGGACGTGCGCCTGCAGGCCAAGCTTCTGCGCGCCATCCAGGAGCGGGTGATCGACCGGGTCGGCGGAACCAAGCCGGTGCCCGTCGACATCCGCATCATCGCGACGTCGAACCGGGATCTGGCCGAAAGCGTGCGGACCGGCACGTTCCGGGAGGATCTGCTCTACCGGCTCAACGTGGTCAACCTGAAGCTGCCGCCGCTGCGCGAGCGGCCGAGCGACATCCTCGAACTGGCCGGCCATTTCGTCGAGCGCTACGCGCGCGAGAACGGCGTCGCCAAGCGCCCGATCTCCGAGGATGCACGCAAGATGCTGCTGTCCAACCCCTGGCCGGGCAATGTGCGCGAGCTGGAAAACACGATGCATCGCGCCGTGCTTTTGGCGAGCGGGGAGGAAATCGATCTCGAGGCGATCCGGATGCCGGACGGCAGTCCGATCTCGGCCGGCCGCACGGCCGATGCGCGGATCGCAGCCGATGCCGCCGCCACGGCGGAAGCCGTCAACCGGGTCCTGGTCGGGCGCACGGTCGCCGATGTGGAGCGCGACCTGATCCTGGACACGCTGGACCATTGCCTCGGCAACCGCACCCACGCGGCGAAGATCCTCGGTATCTCGATCCGCACCTTGCGCAACAAGCTGAATCAGTATGCCGATGAAGGGCTGGATGTGCCCGGCCCCGGCGAGGCGCGCGTCGCCGTCGCCTGACATGGGCGAACGCGAAATGGCCGCCGCAAGGCATGGCCGGCTGACAGGGTGACGAAGGGTCGAGAATGAGCGATGTGACGGCGAGCGAAGGCTCTCAGGCAAAGGTTCCGGCAACAGCGGCAAGCGGCGGTTTCCGTCTGCCGGCGGGCGCTCCGAGCCTGGCCGCGATCTGGGACACGATCCGGCGCGGCGACATCGCGCTGGCGATGGGCGTCATGATCATCCTGGTCGTGCTCATCTTGCCGATGCCGGCGATGATGCTCGACATGTTCCTCGCCATCTCGATCATCTTCTCCGTGCTGATCCTGATGACCGGCCTGTTCATCCAGAAGCCGCTGGAGTTCTCGTCCTTTCCCACGGTGCTCTTGATCGCGACGATGTTGCGGCTGGCGCTCAACCTTGCCTCCACGCGCCTGATCCTGGCCAACGGCCACGAGGGAACGGACGCGGCCGGCGAGGTGATCGAGGCTTTCGGCCATTTCGTCATGGGCGG
Organism: Stappia sp.; assembly: GCF_048261845.1. GTDB lineage: Bacteria > Pseudomonadota > Alphaproteobacteria > Rhizobiales > Stappiaceae > Stappia. The sequence goes on along the minus strand of NZ_JBLXFR010000016.1, from coordinate 69,907 downwards.
CAACTTCATCATCGGCATCATCGTGTTCTCGATCCTGGTGATCGTGAACTTCGTCGTCATCACCAAGGGCTCGGGCCGTATCGCCGAGGTCGCGGCGCGCTTCACCCTCGATGCCATGCCCGGCAAGCAGATGGCGATCGACGCGGACCTTTCCGCCGGCCTGATCGACGAGACAACGGCCCGCCAGCGCCGGCGCGACCTGGAGGACGAGAGCTCGTTCTTCGGGGCCATGGACGGTGCGTCGAAATTCGTGCGCGGCGATGCGATCGCCGGCCTGCTGATCACCTTCATCAACATCATCGGCGGCATCATCATCGGTGTCGCGCAGATGGATCTCAGCTTCTCGCAGGCGGCGACCACCTACACGCTGCTGACGATCGGCGACGGCCTCGTCTCGCAGATCCCGGCGCTGATCGTGTCGACGGCGGCCGGCCTGCTGGTGTCCAAGGCCGGTGTGGCGGGTTCCGCCGACAAGGCGCTCGGGCGGCAGCTTTCCGGCTACCCGAAGGCACTCGGCATGTCGTCCTTCGTGATGGTGACGCTGGCCATGCTGCCGGGCATCCCGATGATCCCGTTCCTCAGCCTTGCCGGGCTTGCCGGTTACCTTGCCTACAGGTCGGGCAAGTCGCAGAAGGTGGCGGCGGAAGAGGTGCGCATGGCGGAAGTCGCCGCGGCCGAGCCCGCCAAGCCGGCGGAGCCGCCGGTCAGCGAATCGCTGAAGATGGACGAACTCAGGATCGAGCTCGGCTATGCCTTGCTGCCGCTGATCAACGGCCAGAGCTCGGAAGGCGACCAGCTGACCGAGCAGATCAAGGCGCTGCGCCGCCAGCTCGCCGCCGATCTCGGAATCCTGATGCCGCCGGTGCGCATCCTCGACAATATCCAGCTCGGCGCCAACGACTACGTGATCAAGGTCAAGGAAGTACCGGCCGGCAACGGCCAGCTCTTCCCCAGCCACTTCATGGTCATGGACCCGGCCGGCGGCCAGGTGAAGCTGCCCGGCACGCACACGACCGAGCCGACCTTCGGCCTGCCGGCGACCTGGGTCGAGGGCCAGTATCGCGAGGACGCGGCGCTGCGCGGCTACACGGTGGTCGATCCCGCGACGGTGCTTGCCACCCATCTCACCGAGACGATCCGCGGCAATGTCTCGGAGCTGCTGACCTATGCCGACGTGCAGAAGCTGCTCAAGGAGATCACCGGCGAACAGGCGAAGCTGGTGGAGGACATCGTGCCCTCTCAGATCACCGTCTCGGGCATCCAGCGGGTGCTGCAGGCGCTCTTGGCCGAACGCATCTCGGTGCGCGACCTCGGCACGATCCTGGAAGGGGTGGCCGAGGCGACGGGCTTCACCCGCAATCCGGCGATGATCGCCGAGCATGTGCGCACGCGCCTTGCCCGCCAGATTTCGGCCGCCAACCAGGCGCCGGGCGGATACCTGCCGCTGATCGCCCTGTCGCCGCAATGGGAGCAGGCGTTCATCGAGTCCATCGTCGGCGACGGCGAGGAGCGCTCGCTGGCCATGGCGCCCTCGAAGCTCCAGGAATTCGTCCGCCTTGTGCGGGACGCCTTCGAGCAGGCGGCGCAGGCCGGCGAGGTGCCGGTGCTTCTGACCTCGCCGCAGTCCCGGCCCTTCGTGCGCTCCATCGTCGAACGTTTCCGCGCCCACACCACCGTGATGAGCCAGAACGAGGTGCATCCGCGCGCCAGACTGAAGACCGTCGGGTCGGTGTAAGGCGAACAGGCGGGGTGCGGGGCCCACTCAGATCGACCGGGAACCGATCAGTTCGGTGTGCGGGGCAGGGCTGGGCAAGGCATCCGGCAACGGGATGTTGCCGAGAGGAATATGGGGAATACGGTGCTTGGTTGATGAGAACCGGGCGGTCTCACACCTTGATGTCGAGACCTTCGATGGCCTTGTCGATCGTGCCGTTGCGCTCGGCGATCTTGGCCTTGGCTTCGTTTCGCACGCGCTGGGCCACGTTGTTGAAGAGCATCTCGGTGGCCGTCTGGGTCTCGCTGACACCGACGGCGAAGACGTTGCTGGCGACGGCCTGCTGGTTCAGGAATTTCTGCGAATGCTCTTTCTGCTTGGCACGCCAGGCCTGGTTCCGCTCATAGAACGAAAACTTCTGTGTCCCTCCAAGGGACGAGCCTTTGCCAATGCCGATCAGGGGCATGAGTTGACGAGCCGGTGCGTTCGCGGTTGTTGATCCGTAATCCAGTTTTGCAGAAAAGTGTTAACAGACGTTTACCAACTGCCCGGTGCCGCCCTCGCGTTTTGCGAACCCGTCACTCAGCAAGGCGGGCGGGGACCGGGAACCTGCTGGGTGATGCAATGGATGTTGCCGCCGCCGAGCAGGATTTCGCGCCCGGGAACACCGACGATCTCGCGGCCGGGGAAGAGGCCGGCGAGGATTGCGGCGGCGGTGGCGTCGTTGCGCTCGTCGAGCAGGGGAAACACCACCCGCGTGTTGGCAATGTAGAAATTCGCGTAGCTGCCGGCGAGCCGTTCGCCTCCCTCGCGCACCATGCCGTTGTCGGCGGTCTCGATGCCGTCCGCCTCGGCCTTCGTCATGGTGAGGGGGCCGGGCATGGGCAGGCGGACGATGCGGATGGCGCGCCCGCGCGCGTCCCGGGCGGCGGACAGGAACTCGAACGCCTCGCGCGAGCGCTCATGTTGCGGGTCGGTGCGATCATCGGTCCAGGTCAGCGCCACGACGCCCGGCGCGCAGACATGGATCAGGTTGTCGACATGGCCCGTCGTCTCGTCGAGATGGACGCCGCGCGGGATCCACAGGACCTTGCGTGCGCCGAGATAGCGCTTCAGCCCGGCCTCGATCGAGGCGCGCGAAAGCTTCGGGTTACGGCCGGGAGAGAGCAGGCACTCCTGCGTCGTGTAGACGGTTCCCTCGCCGTCGACATGGATCGCGCCGCCCTCCAGCACGAAGGGAGCGCGATAGCGCTCTACGCCTTCGATCCGGGCGATCTGCGCGGCGACCTCGTCGTCGAGATCCCAGGGATCGTAGAGCCCGTCATGCTCGCCGCCCCAGGCGTTGAAGCGCCAGTCGACGGCGCGAAGACTGCCTTTCGCGCCGGTGACGAAGGTCGGTCCGATGTCGCGCATCCAGGCGTCGTTGGAGGGCAGGCGAACGAGGCGGATGTCGGGCGAGAGGAGGGCTCTCGCCCTGTCGTGCTCGGCATCCGAGACGGCGATCGTGACCGGATCGCTGACATGGATCGCCTCGGCGACGGCGGCGAAGGCTTCCTGCGCCGGCCGGGCATTCTCGCGCCAGTTGTCCGGTCGTTCCGGCCAGGCCATCCAGCAGCCCGAGTGGGGCTCGAACTCGCCCGGCATGCGGAAGCCGTCATCGGCCGGGGTCGAGGCGAGGGGCGTGTCCATCCTATCGGGCCACTCCCTGGCCGCACCCGCCGGCACCGTTTCGGGTGCCGTCCAGCGTTGCCATCGTCCCGTAGAGTTCCGGCCGCCGGTCGCGGAAAACGCCCCAGGAGGCACGCAGGGCCGCGAGTGCATCGAGATCGAACGTGGCGGTCAGCACCGCTTCCTGCGTCCTGTTCGCCTCCGCGACCTTGGCGCCGGTGCCGTCCGCGATGAACGACGAGCCATAGAAGACAAGCTCCGTGTCGCCGCGCCCCGGTTCCGTGCCGATCCGGTTGGACGCGACGAGCGGCATCAGGTTGGCACCGGCATGGCCCTGCATGACGCGCTGCCAATGGGCGGCCGAATCCCAGCCGGGGTCCAGCAGTTCGGAGCCGATGGCGGTGGGGAAGAACAGCATTTCGGCGCCCATCAATGCCATGGCGCGGGCGGTCTCGGGAAACCACTGGTCCCAGCAGATGCCGACGCCGATGCGACCTGCCTTCGTGTCCCAGACGCGGAAACCCGTGTCGCCGGGGGAGAAATAGTACTTCTCCTGGTAGCCCGAGCCCTGCGGGATGTGGCTCTTGCGGTAGATCCCGAGGTTGCGCCCGTCCGCGTCGATGATGGCGACCGAGTTGAACCGCGCCTGTCCGGCAAGCTCATAGAAGCTCACGGGAATGACGATGCCGAGTTCGGCGGCAAGCGCCTGCATGCGGGCAATCGCCGGGTGTCCCTCGGCGGCCTGCGCGCGCAGCAGCAGGTCCGGTGCCTCGTCCTGGCAGAAATAGGGATACTCGAAAAGCTCCTGCGGCAGCACGATGTCCGCGCCGCGTCCGGCTGCCTCGCGCACCAGCCGTTCCATGGCCGAAAGGTTGGTCTCGCGGTCGGGTGTGCAGGCCATCTGCAGGGCGGCAAGCGTGACGTTTCTCATGAGGTTCCCGGAGCAGCGCGCGTGGTCAGGCGAAGGGTAGCGGATGGCGCTCACGAGGCCAATCGCCGAAGCGCGCCCGGCCGCCGATCTCGCGCTTGATCGCAGGCGTCCGACCGACTACCTCAGAAGCGGCCGGCGGAAACCGCGCCGGCGCATGCCTTGCACAAGGAGCCGCGATGTCCTCGATCAGCGTTGACCTGGCCGGTTACACCGATCTGCCGCCCGGCAAGGTGGCTACAATCGTCACCTATCTGGAGATGCGGGCGCAGCCGATGCCGCGCCGGGCAGAGCGGCCGGACCTGTCGCTGCAGCGGGTCGAGGCGCCGGATCCGGGCGACTACCGGGCCCTGTTCCGCCGGATCGGCGACGAATGGCTGTGGTTCGGCCGGCTGACGGGGAGCGATGCGGACCTGCTGGCACAGATCACCAGGCCCGGGCACGAGGTCTATTTCTGCCGCAGGAAGGGCGCGGCCGAGCCGGTCGGCCTGCTTGAACTCGACTTCAGCGATCCGCGCGACGTCGAGCTTGCCTATTTCGGGCTTGTTCCGCAGGAGATCGGCAATGGCGCCGGACGCTGGCTGATGAATCAGGCGCTGTCGAAGGTCTGGTCACGGCCTGCGACCGAGCGGCTTTTCGTCCATACCTGCACGGCCGACAGCCCGCAGGCGCTGGGCTTTTACCGGGACAGCGGCTTCACGCCCTACAAGCGGGCGATCGAGATTTCCGACGATCCGCGACTTGCCGGCGTGTTGCCGATGTCGGCGGCGCGCCACGTGCCGGTGATCGAGGGGGAATAGGGGCGCGCCGCGCCCCCATCCGCCGGGCGGTCAGCCGGTCATGCGCAAGACGGTCGCGCCGGTTGCGCCGACAAGGTCTGAAGGAGTTGTGGCAAACACGCTGTTCGGCGATCCGGCAGCGGCCCAGATCCCGGCGAATCGCATAAGATCCTCATCGATATAGACGCGCGTTTCGGCGATATGGCCGAGCGGTGCGACGCCGCCAATGGCAAAGCCGGTGCGTTCGCGCACGGTGCGGCCGTTGGGACGGACGAGCTTTTCGCCGATGCGTTCGGCAACGGCGGCCTCGTCGACGCGGTTCACGCCGCTGACGAGGAGCAGGATCACGGTGTCGCTCGTTTCGCCGAGAAAGACGAGCGACTTGACGATTTCCGCCACCTGGCATCCGCAGGCGGCGGCGGCTTCTTCTGCGGTTCGGGTGGAGGCCGGCATCTCGACGATGTTGATGGTCAGGCCGGCCCGGGCGGCTGCCTCGCGGACGCGGTCCGTGCTGCTGTTGTTTGCCATGGAGAAGTCTTAATCCTCGTTAACCATAAAACGTTGTTTGTTCGTGGACGAATCGGATCTGATGGGGCGGGACGGCTGCGGACAGAAACGCAATATGGTAAGCATATTTGTTAAGGGTTCGTTTACCTGCCTCGAACGGAACGATGTATGACCAGATCGCGTGACAATGTAGTGCCGCATGCCAAGGTGCGCAGCCTCCGGGAAGCCATCCGGAAGGTCAAGTTCGCCGAGGTCGAGCGCACCGACGTGGTGGTGGACTTGCAGGAATCGGAAAGGGCCCGCCTGGAACTCCTCGCCGAGGAGCTGCAGGACATCTTCAAGGAAGTGCCTGAGGACGACGACCAGTTCTCGTTCCAGATCGTGCCGGGCAACATCCCGCGCCTGTGGATCGACATCACCGGTCACGTGGCGATGGGGCGGGACAAGCGCACCTACCGTTTCCTCAAGGACACGCGGCTGGGCCGCACCGTGATTCTCGAGACGCCCGAACTCGATGACATGGCCGACTGCATCACCGAATATATCGCCGAACGGGTGCTGGAGCGCGAGCGTGCCGTCGAGGGCGACTGGCTCAGCAAGCGGCTGAAGGAGCCGCCGCGCGCCGAGGCGTCGGTCGCGTCCGCCCCGCAGCAGCCGGCACCGCCTTCCACGGCGGCCGTGCCGCATGTGCGCGGGTTGTGGGGGCCCTTCGCGGCCTTCGCGGTCGGTCTTCTCGTCGGCGCGGTGTTGCTGGTCGGCTATGCCTGGTTCGCCAATCCGCTGAGCTGACGCGGACCGGCCGTTTTCACCTTCAAGGACTATCCTGGGATGTCGATGGCGTGTCGCGCGATCGTTGCGACCTCCTGCGCCTCGCCACGCGGGGCGGCGGAGGCATAGCCGCGCTCTTCCATCTCGCACTGCCAGTTGCCCGGCGCACCATCGATCGAGAACAGGTTGTAGCGGGCAGCCGGGCGCTTGTGCCCGGGGCCGTTGGAGGCCGAGGGCACGCCGATGACCGGCACAGGTCCGGCCGGCCCGTCGATGGCGGTGCGGGTGGCGAGATGGGTATGGCCGTGCAGGATAAGCTCGCAGCCGGCCCGTTTGACCGCGGCGCGCACGCGCGAGGCATCGGTCAGCCGCTTGTTCCACCCGGTTGCGCCCCGTTGCGGGGGATGATGGATGAGAAGGACACGGAAGAGGCCTTCCTCGCGAAGCCTTTCAAGGCAATCCCGCAGCCGGCGCGTCTGGGCGGTGCCGATCCGGCCGGTGGCAAACCACGGGCCGCTGGCGCGCGCGCTGGAAACGCCGACCAGGGCCAGGGGACCGCGCCGGCGCACAAACGGGAAATGGTCGGGCGTCTCGGCATCGCCGCTCATGTAAGGGCCCCAGGCGTGGACGGCACGGCGCAGGGCGCCCGGCACATAGGCGTCGTGATTGCCGGGAACGACGGTCAGCATGTCGGGGGCTGCGACGTCGTCGAGCCAGTGCCGGGCGGCGGAGATTTCCAGGTCCAGCGCGATGTTGACGAGGTCGCCGGTCAGCGCGATGTGATCCGGGCCGTTGTGCTGGATGTCGTCGACAAGACCGGGAAGCCATTCGCCCGCCATGGTACGGGAGCGCGAGCGGTGCCAGTTGACGTAGCCGATCACCCGTTTGGAAACGAGATCGCGGAACTTTGCGTCGGGCATCGGACCAAGGTGGGGATCGGAAAAATGTGCAAGACGGAACATGTCCCCACATCAGGAAAGCATGGGGGTCGGGTCAAGCAAAAAGCGCCGCGGACGGGTCCGGGCGCTTCCATCCGTCCTCTCGGGACGGTGCAGAACGGGAGGTCCCGGCAAGGCGCGATGCGCGCTCCTGCCGCGAAACCGGCCGTATCAGTTGCCGCTGAACGTGGTCAGCACCGCGGCGATGCGCGGGTTGGTCAGGTCGATGGCCGGCCGCCACACGTAACGGCGCCGGGCGCGAGTCGGAAACAGGACCGACAACATGGCTCTCTCCTTCGAGAACGCAGCTTGGAGACGATGGGGGTCCGCCGCATGCGGGTGTCGCTCCTTCGGCTGCGAGGTGACAATCCCCGGAATCCTGCGGCTCCACAAGCGCCATTCGGACAGTTCTCCCATGCATGCCGCGCATGGTGGGTTAAGTTTTGGTTGTCGGGCGCGAGGTCTCGAACCCGTGCCACGCGCGGTCACCGCGCATGAGGATGCCTTGGGAGTGACGGTTATGGCGATGCGGGACATGCTGCCGCTGAAGAGATTGCGGAAGCTGGCGCTGGCGGCGACCCGTTACCAGCGCGCGATGACGCTCGGCGTGCGGATTGCCGCGCGGGACGCGGACGGTGCCATTCTTCTGGTGCGCCACACCTATCTGCGGGGCTGGTATCTGCCCGGCGGGGCGGTGGATGCAGGCGAGACCCTGGCGGAGGCCGCCTTGCGGGAACTGCGCGAGGAGACAGGCGTGCTGCCGGCCGCGGGCGCGGTGCCGGAGCTTTTCGCCGTCTACCACAACAGGGGCAACCATCTGCGCGATCATGTGGCGCTCTACCGGCTTTCGGATGTCATCGTGCCGGAGGGTGCGTTGCGGCCCAGCCGGGAGATCCGCGAGGCGCGGTTCTTCGCGGCCGACGCCCTGCCGGAGGAAACGACGCCGGCGACCCGCCGCCGCCTTTCCGAGCTTGCCGGGGAGATCGGGGTCGCGCCGCTGTGGTAACCGCCGCGACGCTCCGGGGCGGGCGTCAGGCGGCGCGGCCGAGACGATCGCGCCCGTGCGGCCGGTCGAGATCGAGTTTGGGGCCGACGGGAACGATCCGCGTCGGGTTGATCGTCTCGTGCGAGCCGTAATAGTGCTGCTTGATGGTGGCGAGGTCGCAGGTCTGCGAAACGCCCGGCTGCTGGTAGAGTTCGCGCAGATATCCGGAGAGGTTCGGATAGTCGGCGATGCGCCGGATGTTGCACTTGAAGTGGCCGACATAGACCGGATCGAAGCGCAGCAGGGTGGTGAACAGCCGCCAGTCGGCCTCGGTGAGCCTGTCGCCCGTCAGGTATCGGGTCTTTCCGAGACGCTCGTCGAGCCAGTCGAGGCTTTCGAAAAGCTTGCCGACCGCCTCCTCGTAAGCGGCCTGTGTCGTCGCGAAACCGGCCTTGTAGACGCCGTTGTTGACCGTGTCGTAGACGCGGGCATTGATGCGCTCGATCTCCTCGCGATGGGCTTGCGGATAGAGGTCGAGCGTTGCATCGACACCGGGCAATGCGTCGAAGGCCGAGTTGAACATGCGGATGATATCGGCCGATTCGTTGGAGACGATGGTCGCCCGCTTGCGGTCCCACAGGATCGGCACGGTGGCGCGGCCGCTATAGGAGGGGTCGGCCTTCACATAGACCTGCCAGGCGGTGCGGGCTCCGGTTTCGGGCTCGGCTTCCGCGAAGGTCCAGCCGTCTTCCAGCATCAAGGGCTCGACCGCCGAGACGGTGATCAGGTCCTCCAGCCGCTTGAGCTTGCGAAAGATCAGCGTCCGGTGGGCCCAGGGACAGGCATGGGAGACAATGAGGTGATAGCGGCCGGCCTCTGCGGCAAAGCCGCCTTCACCGCTCGGGCCAGCGGCTCCGTCGGGGGTGATCCAGTTGCGGAACGCCGCATCCTTGCGAACGAACCGCCCGCCGGTCGATTTCGTGTCATACCAGTCCGTCTTCCAGACGCCGTCGACGAGTTGACCCATGGCGATATGCTCCTCATGCCCGTTGTACCCCGGAGATGGGCCGCTTTGCGCATTCTTCAACGACCTGAATGGTGCGTTCACCCCTGGTGAACGGTGGCCGGCAATGCAGGAAACTCTTTACGGGCCGGATGTTGCATGATACCGACCGCCCTCGCACCAGATGAACGGCACGCGCCTTGCGTGCCGGCAGGCCGGATGAAGATGACCAGGATCGAACGCCAGCGACGACGAGAATTGCGACGAGGCCAGCCCTCGCGCGTCGTCACACGCGTGCCTTGAGACCCCGGTAGAGCGGTTCGGAAGATCCCTCGAAACGGTTCGACAGGCACCGGTTTCCTGCCTGACCGTACCGATCCCGAGACCCGACCATGCTCGCTCTTTCCTGGCTTATCCGGAACGAAATCCCCGAAGACCTTGCCGCCATCGAGGCCCTGCAGGCCGATGCGTTCGGCCCCGGCCGTTTCGCCAAGACAGCGTTTCGCCTGCGTGAGGGTGTCGATCACGATGCGCGGCTGAGCTTTGTCGGCATGAGCGGTGATGTTTTCGCCGGCTCGGTCTGGCTGACGCCGATCACCATCGGCGGCGCGCCGTCGCAGTTGCTCGGCCCCCTGGCCGTCGCGCCTGCCTTCAAGAACAAGGGGCTGGGGCGGCTCCTGGTGAACCAGGCGCTGAAGACGGCGCTGGCCTTCGGCGAACGCAGCGTGCTGCTGGTCGGCGATGCGCCCTACTATGGCCCGCTCGGGTTCGAGCCGGTACCTCCGGGCTCGATCACGTTGCCGGGGCCTGTCGATCCGGCGCGGGTGCTTGTCGCCAACCTGGTTCCCGGAGCACCGATGCCGACGGGCCATGCGCGCGGCGGACGCGGCTGAGGGGCATCAGCGCCCCTCGCGGTACCACAGCAGCGAGACCGCGCCGAGCAGCAGTGCCAGGCCGAGCAGGCCGGCGAAAAGCGGATAGCGGTCGATACCCTTGAGCACGCTTGCATCGCTGGTGCGGAACCCGATCCAGCCGTCGCCCGCGAAGTTCGATGCGCGGCGCAGCGGCACGACACGCGGGATCAGCACCTCGCCGCCGGCATCCGCGAGCCGGCGCACGCTGCCGCCCGTTTCCTCGGCGAGCGGCGCGAGCGTTTCCGTCGTGGAGAGCACGTCGGTGAACTCGCGCGGATTGGGCGGGCCCACATGGACCAGCGCCTTGCGGCTGCCGTCGTCGACAGAATAGAGGCCGAGATCGGGGGCGGGCGCGCTGGCGCGCCAGAGCCCCGGGGACACTTCGGTCGGCGTCAGGCTGCGGGTCTCGCCGCCCGGCAGCGTCAAGGTCATGTCGCCGACGTTCTCGCCGATCGTCTGGCGCTCGGCGATAACCTCGGCACCGCGCGAGGTGAGGCGCAGGGCCTCTTCCTCAAGGTCCGGTTCCTTCATCAGCCAATGGGCGAGACGGCGCAGCAGCGCCACATGCGGGCCGCCGCCTTCGTAGCCGCGCGCCCACAGCCAGACGTGATCCGACAGCAGCACGGCGACGCGGCCCTCGCCCTCGCGGCTGAGCACCAGCAACGGCTTCTCCTGCGCGCCGGTCATCAGTGTCTCGCCGTTGCGAATGATGGCGTCGACGAGCCGGAACCAGCGGCTCCAGGCCGGCGGCTCGGCATTGGCGCCCGGCAGGCCCCGGGTCACCGGATGCCGGCTTCCGGTCTGTGAGATTGCCGCCCGGAAGGGCTCCTCGTAGATCATGCCGCTCGGCTCGGCCGGAAGCACGGGCGACAGCGGCGTGCGGTAGATGCTGCCACCCTCGGCATAATCGGGTCCGCCGGCGACAAGCACCGCGCCGCCCTCGCGCACGAAGCGGGCGATGTTGTCGAAATAGAGCAGCGGCAGCACGCCGCGCCGCTCGTAGCGGTCGAAGATGATCAGGTCGAACTCGTCGATCTTGACCGAGAACAGTTCGCGGGTCGGGAAGGCGATCAGCGACAGCTGGTTGATCGGCGTTCCGTCCTGCTTGTCGGGCGGGCGCAGGATGGTGAAGTGGACGAGGTCGACGGAGGCGTCGGACTTCAGCAGGTTGCGCCAGGTGCGCTCGCCCGCATGCGGGCTGCCGGAGACGAGCAGCACCCGCAGGTTCTCGCGGATGCCCTCGATTGTGACGACGACGCGGTTGTTGAGTTCGGTGAGTTCGCCCTCCAGCGTGTCGGCGGAGAATTCGAAGATGTTGTTGCCGCCATGCGCGATCGTCACCGGGATGTCGATCGTGGCGCCAGGCCGGGCGCGTTGCTGCGTGACGATCTCGCCATCGCGCCGCACGGTGATGGTGACCCGGTCCGCCGCAGTCTCCGCGCCGCGATCCTGAAGTTGCAGCGTGACGACCTGTTCGGAGCCGACAAGGGCGAATTTCGGTGCGCGCGCAATGGCAAGGCGGCGGTCGATCTCGTCCTCGCGGCCCGTCACCAGCCCGTGCAGCGGCGCGTTGAAGCCAAGGTCCGCAGCCTTTTCGGGAATATCGTGGACCTGTCCGTCGGTGATCATGACCGCGCCGCCGATCCGTTCGGGCGGCACGTCCGAGAGGCTGTCGGCCAGCGCGGAGAAGAGCGCGGTGCCGTCCGCCGTCGCACCGTCGCCGCGTGCGGCGCGGGTGACGCGCAGCTCGTAGCCGGGCAGCGCGGCGAAGCGCTGTTCGAGCGCGGCAAGGGCCTGGCTGGTCGACGCGGCGCGGTCGCCCAGCCGCTGGCTCTGGCTCTCGTCGACGACGATGGAGACGATGCTGGTCAGCGGTTCGCGGTCCTCGCGCTCCACGGCCGGGCCGGCCAGCGCGAAGACCAGCAGCGCCATGGCCAGCACACGAAGCGGCCAGGCGGGCAGGCGCAGGACGACGGCGGCGAGCGACAGCACGAGCGCGGCGACGGCCGCAACGACCAGCACCCAAAGGGGAAACAGCGGAGCGAAGGAGAGGGACCAGATCACGCGATCGCTCCTATTGTCCGAGACGTTCGAGAAGGGCGGGGATGTGCACCTGGTCGGCCTTGTAGTTGCCGGTCATGGCGTACATGACGATGTTGACGCCGGCGCGGAAGGCATATTCGCGCTGGACCGCGTCGTTCGGCACGGTCGGAAACAGGTAGTTGCCGGCTTCGTCGACCGCCCAGGCTCCGGCGAAATCGTTGCCGGTGATGAGAACGGGCGACACGCCGTCTCCGCCGCGCACCGGTCTTTCGGAATCGCCCGCCGTCCCCTCGCTTGCCTCGACCCAGAGCGGCCCGCCGGAATAGCGTCCCGGGAATGTCTCGAGAATGTAGAACGCCTTGGTCAGGACATGGTCGGCCGGAACCGGCTCCAGCGCCGGCATGTCGAGCCCGTCAAGCACGGCGCGCAGGCGCAGGACGGCCGGAGAGGTGCCAAGGCCGATGCCGGCGGACAGCTGGTCGGCCGTGTCGAAGAGGATCGTCCCGCCATTGCGCATATAGGTGTCGATGCGGGCCAGCGCCTCGGAGGAGGGGCGCGGGGTGTCGGCGGAAACGGGCCAGTAGAGAACCGGGTAAAAGGCCAGTTCGTCGGTGGCGATGTCCACGCCGACCGGCGCCTCGGGCTCCAGGGCCGTGCGGGTGGACAGATAGCGGGTCAGCCCGAGCAGTCCCTGGCGGCTGGTCGTGTCGCGGTCCGGCTGGCCGGTCAGGACATAGGCGAGGCGGGTGTCGAGCGTCGCTTCCAGCGCCGCCAGGTCGTCGGAAGTCTCCTGTGCCCGCAACTCGCCCGTGGCAAGCGTCATGGCGCAGGCGACAGCCAGCCCGGCGGGCAGGACCCGGCCCGGCCGGCCGCGCAGTGCGGTACGGTCGCCGCGCAGCCAGATCATTGCCAGGGCGTCGGCGAAGAGCAGCAGCAGCGCGATCAGGAACAGGGCGGGGCGCAGGTCGGTTGCCGCCGATGTCGGATAGCCGGTGATGCGGGCCGTGCCGCCGAGAGGTGCGAGGTCGAGTTCCATCACCTGGTCCGGGGAGGAGAGAAGGTTGATCGCGCGGAACGCGTCGTCGCTGCCGTAGAGACCCGGCGGATGCCGGCGGCTCGGGGCAACGTCCTGCTGCGAGGCGGAGATCGGGACGGCGGCTGTCGAGGGAGGACCGAGCCGGCCATAACCGTCGAGCAGGCGCACGGGCGGCAGCAGAGCCTCGGAAGGGTCGGTGGTGGCCACGGCCCCGGTCCGGGAGGCGTCGGTGCCGGCATCGTCTTTGGAAGGAGCGGCCGAGGACAGGCTGACGATCCGCCGCAGCATGGTGACGAAACTTCCGGAAATCGGAAGGTTCGACCAGCCGGTGTCAGCCGTGACATGGAAAAGCACCACCGTGCCGCGGCCGCGTGCGGTGGCGGTGACGAGCGGCGTTCCGTCGGCGAGCGTTGCCCAGGTGCGGTCGGCGAGGTCCGGCCCCGGTTCTGCGAGCACCTGTCGGTTGACGGTGACGTCGGCGGGCACCGGAATGCGGGAAAAGGGCGAGTTCTCCGAGAAGCTGGCAAGCGGTTGCGGCTCTTCCCAGGAGAGGCTGCCGCCCAGGGTGCGGTTGCCCGCCCGAAGAGCTGTCGGGATCAGTTCGTCCGACCCGCCGGCGAGGCGCGGTCCGGCGAACCGAACCAGTATCCCGCCCTGCTCGACCCAGTCCCGGACCCGTTCGAGGGCCGTGTCGGGCAGACGTCCGACATCGGCGAGCACCAGCACGGAGACGCCTTCGTCAATGAGTTCCGGCAGCGCGTTGTCGAGGTTTTCGCCGCGCGGCCGGCGCAATTCGGAGAAAGGCAACAGGGCCCGGTCCAGATAGTAGAGCGGCGACAGCAGCGGCTGCGCCTGGTCGGCGGAGGCGCCGGACACGAGGCCGACCGTGCGTCGTTGCCATCGGTCGTCCAGCAACTGCACGCCGGCGGCGCTGTTTTCTCCCGCGACCTCGAGCCGGGCGATGTCGTTGCGAAGCTCGACGGGCAGGTCGAACGTCACCTCGCCCACATCCGTGTCGTTCGCGAAGACGGGGGTTGCCTCGCCCAGCACCAGTCCGCGCAGGTCGAGCGCCCGCACCACAAGACCGTCCGGCGATGCGTCGTCGCGCAGCACCGCGGCGGTCAGTGCCTCGACGTCGTTGCGGGCATCGGCGAGCGCCGCCGGGCGCGGCAGTCCGGTGAGCACGCTGAGTTCCGCGTTGCCAGCCAGTTCGCGAAGGTCTTCCAGGAAGCGTGACGTGGTCTCGCGGGCAATGCCGTCGCTCAGCCAGACGATGGCGTCGGGTGGCTGGTCTGCGGCCGCCTTGCGCAGCGCCAGCGTCAGCTCGCCGCGCGCGGTCGGCCAGGAGCGGGGGTCCAGCACCCGAAGCCGCTCCAGTGCGGCATCGGCCGTTTGCGAGACCAGCGGCTGGTCTGGCCCTTCGGCGGTTGCCGCGAAAAGAACCGGCCGGCCGCTTTCGGCCCCCGCCGCGATCAGTCGCTCTGCCGTCTGGCGCTGCCGCTCCCAGGCTTTGGCCGAAGCCCAGCCGTTGTCGAGCAGGACCCAGAGCGGCCCGTTGCCGGCGGGCGCGTCGGCGTTCGGCCGCCAGACGGGACCTGCAAGCGCGAAGATCAGCGCGGCGGCAAGGCACAGGCGCAGGATCGTCAGCCACAGGGGGCTCTTGTCGGGCGTCTCCTCGCGCCGGTCTATGTCGGCAAGCAGCCGGGCGGGCGGGAAGGCGACGCGGCGCGGGCTTGGCGGGATCAGCCGCAACAGCCACCAGATGACCGGCAGCAGCAGCAATGCGGCAAGCGCAAGCGGTGCGGTGAAGCCGAGGGGCAGGAACGAGGTCATGCATCGACCCCCTTGGTGCCCTGCATGGGAATGCCGCTCAGCCGGCTGTGCAGCACGAGCATCGGCTCCGATGCCGGACGGTCGGTGTGGTGGACGAGAAAGGTCCATCCGGCGCGGCGGGCGGCATCGCCGATGGCCGCGCGGTGCGCCTCGAGCCGCTCGACATAGGCCCGTTTCCACTGTTCGGCCTTGCCGCTGGTCAGGCGGAAGCCGGTCTCGGGGTCGCGGAATTCGGTGCGCCCGGTGAAGGGGAAGGTTTCCTCGACGGGGTCGAGCACCATCACCATGTGGGCCCGCGCGCCGGAGGCCGCGACCTTGCGCATCCAGGCGAGGGTGCCCTCCACCGGATCGAGCAGGTCGCCGATCAGCACGACATCGGAGAAGCGGCGGATGTCCTGGGGCTCGGGCAGGCTGGCGGGCTCGGTGACATGAGCGAGTGCGGCGGCGATGCGTTCGGCCGCATGGCGATCGGCAACCGGCTTGCGCAGGCCGGGCAGGCCGATGCGTTCGCCGGTCTCGGCAAGCAGGTCGGCCAGCGCCAGCAGCAGGACCAGTGCCCGGTCGCGCTTGATCGTCGCCGACAGGTGCGAACGGAACGCCATGGACGGCGAAAGGTCCGCCCACAGCCAGACGGTATGGGCGGCCTCCCACTCGCGTTCGCGGACATAGAGATGATCGTCGCGCGCGGAACGGCGCCAGTCGATGCGCTTGACCGGCTCGCCTGCGACAAACGGGCGGAACTGCCAGAAATTCTCGCCGGAACCGGACCGGCGACGCCCGTGCCAGCCGGCATTGGTCGTCATCGCGACCTGGCGCGCCTCGATCAGCAGATCGGGAAGCGCGTCGGCAAGCGAGCGTGCACCGGCGACGACCTGCGGCCAGCTTTCACCCTGCTCCTCGCCGGATGTCGGCCTGCCCGGCCTTGCCTGGAACCCGAAGCGCGGGAAACCCTCCATGGACTGTTCCTAGCCGATCCGGCTTTTCAGGCGGCCGATGAGCCCGCGTATGGTGTGGCCGTCCGCGCGGGCGCCGAAGGTCAGGGCCATGCGGTGCTGCAGGATCGGCTCGGCCAGCGCCAGCACGTCGTCGACGGACGGGGCCAGCCTGCCGTCGACCAGCGCGCGGGCGCGCACGGTCAGCATCAGCGCCTGGCTGGCGCGCGGTCCCGGTCCCCAGGCAATCAGCTCGGTCAGTTCGTCGTCGGTCTCGCCCGGGCGGGCGGAGCGGACAAGCTCGAGGATCGCCTCGACCACGCTTTCGCCGACCGGCATGCGGCGCACAAGCTGCTGGCAGGCCATCAGGTCGTCGCCGTTCATCACCGCGGTGGCGGCGGCGTCATGCGCGCCGGTGGTCTCCATCAGGATGCGGCGTTCCGCCTCGCGGTCGGGATAGTGCACGTCGATCTGCATCAGGAAGCGGTCAAGCTGGGCCTCGGGCAGGGGATAGGTGCCTTCCTGTTCCAGCGGGTTCTGCGTCGCCAGCACATGGAAGGGGCGCGGCAGGTCGTAGCGCTGCCCGGCGATCGTCACGTGGTATTCCTGCATCGCCTGGAGGAGGGCCGACTGGGTGCGCGGGCTGGCGCGGTTGATCTCGTCGGCCATCAGCACCTGCGAGAAGACCGGGCCCTTGATGAAGCGGAAGGCGCGGGCGCCGTCGCGGTCCTGGTCCATCACCTCGGCGCCGAGGATGTCGGATGGCATCAGGTCGGGGGTGAACTGGATGCGGCGGGCATCGAGGCCGAGCACCGTGCCGAGCGTTTCCACGAGCTTCGTCTTGGCAAGGCCGGGCACGCCGACCAGCAGCCCGTGACCGCCGGACAGCAGCGTGACGAGGGCCCGTTCGACGACGCT
Source organism: Stappia sp. (assembly GCF_048261845.1). Lineage (GTDB taxonomy): Bacteria > Pseudomonadota > Alphaproteobacteria > Rhizobiales > Stappiaceae > Stappia. Next base: position 52,941 of record NZ_JBLXFR010000016.1, on the reverse strand, counting down.
TTCCTGTCCGTAGATGATGCGCGCAACCTCGCCGCGGGCGCCGGCGATCTTTTCCATCGCCGCCTCCGCGTCGCGGGCAACCTGTTCGTGGTCGATGTCCGGTGAGGTGATCGCGCTCATTGTCGGTATACGCCTCCTGCTTCGTTTGGTCCCCCTGGCCGCCATTTCCGGCGGCAGGCGGATGATCGGCGCCGGGTGACCCGGGTTGCCCTGCCGGCGCGACATTTCAGGCGGTGGCGCGCAGGACTCACATTGGCAACGCGACGATGGTAACCCATGTCATGTTAGGGTATGGGCCAAATCATGGCAGGGACAACGGATTTGGATCAAAAAGCGGAGACACCAAGGAAACCGGTTGCGTCCGATGCAATTCCCGAGGGTCTTGCGGATCTCGTCGCACGCGCGGGAAACAATCGCGGCACGCCGCCGGTCGAGCGCTGGAACCCGCCTTTCTGCGGCGATATCGACATGCGCATCGCCGCGGACGGTCGCTGGTTCTACATGGGGTCGCCGATCGGCCGGGAGGCACTGGTGCGCCTGTTCGCCTCGGTGCTGCGCCGGGACGAGGATGGTCGCCATTATCTGGTGACGCCGGTGGAGAAGGTCGGGATTGTGGTCGAGGACGCGCCGTTCCTGGCGGTCGAGCTCCACGCCGAGGGCAAGGGCGAGAGCCAGATCCTGACCGTGCGCACCAATGTCGGCGACGTGGTGCGGATCGATGCCGAGCATCCCCTTCGTTTCGAAGACGAAACTGGCACGGGCGGGCTCAAGCCCTATATCAGGGTGAGGGGCGGGCTGGATGCCCTGTTCGCGCGGCCCCTGCTGTACCAGCTGGCCGATCTCTTCGAGGACCGCACGGTGTCGGGCGAAAGCCTGACCGGCGCATGGAGCGCCGGCCGGTTCTTCCCGGTCACGCCCGGCGGTGCCGCGACAACAGGGGATGCATCTTGACGGCTTTCGTGGACCAGCGGATCGCAATGACGGTCGAAGGACAGAAGACGGCGCGTGCCTTCGCCGATCAGGCGCGCGCGCGGCTGGTCTCGCCCGTGTCCGAAGAGGTCGGCGACCATATTCTCAACCCGGATCTCGGGCCCTTTGCCTTCGCCAAGCGGCCGCCGCGCGACGCGGCGGTGCTGATCCCGGTGATCGAGCGGCCGGCGGGGGCGACCGTCATCCTCACCCAGCGCACCGACCATCTGACCAGTCACGCCGGGCAGATCTCCCTGCCTGGCGGCAAGATCGATCCAGACGACGACGGCGCGGTCGGCGCGGCACTGCGCGAGGCGGAGGAGGAAATCGGGCTGGATCCGCATCTCGTCGAACCGCTTGGCGTGCTGCCCACCTACCTGACCGGTTCGGGTTACCGGGTCGCGCCGGTGGTCGCGCTGGTCGGGCAGCAGGCGCGACTGGTGCCTAACCCCGACGAGGTGGCCGATGTCTTCGAGGTGCCGCTTGCCTTCTTGATGAACGACGCCAACCATTTGCGGCAGTCGCGCGTCTTTGCCGGCAAACCGCGCTATTTCTATGCGATGCCCTATGGCGAACGCTATATCTGGGGCGTCACTGCCGGAATCCTCCGGCTAATGTACGAGACGGTTTACCGCTGATGCTGCGTATCATCCTGACCCAGTTGCTGCTTTTTTCCCTGCCCTTCATCGGTTTCGCGATCTGGTTGTTCATCACCAAGAAGGCGCAGACATCTGAGAACTGGCGCAAGGGACCGATGGTCTGGCTGGTGATCGCCGGCGGTGTGCTGGTCATCGGCGGGCTCGTGATGCTGACGACGCGGGAAGGCCTGCCGGAGGGCAAGAATTATCGTCCCGCCGAGTTGCGCGACGGCAAGTTCGTGCCGGGCCACTTCGAGTAGTCCTGCGGGAAACGGCGTCCAGATGACCGCGCGTATCGATTCCGACTGGCTTTGCGAGCCGGGCCTGCAGGCGACGTTCGATGCCATCGAGCGTGACGGCGACAGTGTGCGCGTGGTCGGCGGCGCGGTGCGCAACGCATTGATGGGCGTGCCTGTCACCGATATCGATATCGCCACCGACGCGGTCCCGGACAGTGTCATCGCGCGCGTCGAGGCGGCGGGGCTGAAGGCCGTCCCGACCGGTTACGAGCACGGCACGATCACCGTGGTAAGCCATGGCACGGCCTACGAGGTGACGACGCTGCGCGAGGATGTCGAGACGCATGGCCGCTCGGCAACTGTCCGCTTCGGCCGCGACTGGCGGCGCGACGCCGAACGGCGCGATTTCACCATGAACGCGCTTTACGCGAATCGCGACGGCACCGTGCTCGATCCCGTCGGCGGCTTGCAGGACCTTGCCGCGCGCCATGTCCGCTTCATTGGCGATGCGGACCGCAGGATTCGTGAGGACTATCTGCGTATCCTGCGCTTCTTCCGCTTTCACGCCCAGTATGGCGAGGGGCCGCTCGATGCGGAGGGGCTTGCCGCGGTCACGGGGCTGAAAGCCGGGATTTCCGGCCTTTCGGCCGAGCGGATCGGCATGGAGATGCGCAGGCTCGTTGTTGCGCCCCGCGCCGTGGAAACGCTGGCCGAAATGACCGGTGCCGGCGTGACGCCGCTGGTACTGGCAACGAAGGGCGGGCTCGCCCCGTTCCGTGCGCTGCGGGCGCTCGACGGGCTTGCGCCGAACACGCGGGATCCGGCGCTGGCGCTCGCCGCGCTCAGCGACGGCGACGAGGGGGAACTGGATACGGTTGCCGACCATTTGCGGCTTTCCAACGCGGAGCGCCGACGGATGAAGGCGGCCTTTTGCGTCTCGCGCTGGCTGGCGGACATCCTGGCCGGCAGGGAGCCCGGACGCGGTCCGGAACTGGCGCTCGAACTCCTCCACCGCTTCGGCCGGGAGGCGAGTGTCGACGGGGTGTTGCTCGCCTGGTCGAACAGCGGGGCGGGGCCGAACAATGCGGCGTTCACGGTGCTCCTGGAACAGGTCCGGACGCTGGAGGCGCCCGTCTTTCCGCTCTCCGGCCGGGACCTGACCCGTGCCGGGGTTGCAGCGGGGCCGGAAATCGGTCGCCGGCTGGCGCTGGCGGAGGAGCGCTGGGTGACAAGCGGGTTCACGCTCGACCGGGCGGCCTTGCTCGATATGGCGGTCGCCGGTTGAAACCGGCGACGGGTCGCGGGCCGGCGGGCGAGCGCCGGTCACTCCTCGGCGAACTCGCCGGTGATCTTCAGGCCCTCGATTTCCGTGGCGCCGTCAGTCTTGATGATCGTGCGGGGCACGGCGCCTGCCTCGCGGGCAAGCGCCTCGGCAAACGTTGCGGAGTGGGTGACAATCCAGATCTGCGAGCGCTCGCAGGCGCGGGCGACGATCCGTGCAAGCGGCTCCAGAAGGTCCGGATGCAGGCTCGCCTCGGGCTCGTTCAGGGCGACGAAGGCCGGCAGGCGGTAGGCGAGCAGCGCACCGGCCAAAGCCAGGAAGTTGAGCGTGCCGTCGGAAAGCTCGTGCGCTTCGAACGGGCGGTCGAGGTCTGGGAAGCGCATGGCGATGCCCGCATGTCCGCCATCAAGCCGGATGTCGAGGCGGGCGCCGGGAAAGGCGTCGTCGATGGCCGCGTCGAGATCGACGGTGTCGACCCTGACCTCGGCGAGCGTTGCGAAGACGGCGGCCAGGTCCGACCCGTCGGAGGACAGGGTCGGCGTGGTCAGGGCGAGTGCCGGACGGCGCAGCGGCGAGCCGTCATCGGTGCGGAAGCCGTGATAGAATCGCCAATCCGAGAGCGTGCGCCGGACGATGTCGAGTTCGGGGAAACGGCCGCCGTCGCGAAACGCGAAGAGTGCGGTTTCCGAACCAAGGACCTCGTTGTCATAGGTCAGGCGTTCACCGCCCGCCGCCCGCAGCCAGACGGAAGGGCCCGACCGCTGCATCAGGACGATGTCGCGCGTGCCGGACGCAATCGTCAGCCTTTCTTCCTTCACCAGCGGTTCGAGCGGGAGGGCGGCATCGGAGCCGAGCTTTGGCAGGCCGATCTCGATCGCATAGGAGAGATCGCCAAGCCGCGCCTTGAGACTCAACCGCACGGGCGCGCCGCGCTTGCGCTCGCCGGCCCAAAGGACGCTTTCCACCCCGCCCTCCTCGGCGATGGCGCGGGTGATGCGGCCAAGGGCTGCCTGCTGGAGCAGGGAGAGCCCCCGGTAGAGATTGGTCTTGCCGGTGCCGTTCCGGCCGACGAAGACATTGAGTGCCCCGACCGGCATGTGCACGGCGCGCAGCGAGCGGTAGCTGGTGATGGAAACCGAACTCAGCGGAGGCAGGGACACGGCGGGTCCGTCTTGCTGAAAGGGTGAGGCGCGTTCAGGGCCATTTCACCACCGGAGGCATGGAAGAGAGGATCGAGGCGACATTCCCGCCCGTCTTCAGGCCGAAGATCGTGCCGCGATCGTAGAGCAGATTGTACTCGACATAGCGGCCTCGGCGCACCAGCTGTTCCTCGCGCTCCGCCTCGCTCCAGGGTTTGTGATAGTTGGCGCGTACCAGCTTCGGGTAGATGTCGAGGAAGGCGAGCCCGACGGCCTGGGTGAACGCGAAATCCGCGTCCCAGTCGCCGGAATTGAGGTAATCGTAGAAGATGCCGCCGACGCCGCGCGCCTCGTTCCTGTGCTTGAGGAAGAAATAGTCGTCGCACCACGCCTTGTAACGCGGATAATCGGCCACTTCATGCGCCTTGCAGGCGGCCTGCATGGCGCCGTGGAAGGCGCGCGTGTCCGCGTCTTCCTGCGTGCGCCTTGCGTCGAGCACCGGGGTCAGGTCGGCGCCACCGCCAAACCACTGGCGGGTCGTCACCACCATGCGGGTGTTCATGTGCACGGCCGGCACATGCGGATTGTGCATGTGAGCGATCAGCGAGATGCCCGAAGCCCAGAAGCGCGGGTCTTCAGAGGCGCCGGGGATCTGGCCGCGAAACTCGGGCGAAAACTCGCCATGCACGGTCGAAATGTGAACGCCGACCTTTTCGAATACACGGCCCTTCATCATCGACATGACGCCGCCGCCGCCCTTGCCCCCGGCCGAATCGGTGCGCTCCCACGGGCTGCGTTCGAAGCGTCCGGCCGGGAGGGCCGCAAGCTCCTCGGGAAGGGCCGCATGTTCGGCGGCGTCGTCCTCGATCGCCTCGAAGGCCGAGCAGATCCGGTCGCGAAGCGCGCGGAACCAGGTTTCGGCCTGCGGCTTGCGGGTCTCGATGTCGTCCGGCACCGGGCCGCCGCGCGCTTCGTCCTTGCCACCTGCCGTCTGTCCGCTCATTCCCGTCACCTTCGCCAGCACATTCGTGAAACCTGATCGCTTCATGGCAGATGCGGGCGCGCGGGAAAAGGTCTGGCGATCGCGATGCCGTTTCCGGCAACCGCGACCGGCGACGATCACTGCCCCTTGTAGATGAGCGGGAAGTCCTCCGGATCGATGGCGTTTCCGTCGCAGTCCGGTTTCGCGCGGTACTCGATCATCTTGAATTCGGCATCGACGAGGCGGTGGCGTTCGAATTTGCCGCAGTCGCCAAGCCCCCTGTCCACGGTGAATCCCGTCACGGTGCGGGTCGTCTCGTCCCATGCCGGGTTGAACAGGACGTGGCGGGACTGCCGGGGATGGCCCTTCACGTTCTGGAAGCGAAGAAGCGTGAATTGCGTGGGGTCGGCCAGATAGACGTGGGCGTAGACGTGCGCGACATTGTGCATTCCGGCGGCGCAGCCGAGGTCCCAGACGGCGCCTTCCTCGCTGGTCTGGTAGGCAACGGCGCCGGCCCGGTCCAGTGCCTCGCGCCAGTCGCATTCATAGGCCTCGTTGGCGGCGGCGATCAGCACGTCGGGAATGTTGCCGCTGTCTAGTTCGTAGCGATGGAAAATGTTGCTGAGGTCGCCGTCCGGTTCTTCCCCGCCCCCCAGGGCCCCCGGTGTCATGCATCCCGCCCCGCCTTTCACCCGCATGCGGAATGGCAGCCGGCCCGACTGGATGACCGTGAGAAGGCCGGACTCGATCTCGACCGCCTCGCCTTCTTCCGGGGCGATCCGGAGTTCCAGCAATACCCGGGTCTTGCCGTCCGGGCTGCGATAGAACTGGTCCGGGTAGAGATCGTATCCGGCGGAGGCGCCGCCGGTGGCCGCGCGTTCAAGTCGCTCCGCCTTGCCGGCAATCATGATGCGTGCCGGGCTGCGACGGTGGTCGGTGTCGAGTTCCTCCTGGAAGACGACGGCATACCGGTCGGTTTCGGGATCGCGATTCGCCTGCCAGAGCCGCACGGAGCAGGTGCCTGATGTACCGATCTCCTCGCGCGAAAAGAGTTCGAGATCGATTTTTTCCGCGGCGTTCGCCTGTCCTGGAGAAGCAGGGACGACTGCCGCAAGCACAAGAGTTGCAAGAAGCCATGGAAGCCGTCGCCCGGTCATGCGCGCCCGCACCGGCTGGCTCTTTCGCGAATTGTCGTCAGTCATCAACGCCTCGTGCCTGATTTTGCCGGTGACCACCTTAAGAGGGTGACATGGGCGCGCAAGGTCACGAGTGTTTCAGGACGCAGCGTCGCCCGGAAACCCTGCCGTTTGCCGCAGGGCCTCGCCGAGCACCATGGCGGCGGCGACCGCGACATTGAGCGAGCGCATTCCGGGGCTGAGCGGGATGATGAGGCGTGCGTCGGCGGCGCCGTGGACCATGGAGGGGACGCCGGCTGATTCCCGGCCGAGCAACAGAAGGTCGTCGCCGCGAAAACCGTAGCAGTGGTACGGCTCGTTGCCCGCCGTTGTCAGCAGGACGAGCCGCCGCTCTTCCGCCCTGCGCCAGGTGTCGAACGCCTCGTACGTGACGTGGCGGTGCATCGCCACCCGTTCCAGATAGTCCATGCCGGCGCGTTTCAGCGCGTGGTCGGAAAGCGGAAATCCGGCCGGCTCAATGACATGAACGGCAACGCCCATGCACGCGGCAAGGCGCAGGATCGTGCCCGTGTTCTGCGGAATATCGGGCTGGAAAAGAACGAGGTCTGGCATCTTTGGCAAGTGTCCGGGTCTTGGAAGCGGCAGGCGGTGCCCCATATGCTGGTTGCGCGTTCGGGTGCTTGCCCGCACCCTTGCGATCATGCCGTCCTGCGGGTCCGTCCGGGCGTCGGACTTGGCGTCCGTTTTCGTATCCGACTTATTGCCCCGCCCCGCCTTTCCGGCAAGAGCAAAGGAACCGCCCGCCCGTGTTCGAACGCCTGCTCGTCTGGTTCGAGACCCGCCTCGACCCGCTTGCGCCGCTGCCGGGACGCCCGGTGCCGCGTACGGGGTTCGGTTATCTCTGGTTCTTCGTCTCCCAGGCGAAGGCGGCGTTTCTCGCGATGCTGGTGCTGGGCGGCCTGACGGCCCTTATCGAGGCGGCGCTCTATGTCTTTGTCGGCGACCTTGTCGACATGATGCAGTCGGGTGCGCGCGCGGACTTTCTCGCCGACCACGCGCCGGTGCTGGTCGCCATGGCGCTGACGGTGCTGGTGCTGCGACCGGTCGTGTCGGCGCTGACCTCGCTGGTCGAGGAGCAGATCATCGTTCCCGGCTTTTTCAACCTGGTGCGCCTGCAAGGGCACGCGCAGGTGGTCGGCAAGTCACTGGCCTATTTCCAGGACGAGTTCGCCGGGCGAATTTCCCAGAAGGTCTGGCAATCGGGGCAGGCGGCTGGCGACTTCATGGTCAGCCTGCTGCAGATCATCTGGTTCATCGTCGTCTTCGCGCTGTCGACGCTGGCACTGGTGACGCGCCTCGATCCGCTGTTCGGCGTGGTCGTTGCGCTCTGGCTGGCTGCCTTCGCCGGGGTTTCGGCGATCTACGTGCCGCGCATCCGGGCCCAGGCCAAGGCAAGCGCCCATGCCTCGTCCGGCGTGACCGGCCGTTTCGTCGACACTTACGGCAATATCCAGACGATCAAGCTGTTCAGCGACATCGACCGGGAGGCGGCGGAGACACGCGGCGCCTACGAGACCTTCCTGGCTGCAATCCGCCGCTTCACCCGCACGCTGACGGCCGTGCGCAGCCTGATGAGCCTGCTCTCCGGCGTCATGATCGCGGCGATCGGCGTGCTTGCCGTGCTGGCCTGGCAGGCGGGCAGCGTCACGACAGGCGACGTCGCGCTGGTGCTGGGGCTGGTGCTGCGCCTCAACGTGTTGCTCGGTCGCCTGATGGGCCAGCTCAACGGACTGTTCCGGGCGCTGGGCACGCTGCAGGACAGCGCCGAGACGATCACCCGGCCGGTGACGGTGCCCGATGCAGCGCAGGCGCCGCAACTGACGGTGACGGACGGGCGCATCTCCTTCGAGGATATCCGCTTCCACTACGGCAAGGCGGGCGGGGTGATCGACCGGCTGTCAGCGGCGATCCGGCCCGGCGAGCGGGTCGGCCTTGTCGGCCGGTCGGGGGCGGGCAAGTCGACGCTGGTCAATCTCTTGCTGCGCTTCTACGACCTGGAGGGCGGCCGCATCCTGATCGACGGACAGGACATTTCGGGCGTTGCCCAAGCTTCGCTGCGGGCCAATATCGGCGTGGTGACGCAGGACACCTCGCTGCTGCATCGCTCGATCCGGGACAACATCGCGCTCGGAAACCGGGATGCGAGCGACGAGGCCGTGCGCGAGGCGGCGCGGCGCGCCCATGCGCTGGAGTTCATCGAGGCGCTCGCCGACAGTCGCGGGCGCACCGGCTTCGATGCCCATGTGGGCGAGCGCGGGGTCAAGCTCTCCGGCGGCCAGCGGCAGCGCATCGCCATTGCCCGGGTGCTGCTGAAGAACGCGCCGATCCTGGTGCTCGACGAGGCGACCTCGGCGCTCGATTCGGAAATCGAGGCGGCGATCCAGGACAGTCTCAACGAGTTGATGGCGGGCAAGACGGTGATCGCCATCGCCCACCGGCTGTCGACCATCGCGGCCATGGACCGGCTCGTCGTGATGGATCGCGGGCGGGTGGTCGAGGACGGCAGTCACGACGAGTTGCTGGCGCGCGGCGGGCTTTACTCCAGCCTGTGGAACCGGCAGTCGGGCGGGTTCATCGACAGCCAGCGCGACGCCGGTTGAGGTCCGGAAAAAACCGGGTATGCGGCGGGGGCTTGAAAAGAGGCCCCGCCGCATCCGCCTCAAGGGGATGCTGGAATCGCCGGCAGCCTGCAATCATTGGGTAAAAACCGCGACAAAGCGTCGTCTTCCAAAGGATGATCTGGACAAGCGCGGGCAAGGGTGCCAATAACAGCCCCGCTTGGAAAGGTGCGGAAAGCCGCATCTGCCGCCCGGACGACCCGCTCCGCCTCCCTTCGTCTCCCGGATTGCCGGGGCAGGGACGGCGGCTCTGTGCTGTTGTCGCCGGGCCAACGGGTTAAAAAGAGGACGCGACCTTGGCACAGCAGGATACGGTCGAACCCACTCGCCGCGATTTCCTCTATATCGCGACCGGCGCGATGGGGGCGGTTGGCGCAGGTGCGCTGGCATGGCCTTTCATCGACCAGATGAACCCCGACGCTTCAGCGCTGTCGCTGGCCTCCATCGAGGTCGACGTCTCGGCGGTGGAAGAGGGACAGTCGATCAAGGTGATGTGGCGCGGCAAGCCGGTTTTCATCCGCTACCGCACCGCCAAGGAGATCGAGGAAGCCAACGCCGTCGCGCTGGCTGACCTGCCGGACCAGAACGCCCGCAACGCCAACCTGGCCGCGGACGCAGAGGCAACCGACGTCAACCGCGCGGTCGAGGGCAACGAGGCGCTGATCGTCATGGTCGGCGTGTGCACCCATCTGGGCTGCATCCCGCTCGGCCAGGCCGGTGATTTCGGTGGCTGGTTCTGCCCCTGCCACGGCTCGCACTACGACACCGCCGGCCGCATCCGCAAGGGACCCGCGCCCGAGAATCTTCTGGTTCCGCCTTTCGAGTTCATCTCGGAAGGCCTGATCCAGATCGGTTGATACGCGGCAATCCAGAGGAGGCAGCCATGGCTGGACATTCCAATTACGTGCCGCAGAGCGCGGCGGCTAAGTGGCTCGAGAGCCGCCTGCCGGTCATTTCGCTCGTTCGCGGTTCCTTCGTCGACTTCCCGACCCCGAAGAACCTCAACTACTGGTGGACCTTCGGCGGCATCCTGATGTTCGTGCTGATCGCGCAGATCATCACCGGCATCGTGCTCGTCATGCACTACACGCCCAACACCGAGATGGCGTTCGCCTCCGTCGAGCACATCATGCGCGACGTGAATTTCGGCTGGCTCCTGCGCTACCTGCATGCCAACGGCGCGTCGATGTTCTTCATCGCCGTCTTCATCCACATGTTCCGCGGCATGTATTACGGCTCCTACAAGGCGCCGCGCGAGATCTCGTGGATCCTCGGCGTGATCATCTTCCTGATCATGATGGCCACCGCCTTCATGGGCTACGTGCTGCCTTGGGGCCAAATGTCCTTCTGGGGCGCCACGGTGATCACCAACCTGTTCTCGGCGCTGCCGCTCGTCGGCGAGCCGATCGTCAACTGGCTGTGGGGCGGTTTTGCCGTCGACAACCCGACGCTGAACCGGTTCTTCTCGCTGCACTACCTGCTGCCGTTCATGATCTTCGGCGTCGTGCTGCTGCATGTGTGGGCGTTCCACACGACCGGCAACAACAACCCGACCGGCATCAACCCGAAGACGAAGCAGGACTCGCTCCCGTTCCATCCGTATTACACGATCAAGGACCTGTTCGCGGTTGTCGTGTTCATGATCCTGTTCGCGTATTTCGTCTTCTACATCCCGAACTTCATGGGTCATGCCGACAACTACATCGAGGCGGACCCGCTGGTGACGCCGGCGCATATCGTTCCGGAATGGTACTTCCTGCCGTTCTACGCGATCCTTCGCGCCGTGCCGGACAAGCTCGGCGGCGTCATCCTGATGTTCGGCTCGATCGCGGTGATGTTCATCCTGCCGTGGCTCGACACCTCGAAGGTCCGCTCGGGCACCTACCGGCCGCTGTTCAAGCAGTTCTTCTGGATCTTCGCGGCCGTCTGCGTCGGTCTCGGTTATCTCGGCGCGATGCCGGCCGAGGGCGGCTACGTCATCATGGCACGGATCCTGACGGCCTATTATTTCGCTCACTTCCTGATCATCCTGCCGCTGCTCGGCTTCATCGAGAAGCCCAAGGCGCTGCCGGCATCGATCTCCGAAGCGGTTCTGGCAAGCTCTGGCGGCGGCAAGCCGGCGGGCGCGGTCGCCGCACCGGAAACGAAGTGAACCACGGACGGGATTGGGAGTTCTCACTCATGAAAACGATGATCAAATCCGTGCGTGGAGCCTTGCTGGCGATGGCCGCCGTCGCGGTCGCCGCCCCGGCGCTTGCCGCCGGCGAAGCTCCGCATGTCGAGCGTCAGCAGTGGTCGTTCTCGGGGCCTTTCGGCTATTACGACCGGGCCCAGCTGCAGCGCGGCTTCAAGGTCTACAAGGAAGTCTGCGCTTCCTGTCACGGCGCCCGCTTCCTCGCCTTCCGCAACCTGGCGGAAGAGGGCGGCCCGGGCTTCACCGAAGACCAGGTCAAGGTGATCGCGGCCGAGTATACCGTGCTGAAGGGGCCGAATGACGACGGCGAGATGGAAGAGCTTCCGGCGATCCCGTCCGACCGCTTCCCGTCTCCCTTCCCGAACGAGCAGGCAGCGCGCGCGGCCAATGGCGGCGCCTATCCGCCGGACTTCTCCACGCTCGCCAAGGCGCGCGCGGTGGCCAGCGGCTTCCCGCGCTTCATCTTCGACATGTTCACGCAGTACCAGGAGCACGGCCCGGACTACATCTACGGCCTGCTTACCGGCTACGAAGAGGCGCCCGAGGGCGTCGAGGTGCCGGCCGGGCAGTACTACAACACGCATTTCATCGCCGGCCAGACACTGGCCATGGCGCCGCCGCTCTATGCCGACAGCGTCGAGTACACGGACGGCACCCCGACCACGGTCGAGCAGTATGCGCGCGATGTCTCCGCCTTCATGATGTGGGTGGCGGAGCCGAAGCTGGAAGAGCGCAAGAGCATGGGCTTCCGCGTGATGATCTTCCTGATCATCTTCGCCTCGCTGCTCTACTTCACCAAGAAGTCGGTGTGGCGCGACGTCAGTCACTGACGGCATGCGCCATTGACGGACATTCGGCCGCCGGAGCAATCCGGCGGCCTTTTCGCGTCCGGCGCGGTCCGGGCCACGTGTCCTGTTGGAATGTTCGCGCCACGGTGGTATCGCAATGAACGGGTTTGAGGGGAACAGCATGGTCGATGCAGTGCTTGGCGTGATCGGCGGGTCGGGTCTTTATGACCTTCCCGCGCTTGAGGGGGCGGAATGGGTCCGGGTGGAAAGCCCCTGGGGCGAGCCGTCCGACAGCGTGCGTATCGGCACGATCGGCGGCATGAAGGTGGTTTTCCTGCCCAGGCACGGACGCGGCCACCGGTTCGCGCCCTCCGACATCGACTACCGGGCCAATATCGACGTGATGAAGCGCTGCGGGGTGACGTCGCTGGTGTCGGTGTCGGCGGTCGGCTCGCTCAACGAGGCGATGGCGCCGGGTCATTTCGTTCTGGTCGACCAGTTCATCGACCGGACGTTTGCGCGCGAAAAGAGCTTCTTCGGCAAGGGCTGCGTCGCGCATGTGTCGATGGCCGATCCTGTCTCGCCGCTGCTGGCGGGCCATGTCGCGGCGGCGGCCGAGGCCGAAGAGCTGACCTTCCATCGCGGCGGCACCTATCTTGCCATGGAGGGGCCGCAGTTTTCCTCGCTCGCCGAAAGCCGCCTTTACCGGACCTGGGGCTGCGACGTGATCGGCATGACCAACATGCCCGAGGCGAAGCTCGCCCGCGAAGCGGAGATCTGCTACGCGACGGTTGCCATGGTGACGGACTATGACAGCTGGCATCCCGACCACGGATCCGTCGACATCCAGTCGATCATCCGCGTCCTGCACGAGAATGCCGACAACGCCCGCCGCCTCGTCGCCCGGCTGGCGCAGGACCTGCCGCGCGTGCACGAGGCCTGCCCGGTCGGCTCGGACACGGCACTGGAATACGCCATGATGACGGCGCCCGACGCGCGCGATCCGGCGCTGGTCGCGAAGCTCGATGCCGTCGCCGGCCGGGTGCTGTCCCGCAACACCTGAGCGGGTGCCGCGCCCTGGGGCCCGACCCTAGAGCGTCCGCCCGCCATGCATCCACGGGCCCATGCCGATGCCGAACATGGTGGCAAGCGCGCCCATGACGAGGGACAGGATGACGGACACGATGATCGCCGCGGGGATGGCGGCCAGCGTGACCTTGATGATGATCATCATCAGACGAAAGAACGGTATGTCGATATCGACCACCTGGACCGGCTGTTTCTCGCTCATCTGGCTGCTCCTCAATTTCCCTGGACTTCAACACGGATCGGCGGGGATGATGACCGACCCTTGCGCGACCGGCAATGACGAGGCTGGATAAATGGTTCAAGACACGGTTTCCGACGAGCTCCTGGCGGCGATCCGCACGATCCCGGACTACCCGAAGAAGGGGGTTCTCTTCCGTGACATCACCACGCTGCTCGGCAATGCCCGCGCGTTCCGCCGCGCCGTCGATGCGCTGGTGCAGCCCTGGGCGGGCGCCAAGGTCGACCAGGTCGCCGGCATCGAGGCGCGCGGCTTCATCCTGGGCGGCGCGGTGGCGCACCAGCTGTCGGCCGGCTTCGTGCCGATCCGCAAGAAGGGCAAGCTGCCGCACGAAACGGTGCGCATCGCCTATTCGCTGGAATACGGCCTCGACGAGATGGAGATGCACAAGGATGCCATCACGCCGGGGGAGAAGGTCATTCTCGTCGACGACCTGATCGCCACCGGCGGCACGGCCGAGGCCGCCACCAAGCTGCTCCACCAGATGGGCGCGGTGGTGGTTGCCGCCTGTTTCATCGTCGACCTTCCCGATCTCGGCGGGCGCAAGCGCATCGAGGATCTCGGCGTGCCGGTGCGCACGCTCGTGGACTTCCCCGGCCATTGAGCGGGACACCGACCAGCACGGAACCGGAGCAGGGCGCCCCTGGGGCGCCCGCCTTCGATGCGGCGTTCGCCAGGGCGTTCCACGAGCTTCTCGGCTGGCGACGCGACGTGCGCCGCTTCCTGGAAACGCCGCTGGACCCGGATCTGGTGGAGACGCTGCTGGCGCAGGCGCATATGGCGCCGTCGGTCGGCAACAGCCAGCCCTGGCGCTTCGTTCTGGTGGAAGACGAGGTCCGCCGGGACGCGGTCCGGGCGAATTTCCGCGAAGCCAATGCCGACGCGCTGGCAAGCTATGACGGGGAACGGGCCGGCCTTTACGCGCAGTTGAAGCTGGAGGGCCTGACGGCCGCCCCGGTGCAGCTCGCGGTCTTCTGCGACGAGGCCACCTGCCAGGGCGGCGGGCTCGGACGGCGGACAATGCCGGAGATGCTTGCCTATTCCTGCGTCTGCGCGGTCAACACGCTCTGGCTCGCCGCGCGTGCGCGCGGGATCGGCATGGGCTGGGTCTCCATCCTCGACCCGGTCCGGGCAAGAGAGACGCTGGAGGTGCCGTCCGACTGGCGTCTCATCGCCTATCTGTGCCTTGGCTATCCGGTCGAGGAGCACCCGGACCCTGAACTCGAGCGCGCCGGCTGGGAGGCGCGAAGCGGTCTTAGCGAACGCATCTTCAGACGTTAGAGTGCGTCGACGAAGCGGCGGTGCGGCAGGGCGCCGGCGCGAGCAACAGGGGCAACACCATGGCGGTAAGCATTCGAGCCAAGACCGACGACGACCACGCGGCCGTTGTCGAGCTTCTGACACGACGATGGACCAGTCCGGACATTCTCATCGAGGGCGAGATGATCGACGCCTCGCGGCTGCCCGGCTTCATCGCAATGGAGGAGGACGAGATCGTCGGGCTGGTGACGTTGATCCAGCGCGACAACGAGTGGGAGATCCTGACGCTCGATTCGCTCAGCCGCTGGAGCGGGGTTGGCACGCTGCTGCTCAACGCGGTGACGGGCGAGGCCGTGGAAAGCGGCATTCGCAGGCTTCTGGTGCGCACCTCGAACGACAATCTCGACGCCTTCCGGTTCTACCAGCGGCGCGGCTTCCGGATGGAGAAGCTGGTGCCCGGGGCGATCGAGGAGGAGCGCCGGCTGAAGCCGGAAATCCCGATGATCGGCGAATACGGCATCCCGATCCGCGACGAGGTGGTGTTCGCGCGCAAGGTATAGCAGCGCGGCGGCCGGGCGTGTCGCCCGGCCGGATCACTCGCCGGGACGCCGCGCCACCAGCACCTTGCCGGTGAAGGAGAAGACGAGGACGCCGTCCTGGTTGACGCCCTCGTTGGCGTGGATGGCGAGGCCCCATTGCGGGCGCGTCTTCATCGGACGTTTTTCCACCAGCGTCGAGGTGTAGGTGATGGTATCCCCGGCAAAGACCGGGCGGATCCATTTCAGGTCGGTGAAGCCGGGCGAGGGGCCGAGCCGCGAGGGTGTGCCGAGACGTTCGCACTCCGCCTTGACGTGCGCGACCATCAGCTTCATCCAGACCGAGGCCGTGTGCCATCCGGATGCGCACAGGCGGCCGAAATGGGTCTGGCTGGCGCCCTCGTCGGACAGGTGGAACGGCTGCGGGTCGAACGCACGGGCGAAGCGGATGATCTCGTCCGGCGTGAAAATGTGGCTGCCGAGATCGCGCCGCTCGCCGATCTCCATGTCCTCGAACCAGGTCATCGGGCGGTCTCCCGGCGGGCGAACAGGATCTTGTTGCGCTGGGTCATGACGGTCGCGCCGGTCTGGTCGACAAGCGTGAACAGGAAGTCGACCATGCCAAGTTCGGGGCGTGAGTTGAGCACCCGGGCCGAGATGACTTCGGCGCTCGCACTCAACGTGTCGCCTGGTCGCACCGGGCGCATCCAGCGGACTTCCTCGACGCCCGGCGAGCCCTTGCCGCTGGAGTTCAGCAGCAGGTTGTCGCACATCAGCCGCATCAGCATGGCGATGGTGTGCCAACCGGATGCCGCCAGCCCGCCAAGCAGGGAGGCCGCTCCCGCCGCCTCGTCCAGGTGAAAGGGCTGGGGATCGAATTCCGCCGCGAAGGCAATCACTTCCTCGCGCGAAACGGATTTCGAACCGAGCGGGATCGTCTCGCCGGGTTCGAAATCCTCGAAGTATCGAATGTCGCTCATGAGACCGGATGTATACGCAGGTCGTGCGGCTTGTCGAGTTCAAAGCCGACACGCGAACCGGCACGGAGGACAAGAAAACGGGGCGGAAAGCTCCGCCCCGTTGAGTTGGTCTGTGAGCGATCGCCCGGGCGGGCGAGACGCGCAAGGCTGGTCAGTGAGATGTCTCGGCGGACATGAACTCGAACGGCTTGGCCTCTTCGAAATGTTTCGCGGCGTTGCCGGCATAATAGTTGCCGCCAGCGATCGGCAGCTTCTTCGGCTTGGCTGTCTTGGAGAAGTCGAGGTCAGCGAAATTGACCCAGAAGGTGTTTGGAGTGGTGGCCGAGTCAAAGAAGTAGACCAGGTTTGTCTGGTCGGCCGCGACACGCCACAGGGTCGAGGCGATGTTCGGCTTGTCCGGGGTGCTGATGCCGAGCGGCACGCTGACGCTGCGCATCAGGGAGAGGGACTGGGCCACGGCCTGGTTGGCGTAGCTCTTGCCCGGGACCGCGCTGATGTAGTTCTTGTCGAGCTTCTTGCTGGCGGCGTCCAGCAGGTAAGACGCGCGCACGAAGCGGTCGGCCGCGCTGACAGTGCCCGGCAGGAAGGCGTCGCCGCCGATGTTCGACCAGTAGGTGTTGAGCGCCAGCTGCTGGTCGTAGACCGGCGAGTTGGTCATCACCTTGTAGTCCTTGCTGTGATGGATGACGAGTTCACCCTTCACATATTCGAAGATCGCCGAATCGCCGCTCGGATCGGATACCGAAAGGTGAAGCGATGCCGCCGAGCCATTCGGCAGCTTCGGAGCCACGATGTGCAACGGAGTGTTCTTCATTGCCTCGACCGTCTCCGCGACCGTGGCGAAGTTGTCGAGCACGTATTGCGCCCACATGCCGATGACCATCGGCGGATTGTTGCTGTCGGAGCCGTAGTCGCTCTCGGCAAGGTAGAGAAGGTTGGCGACAAGGCCTTTCTCGTTCATTCCGTCGGCGCTGGCGGTGTTGTAGCCCGAAGCGATGACGCTGCCGTACTGGGCAGTCCATTCCGGCGATCCGGCGCCGGCATTGCCGCTGCGCTTCATCCCTCGCGGGAAGACCCACAGATCGGTCTGCATGTCCTCCATCCAGTCCATGTTGCGGCCGGTTATGACGGTGTTGTTGTCGCCGACGAAGACTGTACGGGTGCAGGCGAGCGCGGTGTGCGGCAGGACACTGGCGCCGAACATGAAGGCGGCGGTGAGGGCGGAAAGGACTTTGGTTTTGGACATGCGAAACGATCCTTGAAGCCTGGAGACGAAATGGGCGTCCCTTTGTGTAACGGGGCTTCGTTAATGAAACCGGAAAATTCACAATGAAATTATAGGGTTAAATGAAGTTCAGGCTTTCCGGCCCTTGCCGTTGCGGCAGGCCGATGGCACTGGAATGCAAAAAGCCCCGCAGATGCGGGGCTTGGAGCAGAGGCACGATTGTCGGCGCCGGGGGTTGGCAGATCGCCCCGAAAAAGCGCCGGCTACCGGTGTCAGGTGTTGAACTTGAAGAGCAGGACGTCGCCGTCCTTGACGATGTACTCCTTGCCTTCGTCGCGCGCCTTGCCGGCATCCTTCGCAGCGGTCTCGCCGCCGAGCGCCACGTAGTCGTCGAAGCCGATCGTCTGGGCCCGGATGAAGCCGCGCTCGAAGTCCGAATGGATGACGCCCGCGGCCTGCGGTGCCTTGGTGCCCTTGCTGATCGTCCAGGCGCGGGCCTCCTTGGGACCGGCCGTGAAATAGGTGATCAGGTCGAGCAGGTCGTAGCCGGCGCGGATCAGCCGGTCGAGACCGGGTTCCTCGAGCCCCATCGTCTCCATGTATTCTGCCTGCTCGACCTCTTCGAGCTGGGCGATCTCCGCCTCGATCGCGGCGGAAATGACCACGCAGGCAGCCCCTTCCGCTTCCGCCAGGGCGCGCACGCGCTCCGACTGGGCGTTGCCGGTGCCGGCGGCGCTTTCCTCGACATTGCAGACATAGAGGATCGGCTTGGTCGTCAGGAGGTTGAGGCCGGCGAGGATCTTCCTGTCCTCGGGCGTGGAGGCATCGACGAGGCGGGCGGGCTTGCCGTCCTGCAGCAGGGCAAGGGCGGCTTCCATCACCGGGATGACGGCCTTCGCCTCCTTGTCGCTGACCGTTGCCTTCTTCTTCAGCGGCGCGAGGCGGCGCTCGAGGCTCTCCATGTCGGCGATCATCAGCTCCGTCTCGACGGTCTGGGCATCGGCGATCGGATCGATGCGTCCGTCGACATGGGTGATGTCGTCATCCTCGAAGCAGCGCAGCACATGGGCGATGGCATCGACCTCGCGAATGTTGGCGAGGAACTGGTTGCCCAGACCCTCGCCCTTCGAGGCGCCGCGCACGAGGCCGGCGATGTCGACGAAGGTCAGACGGGTCGGCACGATGCTGGCGGACTTGGCGATGCGCGCGATGTCGCGAAGGCGCGGATCCGGCACGGCGACCTCGCCGGTATTCGGCTCGATGGTGCAGAACGGATAGTTCGCGGCCTGTGCCGCCGCCGTCTTCGTCAGCGCGTTGAAGAGCGTGGACTTGCCCACATTCGGCAGGCCGACAATGCCGCACTGGAAACCCATCTTGGCTAGTCCTTCTTTCCAAACATGCGGGCCAACTGCTCGGCGAGCGCGCCGCCGGGGCCCTTGCTGTCGCCACCAAGGGCCGCCAGGGGAGGGGCAACGGGTGCACGGGCGCCGGCCGGGGCCTTCGCCTTGCCCTGTCGCTCCGGCTTTTCCGGGCTCACCGCGCGGTGGAGACGGTTGCAGAATTCCGAATGATGTCCGCCGACCAGCAGGCCGGCCTCGCTCGCGAGGCAATCGAGCAGCGGATCGAGCCAGTCGGCCTCGGCCTTGGCGAAATCACCGAGAACATGGGTGGTGACGCGGTCCTTGTGGCCGGGATGGCCGATGCCGAGTCGCACCCGCGAATATTCCTTGCCGAGATGGGCATCGATGGAGCGGATGCCGTTGTGGCCGCCGCTGCCGCCGCCCACCTTCGTGCGCACCTTGCCGGGAGCAAGGTCGAGCTCGTCGTAAAGGACGATCACGTCGGCCGGGGTGAGCTTGTAGAAGCGGGCCGCCTCGCCAACGGAGCGGCCCGATTCGTTCATGTAGGTCTGGGGTTTCATCAGGAGGACCTTGTCGCCCTCCAGAACCCCTTCGCTGACCTCCGCCTGGAAGCGGCTGCGCCAGGGGCCGAAACCGGCATGCCGGCCGTGGATCGCGTCCACGGCCAGAAAACCGATATTGTGGCGGTTGCGGGCGTATTTCGCGCCCGGATTGCCAAGCCCAACGATGAGGCGCATGGGATCTCCCCGTCACTTCCCGTCGCAGGCAGACGACCGCAGAGCCGGACCTTAGTCCTCGCTCTCCTCGTCCTCGACTTCTTCCTCGTCGTCGCTGTCCGAGGCGGCGCCACCGCCAGGTGCGGCGATCGTGGCGACGGTGAAGTCGCGGTCGGTGATCGTCGGCGCGCAGCCGGCCGGGATCTCGATCGCGGAGATGTGGATCGAGTCGCCGACGTCGGCCTTGGCCAGGTCGATGACGAGCGCGTCCGGAATGGCGTCGGCCGGAACGGTCATCTCGACCGTGTGGCGCACCACGTTCAGCACGCCGCCGGCGCGAATGCCCGGGCACTTCTCTTCATTGATGAAATGCACGGGGATGTCGACCGTCAGCGAGGAGCCCTTGGCAACGCGCAGGAAGTCGACATGAATGAGGTCGTCGCGGACGGGGTCGAGCTGGTAGTCCTTGGCGATCACCCGGTGGGCAACGCCGTCGACCTCGATCGTCCCGAGATTGGTCATGAAGCCGCCGCGATGCAGGGCGATCGTCGATTCCTTGAGCGGAATGGCGATCGGCAGGGCGGGCTTCTTGTCGCCGTAGATGACGGCGGGAACGAGGGCCTCACGGCGAAGCGCACGAGCGGCCCCCTTGCCAACCCGGTCCCTCACCGAAGCCTTCAGCACATAGCCTTCAGCCATGGTAGTTCTCCTTCAGATTGTCGTGAATGCGGACCTCCGTTGCGTCTGGTGCAAACGGACAGCCCTCATGCGCCGCCTCCAGGGGTGCAGGTGCGCGCCGGTGCTATAGCCGAAGCCGCGCCAAAGGGCAAGCCGCGCGGCGGTTTCCGGCGCTTCGTCGCCTGCCGGGCCCGGGTGGGGCCATCTCGGCAGAATCCCGAACTTGCAACTCTTCGAAAATGGGGGTGTTGTAAGCCGACTTGTGGTCCGGCACCTTTCGGCCGGGCATTTCGTGTCGATGAACCGACGGGTGCGATGTTGAACTGGCTGGTACGAATTTGCGCTGTTCTTGTGGTTTTTGCCGGGGCGGGGATGTCCTGGGCGGCCGGGCTCAATGTCTTCGAGAAGGACTTGACGCTGTTGGCGCGTGAGCGCCTTCAGGCGATCGCGGCGGCGGATGTGGTCGTCGAGGCGGTGCGGGCCCAGAACCGGGTGACGGCCTCCTATGACCAGGCGCGCATCGGGGAACTTGATGCGGTCTGGCGAGACGAGGTGGCCTCGGGCAGCCGGGCGCTCATCGGCGAGGTTCTGGACAGGCCGGTGTCGAGATATCTGGCGCAGATGCAGGAGGCCAGCGAAGGCCTCTTCACGGAAATCATCCTGATGGACGGGCGGGGGCTCAATGTCGGGATAAGCCAGGCAACCAGCGACTACTGGCAGGGCGACGAGGACAAGTGGCAGAAGATCGTGCCGGTTGGTCCGCAGGCGCTGCATATCGGACCGCTGGAGGAAGACCTGTCCACCCGGACCGTGCAGAGCCAGGTCAGCCTTCCCGTCGTCGACCCGCAGACGGGCGCGGTCATCGGGGCGCTGGCGATCGGTGTCGACGTCGAGGAAATCTGACACGCCGCACCCGTCGCGCCGCACCCGTCCGCGTCTGATCCGCTCTCCGGCACACGCCCTTCCTGCTCCAATAGCCAGCCTGCACAGATTGACAAGGCGGCCGGCCTGGGCTCACCTGCCACCCCCGGCGTGGCCGGTGCGTGGCCCGGGGCGGTGAACCCCGGCGAAGTCCGACCCCTGTCCGGGCGGGGAGCCATGCGCCGCGAACACTGCGAGCGGAAAGACGAGCCGGCGACAGGATCACCGGCCACAACTGGGAGGTAGCCATGACGGCACTGACGAAACGCGGATTTGTGAAACTTGTTGCGGCGGCGGGCGTTGTGGCCGGCGTGTCCCTTGCTCCCGTCGCCCCGGCCGTGGCCGCCGACAAGATCACCGTCGGCGCGCTGCGCTTCACCTCCCATGCGCCGAGCTTCATTGCCTTCGAGCGCGGCTATTTCGCCGACGAGGGGCTCGAGGTGACTTTCGAGTATTTCCAGGCGGCGCAGCCGATGGCGGTGGCCATCGCGTCCGGGGATGTCGACTTCGGCGTCACCGCGATTTCCGGCGGCCTGATCAATCTCGCCGAGAAAGGCGCCATCAAGGTTGTCGGCGGCGCCCTGCAGGAGGAGGCCGGCATCGACGGCCAGATGATCCTCGTCTCCAAGGCGGCCCATGATGCCGGCGTGACGTCGCCGGCCGGACTGAAGGGCAAGAGCTTCGGCATCACCCAGACGGGCTCTTCCTTCCACTACATCGCCCACAAGATCGCCGACAAGGAGGGCTTCGACCGCTCCGAGATCACCCTGCGCCCGCTGCAGAAGGTCGGTGCGGTGATCGGCGCGCTGAAGACCGGGCAGATCGATGCCTGGGCCATCGTTCCGCATATCGCCAAGCCGCTGGCGGCGGGGCCGGAGATCGAGGCGATCGGCATGGTCGCGGACTACATTCCCGACTACCAGGTAACGACGGTCTTCACGTCCACCGCCAACACGGTCGACAAGCCGGACCTGGTGAAGCGCTTCCTGGCGGCTTTCTCCAAGGGAGCGGACGATTTCAATGCCGCCCTGGTCGACAACACGGCCGGTGAGGCCGAAGCCGAGGCGATGCTCAAGCTGCTGCACAAGTATGTCTACAACGATCGGCCGTTCGAGAAGGCCGCGCCGTCGATCCGCAACGGCGCCATGCGGGTCAACAAGAACGCGAAGCTGAACATGACCTCGATCGCGGACCAGCTCGCCTGGTTCCAGTCGGAGAAGCTCGTGCCGGAATCGGTCAGCATGGAGATGCTGGTCGATTCCAGCTTCGTCGAGACCGACTGACGGACAAGACGGGGCGCGACCGGCATGGACCTCCTGCTTCGCGGGATCACGCATCGTTACGGCGCGACCGAGGTGCTGAGCGATATCGACCTGGCCGTCGGCGAGGGCGAGATCGTGTGCATCATCGGTCCGTCGGGCTGCGGGAAATCCACCCTGCTGCGCTTCATCGGCGGGCTGGAGCGGCCGGACGAGGGCGAGGTGCTGTTGTCCGGACCGGTGCCCCCCGGCTCGCTCAACCCGCTCACCTATGTTTTCCAGGACTTTGCGCTGCTGCCCTGGCGCAGCGTCGAGGCGAACGTCTCCCTCGTGCTGGAAGACCATCCCATGAGCGGGCCTGAGCGCGAGGAGATCGTCGCCGATGTCCTCGCCCGCACCGGCCTGTCGGAGTTTCGCAAGGCGCTGCCCCGGCAGCTGTCCGGCGGCATGAAGCAGCGTGTGGCCATCGCCCGCGCGCTCAGCGTGCGCCCGGCGGTGATGCTGATGGACGAGCCGCTGTCGGCGCTCGACAGCCAGACGCGCGAGCTGCTGATGGACGACCTCGTCGACCTGTGGCAGCGCGAGCGTTTTACCGCCTGCTACGTCACGCACAATCTTGCCGAAGCCGTGCGTCTCGGTCACCGGATCGTGGTCCTGTCGCGGCGCCCGGGGCGGATCCGCAAGATCGTCGAGATCGACCGGGACCTTGCCGACCGGGGGGCGGGCGACAGCGAGCTCGACGCCATCCAGCGTGATCTCTGGCAGTTGTTGCGCGACGAGGCGCGGGCCGCCGACAGGGAGATCGCCGATGGCGTCGCTTGAGGGATCGCAGACGGTCCAGCCCGCCGCAGCCGCTGCCGGAAGCGGTACGTCGCCGGCGACGGATGACGGGGTGCGGCCGGTGCCCTATCGCGGCGGCGGTTTTCGCCCGGTGCCGGTTCGGTTCGTCGGACTGTTCGTGTTTGTCGCCATCATCGCCCTGTGGGAAGCCGGGTCGCGCAGCGGCGTGATCAGCAATCTGGTTCTGCCCGCCCCGAGCGAGGCGTTCGAGGCGTTCCGCTACCTGGTGGAATCGGGGCAGCTCTGGCGGCATCTTGCCGCCTCGCTGCAGCGGCTGGTGATCGGCTGGACGCTCGGCATGTCGCTTGGCGTGGCGGCCGGGCTGATGATCGGGTTGTTCTCGCTGGCGCGCGCCGGCCTGCTGCCGCTGGTCTCGGCCCTGTTCCCGATCCCGAAGATCGCGCTTTTGCCGCTGTTCGTCATCTGGTTCGGCATTGGCGAGGGTTCGAAGGTGGCGACCATCCTGTTCGGCTCGTTCTTCCCCACGGTGATCGCCACCTATGGCGGCGTCGACAATGTCGACCGTACGCTTGTGCGGATGGGCCAGTCCTTCGGCCTGTCCTGGTGGTCGATCGTGCGCAAGATCATCCTGCCGGGCGCGATGCCGGCAATCCTGTCCGGGTGCCGCATCTCCGCCTCGATCGCGATCATCCTGCTGGTGGCGGCCGAGATGATCGGCGCCGAATACGGCGTCGGCGCCTACATCCTGATGGCCGGCAGCCTGTTCGCCACCGACCAGCTGCTCGCCGGTGTCGCCATCCTCTCCGTTCTGGGTCTCACCGTCGGCTGGCTGATCGGCAAGGCGGAGCGCTGGCTGCTTGGCTGGCGCGGCTGAACCTCAGCGCGCGCCGACGCGCTCGTAGATGCCGATTTCTCCGGAACGGCCGACGGAATGGACATCGTAGCGGGCCGACGGGTCATCGCCCATGCCGAGCGAGCCCGACGGCATGCCCGGCACGGCGAGCCCGGCAATCGGGGGGCGGTTGGCCAGCAGCCGCTCGACCGAGGAGAGCGGCACGTGGCCCTCGATGAAATAACCCTCCACCAGCGCGGTGTGGCACCCCTCCATGGCGGCCGGCACGCCGGCCTTCGCCTTGACCGGAGCAAGGTCCTCCCGGTTCTCGACGACGATCTCGTAACCTGCCGCGCGCATCGCGTCGGACCATGCCTCGCAGCAGCCGCACCAGGGGGACTTCCACACGGTCATGGTTTCGCCTGCGGCTGCGGCCGGCTGAGCGGCGGAAAGTGACGCGGCGAGCATCGCAGCGAGGGCGAAAGCGGCATGTGTCTTCATGGGACGGGGTCCTTCCTGTCATCTATCGCCAGATAGTGTCCGGCTTCCAGCAGGGGCAAGGTCAAGGGGAACCGCCACGTGGCGGGGCGGGCGGACACGTTTGCCCATCCCTTGCCGGGCACCGGGTGCGGGCTATTTTCATGGCTGTGCCGGGATCGCGCGCGTGCGCCCGCCGGCCTCTTTGACACGGGAGGATAGGACATGCCGGTTCCAGGACCGCTTGCCATTGCTGTTTTCACCCTGCTGCCCGCCGTGGCTCTCGCGGACAGCCATCGCACCCCGGCGCCGGAGGGCGCCTCGGTCTACTTCATCGCGCCGCAGGACGGCGCGACGGTCGCCAGCCCGGTGACCGTGGCGTTCGGGCTGAGCGGCATGGGAGTTGCGCCGGCGGGGGTGGAGAAGGAGAAGACCGGCCATCACCACCTGCTGATCGACCAGACGCTGGAAGACTATGACAACGCCATTCCGGCGGACGACAACCATCGCCATTTCGGCGGCGGCCAGACCGAAACCCGCTTGGAGCTGGCGCCCGGCACGCACCGGCTGCAGCTCATCCTGGGCGATCACAACCACATCCCGCACCTTCCGCCCGTGGAATCGCAGGTGATCAGCATCACCGTGGAGTGAGCGTGGCCCTGGCGGCGGAGGGCGCCGGACGGGTGGGCGGAAAAACAAAACGGCGGGGTTGCCCCCGTCGTTCGTTCAGTTCGCAAAACGATGCGTCGTGTTCAACCGAACAGGCTCGACACCGACTGTTCCAGCGCGGTGCGCGAAATCGCTTCGCCCATCAACGGGGCGATCGAGATTGCGCGGATGTTCGGGGCGGCAAGGACGGCGGCCGTCGGCTCGATGGAATTGGTGATCACCAGTTCCTTGAGCTTTGAGGAGGTAACGCGGGCGACCGCGCCGCCGGACAACACGCCGTGGGTGATGTAGGCGGTCACCGACTTGGCGCCCTGGTCGAGCAGGGCCTCGGCGGCATTGCACAAGGTGCCGCCCGAATCGACGATGTCGTCGACGAGGATGCAGTCGCGGCCCGTCGGATCGCCGATGATGTTCATCACCTCGGACTCGCCAGGCTTGTCACGGCGCTTGTCGACGATGGCGAGCGGCGCGTCGATGCGCTTGGCCAGCGCGCGGGCACGCACCACGCCGCCGACATCGGGCGAGACGACCATGACGTTGTCGGTCGAGTAGCGTTCCTTGATGTCGCGCGTCATCACCGGGGCGGCGAAGAGGTTGTCCGTCGGGATGTCGAAAAAGCCCTGGATCTGGCCGGCATGCAGGTCGAGCGTGAGAACGCGATGAGCACCGGCATGGGTGATCAGGTTGGCGACCAGCTTGGCCGAGATGGGGGTGCGGCCGGAGGCGCGGCGGTCCTGGCGGGCATAGCCGAAATACGGCACCACGGCGGTGATGCGCTTGGCCGAGGAGCGGCGCAGCGCGTCGATGACGATGAGCAGCTCCATCAGGTGGTCGTTGGCGGGAAAGCTTGTCGACTGGAGAACGAAGACGTCCTCGCCGCGCACGTTCTCCTGGAGTTCGACGAAAATTTCCTGGTCGGCGAAGCGGCGCACCTGGCATTTGGCCAGCGGCGCGCCGAGATAGTGCGATATTTCCTCGGCAAGCGCGCGATTGGAATTGCCCGCGACGATCTTCATGGCCCGCAAGTCCTTTCTTGGATCCGTTGCCGCAGGGGGCGGCTCCGGCACGACAGGCTCACACGTGGTCTGTCTGGTCTTTGTTGGTGGCCCTGGTCTAGGCGCGGCCGGCCGGACCGGGGTCCGGCATCGTCACGGCCGTTCCTCCATCAGGCGGCGGCGTTTTAACAACGCCTCCCGGGTTTCACAACCGGCCAGTGCGTGTGTGAGCACGTTTTTCGGAAAGTCGGTAACCGGAACCGTGGGAAGCGGCGGCTGCACGGTCATGTCCGGCGGAACGGATTCGACATCCGGTCTCCGCCTCCCGCGCGCGCCACGCCGCATGGTGGCCCCTGAAGTTCCGCGGGAATCGCCTGCTTGCCAGCGGTTCGCCAGGCCCGGGGATCTGCGGTCGGACATGCCGAACGGTTGCGCAGATGCCGGGGGCGGGCCACTAGCGGCGGATCCAGGCGGCGAGTTCGCTGACCGAGCGCCGTGCGGCGCGGTTGAGCGCATCGTCGTCGATGCCCGACCACGGATCGCCCGAGGCGCCGGATGCCGATTCCTGCCCGAGAATCCTGTGCAGCCGGTTGCCGGACGAATCGACCACGTCGAAGACATAGAACAGGGTTGTCGCCGACTGGTTTCCCGAAGCGGACAGATACCCGTTGATCCGGTAGGTGGCGGGGGCGCCGACCCGGCGCACCACGTTCAGGTTCTGGTTGCGGGCCTCGTTGCCGATCTGCCGCGACAGGGCATCGGCAATGTTGCCGGGCGCGCCGGTGAACGGCTCGAATGCCACGGTCGCCTGGTCGGCAGGCACCGAGAGCGCCGGAGAACTTGCCGCGGGGCGGTCGTTTTCGGCGACATAGGCCGGGGGAAGAGGCTGTCCGGCGCAGGCGGCCAGCAGCAATGCGAGAGCCGGGACGGCGCCGCGCAGAACGGTCTTGCGGAAGGTGGAAAGCACGTTCATCTCGCCTTGTCTGTCCGTTTCCGTCATCGCTTCGGTGGTCGGCGGTCGCGCCCGGTTGTCAGCGCGTGCGCGTCACGCTCGACCATGTTTCGTTTCCTCGTTTATCCCGCCTTGACCGGGAGGTCGAGGGGGAGCTTGGAAAGGCATTCGGCCGGCCCTTCGCGCGTCAGGTAGGTCTGGCCGAGCGACATGGCCGCGCCGCTGTCTGAATCCGCCAGGATCATGTGCACGAAAACCACCATGTCGGGGACGATCCGTGCCGGGTTGGCGCGATACGCCATCGGCCAGTCCATCCAGCTGGGAGCGAAGCGGGCACCGAGCGAATAGCCGCAGGCATTGAGACGGTGTGCGCCTTCGTCGCGTGCGTCGATCTCGCGCGCATGGGCATCGAACACCTCGCCGAAGCTGCGCCCGGGGACGAGGCATTGCTCCACGGCGGCGAGCGCGGCACGGGCGGCTTCGTAAAGAGCGATGTGACGGGCGGTCGGTTCGCCGACGACCACCGTGCGCATGGCGGCGACATGGTAGCGCCGGTAGACGCCGGCCCATTCCAGGGTCAGCTGGTCGCTGGCATCCAACGTCCGCCGCCCGGACTGATAGCGGCACAGCAGCGCCTCGGGGCCGGAGCCGATGATGAACTCGTTGCCGGGATAGTCGCCGCCGCCGGCAAAGACCGCGCCTTGCATCGCGGCCAGGATGTCGCCCTCGCGCGCGCCGGGGCCGATCAGAGGCAGCGCGGCCTCATAGGCGGCATCGGTGAGCGCGGCGGCACGGCGCACGTAGGCGATTTCGGCCGGCGTCTTCACCGAGCGGAGCACCGCAACCAGCGAGGAGGCATCCTCCAGCAGCGCGAAATCCGCCAGCAGTGTCGCGATGTCGATGGCGATCCGGCCGGTCATGCCATGGGTGTCGTATTCGACGCCGATGCGGTTGCCGTTCAGTCCGAGTTCGAACAGCAGGTCGCGCAACTGAAGCACCGGCGAGGCGCCGTCGCGATCCTCCCAGACACGGATGTCGTCGACGGTCGAGGTCAGCTGTGCCTGCCGCAGGTCGGCGGAGCGGGTCAGCAGCACGATGCGGCCGTCGCGGGTGACGATCATCGACTGGAAGAAGCAGAAGCCGAACGTGTCGTAACCGGTGAGCCAGTACATGCTCTCCTGGGCAAAGAGCAGCATCGCGTCGCGGCGTTCTTCCGCCATGCGCGCCGTCAGCGTCTGCAACCGGGTGGCGTATTCCTCCCGCGAGAAGGCAAGGGACATGGTCAGTTTCCGCTGATCGAGATGGCCGAGACGAGACGTCCGTAATCCGCTTCGCCCTTGTGGGTGGAGCGACGGTAGGAGAAGAAGAGGTCTTCTTCCAGATAGGTGCAGCGGCCGAGATTGCTGGCACGCGCGACACCCGCCGCGTTCAGCCGCGACAGGATGTAGGCGGGCAGGTCGAACAGGGCGTGGCCCTCGCGGTCCGCCGGGGAGAAGAACCGGTCGTTGCCGGCATCGGCCTTCAGGAAGCGTTCGGCGAATTCGTCGCCGACCTCGTAGCTGGCGCGGGAGATCGTGGGGCCAAGCACCGCGATCGTGCGGTCGCGGCGTGCGCCGAGGCCTTCCATGGCGGCAAGGGTCGCCTCCAGCACGCCGGTAAGGGCGCCGCGCCAGCCGGAATGGGCCGCGCCGATCACCCTTGCGCCGGGGTCGGCGAACAGCACCGGTCCGCAGTCGGCGGTGGAGATGGCGAGCGCGATGCCGGGCCGGTCGGTCACCAGCGCATCGCCGCGCGGCTGCTCGTCGGGCGTCCAGGGGCTGTCGACGACGATCGCGTCGGGGGAATGATGCTGGTGCGGCGAGACCAGGGCGCCGGGCGCAACGCCGAGCAGGCTGGCGACCCGGGTGCGGTTCTCCAGCACAGCGGCGCGCTCGTCGGCCGAGCCGAGGCCGACATTGAGGCTGGAATAGATGCCCGAGGAAACGCCGCCCTTGCGGGTGAAGAAGCCATGCGAGAGGCCGTCAAGCGCGGAAAGGTCGGGGGAGGTCAGCATCGGGCGGGAAGCCTGTCCTGTCATGGAGCGCGGGATGAGGGGAACGGAAGACGCGGGCGCGATGGTGGGTGCATCGACGCCCGCTGTCAAACGGGATCGAAGGGTATCAGCGACACGGCGTCAGGGGCGATGACCAGCACCTTGAAGAGGTCGCCCATCTGGTCCGGCGCGGCCAGCCGCTCGACCTCGCCGCGGATGCGGTCCCGGTCCTCTTCACTCTTGTTGGCGCCGAGTTGCCCGGCGCGCTCCAGCAGGCCGAGGGCAAGCAGGAATTCTCCCTGTCCCAGAAGCCGGCGCGGGCGCAGCGGGGCAAGGTTTGCTGCCCTGGCAAGAGCCTCGAAATTGACATGGGCGGTGAGATCGCACAGGCCCGGTGCCTCGAGCACGGGCACATGCTGATGCCCGCGCAGGGCCTGCAGCGTGTCGCCGGCGGCCGTGCGGCCATAGCCGTAGTCGATGGCGAGCAGTGCCCCGCCCTGCGCGGCAAGCCGCGTGGCAAGGTCCTGCACAAGCGCATTGGCGAGGGGTTGCGTCTCGATCACCGTGCCTTCCGGCGCCCCTGCAAGGCTGCTGGCAAGGTCGGCATCCTCCAATACTCCGGCGCCGGCGACGAAGCGGAAGCCTTTCCCCTCGTCCGTAAGGCTGATGCAGCGTTCGCGCCAGCGGCCCTGTAGGCGGACATATTGCCGGATCGGCAGGGCGTCGAAAAACTCGTTGGCGACAATCATCAGCGGCCCGTCACCGGGCAGGGTGGCGGGCGTGTCGTGCCATTGCACCTTTGCCGCATCCGCACCGAGTGTCGCCTTCTGGATTTCACGCAGCCTCGGGCTGGTCTCCACCAGGTGAAGGCTGGCGGCGGCGCGGAACTCCGGTCGCAGGCGCGCGACGCGCAGGATGTCGGCCATCAGCGTGCCGCGACCGGGGCCCAGTTCGACCAGGTGAAATTTTTCCGGCGCGCCTGAGGCGGCATGGGCGTGGACGAGCCAGGCGCCGATGATTTCGCCGAAGAGCTGGCTGACCTCGGGCGCGGTGATGAAATCGCCGCCGGCACCGAAGGGTTCGGCGCGCATGTAGTAGCCGTGCTGCGGATCGGCGAGGCACAGCGCCATGTAGTCGAAGACCGAGAGCGGTCCGGCGGTCTCGATCAGCGCGCGGATCCGTGCCGCCAGCGGCGTCTCTGCCTGCCCGCCCTCGTTCACGGGCGGGTCTCGCCCGTCTTTTCGCCGGCTTCCGCGGGGGGACGGCGCAGGGCGCGCACGATCGCGAAGAGGCCGGCGGCGATCATGGGCAGCGACAGGACGATGCCCATGGTCAGGCCGAACTGGAGATAGCCGATATGGGCGTCGGGCACGCGGAAGAGTTCGACGAAGGAACGCGACAGCCCGTAACCGAGCGCGAACGTGCCGGCGACGAGGCCGGGACGGCGGAAGCCGCCGCGCGCAAGGACGATCCGTGTCACAAGCAGCAGCAGCAGGCCTTCCAGCGCGGCTTCATAGAGCTGGCTCGGGTGACGCGGCTCCGGTCCGGCGCCGGGAAAGACGAAGGCCCAAGGCACATCCGTGACGCGGCCCCACAATTCGCCATTGATGAAGTTGGCAAGGCGCCCGAAGAAGAGCCCGATGGGCGCGACCGCGCCGGCAAGGTCGAACATCGTCCACACGGGGATGCCGCGACGCCAGGCGAAGATCACCATGGCGGCGACGACGCCGAGAAAACCGCCGTGGAAGGACATGCCGCCGGACCAGACCTGCAGGATGTCGAGAGGGTTCTGCAGGTAGTAGCCGGGGGCGTAGAACAGCACGTAGCCGAGGCGTCCGCCGAGGATCGTTCCCAGCGTCGCGTAGACGACGAAGTCGTCGATGTCGACGAGACCGGGCCGCGGCGCGCCGCCCCACAGGCCGTCCCTGGCGACGAGCCCGCGCATGTAGCGCCAGCCGATGAGCAGGCCGGCGATATAGGCCAGCGCATACCAGCGGATGGCGAAAGGACCGAGCTCGATCAGCACGGGATCGATGGCGGGAAAGGGCAGGACGAGAACGGGCATGGCGCCTCCGGCTGGCCGGCGGCGAAGGTGCCGCGCGCGGGGCGGACGTTGCCGCCGTTTGCCCTGCCGCGTCAAGCTTGCGACGATTTCGCCCGTTCCGGGTGTTTCGCTGCGACGCAAAGCGCATTACCTAGGATGCAGAACACCTGCGGAGGCCGGCATCGTCGCCGGCGACATCCGCGTATCGGGGAAAGGACAGGGCATCATGACACAGGGATCGAACCGGATTCTCGACGATTTCGCCAAGCTGATGACGGACGCGGCCGGCGTTGCCCAGGGCGCCCGGCGCGAGGTCGAGACGGCGTTCCGCGCCCAGGCCGAGCGCTTCCTGGCGGACATGGATCTGGTCAAGCGCGAGGAGCATGACGTCGTCAAGGACATGGCGGCGAAGGCGCTCGACGCGGTCGAGGCGCTGGAAGCGCGTGTGGCCGAACTGGAAAAGGCGTCGGCCAAGCCCCGCGCGGCCAAGCCGAAGACCGCCGGGGACTGAGCCCGGATCGATTTTCCGGGGATGGCGGCGGGGAGTTCCAAGGCTTTCGCGACGTAATTTCGCCGCTGCCGTCCACAGGTTCAAAAGCGTAAAAGAAACGTGAACATATCTTTGAATTAACTTCTCCCTATATACTGGTTCCTAGCGAAGATTCGCGACGGCCGCTACCGGACGGGCCTTGGCCGTCCTTGCGGTTCGCGGAAACTCGCTGGCGGCAGGCCAAACTCCTGCGGACCGACACGGATGGCCTTGCGTCCGGCCAGGGCGCAATGCCCGCAAGCCGAGAGGAACCTCCCATGAGCCTCATCGACATCGATTTCGAACGGCCCGCCAATCCCGTCGACACGATCGAGCATATCGCGGCGATCAACGACTGGTCCTTCGAAAGGTCTTGCGACGAGGAGATCACGATCTCCGTCACCGGCCATTGGTGCGACTATCACGTCTCCTTTTCCTGGATGGAGGACCTCGAGGCCCTGCATCTGGCCTGTGCCTTCGACCTGAAGGTTCCCGACCCGCGCCGCACGGAAGTCGTGCGGCTGCTGGCCCTCGTCAACGAACAGCTCTGGATGGGTCATTTCGACCTGTGGAACCGGGAGGGGGTGGTGATTTTCCGTCAGTCGCTGCTTCTGGCCGGTGGCGCGGAGGCCACCTCGCGGCAGATCGAGGGGCTTCTCACCAACGCGCTGGAATCCTGCGAGCGCTATTATCAGGCCTTCCAGTTCGTCGTATGGGCCGGTAAAAGCGCCTCCGAGGCGATTGATACCGCCCTGTTCGAAACTGCGGGGGAAGCATGAGTTTTTCCAAGGAACGTCCGCTCGTTCTTGTCGGAGCCGGCAAGATGGGCGGCGCGATGCTGGCCGGCTGGGTTGACGCCGGCACCGACCCGGAAACCATCCTGGTGGTGGATCCGAATCCGTCCGACGAGCTCCGGGAGCTTTTGGCGCGCACCGGCATCCGCCATGCCGGCGCCGTCGATCCCGCGCTTCGCGCCGGTGTCCTGCTGCTGGCGCTCAAGCCGCAGATCATGGCCAGCGTCCTCCCCAGCGTCGCGTCCAGCGTCGATGACGAGACGTTGGTGATTTCTGTCGCTGCCGGCACGCCGGTCGCCACCTTCGCCGCGGCCTTCGGGGATGTTGCCATCGCCAGGGTGATGCCGAACACCCCCTCCCAGGTCGGGCGCGGCATGAGCGTTGCCTATGCCAATCCGCGCACAAGTGCGGCGCAGCGTGCCACGGTCGACACGTTGCTCGCCGCGATCGGTGCGTCGGACTGGATCGACGAGGAACGGCAGATCGACGCGGTGACCGCGGTCAGCGGTTCGGGCCCCGCCTATGTCTTCTATCTCGCCGAGGCGCTGGCCGAGGCCGGTGTCGCCGCCGGACTGCCCGCGGATCTTGCCATGCGCATTGCCCGCCAGACCGTCTGCGGTGCCGGCGAACTGTTGTATCGCTCGGACAAGCCGGCGTCGGAACTGCGCCGCAATGTCACGTCGCCGAACGGCACGACGGCCGCGGCTCTCGAGATCCTGATGGATGCCGAAGGCGGCCTGCCGCCGGTGATGACGCGCGCTGTCGCGGCGGCGAAGAAGCGTTCGGAAGAACTCGCCGGCTGAGGCTTTCTTCACGATCGGCAGGCACCCTGCAGGCGACTTTGCCGGGCAAAGCGTCGCGGGGTGTCGAAATTTGCCGGCGCTCTGCCTACATTGGTCTTTCGAGGACGTCGGCAAGTTATCAAACTCCGGCGGCAACCCGGGAGATGCTGATGGCAACGCAGAAGACGAAGCAGAAGATCGTCGCGAGTTTTCTCACGCTGGTCGGGGAACGGGGCTGGAACGGCTTCGAAATGACCGACATCGCCGCCAGCGCCGGGGTCAAGCTGTCGGTTCTGCGGGCGGAGTTTTCCGGCAAGACCGCCTGTCTCCGGGCGTTTCTGTCCGAGGTCGACCAGACGGTTCTCGATGGCATCGACGAGGACATGGCGGACCAGCCGGCCCGCGAGCGGCTTTTCGATATCCTGATGTCGCGGCTCGATGCGCTTGCCCCGCACAAGGATGCGCTTCGCGAGATGAAGCGCGCGGCCGGGCGCGACCCGCAGCTTGCCCTGAAAATCAACCGCGAAGCGGTGACCTCGATGCGCTGGATGCTCACCGCTGCGGGCATGCCCGCCTCGGGTCCGCGCGCCTCCGTCATGGCGCAGGGGCTGGCGATCGCCTTCGCCCGGGTCGTCGATACCTGGCTGACGGACGAGGATCCCGGACTTGCACGCACCATGTCGGCGCTCGACCGGCAACTGGACGAGGGCGAAAGCTGGATGGGCCGGCTCGACAGCGTCAGCCGCTTCCTGAAGCCGTTGTTCGCCGCTGCCCGCAACCGGAGGGCGGGCAAGTCTCGGCCGGAGCCGACCGAGGCCGGCGACGAGACGGCCGGCGGCGCTTCCCCCGGCGCGGCGTCTCCAGCCGCCTGAGGCCGGTCGGGCGGAAAGGCCTTGCACAGACAAATAAGTCTGTGCTTATGTATCAGCATGACCGAGAACGATGTCTTTCGCGCCCTTGCCGACCCGACTCGTCGCACCGTCTTCGAGAAGCTGGCTGCCGGCCGCATGAACGCGACCGCCCTGCGAGAGGGCATGGCGATCAGCCAGCCCGCGATGTCACAACACCTCTCGGTCCTGAGAACCGCCCGCCTCGTCAAGGAAATGCGGGAGGGACGCTTCGTCTATTACGAGGTCGACCCGGAGGGGCTGGCACTGGTCGCGGGATGGATGGCGAAGTATCGCGCCTACTGGCCCGCGCGCGTCGATGCCCTGAAGGACTTGCTGAAGGACATGGACCAATGAGCGACGGGATTTTCGGCGAGAGCGAGACCGGCCAGGGCCTTGCGGCGGAACTCAGGTTTGAATTCGACCTCGATGCACCGCCGGAGAAGGTCTGGCGGGCGCTCAGCCTGGCCGAGTTTCGTGCACGCTGGTTGCCCGGCGCCTCGCCGGACGGCGAGGAAGCCGTCACCGTGGTGAGCGAGCGGGAGGCCAGCTACCGCATGCGCGAGCCGGAGCCCCCCTTCCTTGAAAGCACCGTGACGTTCCGCATCGAGCCGAACGGGTCGGGCGGCACGCGGTTGCGGATCCGTCACGAACTGACGGACGTTCGGCTGAAGCGGCGCGAAAGGCTGCCGGCAAACAGCGATCCCTGCCTCATGCTTGCGGCCTGACATCCGCGAGACTGTTCCCCGCGAAAATCAGAAAACACCGGAGTTCGCCGATGCGCGAAGCCTTGCAACTCGTCCCCATGGTCGTCGAGCAGTCGGCGAGGGGGGAGCGGTCTTTCGACATCTACTCGCGGCTGTTGCGCGAGCGGATCATCTTCCTCAACGGCGAGGTCAACGACGACGTTTCCGCCCTTGTCTGCGCCCAACTCCTGTTCCTCGAGGCGGAGAACCCGACGAAGCCGATCAGCCTCTACATCAATTCGCCCGGTGGCGTGGTCACGAGCGGACTGGCGATGTACGACACCATGCGCTACATTCGCCCGCCCGTGCACACGCTGTGCATGGGAACGGCCCGCTCCATGGGCTCCTTCCTGCTGATGGCGGGAGAGCCGGGCGAACGGGCAAGCCTGCCCAATGCCAGCATCCTCATCCACCAACCCTCCGGCGGCTTCAACGGGCAGGCGTCGGACATGCTCATCCATGCGGAGGAAATCAAGCGGACGAAGCACCGCATGACACGGCTCTATTCCGAGCATTGCGGCCGCAGCTATGATGCCTTCGAGGAGGCGATGGACCGTGACCGCTTCATGACCGCGGAACAGGCGCTGGAATGGGGCCTGATCGACCGGATCCTCGAGCCTCGCGAGCAGACGGCCGCGGTCGGCGACTGACCCGGACGGCGGCTCCGCTTCGCCAAAAGGTCAACCGGCGCCAGACCTGCTCGCGGTGCTTGGCACGGGCCGGACCGATGCCGTAATGTCGCCGGACGGTTCGCGCATGCATTCGCCCGGCGAGGCTGGATGCGCGGCCTCTCGCCTTCTTCGTTTCTGCAAGACAGGGTTTTCCGTATGGCACATGCCGACAAGGGCGCCGTTGCGCCGACCGTTACCTTTGACGATTTCCTGAAAGTCGACATCCGCGTCGGACGCGTCATCGAGGCCGAGCCCTTTCCCGAGGCGCGCAAGCCGGCGTTCAAGCTGAAGATCGATTTCGGCGAGGAGATCGGCATCAAGAAGACCAGCGCCCAGATCACCCGCCACTACACGCCCGAAACGCTGGTCGGTCGCCGGGTGCTTGCGGTCGTGAATTTCCCGCCGCGCCAGATCGGCCCGATCATGTCCGAGGTCCTGACGCTCGGCGTGCCGGATGCCGACGGCGAAGTCGTGCTGCTCGCTCCCGACCAGGACGTTCCGCTCGGCGGCCGGCTCTACTGAGCGGGCTGCCGCGCGCGGGGGCGGCGGAAGACATAGACGGTTGCCGGCGGCAGGTTTGCCCAGACGCGCCGGGTGCGCGTGAAAGCCAGTCCGAGCCCCTTCGCGACGCGCTCGCGCAGGGGCGATTTCGGGCCATAGGTGAACTGGATGAAAACGCCGTCCGGTCCGAGCCGCGAGAAGGCGGCGCCCAGGATCGCGGCCTGTTCGTCGGCGCTCATCGAGAGCAGCGGCAACCCGGACAGGACGGCGTCGAAGGGCGCCTCCTCGACGCGCGCAAGATCCTGCGCCGGCAGCCTGTGCAAGGTGGCTTGCGGGAACCGGATCGCAAGCCCCTCGGCAAAGAGCGGATTGATCTCGAACAGGACAAGGTCGCGTTCGGGCACGCCGCAGTCGATCATGCAGCGGGTGAAGACGCCAGTGCCAGGGCCGAGTTCCGCCACGCGGCGGGCATGGGCGGGGAGTTGGCGCGCCATCATCTCGCCGAGGCCGGGCGAGGAGGGGGCGAGCGCGGCGACCTGGCGCGGGCGGCGCAGGAACTGGTGGAAGAAGGCTGTCTGTCCGGTCGGCATGCGGGAAGTCCTCGCGTGATCGGTGCGGGATGGAGGATGATCGGGGCGGGGTGCGCGGGCCGTGTCAGCGGCCGCGCATGATTGCGTAGGCGAGTGCGGGCGAGAGCCGGTGGACGATCCGCAAGGCTCGTGTCTTCTCGATCCAGATTTCCTTCTTTCCCGCTTCCAGCCCGCGCAGCAGGTCGGCGGCGGCGCGTGCGGGCGGGTACTTGCGCAGTGTTGAAGGCCGCGACAGTCCGGTATCGACCAATGTCATCACAACCTCGCTGACAAGGATCTGACGCCCGGCCGCCGCGCACTGGTCGCGCAGCGCGCGGGTGAAGCTGCGCAGGCCCGCCTTCGTGGCGCAGTAGACTGCGGCCTCGCGCTTCGGGGCGATGGCGAGCCCCGAGGTGACATTGACGATCGCGGCCGAAGGCTGCCGGGACAGCAGCGGCAAAAGGGCGGTGGCGACCTGCGCCGGGCCCGCGAGATTGACGGCGATCTCGCGGGCGATCTCATCGAGAAAGGCCGGCGGCGCGGTCGCAAGGTCCTGATGGATCATGATCGCGGCGTTGTTGATGACCAGGCTGCAGTCGGGGTGGCGGGTCGCGACCCAGTCGGCAAGCGCGCGAACGCCCTGCGTCGTGCCGAGATCTGTTGCCAAGGCGTCGAGCCGTCCGGGATGGGCGCCGGCCAGATCGTCCAGGGGGGCGATGTCGCGTGCGGCGACCAGCACGGTGTTCCCGCGGGCGAGCAACTGGCGGACGGTTTCGAGTCCGATGCCGCGCGAACCGCCCGTAACAAGGGCGGTGCGGCCGGCGAGGCTGAACGGTTTTCTCATCGGGTCCTTCCCGGAAAGGGGCGAAAATTTCTTCGCAGATCCCCCCGATTATGCGAGTAATTGCTCACATTCACACTCGCATTGGGCAGGACCGATGGACCGACGGCTCAAGCCGCGCAAAACCCCGGTACAGGGCCGCAGCAAGGCGACTTGCGACGCTGTTCTGGAGGCGGCGGCTCGCATTCTGGTGGAGGAGGGGCGGCAGGCCCTGACGACGAATCGCATCGCCGAACGTGCCGGCGTGTCGGTCGGCTCGCTCTATCAGTATTTCCCCGGCAAGGAGGCGATCCTTGCCGAACTTCTCCGGGAGATGCGGCGGGGGATGGTGATGCTCCTTCGACGCGCGGTGGAGGCAGCGGCGAACCAGTCATTCCGGCGGGCGGTGGGCACCCTGATTGCCGCCACGCTCGACCACCACATGAAGCGGCCGGAGTTGGCACGGGCGCTGGAACGGGAGGAAGAGGACCTGCCGATCGATGCGGAAACGCAGGTTCTGAAAGCGGAGCTGCGCGGCCTGATCGCCGGCTTTCTTGGTGAGCGCGGGATCGCCGATGCCGAGCGGAGCGCCTTCGATCTGGTTGCCATGTGCCACGGAATGGCCTCCGCTGCCGTGCGCGCCGGGCAGGACGACATGGAAGATCTGAAGGGCCGTCTCGAGCGCGCCGTGCTCGGCTATCTCGGCAGGCCGGAGTGAGCCGCTCGGTTCTTCTGCCCCGGGCGAACCGGCGCTAGACCGGAATCCTGACCCGGGCGCGCAACCCGCCGAGGCTGTCGCTGGCGCCGAGCACGATGTCGCCGCCATGGGCGCGCGCGATGTCGCGGGAGATCGCCAGGCCGAGGCCGCTTCCGCCGGTGTCGCGATTGCGCGCCTGGTCGAGCTGGTAGAAGGGACGGAAGACGTTTTCGCGCTCGTCCTCGGGAATGCCGGGGCCGTTGTCGTCGATGGTGATCGTCAGCCAGCCGTCGGCGTTGCGGCCCTCGATGCGCACCTCGCTGCCGTGGCGTGCGGCATTGGTGACCAGGTTGGTCAGCGCCCGCTTGAAGGCGCTGGGTCTCAGGTTGACCATCGGCGGTCCGTCGAGGCGGGACGAGACGTCGCCGCCGAGGATCTCCACCTCCGCCTCCAGGTCCTCGAACAAGAGGCCGATGTCGGTCGGCTGCGCCTGTTCGTCTCCCTCGCCGCGGGCAAAGGCGAGATAGTCCTCCAGCATCGTCTTCATCTCGTCGACGTCGCGCTGCAATGCCCGGACTTCCTCGCTGTCGGGGAACAGGGCGAGTTGCAGGCGGAAACGGGTCAGCACCGTCCTGAGGTCGTGGCTGACACCGGCGAGCATGGTGGTGCGCTGCTCGATCTGGCGTTCGATGCGCCGCCGCATCTCGATGAAGGCCTGGGCCGCGCGCCGCACCTCCCGCGCGCCGCTTGGCCGGAAATCCTCGATCGGGCGTCCCTTGCCGAAGTTTTCCGCGGCCGTTGCCAGCCGCTCGACCGGTCTTGTCTGGTTGCGCAGGAAAAGCAGCGCGATGACGACGAGAATGAGCGAGGTGGAGACCATCCAGACGATGAAGAAATGCGAGTTGGAGGCATAGGCCTGGCTGCGCCGCGCGATCACGCGCAGCACGTTGTCGGGCAGCTTGATGCGGATCTCGACGAAACTCGAGCGGCCGACCGTGTCGATCCAGAACGGCTTGCCGATCCGGGCCGCGATCTGCTGGGAGAGATAGCGGTCGACGATGTCGAAGAAGGGCTTCGGGCGCGGCGGCGGCAGGGGCTCGGGCGGCAGGATGGTGATCGCCAGGCTGAGATCGCGCCGTGCCATTTCGGTCAGGCCGGCGATCTCCGCCTCGCTCCCGGCGCCCTCCACCAGGGTCGCCAGAAGGGCTATGTCGCGCACGACCGCGTCGGACAGGCGCTGGGTGACGAGGTTGTAGTGACGTTCGAGAAAGACGAAGGCCAGCACCGCCTGCATGATCACCAGCGGTGCCACGATGATCAGCAGGGTTCGGGCGAACAGGCCCTTCGGTGTGCGCCGGTAGAGCGCCCCGGCAAATGCACGATAGGGAACGGCCACCATGTCCGCGAACCGCCGCAGGGCGGCCGGCGGCGAGGGGCGGGGGATGGCGTCGCGCAGGCGCCCGATCAATCGCATACGAGCCGGTAGCCGAT
Organism: Stappia sp.; assembly: GCF_048261845.1. GTDB lineage: Bacteria > Pseudomonadota > Alphaproteobacteria > Rhizobiales > Stappiaceae > Stappia. Next base: position 13,344 of record NZ_JBLXFR010000016.1, on the reverse strand, counting down.
GCCGCGCACGGTCTGCAGGTAGAGCGGGTTGCCGGGGTCGGTCTCGATCTTGCGGCGCAGGCGGTTGATCTGCACGTCGACCGTGCGCTCGCCCAGGCCGCTGTCGTCGCCGACGATCTCGGTGCGCGGAACGGTCTCGTTCGGCTTCTCGGTGAACAGCGAGAGGATCTCCTTCTCCCGGTCGGTCAGCCGGACGATCTCCTCGCCGCGTTTCAGTTCGCGCCGCGCGGCGTCGAAGACATAGGGGCCGAAGCGGATGTCGGCCGGCGGCATTGCCTCGGGCGCGGCGCGGCGGCGCAGGATGGCGCGGATGCGCAGCAGAAGCTCGCGCGGCTCGAACGGCTTGACGAGATAGTCGTCGGCGCCGGCCTCGAGCCCGGCGATCCTGTCGGCGGCGTCCGAGCGGGCGGTGAGCATCAGGATCGGCACGTCGGAGCGCCCGTGCAGGTCTGCGGCCAGCGACAGCCCGCTTTCCCCCGGCATCATCACATCGACGACGAGCAGGTCGAAGGCGAGTCCCTCCAGCCGGCGGCGGGCCTCGGTGGCCGACGCGGCGACCGTGATGCGAAAGCCGTGCTCGGCCAGGAAACGGCGCAGCAGCGTGCGGATGCGGGTGTCGTCGTCGACCAGCAGCAGATGCGGCGCGTCGTCATCCAGCACGGGGCGGTTCTGGGTGCCGGCCAGCGGAGGATCGGAGATCGGGTGTTCGGCGGAATCGATCGTCACGGCCGGCTTCTCGCTCTTTCGTGGTGGTGCGCGGGGGCGCGGATCGCTCTTGTCATTCGCCGTCGATCAGGCGCGCGACGTCGCCGCGCTGATCGGGGTCGATCATATGATAGAGGAACTGTCGGGCAATATCTTGACCGCCGGGGGGAAGGGCGGTGAGCGCCCGGCGGATGCGCAGGGTCTGCAGGTCGGTCAGGCGGGCGGCGAGCTGCTTTCCCTTCCCGGTGGCGAACAGCAGGCGTTCGCGCCGGTCCTGGGGGCCGGGCTCCTGCGAGATGTAGTCTTCCTCGACCAGTTGCTTCAACACCCGGGCAAGGCTCTGCTTGGTGATCCGCAGGATCGCCAGAAGGTCGGTGACCCGGAGCCCGGGATTGCGGCTGACGAAATGCAGGACCCGGTGGTGCGCACGGCCGAAGCCGAACTCGGCCAGGACCGCGTCAGGGTCCGAGGTGAAGTCGCGATAGGCGAAGAACAGCAGCTCGATCAGGTCGATCGGGATTGCCGTCGTGGAGGCAGCAGGCTCCCCTGGGAGCGTGTCCGAGAAATTTACGTCAGTCATATTGACTTATTTCCGACCGATTGTTACACGTATCCTGTCTGCTGCGAAATGATCGTACGTCATCGCCCTTCAAGCATGGTAGATGTTGTCCTTCACCGTTGCAGATCGCGGCTTTTTGCCGATGCTTGCGGTTCACGCATTGCCTGCATCGGCCAGCCGGTGGCCCGCCACCATACAAACAGATGACGGGCCGCGCAAAGCTGCGCGATCGGGTTGCAAGTCAGTCGGTTCGATCCGTTCCAGCAAAGGTTCCGGGTCGCATTCAAACGCAAGCGGGATCAAGCCCGTTGCATGTTTCGGGAGTATTTCGACATGGCGCAGGTGCCTTTTGACCAACACGAAGGCGAGATCTGGTATGACGGCGCCTTCGTGCCGTGGGCCGATGCCAAGCTGCATGTGCTGAGCCACGGCCTGCACTATGCCAGCAGCGTGTTCGAGGGAGAGCGCGCCTATGGCGGCGAGGTGTTCAAGCTCGAGGAACACACCGACCGGCTGCATGAGTCGGCCCGCATCCTGGGCTTCGAGATCCCCTACAGCGCCGAGACCATCAACCGTGCGACGCGCGAACTGCTTGCCCGCGAGAAGCTGGTCGATGCCTATGTGCGTCCGGTCGCCTGGCGCGGCAGCGAGATGATGGGCGTGTCGGCGCAGAAGAACACGATCCATCTGGCGATCGCCGCGTGGGAATGGCCGAGCTATTTCGATCCGGAACAGCGGCTTAAGGGCATCCGCCTCGACATGGCCCCCTATCGCCGGCCGGACCCGGCGACGGCGCCGTGCCGTTCGAAGGCCGCCGGTCTCTACATGATCTGCACGATCTCCAAGCACGAGGCCGAGCGCAAGGGCTATGCCGATGCGCTGATGCTCGACTGGCGCGGCCAGGTGGCGGAAGCGACCGGCGCCAATGTCTTCTTCATCAAGGACGGCCAGATCCACACGCCGAAGCCGGATTGCTTCCTCGATGGCATCACCCGCCGCACGGTGATCGATCTCGCCAAGCGGCGCGGCATCGAGGTGATCGAGCGGGCGATCCTGCCGGAGGAACTCGCCGGCTTCGAATCCTGCTTCCTGACCGGCACGGCCGCCGAGGTGACGCCTGTGTCGGAGATCGCCGACTGGTCGTTCCAGGTCGATGCCATCACCAAGGCGCTGATGGACGACTATCAGGCGGAAGTGCAGCCGAAGGCGGAAGCGCGGATCGCCGCCGCCGGCTGATCCGGCGAGGTCACATTGTCCGCAAGGACGGATATCAAAAAGGCGGCCCTCGGGCCGCCTTTCTTGTTCAAGCGGGCAACTGCTAGGGCTACAGGCGGAAGACGCGCCCCCGTTCGGTCCAGGCGACGACACCGAGCGCGAGCAGGCTGAAGCCGGCAAAGCCGAGCGCGATCGGCAGCACCGTGCCGTCGAAATGGCTGGAGACGAGAAAGCCGAGCGCGGCTCCGCCGCTGGTGGTGACGAAACCGAGCATGGCCGAGGCGGTGCCGGCGATATGGCCGAGCGGTTCCATGGCGATCGCATTGAAGCTCGGCCCGACGAGACCGAAGCAGAATATCGCCAGCAGCAATAGCACGGTGAACGGAATGAGATCGGAGCCGATCACCAGCGCGACCACAACCTGCACCATGTTGATCGCGCAATAGGCGAAGAGCGCCCAGTGCGAGAGAGGGCGCAAGCCGATGCGCTCCACCAGATAGGCGCTGAGAAAGGACGCGGCGGACAGCGCGCTGCCGGCCATGGCGAAGATCAGCGGAAAGGTTGCGCCAAGGTCGAAGACGTCGACATAGACCTGCTGGGCGGAGGCGACGAAGGCAAACAGGGCGCCGAAGATCAAGGTGGTGGCCAGCATGTAGCCGAGCGTTGTGCGGGTCGTCAGCGTGGCCAGGTAGGCGCTGGCGACAGCGGAGAGCGAGAACGGCCGCCGTTCCTGCCTTGGCAGGGTTTCTCCCAGCCGCAATGAGCACCAGATCAGCATGGCGAAGCCGCCGACCGTCAGCATCAGGAAGATCGCCCGCCATGGCGCCACGAACAGGATCAGCTGGCCGATCGACGGGGCGATCACCGGAACGGTCATGAAGACCATCATCACGAGCGACATCACCCTGCCCATGCGGGCGCCCGAATAGCAGTCGCGCACCACCGAGAGGGCGACCACGCGCGGCGCGGCGCAGCCGACGCCCTGCAGCAGGCGGGCCAGCAGCAGGTGGTCCATCGTGTCGGCGACAAGGCTGAGGAGGCTTGCGAGCGCGTAGAGCGCCAGTCCGCCGAGCAGGATCGGCCGGCGGCCGAAGCGGTCGGACATCGGCCCGTAGACGAGCTGGGCGGCGCCAAAGCCGAGCAGATAGACGATGATGACCTTCTGGCGGTCGTTCGGGTCGGTCAGGGCGAAGGCCCTGCCGATATCGCCAAGCGCGGGCAGCATGACGTCGATCGCGAGAGCGTTGAGCGCCATGAGCGCGGCGACGATGGCGACAAACTCGGTGAAAGCAAGGCCGTGACGCGGCGCGGCGACCGCCTCGGCGGCCGGTGAGGAAACAGTCATGGTTGGTCCGATCGGGAAGACGCTGCTGCGTGACGGCAAGAAAACCGCTGGGAAATACGGTTGCCGGCACGAGCCGAAACAGGGCGTCGGGAACTTTTTCTAGACATTCACCGGAATTCACCGCCGGTCAACCTGTCTGAGAAGGGGCCGGCCGGTGACCGGGAGCCGGGCCGGGCGGTTTTTCCTCGCGGAAGGGAGGGCAACGTCTTGAAATGACAGCGGCAGCGCTCCGCTGCGGCCGTGCGGAAAATTATCGCGTCCAGCGATCGGCGTCGGCGCTGTCGCTCTCGCGCGCGTCGACCCATTCACCCGCACCGCCGCTCTTCAGGTGTTCCTTCTTCCAGAACGGTGCCCGGGTCTTGAGATAGTCCATCAGGAATTCGGCTGCCTGGAAGGCGGCACGGCGGTGGCGCGACGCGGCGGCGACAAGGACGATGTTGCCCCCCGGGGCGATGCGGCCGTGGCGATGGATCGCCAGAATTCCGTCAAGAGGCCACCGTCGGCATGCATCGCGTGCGATTCGCCCGATTTCCTCCTCGGCCATGCCCGGATAGTGCTCGAGCTCCAGCGCCGAAAGCCGGCCGGCCTCGTCGCGGCACAGGCCGGTGAAGGTGACGACCGCCCCGACATTGGCCTTCCCGGCGACAAGGGCCGCGACCTCGGCCGCCGGATCGAAATCCTCCGCCTGGATGCGCACGACGACGGGCGGCGAGGCAGGGATCTGCTCCTTGTCGGCAGTCGGGCCGGCACTTTCGGAAGAAGGGGACGGGTGGCCGGTCACGGGATGTGCCTCAGCCGCCGGTCATCGGGGGAAAGAACGCGGCCTCGCGGGCTCCTGCCAGGGGCGTATCGTGCTCGACATGCTCGTGATCCAGCGCGACGCGGATCGTGTCGCGTTCGGCAAAGGCACTGGCATAGCTTTCGTCGCGCTCGACAAGCCAGTCGATCAGGCCGGCAACGGTGGTCACCGTCGCGGGCAGGTCGAGGGTTTCCGCCTCGCGCCCGACGCGTTCGCGCACCCAGGCAAAATAGCGAATCTGCATGGTCTGGCTCCGTTGGTTGCGACGGCCCCGGGGTGCGGGGTCAATCCTGCATGAGGTGGCCGATGCCGGCACGGAAATAGTCGTAACCGGTATATAGCGTCAGCAGCGCCGCGATCCACAGCGCCATGAGGCCGGCGATCTGGGTGCCCGGCAGGACGGCCTCGCCGGCCGGGCCGGCCAGCAGAAAGGCCATGGCGATGAGCTGTAGGGTTGTCTTCCACTTGGCAAGCCGGGTCACCGGCACGCTGACGCGAAGATCCGCCAGGAACTCGCGCAGTCCCGAGACGAGGATCTCCCGGCACAGGATGATCGCCGCCGCGATCATCGACCAGCCGCCGATATCGCCCTTGCCGGACAGCAGCAGCAGGCAGACCGCGACAAGCAGCTTGTCGGCGATCGGGTCGAGCATCTGGCCGAGCCGCGACTGCTGTTGCCAGGCGCGGGCAAGATAGCCGTCGAAGAAGTCCGTGATCGCCGCGATGATGAAAATGGCGAGCGCCGTCCACCGGGCGCCATATCCCTCGAAATCGGGAATGAGGCACATCATCACCGCGGGAACCGCGAGGATGCGGCCGTAGGTCAGGATGTTGGGAAGGCTCCAGACGTGGGATCGCGACATGTCTCGGTCGTGTCTTGAGCTGGGCGGGACTGCCATTCCGGCCGGATCGGCGGGCCACGCTCCAGGCGGGGGTCAAGGGACGTTCCCAGACCTTGAAGCATGTGCACATGAGCGCGTCAATCGGCGGCCGGTCGCGGGAACCGTCATCGCGTGGTCGTGAACCGGCTCCGCGAATTCCTCGGCAAGCGGCTCTCCATCGTTCCGCCACAGCGGGTATACCTGCGGGGAGCAACATGAAAGCGGGATGCGACATGACGGAGCGGGTGAACGGGTTCGGGCAGGCGATCGGGCCGGACGTTGAGAACTGGACGGCGCGGCCGCGCCCGCCGCGCACGGCGATGAGCGGGCGGACCTGCCGGGTGGAGCCATACGAGCCGCGCCATGCGTCCGACCTCTTTGCCGCCTATTCAAAAGATCGCGAGGGGCGCAACTGGACCTATATGGGCTACGGCCCGTTCGAGGAGGAAAACGCCTTCGCGGAGTTTGCCGCCGCCACCTATCCGGGTGACGATCCGATGTTCCATGTGGTGGTCGACGCCCAAAGCGGGCGGGCGCTGGGCGTTGCCAGCTTTCTCAGGATCGATCCGGCGAACGGGGTCATCGAGGTCGGCCACATCAATTTCTCGCCCGCTCTCCAGGCGACGGTGATGGCGAGCGAAGCGATGTTCCTGATGATGGGCCGCGTCTTCGACGAGCTTGGCTACCGCCGCTACGAATGGAAGTGCGATGCGCTGAACGCTCCCTCGCGGCGCGCCGCTGCGCGTCTTGGCTTTGTCTACGAGGGCACGTTCCGTCAGGCCGTGATCTACAAGGGGCGCAACCGCGACACGGCCTGGTTCTCGATCACCGACGGCGAGTGGCCGGCGCTGAAGGCCGCGTTCGAGGCCTGGCTCGATCCGTCGAATTTCGATGCGGACGGCCGGCAGAAGCGCGCGCTCGCCTCGTTCCGGGGCTGAGAGGCAGGGGCAAGCGCTGGCGCGCGCCCGGTTGGCCGGGCGCCGGATCAGGAAAAGATGCGCTCGCCCTGTTCGTCGATGATCTGGCGGGCCTTGCGGATGGCGAATTCGGCGGCCTGCTCCTCGCTCGGCATCATGTCGGCGCGGATGAAGTCGTGCGAGCGCGTCTCGCCGTCCTTGCCGGTGTGGGCGATGGAGCCGGCAACCTGCCACTGCCCGTCGCGGGCGGTCGGGGCCGGCGTCACAAGAAAGCCCTTGTATTCCACGATCGGGTGCCGGGAGCGCGGGGCCGCCTTGTCGCCGCCGAACAATCCGCCGAACAGCTTGCCGAATACCATGTCACGCGCTCCGTGTGTTCTTCCGCCGGGCCGCGCGTTTCGCGCCGCTCCGGCAATTTCTCCGGCAAGGCCTTGCAGGCCCTCCGGATGCCTGGGGCGAAGTGTCGCGCGTGCGGCGGAGCACTTCAAGTCCGGCCATTGCGGTCGTCGCCGAGCTGGCGGTGCGACCAGTGCCGGCGGCAGAGCGAGACATAACGGTCCTCGCCGCCGATGACGACCTGCTCGCCTTCCTCCACGATCCGTCCCGCCCCGTCGAGCCGGGCGACCATCGTTGCCTTGCGTCCGCACCAGCAGATCGTCTTGACCTCGCGCAATGTGTCGGCGAGGGCCAGCAGCGCGGCACTTCCCGGAAAGAGCTTGCCCTGGAAATCGGTGCGCAGGCCGTAGCACATCACCGGAATGCCAAGCTCGTCGGCGACCGCTGCGAGCTGCCAGACCTGCGCCTCGGTCAGGAACTGGGCCTCGTCGACAAAGATGCAGTCGACGGGGCGTTCCGCGAGCCGGGCCTCGATATGCGCCCGCAGTTCCGTCTTCGTCTCGAAGAGATCGGCCTCGGAAGCCAGGCCGATGCGCGAGGCGATGCGCCCGCGTCCGGCGCGCTCGTCGACAGCCGCCGTCAGCAGCAGGGTCGACATGCCGCGTTCGCGGTAGTTGTAGGACGCCTGCAGCAGGATCGTCGACTTTCCCGCATTCATCGAGGAATAGCTGAAATAGAGTTTCGCCATTGTTCCGGCGCCGGCTCCTGTGGTGACGGTGCTACCATCATGACGGCATTCACGCGCGTGACCGACCCGGAAGGGCTGTTTTGCACAGGTAATGGGACGAGCAGCGCGCCCGGCCTATTCGTGGAAATGGTCGTAGATCGCCCGGGCCACCGATTCCGACACGCCCTCGACCGCCGTCAGGTCGTCGATGCCGGCCTTGGAGACTGCCTTGGCCGTGCCGAAATGGCGCAGCAGCGCGCGTTTGCGATTGGGGCCGATGCCGGCGATCTCGTCGAGCGGGCTTCTGGCGATGTCCTTCTTGCGCCGGGCCCGGTGGGTGCCGATGGCGAAACGGTGCGCCTCGTCGCGCAGGCGCTGGACGAAATAAAGGACGGGGTCGCGCTCCGGCAGCATGAAGGAGGGCTTGCCCGGGATGAAGAACTTTTCCCGCCCCGCATCGCGGTCGGGCCCCTTGGCGATGCCGACCAGCGGAACATCGGTAATGCCCAGTTGCTCCAGCACCTCGCGCGCCGCGTTCAACTGGCCGAGCCCGCCGTCGATGAAGACGAGATCCGGCCAGGCCGGGATGGCGGTCATGTCCGCCGTGTCGCCGTCGGCCTCCTCGATGTCCGCCTCCTCGACATCCGCCTCCGCCTTGGAGGCGGCCATCCTCTCGGTTTCCGTCCCCTTCGCCTGTTGCGGGGCGGCTGGGGCGTCGTCGCGGGCATGTTCCTTCAGCAGCCGCGAGAAGCGCCGGGTCAGCACCTCGCGCATCATGCCGTAGTCGTCGCCCGGGACGAGGTCCTCGGACTTGATGTTGAACTTGCGATACTGGCCCTTGGCGAAGCCTTCCGGCCCGGCGACGATCATGCCGCCGACCGCGTTGGTGCCCATGATGTGGGAATTGTCGTAGACCTCGATGCGGCGCGGCGTTGTCGCAAGCCCGAAGACCTCGCCGACCCCTTTCAGCAGGCGCGCCTGGCTGCTTGTCTCGGCAAGTCGCCGGCCGAGCGCCTCGCGGGCGTTCTTCGTCGCATGCTCGACCAGTTCGCGTTTCTCGCCGCGCTGCGGCACGGCGATCTCGACCTTGTGGCCGGCGCGCTCCGAAAGGGCGGCGGCCAGCAGCGCGCGTTCCTCGATCTCGTGCGACAGGAGCACGAGGCGCGGCGTCGGCTTGTCGTCGTAGAACTGGGCGAGGAAGCTTTCCAGCACCTCCGCCTCACCGAGCGACTTGTCGGCCCGGGGGAACTGGGCGTGATTGCCCCAGTTCTGGCCGGTGCGGAAGAAGAACACCTGGATGCAGGTCTGTCCGCCTTCCTGGTGGATGGCGAAGACGTCGGCCTCCTCGACCGTTTGCGGGTTGATGCCCTGGTGCGACTGGACATGCGAGAGCGCGGCGAGCCGGTCGCGGTAGACGGCGGCGCGCTCGAAATCGAGCGTTTCCGACGCCTGCTCCATCTGGCTGGCCAGTTCCTTCTTCACGATCTGGCTGCGGCCGGAGAGGAACGCCTTCGCCTCGGCGACGAGGCCGCCGTAATCGTCGGGCGCGATCTCGCCCGTGCAGGGACCGGCGCAGCGCTTGATCTGGTAGAGCAGGCAGGGGCGCGAGCGGTTGGCGTAATAGCTGTCGGAGCAGTTGCGCAGCAGGAACGCCTTTTGCAGGGCGTTGATCGTGCGGTTGACCGCCCCGGCGGAGGCGAAGGGGCCGAAATAGCTGCCCTTGCGCCGGCGCGAGCCGCGATGCTTGACGAGGGCGGGCGCCTCGTGGTCGCCGGTGACGAGAATGTAGGGGAAGGACTTGTCGTCGCGCAGCAGCACGTTGAAGCGGGGCCGCAGCCGCTTGATCAGGTTCGCCTCGAGAAGCAGGGCCTCCGTCTCGGTGCCCGTCGTGACGAACTCCATCGAGGCGGTCGCCATGATCATCCGCAGGATGCGGTTCGACTGGCCCTGCAAGCGGGTGTAGCTCGTCACGCGCTTCTTCAGCGAGCGCGCCTTGCCGACATAGAGCACGTTGCCCTCGCCATCGAGCATGCGGTAGACGCCGGGCCCCAGCGGCAGGCGGCGAACGAAATGCGCGATGACATCCGCGCCGCGGGCATCCGGCCCCAGCGGCGTCGGCGCGCTTTCGAAGGCCGGCACCGGCGGCTGCTCCGCCTCGCCGTCCTCGCCGGAAAGGCCGTTTTCGCCCTCGTCCCCGTCGTCGTCCGGCATGTCCTGCGGGTCGGGAGGGGCGTCCTTGTGTCTGCTCATTCCGCGATGCCTACGACGTCAGGCGTCTCCCATGCAAGATGCTGCCCCCCGTCGAGGGCGATCATCTGTCCGGTGATCGATGGCGTCTCCCACAGGAAACGGATGGTGCTTCCGAACTCCGTCAGGGCGGGCCCGCGCTTGAGCAGCACCGCGCCGGCCTGGCGGGCGAAATCCTCCGCCTGCTGGCGGGTGTTGGCAAGTGTCGGGCCCGGGCCGATGCCGTTGACGCGGATGCGCGGGGCAAGGGCCTGCGCCATGGTCTGCGTCGCTGTCCAGAGCGCTGCCTTCGACAGGGTATAGGAAAAGAACTGGGGGGTCAGCTTCCACACCCGCTGGTCGATGATGTTGACGACCAGGGCGGTGGTGTCGGCCGGCAGCGCGGCCGCCATTTCCTGTGTCAGCAGGATGGGCGCGCGCGTGTGGATGGCCTGGTGGCGCTCATAGCGCTCGACCTCGATGTCGCCGATCTCGTCGCGCTCGAAGATCGAGGCGCTGTTGACGAGCAGGCGGACGGGTCCGAGCGCCTCGCGCGCCTTTGCCATGACCTGCGCCGGCGCCTGCGGCTGCGTCAGGTCGCCGTTGACGACCGCGGCCCGGCCACCGGCCGCGAGAATCTCGCCGGCAAGGCCCTCGGCCTCCGGCATCGAGCTGTGCGCGTGGATGACGACCTGGAAGCCGTTGGCGGCAAGGTCTGCGGCGATTGCCCGGCCGATGCGGCGACCGGCGCCGGTGACGAGGGCTACGGGGGCATTTGCCGCGGTTGCGGCACGTTCCGATACGGGCATTGCGACTCGCTGGTTTCCGGAAATCAGACGCTGGCAAAATAACATACGCAATGCGGGTGACGTTCGATCAGGTAACCTTGCCGAACTGGAACGCCAGGAAAATATAGGCCCCGTACAACGCGCAAAGGATGATACCCGAAGGCCAGCGGATGGTCACCCGCATTGCCGAGAAGGCAAGCACCAGCAGCGCACAGGCGAGCATCGCCCAGAGATCGAACTTCAACACCGCGGCAGGTATGTCCACCGGAATGACGACGGCCGTGATTCCCATGATGGCAACGAGGTTGAAGACATTGGAGCCGATGACGTTGCCGAGCGCGACGGCGGCGTGACCGCGGATGGCGGCCATCAGCGAGGTCATCAGTTCGGGCAGCGAGGTGCCGAGCGCGACGACGGTCAGCCCGATCACGGCGTCGGAGACGCCCCAGTTGCGGGCCAGCGCGGAGGCGCCCTCGATGGTGAAATGGGCCCCAAGGGGCAGGCCGATCATGCCGAGCACGACGAACAGGATGGCGAGCGCCGGGCTGTCGGGGACGCCTTCGACTTCCTCGAACGGGGTGTCGTCATCGCAGCAACCGGTATCGACCGCCGCTGCCCCGACATTCTGCGCACGGTGCTTGCGGGTGGCGCGCACCGAATCCCACAGGAACACGCCCAGAAGCAGCAGCAGGATGCCGCCATCCAGCCGCGAGATCGGGCTGTGGAAAGCCATGCCGATGAAGATGCCGGTGACGGCGACCATGAAGATCGCGTTGCGGGTCGCGCCGTTCTCGCAGCAGGCGGTCGCGGCAAACAGGGCCGGCAGGCCGAGCACGGCCAGCACATTGGCGATGTTGGAGCCGACGACATTGCCGACGGCAATGCCCGGGAGACCGTCCAGCGCCGCGCCGAGGGAGATGACGAGTTCGGGCGCGCTGGTGCCGAAGGCGACGATCGTCAGTCCGATCACCAGGGCGGGGATGCCGAGCTTCTCGGCGATGCCCACGGCGCCGCGCACCAGAACATCACCGGCGACGATGAGAACGACGAGCCCCCCGATCAGGCTGACATATTCGATGAGCATGAAGCTAGGGCACCCGGCGCTGCTAAGACATGGTGAGAAACGAGGCAAGCTGGACACGGGCGCGACCGAAAGGTCCGGGCGAACCCGGCTGGATGTGTCCGGCCTGCGTGTGACTTGCCGTATATATGCATTCGAATGCGGATGAAAAGCCCGGATTTGGGCGCGCGGGCATGCGCAGCGGGCCCGCTTGGCGGCATTTCGCGCCGCTTCCGCATGGTAACCGATTGCTTACCACGTCACCAAAAAATCACGAGTTGCCGCCAGATCACCGCATTTCGTGACGGGCATTGCCACATTCGATCTCCATATCTTTCGTGTTGGGGGCCGGACAGCGCATGGGCGATTGCCCGCCTGTCTGAATAATCCATCGTGTAACTCGGAGTAATCAAATGAAGCGTCTCGCTGCAGCCGGTTTGACGATCGCCGCCGTCGTGGCGAGTGCTCCGGCACTCGCGGCCGACCTTCCGCAGCCTGCCGAACCCTATACCTACAACGAGCCGGTTCCCTCTGAGCGGTTCGACTGGTCCGGGTTCTATTTCGGTGGGCATCTCGGCTGGAACTGGTCCGATTTCCAAACCTCCAACGCCGTCACCGGTCGCTTCAACACCCGTGACAACGGTGTCACGGGCGGTGTCCATGCCGGCTACAACTACATGCTGACGCCGGAGTTCCTGCTGGGCGCCGAGGCCGACTTCAGCCTCAGCGACATCGAGAAGTCGCGCACGGTCGGCGGCGTCAACTACAAGACGTCGAGTGACTGGAACGGCACGGTTCGTGCCCGTGCCGGTTGGGCCTTCGACCGCTTCCTGGTCTTCGGTACCGCGGGTCTGGCGATTGCCGACATTGAAGCGACGGCAAACGGGTCCTCCAAGAACTCCATCCGCACCGGCTGGACGGCAGGCGCGGGTCTCGAGGGTGCCGTGACGCAGAACATCACGGCCCGTGTCGAATACCAGTACCAGAACTACGGCAGCGAAAAGTTCGCGATCGGTGGCCAGACCTACAAGACGGATCTCGACAACAACCAGGTCCGTTTCGGCATGAGCTACAAGTTCTGATCCTGACGGATTGCGACCTGCAAGGAGGGAGTCCGGCAACGGGCTCCCTCCTTGCATTTCCGGGGCAGCCGCAAGCCCCGACCTTGCCAGCATCCGTGCTGCTGCCTTAGCCTTTCCGGGTGTTTTCTCCCCCCCCCCCGAAAGGTCTGCCGTGCACCCCGCCGAAGCTTCCTCCCCGCCACGGCCGATTGCCGGCCTGCCCATGTATGACTGGCCGGAGGTGCGCGAGGCGACCGACGCGCTCTGGGCGCAGCTTCGCGCCGCGCTCGAGGCGCGCGGGTTCGCGCCGCCTGCGGCGTTGTCGCGGCACCTGGGGCTTTTCGACCTGTGGCAGGATCCGGGCCTGCTCCTCGGCCAGACCTGCGGGTTGCCACTTGTCCGCCACCTTGCCGATACGGTCTGCGTGCTGGGTGCGCCCGATCACGGGGTCGGGGGATGCCCGCCGGGCCATTATTGCAGCGTTGTCGTCGTGGCGCGGGAGAGCCTTGCGACAGGTCTCGAGGACCTGCGCGGCACGCGGCTCGCCTTCAACCACCCCGGCTCGCAATCGGGTGAAGGCGCCTTGCGCCATCTGCTGGCACCGCTTGCGGGCGGCGGGCCCTGGTTCTCGCAGGTGATCGAGACGGGCTCGCACCGGGCGGCACTGGCGGCGGTCGCGAACGGGGGGGGGGAGGCGGCGACGGTTGAGCGCGTGAGCTTCCGGG
>NZ_JBLXFR010000015.1:0-79327 GCF_048261845.1 Stappia sp. | reverse complement strand
CCCCGCGATCAGGAGGACGAGATCCCATGAAGACTTTTGCCCTGCGCCTCGGCGCCGGAGCCCTCGCGCTCCGACTGGCCGCCCCGGCCGGCCTTGCCGGCGTCTTTGCCGCCGGTCATGTGGCGCCGGCCGTCGCGGCACTGGTGCTGGCGGCCGCCGGCGCGGCGGCCCTTGCCGGGGCAACCCGCGCCGGTGCCCTTGCCGGGGCCTTTGGCGGTTTTCTCGCGCTCGCCCTTGTCATCGTCGCGGGCTTCCTGCCGGCGTTGGCCGCCGCCATCGGCCTTGCCCCCGGAGAGATCGCCCGTCCGCTCGGCCCCGGCGGCGGCGTCATGGCCGGTGCGCTGGTTGCGCTCTTCGCCGGCTCGATCGCCCGTTTCGGCGCCTTCCGCAACGACCGCTTCGTCTCCGTCAGCGTCGTCATGATCGGCGCGCTCGTCGTGCTCTTCGTGTTCTGGCCGGTGGTCCGGATGCTGTCCGAGGCCTTCTACGGCGAGAGCGACGTCGCCGCCCGGGTCTTCATCGACCGGTTGCTGCAGGACGACATCTGGTCGCTCGCCTGCCTCTGGTCGACGGTGCGCTGCGGCGTTGCCCCCAACACGGTCATCCTCGGCATTCTGGCCGCCTTCTTCTCCACCTCGCTGGCGCTTGGCCTCGCCCTGATCGCGGTGCGCACCAATGTGCGCTTTCCCCGCGCCTTCGACGCGCTGGCGATCCTGCCGATCATCACCCCTCCGTTTGTCATCGGCCTGGCCCTGATCGTGCTGTTCGGCCGCACCGGCCTCATCACCACGGCGATGTGGGACTGGTTCGGCGTTCCGCGCTCGCGCTGGCTCTACGGATTGCCGGGCGTGTTGCTTGCCCAGGTCCTGTCGCAGGTGCCGCTTTCCTTCCTGATCATGGTCGGCGCGCTCAAGGCCCTGTCACCGACGCTGGAGGAAGCCGCCCAGACCCTGCGCGCCAGCCGCACCCGCATCCTGATGACGGTGACGCTGCCCCTGCTCCTGCCGGCGGTCGCCAACACCTATCTGCTCGCCTTCGTCGAGAGCCTTGCCGACTTCGGCAACCCGCTGGTGCTTGGCGGCAATTTCGAGGTGCTGTCGACCAAGATCTTCTTCGCCGTCGTCGGCGCCCAGCACGAACCGGGCCGTGCCGCCGTGCTGGCCATGGTGCTGCTCGCCTTCACCCTTGCCGCCTTCGTCCTGCAGATGCGCCTGCTCGGCAGGACCTCCTTCGTCACCGTCTCCGGCAAGGGCGATTCCGGTGTCTCCGCCGAACTGCCGAAGGGCCTCCCGGCCGGGCTGTGGGGCGTCATCGTGCCCTGGATCGCGCTGACCGTTGCCGTCTACACGATCGTGCTGATCGGCGGGTTCGTGAAGGATATCGGCCGCTTCGACATGACGCCGACGCTCGACCACCTGCGCACCGGCTTCCTCGTCGAATGGACCGACCACGGGTTGTTCTGGGCCGGTTCGGCCTGGGATTCCTTCTGGACCACGGTGCTGGTCTCGGCCGCCGCCGCGCCGCTGACGACAATCATCGGCTTGCTCACCGCCTATGTGCTGGCCCGCCAGCATTTTCGCGGAAGGCGCTCGCTGGAATTCCTGACGATGCTGTCCTTCGCCATCCCGGGCACGGTGATCGGCGTGGCCTATATCCTGGCCTTCAACGTGCCGCCGGTGGAGATCACCGGCACCGGCTTCATCCTCATCGCCTGCTTCGTCTTCCGCAACATGCCGGTGGGCGTGCGCGCCGGCATCGCGGCGCTGTCGCAGATCGATCCCTCGCTCGACGAGGCATCCGCCACCTTGCGGGCGAGCACCGGACGCACGCTGGTCGCCGTGGTGCTGCCCCTGATGAAGCCGGCCATCGTGGCGACGCTGGTCTTCTCCTTCGTCCACGCGATGACCGCCGTCTCGGCGATCATCTTCCTGGTGACCGCGCGCTACAACATGGCCACCGCCTATATCGTCGGCCGGGTGGAGGCGGGCGAATATTCGCTCGCCATCGCCTATTGCGCCTTCATGATCGTCTTCATGATCGCCGCCATAGCCACCATCCGCCTCGTCGTCGGCGAGGCCCGCCTCGGCCGCCGCGGCTCTGGCGAAATCGTCTCTGGAGGAACCTGATGGGACCGTCGAGCCTGGACTTCGTCAACGTCACCAAGCGCTACGGCGCCGTCACCGCCGTCGACGACGTTTCCTTCCGCTGCGAGGCGGGAAGCCTGACGACGCTGCTCGGCCCGTCCGGCTGCGGCAAGACGACCACGCTCAGGATGATCGCCGGGCTGGAACTTGCCAGCGAGGGCAAGATCCTGATCGACGGGCATGACGTCACGCATCTGTCCGCCTCGGAGCGCGACGTGACGATGGTCTTCCAGTCCTATGCGCTCTTCCCGCATATGAGCGTTCTGGAAAACGTCATGTACGGACCGCGTTCCTCCGGGATGGGCAAGGAACAATCCGCCGAAATGGCCCGCGAGAAACTCGGGCTTCTCGGCCTTTCCGGCTTCGACACGCGCCTCCCCTCGGAACTTTCCGGCGGCCAGCAGCAACGTGTCGCGGTCGCCAGGGCCTTGGTGCTCGAACCCTCGATCCTGCTCTTTGACGAACCGCTTTCCAACCTCGATGCAAGGCTCAGGCGCAAGGTGCGCGAGGACATCCGGGCGCTGCAAAAGGATCTCGGCCTGACGGTGGTCTATGTCACCCATGACCAGGAAGAGGCGCTCGCCGTCTCCGACGAGGTTATCGTCATGTCCAATGCGCGCATCGCCCAGAAGGCGAGCCCGCGCGAGTTGTGGGAAGCGCCCGCCAACCTCTTCGTCGCCGATTTCATCGGCGATGCCAACGTCGTCGACGGCACGATCACCACGCTCGAGGGCGATGTCGCGACGCTGGACCTTGCCGGCGCACATGCCATCGCCCCCGCACGCGGTCTCGCGGAAGGTCCGGTGAAGGTGGCGATCCGGCCGGATGCGCTGAAGGTCGAGCGCGACACCGCCGATGTGAGCGGCATCGCCGGCACGATCGGCACGGCGAGCTATCTCGGCAAATACATGGAGTACGAGATCCGCACGCCACTCGGCGACCTTTTCGTCACCGCGCCCGCCGATGGCGGCGAATGCGACAGGGGCGAAGCGGTGCGCCTGACACCGAAAGGGCACGGCATCGCCGTCATCCCCGAGTGAAATCGGCCCAAGCGAGGTCAGTTGGGACAAGACCGGCGGCGGCCGGCCCTGTTTCATCCGGTCCTGTTTCGTCCGGCCCTATTTCAGCAGCACCGGCAGGTTGAGCGGGCCGCGAAAACCGAAGCCGTGCCAGACCACCGAACCCGGGTCGACGATCTCCATCTCGGGAAACCGGTCGAACAGCATCGGCAGCAGGATCGCCCCGACCGTGCGCCGCGACACATGTGCGCCGGCGCAGTGATGCGGCCCCGAGCCGAAGGCCTGGTGCGGGTTGCGCTCGCGGAAGACGATGAAGCGATCCGGGTCGTCATATAACTCCTCGTCATGGTTGGCCGAGGCCTGGATCGTCATCACCGTGTCGCCCTTCGGGATGCGGAATCCGCGGATCTCGGTGTCCTCCATGACGAGCCGCGAGCTTGCCTGGATCGGCGCGCACCAGCGCACCCCCTCCTCGAACGCCTCCGCCCACGCCTCGCGGCGCTTCACCTCGGCAAGCTGGTCGGGCTCCGTCAGCAGCCCGTAGAGGATGGTCAGGAGCGCATCGCGCGGCTCGTTGATGCCCCCGCCGATGGCGATCTTCACATTGGCGACGATCTGGCTCCAGGGAATGGCCTTTTCCGAGTTGACCATGATCGAAAGTGCCGAGGCGTCCGGCTCGGCGCGCAGCCGCTCCGCATTGCGCTCCAGGCAGGCATCCATCTCGGCATTGGCCAGATCCGATGCCTCGAAGGGCTCCGGCTGCCAGCCGAAATTGCCGGCCCCGTCGATCAGCACCTGCGACCAGCGCTGCATGTCCGTGTCGCTGGCGTCCGGAATGCCCATGACATGGGCGAGGATGCGCGCCGCGACCGGTCCGGCCAGCGCGGGAAACAGGTCGACGACCTCGCCGCGCGGCAGCCGTCCGATATATTCGGCCGCAAGCTGCTCGTAGAGCGGCGCCCAATGGGCGGAGATGGCCTTTGGCATCAGGGAGGGCAGCATCGCCATGCGCTCGCGCATGTGCTCCTTGCCGTCCTTGCGCATCAACGTATGGGCGAGAAATGCCCGTTTCATCGGCGTGTTCGGATCGTCGGAGCTGAACAGCGCCGCATTGTCCTTGACCAGCTTTGTATCCGAAGCCTTGGTCAGGAAGGTGCGACCGACCGACTTCACCCGGAGCACCGGGCTCTCGGCCCGCAGCCGCCTGTAGATCGGATAGGGATCGGCCGTCAGCGCGGCGATGGTGATCGCCTCGTCAAGCGGCGCCAGTTCACTGGTGTCCGGCACGTCGTCTCCTCCCATGCCGGCGCCCGCTCCGCCGGTCCTCACATCCTCCAATCCGGCAGCGGCCTCCCCCTGCCGGGGCGCGGCTACATCTGTTCTTCCGGCATGCGCAGGACAAGCCCGTCGAGATCGGCGGAAAGCCGGATCTGGCAGGACAGGCGGCTTTCGGGGCGCGGATCGGACGCGGCGCCCTCCAGCATCGCCTCCTCGTCATCGCTGCGCGGCGACAAGCGGTCGGCGAAGGCGGGATCGACATAGACATGGCATGTGGCGCAGGCCATCGACCCTCCGCATTCCCCGACAATGCCGTCGATATTGTTGGCAACCGCCGTCGCCATGACGCTGTCGCCCTCGCGCCCGTCCACGGTGGTTTCCACACCGCTTGCGGAAATATATGTGACCCTCACCATGCCGGCCTCCCCCTGCCTGCCCGTGCGTCTCCAAGTGCTTGCGATAATGACGGCAAGCCGTTCCCGGTTAAACCCAACTTTTCGGGCGCTCACTTGTGCAAACGGTTATGCAAGCAGGCATCGGCGGCGGCAGGGAGCCGATGTGGGAGGCGGCACGGGCGGTGCTATAAGGACCGCCAATAGCTCCGTGCATGCAAAGATATTTCCCGCAAGGGTAAGGACCTGCGATTTTGGCCGAAGACAACCGACAGGGACCCCAATGGACGCTTTCGACCCGACCGCAGAATACGCCCCGATCCGCGACGGTGTCGCCAAGGTTTGCGCGGCATTTCCAGGCGAGTACTGGCGCGACCTCGATGCCCGGCGCGCCTATCCGAAGGACTTCGTCGACGCGCTCATCCGGGAAGGCTATCTCGCGGCGATGATCCCGGAGGAATATGGCGGCTCCGGCCTCAACCTCTCGGCTTCCGCCGTCATTCTGGAGGAAATCCATCGCAACGGCTGCAACGCCGCAGCCTGTCACGCGCAGATGTACACGATGGGCACCGTGCTGCGGCACGGCAACGCGGAGCAGAAGGCGCAGTATCTGCCCGGCATCGCCGACGGCTCGCTGCGCCTGCAGGCCTTCGGCGTCACCGAGCCCACCAGCGGCACCGACACGCTGGCCCTGAAGACCACCGCCCGGCGCGAGGGCGACGACTACATCGTCAACGGCCAGAAAATCTGGATTTCCCGCGCCGAACATTCCGATCTGATGGTGCTGCTCGCCCGCACCACACCGCGCGACCAGGTGAAGTCGAAGACCGACGGACTTTCCGTCTTTCTCATCGACCTGCGCGAGCTCAAGGGCAACGGCGTCGAGATCCGGCCGATCCGCACGATGATCAATCATGCGACG
This sequence comes from Stappia sp., assembly GCF_048261845.1. Taxonomy (GTDB): domain Bacteria; phylum Pseudomonadota; class Alphaproteobacteria; order Rhizobiales; family Stappiaceae; genus Stappia. The sequence continues at coordinate 73,572 of NZ_JBLXFR010000015.1, read as the reverse complement.
ACGGAAATCTTCTTCGACAATGCGCGCATTCCCGCCTCCAGCCTGATCGGCGAGGAAGGCAAGGGCTTCCGCTACATCCTCTCGGGCATGAATTCCGAGCGCATCCTGATCGCCGCCGAGTGTATCGGCGATGCCAAGTGGTTCATCGAGAAGGGCTCCGCCTACGCCAAGGAGCGGGTCATCTTCGGCACGCCGATCGGAAAGAACCAGGGCGTCCAGTTTCCGCTGGCCCGTGCCTATGCCCACATGATGGCGGCCGAGGCGATCGTCTACCGGGCGGCGGCCATGTACGATGCCGGCCACAATCCGGGCGTGGAGGCCAACAGCGCCAAGATGCTGGCCGCCGACGCCAGCTGGGAGGCGGCCGAGGCCTGCCTGCAGACCCATGGCGGCTTCGGCTTCGCCGAGGAATATGACGTGGAGCGCAAGTTCCGCGAGGCGCGGCTCTACCAGGTGGCGCCGATCTCGACCAACCTGATCCTCTGCTTCATCGCCGAGCAGGTGCTCGGCCTGCCGAAATCCTACGGAGCGCCGAAAGCATGAGCCTGATCGACCGGATTCTCGACCTCGCCGCGCTTCCCGCCGGTGCCCTCCCCGAACCGGCGCTCGCCATGGCCCGCTTCTCGCTGTTCGACTGGCTGGTCTGCGGCCGCGCCGGCATCGACGAGCCCCTTTCGGGCAAACTGCGCCGGCTGGCGGAAGAGGAAGCGGGAAACGGCACGGCCTCGGTCTTCGGCGGCGCGCCGGCGCCCGCCCGCACGGCCGCGCTCGTCAATGGCGCGACCAGCCACGCGCTCGATTATGACGACACCCATTTCGGCCATGTCGGCCACCCTTCCGTGGCGATCTTCCCGGCCGCGCTCGCGGTCGCCGAAGAGGCCGGAGCCAGCGCCTCGGCCGTGGTCGAGGCCTTTCTCGTCGGCGCCGAAGCCTCGGTGCGCATCGGCATGGCGCTTGGCGCCGTCCACTACAATCGCGGCTTTCACCAGACGGCGACGGCAGGCGCCTTTGGCGCCACCATCGCGGCCGGGCGGATCCTCGGATTGTCGCGCGCGGAGATGCGCGCCGCCATCGGCCTTTGCGCAACGCGTGCCTCGGGCCTGAAGTCGCAGTTCGGCACGATGGGCAAGCCCTACAATGCCGGCATCGCCGCATCGAACGGCGTCGAATGCGCAAGGCTCGCCAAACTCGGTTTCACCTCCGCCGATGACGGACTTGCCGGCGCGCAGGGCTTCCTGCCGACCCATTCCGACGCACCCGACCCGGATGCCGGCTGGGACCGGCCGCCGCCCGGAACCTTCTTCTTCGAGGACATCAAGTACAAGCTGCATGCCTGCTGCCACGGCACCCATGCGATGATCGAGGCGCTTCTGACAGCCCGGCGCGAGAGGCCCGACCTGTCGCTCGACAGCGTCGAAAGCCTGCACCTGCGCACCAGTCCGCGCTGGCTGGCGGTCTGCGACATCAAGGCCCCGCGCACCGGGCTGGAGGTCAAGTTCAGCTACAACTGGCTTGCCGGCATGGTGCTGTCGGGCAAGGACACGGCCCGCGACGACACCTATTCCGACGCGCTCGCTGCCGATCCCGACCTTGCCGCCTTCGCCGGCCAGGTCACGGTGGAGGGCGATGCCGCGGTCACGGACATGCAGGCCGAGGGCTTCCTGAAACTCGCCGACGGCACGCAGCTCCCGATCAGCCACGATCTTGGCCGGCGGTTGCCGGAGGCGGAACTTGCCGCCGGGCTGCGCAACAAGTCCCGCGCCCTGCTCGGCGACGACGGCGAGATCCTCTGGCAGGGGCTGGAGGGCCTCGCGACCCTCTCCGCCCGCGACCTCGGCCGCTACACGGGAGCCTGACATGAGCGATTATTCCGACTGGATCGGCCGGGAGCGGCGGGTCAGCGAGGACGTCGGCGAGCGGCTTCTGACGCAATACCGCGCGACGCTGGCCGGCATGCTCGGCCCCGGCGAGGTGCCCGCCGGCTTTCACTGGTGCCTGACGCCCGATGTCGTTGAACCGGAAGAACTCGGTCGCGACGGCCATCCGCGCACCGGCATCTTTCTGCCCGCGTTGCCGCTGCCGCGTCGCATGTGGGCCGGGGGCGCGCTCGAATACCGCGCGCCGCTCATGCCGGGCGACACGGTGACCCGCATCTCGACCATTCGAGACGTCACCTTCAAGCAGGGCCGCAGCGGTCCGCTCGGCTTCGTCACCGTCGATCACGTCTATGAGGCGGGCGGAGAGGCGAAGATCGTCGAGCGGCACGACATCGTTTACCGCGAGGACCCGAAGCCCGGCGCGGCGACCACCGCGCAACCCGCCGAAGACTGGTCGCCGGTCGCCAGCTGGAAGATCACCCCGACGCCGACGCTGCTCTTCCGCTATTCGGCGCTGACCTTCAACGGCCACCGCATCCATTACGACCGGCCTTACGCGACCGGCGTCGAGGGGTATGACGGCCTCGTCGTCCACGGTCCGCTGCAGTCGATCTGGATGCAGAACCTCGCCGCCTCGGTGCTCGGAAAGCTGCCGTCAAACTTCTCCTATCGCGGCCTCTCGCCGCTGACCTGCGACCGGCCGGTGACGGTGGAAGCGCGGCAAGCGGATGGCGGCGGACTGGAGCTCAGGGTGCGCCGCGACGAGGACGGCGTGGTGACCATGCAGGCGGCAACACCCGGCTGAACGGACGGGGCGCGAGCGGCCAGCCGACGCCGACCGCCATCCCGACCTCAGGTGGCGATCAGCTCGCCTTCCCAGATGTTCCGCCGCACCAGATCGCGCGCGACTTCCAGGGTGATCTCCTCGACCGCCCGGCAGGCGCGGCTCATCACCCGGGTCGGTTTGCTGACCAGATAGACGGGGCGCGAAATCGTCGGCTCGGAGATCGGCGCCTTGAGCAGTTCCCCGCGCGCGACGAAGTCGTGGACGGCCGCCGGCGCGAAGATCGTATGGCCGGAGCCGCGCGCCACCAGTTCCTTGATCTGGGTCATCGCGTCCATCTCGATGACGACGTTGAGATTGACGTCGCAGGCCGCCGCATGGCGCTCGATGGTCTTGCGCAGACCGTGCGAGACGCCCGGCAGGATCATCTCCAGCTTTTCAAGCGCACGCATCGGCACCGGCGTGCCCGGCGGCGTATCGAGCGGCCAGGTATCCGGCGCGGAGAAGAAGAAAAGCTGCTCGTCCAGCACATGGATGATGCGGAAATGCTCGACCTTCTCCAGATCGTAGATGAAGCCGATATCGACCGTCTCGTCCTCGATCCAGCTCTTGATGTAACCGCTCATCGCCTCGATGGCGCGCAGCCGCACATCCGGAAGTTCGACGCGCACCGTTTCGGCAAGCGGCACCGACATGACCATCGACACGGAAGGCGGCATGCCGAAGCCGACCTTGCCGCGCACGCCGCCGCCCAGATCCCGCATCTCGGCGATGCAGTGCTCCATGCTGCCGCAGATCTCGCGCGCATGGCGCACCAGGAGGTGCCCCTCCTCGGTGAGCACCGTGCCGCGCGGCGAACGGTCGACGAGCTGGACGCCGAGTTCCTGCTCCATGCGCTGCACATATTGCGACAGCGAGGGCTGCGCGACGCCAAGCACCTGCGCCGCCGCCGAAAGGGAGGGCGCTTCGGAAATGGCGATGAAATAGCGTAGATGTCGGATATCCATGGCTGGCTGGCAGCGTCTCTCATGTCCCGTGTGAAAAACGGAGCGCGAACCGGAAGAGAGCAGCGCCGCTCCTCCGGTCCGCATGATTGCAAAGAACCCTGCTCCGTCAGCCGAGATCGACGACCTGACGAATGGCGGAACCGTCGTCGAGGCGGTCCATCGCCACATTGATATCGGCGAGCGGCAGCCTGTGGGTCAGCATCTTTTCCACCGGCATGAGCCCGCGCCGGTAAAGCGCGAACATCCGCGGCAGGTCGCGCTGCGGCACGCAGGAGCCGATGAAGCTGCCTTTCAGCGAACGTTCCTCGGCCACCAGCCTGAGCGCATTGAGCGGCATGCGGGCATCGGGATGCGGCAGGCCGGCGGTGACCGTCGTGCCGCCACGCCGTGTCACGTCATAGGCGGTTTCCAGCGCCCGTACGGAGCCTGCCAGTTCGAACGCGTAGTCGACGCCGCCGCCGGTGATGTCGCGCACCTTGGCCACCGTCTCCGCGTCGGCCTTGATCGCGTGGGTCGCGCCCATCCTGAGCGCCACCTCGAGCTTGCTCTCGAACGGGTCGATGGCAACGATCTGGCCTGCACCCGCCGCCGCCGCACCCAGGATCGCGGCCATGCCGACACCGCCGATGCCGACGACCGCCACCTTGGCGCCGGCCTTGATATGGGCAGTGTTGAACACGGCCCCCGCGCCGGTCAGCATGGCGCAGGAAAACAGCGTCGAGATATGCGGCGGAATGTCGTCGTCGGCCTTGACCAGCGACTGCCGCGCCACCACCGCGTGGCTGGCGAAGGCCGAGATGCCGACATGATGGTTCACGGGGCGCCCGTCCATCGACAGGCGCCTGCTGCCGGTGATCAGCTCACCCACGCCATGATGCTGCGCGGCCTTTTCGCACAGCGCCGGCCGCCCTTCCGCGCAGGGCGTGCAGCGCCCGCAGCCGGGCGCGAAGATGCACACGACATGATCGCCGGGCGCCAGATCATCGACACCGGCCCCGACTTCCTCGACATGGCCGGAGGCCTCGTGACCGAGCACCATCGGCAGCGGACGCGGCCGGGTGCCGTTGATCACCGAAAGGTCCGAATGGCACACGCCCGCCGCCGCCAGCCGGATCAGCACCTCGCCCGGGCCCGGCGGATCGAGATCCACCTCGCGGATCGTCAGGGCCTTCGCCTCGGCAAAGCCGGAGGCGATCCCTCCGCGTTCAAGCACGGCCGCGGTAATCTTCATCTGCCTTCCATCCCTTGCTCTTGTCCGCCTGGTCGAGCCAGACTCTTCCTTGACCTGATGCTAGCGTCAAACGGTGCGGATGACAGGCCGGAGTTTGAATTTGATCTCATGCCATAGGTTTTTTCAATATCCGGGTACGGCCCAAATTATTGGTGCACCCCACTGGTAATACCTAGGCTTCGATATCTCGAATGCTCTGGGAGGAAGCTATGAGGAAACTCTGCAGTCTTAAACTCATCGCCGGGCTGGCACTCGCAGCCTCGACCTGTCTTGCGCAGGCCGACGGCGCCCATGACTGGACCAAGTCGCGCTGGGGAGCCGACGACCAGATCGGCGCGGCCAACCTGATGACACCGGAGCGCGTCAAGGCGGCCAGCAGCCTCGTCACCACCGGCAAGGTCTACAGCCTCGGCATGATCGTCGGCAGCGACACGCCGGCCTTTCCCCCGCGCAGCCTGTCGGTGACGGTGCTCCAGCCGAACCAGATCACCAACAGCGGCCTGGGCAACAACGCCTTCACCTACAATGACGACATCTTCATGGGATGGCTGGGCATCGGCCCGCAGATCGACGGTCTCGGCCATGCCGGTGTCGACCATGTCTATTACAACGGCCACAAGGCGGGCGACTTCGCCAAGGCCGCCGGCCTGACGGAGCTCGGCCTGCACAACCTGCCCGGTCTCGTCGGACGCGGCGTGCTGCTCGACATGGCGAAGTTCTACGGCGTCGACATGGTCGAGGAAGGCAAGGCCTACACCGCCGACGACGTGAAGGCGGCAGCCGCCAAACAGGGTGTCGAGCTGCGCGAGGGCGACGTCGTTCTCTTCAACTCCAACTGGATGAACCTGCTCGACGGCGACAATCCCGATCCCAAGCGCTTTGGCGCGGCGGAGCCGGGGCTCGGCGTCAGCGGCGCCGAATATCTCGCCGAGCTCGGCGTGATGGCGGTCGGCGCCGACACATGGGGCATGGAGGTCGTGCCGGCGGAAAAGGAGGGCGACGCGTTCCGCGCCCACCAGATCCTGCAGCCGGAGAACGGCATCTACATCCTCGAAAACATGGACACGCGCGAACTCGCCAAAGACGAGGCGTACGAGTTCCTCTTCGTGCTCGGCCAGGCCCGCCTGAAGGGCGCGGTCCAGATGATCATCAATCCGATCGCCATTCGCTGATCGGGAAACGGACACGCGGGCGGCATGAAATCGCCCGCGGCGAACCAGGGAGTGAAACCATGAAAAGACTGCTTCTGACCACAGCCGCGCTCATCGCGGCACCGCTTGCGGCGCTTGCCGCCGACAAGCCGGCCGAACTGAAGGTGGGTGTCACCACCTTCCTCACCGGCCCGGCCTCGGTCTTCGGCGTTCCGGCCCGCGATGCGGCCGAAATCCTCGTCGAGAAGATCAATGCCGACGGCGGCATCGCCGGCGTTCCGCTCAAGCTCTCCTTCATCGACGAGGGCGCCGGCGCCGAGGCACTGACCTCGGAGTTCCGCCGCCAGGTCGAGAGCGAGGGCGCGCATGCGATGATGGGCGCGATCTCCTCGGGCAACTGCCAGACGCTCGCCCCGCTTGCCGAGGATCTCAAGGTCCTCAACCTGATGTGGGACTGCGGCACGCAGCAGATCTTCGAGAAGAACGACTACAAGTACGTCTTCCGCACCCAGGCCAACGCGACGCCGGAAATGCTGGCGACGGTGCTCTACCTGCTCAAGGTCAAGCCGGACTTCAAGACCATTGCCGTGGTCAACCAGGACTACGCCTGGGGCCGTGACAGCTGGCAGATCTTCTCCACCGCGCTGAAGGCCCTGAAGCCGGATGTCGAGGTGGTCGGCGAGTTCTTCCCGAAATTCGGCGCCGCCGACTTCTCGACCGAGATCTCGCGCCTGCAGGCGATGCAGCCCGATGTCATCCTGTCGACCTCATGGGGCGGCGATCTCGACACGTTCATCCAGCAGGCGGCCCAGCGCGGCCTGATGAACTCGTCGACCTTCGTCATCCCGCTGGCCGAAAGCTCGCTCGAGCGTCTCGGCTCGACCCTGCCGGCCGGCCATATCGTCGGCGCGCGCGGCGACCATTACTTCCTGCATCCCGAGCGCCGGGACGACGCCGACTTCAAGGAGTTCATGGCAGCGTTCGAGGAAAAGACCGGCGCCCACGCGATCTATCCCGTCTTCCACATGAGCCAGGCGCTGGCCGCGCTCGAAGCCGCCTATGACAAGGCCGTCGCGGCCAAGGGCGGCGAGTGGCCGAGCGAGGACGAGGTGATCGCGGCGTTCGAGGGTCTGACCTTCCAGGGACTGGGCCGTGAAGTCACGATCCGCGAGGACAACCAGGGTGTCGAGGCACAGCTTCTGGGCACCAGTGTCCAGACCGGCGACTATCCGTTCGCCACGCTGGAGAACATCATGATCTTCGACGGCGCGGCACTGACGACCCCGGTTGGCCAGGAATCCGTGGAATGGGTCAGCAAGCTGACCCCGGACTATGCCGCGAGCGTCAAGGTCGACAGCTACGACAGGTAATCGAAGCCGGGACCTGACGTCCCGCTTCCTCCCACGCCCCGGGCGCCCGTCGCCCGGGGCGATCTTTACGCGACAACGACGGGCCGCCACGACAGGCAGACTGCCACCCGTGCCGCCGCCCCTTGCGCTGAATGGACGCCCATGAACCTCACAATCTTCCTCCTGGCCCTGTTCGACGGCATCGCCTACGCGGCCCTCGTCTTCAGCGTCGCCGTTGGACTGACGCTGATCTTCGGCGTCATGCGCATCCTCAATGTCGCGCATGGCTCGCTTTACGCGGTCGGTGCCTATCTGACCGTCTCCCTGACAGGCTACATCCTGGCGCTCGGTTTCGCCCCGGTCCTCGCCTTTCCGATGATGATCGTCTCGGCCGTGCTTGTCGGCGTCCTCCTGGGCGGGCCGATCGAGTGGCTGCTGCTCAGGCGCATCTACAACAAGCCCGAGGTCCTGCAGCTTCTCGTCACCTTCGCGGTCTTCATGATCCTCGAGGACGTGCAGCGCCTCGTGTGGGGAACCCAGCCCTATTTCCAGGCCTCCGCCCTGCAGGCGCTGGGCATGATCCGGGTCTTCGGCGTCAACTACACCGTCTACCAGCTCATCATCCTGCCGCTGGTCGCGCTGGTGCTGCTGGTCGGCCTGCGTTTCTTCCTGCGTCACACCATCCTCGGCAAACTGATCCTCGCCACCACCGAGGATCGCGAGGCGGCCCAGTCGATCGGCATCGACGCGGACAAGGTCTTCCTTCTGACCTTCATCGTCGGCGCAGCGCTTGCCGGCCTCGGCGGTGCCCTCGCCTCGCCGACCACCTCGATCCTGCCCGGCATGGGCGCCGACATGATCGTGCTCTCCTTCGCCGTGGTGGCGACCGCCGGCCTCGGCCAGATCGAAGGCGCCGCCTTCACCGCCCTGCTGATCGGCCTCGGCCGCTCCTTCGCGGTCTATGTCTGGCCGGAGACCGCCGTTCTGGTCCCCTACCTGATCATGCTGATCGTCCTGCTGGTGCGGCCCGAGGGTCTGTTCGGCAGCCCGACCGCGCGCAAGATCTGAGGAGCCAGAGATGACCGTCCGACTGGCCATCCCGGCCCTGATCCTCCTCGCCGTCGCCGCGATCCCCTTCGCCGCGCCCTCGCTGCAACTGCTGATGAACCTGGCGCTTGCCAAGGGCATCGCCGTCGTCGGCGTCACCGTGCTCTTGCGCGCCGGACAGGTGTCCTTCGGACATGCCCTGTTCTTCGCCATCGCCGCCTATGCGGCCGCATTCCTCTCGGCCTCGATGCCGGGGGCGGACCTCGTTCTGGTGCTTGTCGTCGCCGTCGCCGGCGCGGCCATCTCCGGCGTTCTCGTCGGCCTCTTCGTGGTGCGCTATCGCGGCATCTTCTTCGGCATGCTGAACCTTGCCTTCTCGATGATCTTCTGGTCGATCCTGGAGAAGTTCTACCACTACACGGGCGGCGCCGACGGCATCCGCCTGCCACGCCCGACCGTCTTCGGCATGGCGCTGGAGCGCGGGCCGTTCGAACTGATCATGTTCTATCTCTCGCTGGCGCTGGTGATCGGCCTCGGCTGGTTCACGGTCCGCTGGTTCGCATCCCCCGCCGGCCAGCTGTTCCAGACGATCAAGACCAACGAGACGCGGCTTCAGTATCTCGGCGTCTCGCCGCAGCGCTCCCTGCTCGGCGGCTACGTCCTGTCCGCCGCCCTGTGCGGAACGGGCGGCGTCCTCATGGGCATCGTCCAGGGCGTCGTGGCGCCGGAGTTCGCCTGGTGGATCCGCTCCGGCGAAATGGTCTTCATCGCCGTTCTCGGCGGCGCCGGATCGGTTGCCGGCGCCTTTGTCGGCGCCGCGATCTACGAGATCGTCCGCACCTATGCCTCCGCCTTCGCCGGAGACATCTGGCAGATGCTGCTCGGCGGCTTCCTGCTTGTCATCGTCATCTTCGCCCCGAAAGGCGTGATCGGCATCTATGACGCAACCCTTGCCCGCCTGACCGGCACCCGGGCGAATGACGGGGAGACGCGCAAATGAGCGAGATCCTTCTCGAGGCCCGCAACCTGCAGATCCGCTTCGGCGGCGTGATCGCCGCCGACGACGTGTCGCTCACCATCGAGCGCGGCAAGAACATGGCGATCATCGGCCCGAACGGCGCCGGCAAGACCACCTTCCTCAACATCTGCACCGGCTGGCTGAAGCCGGCCAGGGGCACGGTGCTGTTCGAGGGGCGCGACGTCACCTCGCTCGCCCCGCGCCGGATCGTGCGGCTTGGCGTTGCCCGTGCCTTCCAGATCCCGCAGCTCTTCACCGAGCACACCGCGCTGGAAAACCTCCTGATCTCGGTCTCGGCCCGCGAGAGGCTGCGCAATCCGCTGCAGGACATGCACACGATCCGCCAGCGCGGGGAAATGCTGCACCTGCTCGACATGGTCGGTTGCGCCGACGTCGCCGACCGGCCGGTCGTGGAACTGTCGGAAGGCCAGCGCAAGCTGATCGACATCGCGGTGGCACTGGCCCTGAAGCCGAAGCTGCTGCTGATGGACGAGCCGACCTCCGGCGTCGCCTCCTCGGAGAAATTCAAGATCATGGAAATCCTGGTGAAGGCGCTCGCCGAGGCGCAGGTGACCAGTGTCTTCGTCGAGCACGACATGGGCATCGTCTCCCGCTACGCCGACGAGGTCGCCGTGTGGGCTGCCGGCAACGTCCAGATGCGCGGCTCGCCCGAGGAGATCCTGCAGCATCCGGACGTGATCCGCGACGTGATCGGGGAGGCCGTGTGATGCTCGAGTTTCGCAATGTCGGCGCCTCGATCGGCATCATCCCGATCCTGCGCAACCTGGACTTTTCGGTCGGCGCGGCGGAGACCGTGGCGCTGATCGGCCGCAACGGCGCCGGAAAGACCACGTTCCTGCGCTCCGTGATGGGCTTCACCTCGGTGAGCGGCGCGATCCGCTTCGAGGGCGAGGACATCACCGGCCTGATCCCGGCGAAGCGGCCGGGCCTTGGCATCGGCTACGCGCCCGAGGACCGGCGTCTCTTTTCCGCCTTCACGGTGGAGGAGAACATCCTTCTGCCGGCGCAGGTCGCCCGTCTCGACGCCGCCGAGACGAAGCGGCGCATCGAGCGCGTCTATCACATCCTTCCCGAACTGAAGGAGATGGCGGGCCGCCCCGCCGGCAACGTCTCCGGCGGACAGGGCAAGATGGTGGCGCTCGGCCGTGCCCTGATGCTCGGCACCAAGCTGGTGATGCTGGACGAACCCTTCCAGGGCCTCGCCCCGGCGCTGGCGCTGCGCTACGCGGACGCGCTCAAGGCGCTGCGCGACACCGACCGCAACGTCACCCTGATCATCACCGAATCCAATCCCTCCCTGCTGCGCGGCTTTGCCGACCGCACGCTCCTGATCGAGCGCGGGGAAATTTCCGAAAGCTCGCTTGAGCACGAAAGGACTGACTGATGAAAGCTGACAGCATCCGCCTGCCGCGCCCGCTCAACCTGATCGACGGCGAATGGGTGGCGGCGGCCTCCGGCAGGGAGATGGACGTCCGCTCGCCCATCGACGGCGAGGTCTTCACCCGGATTGCCGACAGCGGCCCCGAGGATGTGGACGCGGCCGTTGCCGCCGCCCGCGCCGCCTTCGACGGCGGTCCGTGGTCGAGGCTGGCGGCGGCCGAACGCGGCCGGCTGATGATGCGGCTCGGCAACCGCATCCTGGAAGAAGCCGAGGAACTTGCCCGGCTGGAGACGATGGACAACGGCAAGCCGATCAAGCAGGCCCGCGCCGACATGATCGCCACCGCCCGCTATTTCGAGTATTACGGCGGCGGCGCCGACAAGGTGCATGGCGAGGTCATTCCCTTCCTCACCGGCTACCATGCCGAGGTGCGGCGCGAGCCGCACGGCGTCACCGGTCACATCATCCCGTGGAACTATCCCGCGCAGATGTTCGGCCGCTCCATCGCCCCGGCGCTCGCCATGGGCAATGCGACGGTGCTGAAGCCGGCCGAGGACGCCTGCCTGACGGCACTGCGCATCGGTGAGCTGGCCGTCGAGGTCGGCTTCCCCGCCGGCGCCATCAACATCGTCACCGGACGCGGCGAGACCGCCGGCAAGGCGCTGTCCGAACATCCGGACGTCGACTTCATGTCCTTCACCGGTTCGCCGGAAGTGGGCGTGATGATCCAGGTGGCGGCGGCCAAGAACTTCATCGGCTGCACCCTGGAGCTCGGCGGCAAGTCGCCGCAGATCGTTTTCGACGACGCCGATCTCGACGCCGTCTATCCGGTGCTCGTCAACGCCATCATCCAGAATGGCGGCCAGACCTGCTCGGCCGGCTCGCGGGTGCTCATCCAGCGCGGCGTCTACGACAAGGTGATGGCCGAGCTGAAGACGCGCTTCGAGGCCGTCACGGCCTCCGATTCCGGCGAGGACGCCGTGCTCGGACCGTTGATTTCCGCCCGTCAGAAGAAGCGGGTCGAGGCCTATATCGCGGATGCCGATGCACCGCTGGTCGCCCGCGGCTCGATCGCGAAAGGATCTCCGGAAGGCGGCTACTATGTCGCCGCCGCGCTGTTCGGCCCCTGCGAGCCGGGCTCGAAGATCGCCCAGGAGGAAGTGTTCGGCCCGGTGCTCTGCGCCATCCCCTTCGATGACGAGGCGGACGCGATCCGCATCGCCAACGGCACCGACTACGGCCTCGTCGCCGGCATCTGGACGGGCAATGGCGCCCGCCAGCAGCGCATGGCCAAGGCGATGCATTGCGGCCAGGTCTTCATCAACGGCTACGGCGCGGGCGGCGGCATCGAACTGCCCTTCGGCGGCATCCGCAAGTCCGGCCACGGCCGCGAGAAGGGCTTCGCGGCGCTGCACGAATTCTCCCGCATCAAGACCGTCGTCAACAATCACGGCTAAGGACAGACAATGCGACTTCAAGGAAAGACCACCCTCGTCACCGGCGCCGCCTCCGGCTTCGGCAAGGGCATCGCCGAGACCTATGTGCGCGAAGGCGCCAAGGTCGCCATCGTCGACCTCAACGAGGAGGGCGCGAAGGCCGTCGCGGCGGAACTCGGCGACGCGGCCATCGCGATCAAGTGCGACGTCTCGAAGGCCGAGGATGTGCAGGCCGCCGTCGAGGCGACCGTCAAGGCGTTCGGCTCGCTCGACATTGTCGTCAACAATGCCGGCTGGACCAACCCCAACCGGCCCCTGATGGAGACCGACGAGGCGACCTTCCGCAAGATCTACGACATCAACGTCTTGTCGATCTTCCACATGACCAAGACCTGCGTGCCGGTCTGGCGGGCGCAAGGCGGCGGCGTGATGATCAATGTCGGCTCGACCGCCGGCATCCGCCCGCGCCCCGGCCTGACCTGGTACAACTCCTCCAAGGGTGCGGTGAACCTGATGACCCGCAGCCTCGCGGTGGAGCTTGCCCCCGACCGGATCCGCGTCAACGGCATTGCCCCGGTGATGGGCGCCACCGGCCTGCTGGAGCAGTTCATGGGCGTGCCCGACACGCCGGAGAACCGGGCAAAGTTCATCGCCACGATCCCGATGGGCCGCCTGTCGGAGCCGCGCGACATCGCCAATGCATCGCTTTATCTCGCTTCCGACGAGGCCGACTTCATCACCGGCGTGATCCTCGAGGTCGACGGCGGACGCACCATCTGACGACTTTGCGCAAGGCCCCATCGCCTGCCAAGCCCGTGCCTCGGCACGGGCTTTTTTTGTCAGACCGTGGCGGCAGCGCGTTCCAGGATGCGCCGCGCCCGCGCAATCACCGGCGCATCGACCATCGCGCCGTCGACGGCGATGGCCGCAGCGCCCCCTTCCACGGCCGCAAGCACCCGCCGGGCCCAGTCGCATTCCCCCTCGGACGGGGCAAAGCCCTTGCGCGCCGCCGCGATCTGCGCCGGGTGGATGAGCAGCTTGCCGCCAAAGCCGACCGCGACCGCATGGCGGCAATCGTCGGCGATGACATCCTCCTCGCGCAGCGCCGTCGTCACCCCGTCGATGGGTGCAGCCTGGCCGGCGAGCCGCGCCGCCATGGCAAGCGCGAACCGCGCCGGCAACAGGACATCGCGCTCATGGGCGATGCCAAGATCGGCGGCGAAGTCGATGGAACCGGAGGCGATGCGAACGCTCGCCCTGGCGATTTCCTCCGCGGTGCGCAGGCCGCGCGCGCTTTCCACCAGCGCCACGACGGGCAGGCCAGTCGCCTGGCTGACGGCAAGGCAGTCGCCGCCCGTTTCCGCCTTCGGCAGGACAATGCCGGCAAGCGGCAGCCCGGTGCAGGCGGCAAGATCGTCCGCGTGCCACGGCGTGCCGCTTGCATTGATCCGCAAAAGCACCGGCCCCGTCCCGGCAAGCGGAGCGAGCGCCCGTTCGAGCCCGGCCCGCGCGCCCGCCTTGGCATCGGGTGCGACCGCGTCCTCAAGGTCGACGATCACCGCGTCGGCGCCGGCGCCCATCGCCTTGGCGAAACGTTCCGGCCGGTCGCCGGGAACGAAGAGCGGCAGGGTGAGACGATCGACCGTGCCGTCCCGGTCTTTCTCTGTCTTGTCTTTCATCGGGTCCGTCCGTTGGTGTAAAGAGCCGTTTCTCCCCAGCCTGCGCGGACATGGAGGCGATGGCCAATAGCGATTTCGGCGTGGCTCCATTGCACCGGTCTATGGCGACCGGACGCGCGGGGCACCGTACCGGGGCCGGAGGCATAGTCTCCGGCAATAGCCGCAGGGCATCGCCTCTATTACTCCTTGTCGGGGTCATGGGGCATACTGGCGCCAACAACAGGGAGTTGCGTCGACGATGCAGGGCGATCTTTCGGGTCTTATGGTGGTTTCGGTGGAGCAGGCCGTCGCCGCACCCTATCTGTCAGGGCGGCTTGCGGAAGCCGGTGCCCGCGTCATCAAGGTGGAGCGCCCGGAAGGCGATTTCGCCCGCGCCTACGACCATCTGGTGCATGGCGAAAGCGCCTATTTCGTCTGGCTCAACCGCGGCAAGGAATCGGTCTGCCTCGACCTGCGCAAGGACGAGGACAAGGCGCTTCTCGAGGCGATGATCCTCAAGGCGGATGTCTTCATCCAGAATCTGGCGCCCGGCGCCATCGACCGTCTCGGCTTTGCCCCCGACCGGCTGCGCCAGGCCAATCCGCGTCTCATCACCGTGTCGATCTCCGGTTATGGCGACGAGGGCCCGTTCCGCGACCTGAAGGCCTATGATCTGCTGGTCCAGGCCGAAAGCGGCCTCTCGGCCATCACCGGCAATGCCGAAGGGCCGGCCCGTGTGGGTGTTTCCGTTTGCGACATCGCGGCCGGCATGACCTCCCACCAGGCCGTGTTGCAGGCGCTGTTCGCGCGCGAGCGCAGCGGCAAGGGCCGGCACATTGCCGTCTCGCTGTTCCACGCGCTCGCCGACTGGATGAACGTGCCCTACCTGCAATATGCCTATGGCGGCAAGAACCCGGAGCGCAACGGCCTCAACCATCCGACCATCGCGCCCTACGGCGCCTATTCGGGAAGCGACGGCAAGGAAGTGCTGTTCTCCATCCAGAACGAGCGCGAATGGGTCAATTTCTGCCGCGACGTGCTGGAGCGACCCGAGGTTGCCGCCGACACGCGGTTCAACAGCAACTCGCGCCGTGTCGCCCACCGCGCCGAACTCGATGCCATCATCGAGGAGGTCTTCGCCGGCCATCCCCGCGATGCGCTCGCCGACAAGCTGCGCGACGCGCGCATCGCCTTCGGGCGGGTGAGCACGATGGAAGATCTGGTCAAGCACCCCCAGAACCGCCATGTCGAGACGGAGACGCCCACGGGACCGGTGCGCCTGCTCGCCCCCGGCGCGCTGATCGACGGCAAGTCCCCGGAGTTCGGACCGGTTCCGGCCCTTGGCGAGCAGACGGACAAGGTGCGGGCGGAGTTCACCGGTGTCGATGCCTGAGACCTTGCAGACCCCTGATCGCATCCTCGCCATC
This sequence comes from Stappia sp., assembly GCF_048261845.1. GTDB lineage: Bacteria > Pseudomonadota > Alphaproteobacteria > Rhizobiales > Stappiaceae > Stappia. Next base: position 58,185 of record NZ_JBLXFR010000015.1, on the reverse strand, counting down.
CTGGCCGACACCGGCGCACGGTCGGTGCTCGACATCGGTTGCGGCGGCGGGGCCCTTTCGGCCACGCTCTCCCGGCACGGGCACGCGATGACAGGCATCGATCCCGACGCGGACGCCATCGCCCGGGCCCGCAAGGGCGTACCGGATGCGCGGTTCGAACAGGCAACGGCGGAAGCCCTGCCCTTCGCGGATGCAAGCCTTGATGCGGCGGTCTTTCTCAACGCCCTGCACCACGTGCCGGTGCCCTTGATGCGCAAGGCGCTTGCCGAGGTGCGGCGGGTGCTGACCCCGGGCGGCACGCTGATCGTCGTCGAGCCGCTGGCGGAGGGGTCGTTCTTCGATGTGATGCGTCCCGTCGAGGACGAGACCGACATCCGCCGCGAGGCGCTTGTCGCGCTTCGCGCCGACATTGCGGCCGGAAACTGGACGGAACTTTCCGAACAGCGCTACGACCGCTTCACCGATTTCGCCTCGGTCGACGGCTTCATCGACTATCTGGTGGCGGTCGATCCGGCACGCCGCGCGAGCGCCGATGCACAGCGCGCGGAACTCGACGCCCTGCTGAAGCACCGCGCAACGCCTGGCGAAAACGGCTTCCGGCTGACCCAGCCGATGCTCCTGGTCGCTCTTTCCCCCGCAGGGTGAAGAAAAGACGGGCCGCCCGCGCTAGTCTTGTCCCGAAAGCCGGGCCTGATAGAAGCTGGGCGCGACCTGCGAGATGCGCCCCGACTGGAACAGCGCCGGCATCGTCCAGTCGGGCTCATCGCCGGCGAACGCGTTGAGGAACGCGATGGCCAGGTTCGGGTCTTCCTCGACATTCTCCCGGAACGACCACCAGGTCCGGATCTCGTCGAATTCCGGGCTGGTCGCCCGCGCCTCGTCGAAATCCTGCTCCAGAACGGCCGAACGCACGTTCAGGCAATAGGCGACATAGGCATAGCCCTCCGGCCAGTAATAGGCCGGATTGGTCTCGTCCGCGTCCTTGGGCAAGGACAGCACCGTGACGGGTTTCTGCCTCATCAGGTTGCGGAGCATCAGGCCGGCGGCGAAGCCGACATAGGATTTCCGGTCGCGCGGATCCCGTGGCTTTTGAGCCTCGAAGTCGCGCAGCCACGCCATGAACACATCCGCGAGCCGCTGCTCGTCGAGCGAGAACACGACACCGGTTTCCCGTGATATGTCGTCAAGCTGACTGGAAAACGAGCCGACGAACCAGCGCAGTCGCCGGATGGCGCGGCGGATCGGCTGGCGATCCGCCCTGGGGGCATCGAGTGTGGAACCGGTCATTGTCGGCCTCAGATCACGCCAGCGTGGCGGCGCAGCACGGGGCCCAGCGCCGCCGCGTCGACACGGGCGTTGCGGCGAGGGGTCTCCTCCGGTGCCGAAAACGTCTCCGGTTCGATCGCCCGCGCGACGGCAAGCGACAGATCGAGCAAGCGCTCCTCGGTATCGGGAGAGACGGGCCGCTCGGCCATCAGCCAGAGGATGAGGCCGGTCACCGCGACATGGACCTGGGCGCGGTCTCCCTCGCGAACGGCACCTTCGACCCCCGGAGCCAGTCCCGCGACATGACGGGCTTCAAGCGCCAGCAGCAATTCGGCCGCGGCCACATCCTTGTCGCCCCCGGACGCGCGCGCGGCGACCTGCGAAAACACAAGCGCCGCCACCGTCTCGCTGACCAGAAGGCGCGCATCGCCAAGCGCCCGCGTCAGGGCATGGGCCGCGACATGGCCGAAATTCGCCGGATCGCAATCGCCGTCCCAGGCCGCGATGTCGCGCGCCGCGCGCGCCACGTCCGCGCGCGAGGGGGCGTTTTCCGCAAGATTGGCCGCATGGATCCCCTCGCCCGCGTCGGCCACCGAACGCGGCAGCGGGCGCAGGGCCGGGGGACGGTGGCGCGCGGCCCGCTCACGCCGCGACGGCGTACGGGCCTCGAGCGCCATCGCGCCGCGCATGATGTCGCGAAGCGGAAGGGCGAGGTCCTGCAATCTCGGGATTTTCGGCGCTGGCAACATGTCGCGAACTCTGAATGGCAGCCCGGGAACGGGTGACAAGATTAGGATATCAGCGGCGTCCTGTCCATGAACTGCAAGGTCTCCTCAAGCGAACTCACCACCGCCTGCGACCCCAGTCCCATGGCGTTCTGGGCGGAGCTTGCCTGCCCCAGCCGGACGCAGTCCTCGACCGACCGGCCAAGATGGAGGCCCGTGGCGAAACCCGCGTTGAAACAGTCGCCGCAGCCGCAGGTGCAGACAACGTCGATGCGGTAGGCGGGGATGTCGATGCGCCGCCCCGAACGGTCGCGATACATCGCCCCTTTTTCGCCCAGCGTCAGGATCACCGCCTTGGTGCCCTGGTCGAGCAGGAAGCTGGCGATATCCTCGAAATCCGTCATTCCCGACAGCGCCATCGCCTCTTCTTCCGAGGGCATGAAAAAGTCGGTATTGCCGAGCAGCGGCGCGATCAGCGGCATGTCGTCCGGCGTCGAGGCGAAGACGTCCAGCGTCGTCAGGCAGCCTTTGGCTTTCGCCGCCGCCATGATCTCGGCCGTCCGGCCCTTGTCCATCCGGTCCATCAGCCCGACGCCGCCGACATGGAAGATCTTCGTGTCGAGCACCCGGTCGACCTGCTCGTCCGTGACGTAGAAGCCCGCTGTCGCCCCGCGCTTGTGCAGGGCCGGACGCTGCCCGTTCGGCCGGGTGGTGACGATCGAGGAGGACGTGGTGAAGCCGCTGCAGCGCTCCAGGTTGGCGACATCGATGCCGAACCGCCCGAGCTTCGCCAGCACCCAGTCGCCCATGTCGTCCTCGCCGACACCGCCGACCGCCTGGACCTTCAGCCCGTGCTTGGCGGCAACGATCGCCGCGCTGCCGGCGGCGCCCGAGACGGCGATGGTGAACTCCTCGACGAAGGAGGTGTTTCCGCCGGACGGGATCTCGTTCACGGGCCGACACAGGCAGTCGAACGTGTAGAAGCCCATCGAAGTGTAGTCGAATGTGGTCATGCCTGCCGAATGCGTTGTCCGGTTTCACCGTCGAAGAAATAGAGCCGATCGCGATCGAATGCGACCGTTTCCGCGACATCGAGTTCGGAGCGATAGTCGCGATCCGCCTTCACCTCGATATTGCCACCATCCGTGCGGATCGTCAGGTAGGTCATGTCGCCGGTCGGCTCCACCCCGAACACCTGGCCCGACAGATGCGCGCCCTCCGCCGTGACACGGCAGTCCTCCGGTCGCACGCCGAGCACGATCTCCCGCGCGCCCTCGATGCCGATGCCGTCAATGGCGATGCCCGGCGCCGTGAACCGGCCGCCGTCGAGGCGTCCGCGAACGAGGTTCATCGGCGGCGAGCCGATGAAACCGGCGACAAAGGTGTTGGCCGGATCGGAATAGATCTGGTCGGGCGTGCCGATCTGCTGGACGCGTCCCCCTTCCATGATCACGATCCGGTCGGCGAGCGTCATCGCCTCGATCTGGTCATGCGTCACGTAGATCGTGGTGATCTTCAACTGGCGCTGCAGGTGCTTGATCTGCACCCGCATCGCCTGACGCAGCTTGGCGTCGAGATTGGACAGGGGCTCGTCCATCAGGAAGACCTGCGGCTGGCGCACGATCGCCCGGGCCAGCGCCGCGCGCTGCCGCTGGCCGCCGGAAAGCGCCCCTGGCTTGCGGTCGAGATAATCGCCAAGCTCGACCATCCCGGCGGCCTGCCGGACGCGCGCGTCGTGTTCGGCCTTGGGCACGCCGCGCATCCGCAGCGGGAAGCGGATGTTCTCGTAGATCGACATGTTCGGATAGAGCGCATAGCCCTGGAACACCATGGCCACGTCCCGGTCGCGCGCGTCGACCTCGTTCATGGCCTCGCCGTCCATGCGGATTTCACCCTCGGAAGGGTCTTCCAGCCCGGCGATCATGCGCATCGTCGTGGTCTTGCCGCAGCCCGAAGGGCCGAGGAACACGACCAGCTCCTCGTCGGCGATGTCGAGATCGACATCGCGCACGCCCCAAACGGCGCCCCACTTCTTCTGAATGCCAGTCAGTTCGATACGTGCCATGTCTCTATCCCTTGACCGCGCCCATCGTCAGGCCGCGCGAGAGGTGCTTCTGGATCGCCACGACGACCAGAAAGACCGGAATGAAGGCGAGGAAGGCGACCAGGGCGATCGCGTTGTAGATGACGCCGTCCGATCCTCCGGTGAAATTCGCCAGCGCCACCGACATGGTGTAGGCGCTCGACGTCGAGGCGATCAGCAGCGTGAACAGGAACTCGTTGATCGCGAAGATCGCGCCGATGACGCCGGCGGTGATGATGCCGGGCAGGATGGCGGGAATGATGATCTCCCACAGAATGCGCATGTCCGACGCGCCGTCGGTGCGCGCCGCGTCCTCCAGCTCCTTCGGGATGTCCAGCATGTAGGAGCGGATGATCCAGGTCACGACGCTCAGGTTGATCGCCGCATAGATCAGCATCAACGCCCAGACCGTGTCGAGCAGGCCGAGATTGCGGAACAGGAAGAAGATCGGGATCGCCACGATCGCCGGCGCCATCATCCGTGTCGACAGGATGTAGAAGCCGATATCCTCGCGCCCGCGATAGGTGTAGCGGGCCAGCGAATAGGCCGCCGGGATGGCCAGCACCAGGTCGATCAGCACCGATCCGATGATCGCCAGCACCGAATTGCGCAGATAGGCCGCCATCGGCCAGTCCGACCAGATCATGTGCCAGGCATCGAGCGAGAATGTCGGCCAGTAGATCGGCTGCGGGGTGACGATCTCCGTGCGCGGGCGCAGGCCGATCGACAGGAACCACAGGACGGGCGCCAGGCAGAACAGCGCCCAGGCCGTGAGGATCAGGTACCGGACGAGCAGGCTCTCGCCCCTGGAACCGCGTTGCGAGGCCATGGGTCAGGTCCTCCCCGAACGAAAGGCGCGCTTCACCACGAGCTGCGCGACGACGATGGTGATCACCAGCATGATGACCGAGGCGGCGGAGGCATATCCGAAGTTGAAGCTCTTGAAGCCCAGCCGGTAGATGAAATAGCTGATCGTCTCGGTTGCCCCGCCCGGCCCGCCCTTGGTGATGATGAAGACATTGGCGAACATGGTGGTGATGTCGATGCCGCGCAGCACGAGTGCGACCGCGATCACCGGCCGCATCAGGGGCAGCGAGATGTTCCAGAAGATCTGCCACCAGCTTGCCCCGTCAAGACGCGCGGCCTCCTCCACCTCCTCGTCCTGGCCCTGCAGCGCGGCGACGAAGATGATGAACAGGAACGGCGTCCACTGCCAGACATCGGCAATGATCAGCGTCGCCCGCGACATCCAGGTCGAGGACGGAATGGCAAGGTTGGAGGAAATCAGCCCGACACGCATCAGGAGGTCGGAGAGGATCCGGCCGTCGAGAAAGGCCAGCTTGTAGATGAAGGCGACCGCCGAGGGCATGAACAGCATCGGCACGAGGAAGGCGATGCGCCAGCCCTGCACCCAGGGATCGCGATAGGCGAAATAGGCGAGCATCAGCGCGAAGAAGCATTCCAGCCCCAGCGCCAGCACCCCGATGACCAGCGTGTTCCACAGCGCCGCCCAGAATTCGCGGTCGGAGAACAGGTCGGCGTAATTCTCGAAACCGATCGGCGTCCAGGAATTGAAGCGCACCAGAAAGAAGCTCTGGTAGACCGCATAGGCCCCCGGATAGAGGGTGATCATCAGCAGGTAGAGAACCGCCGGAGCCACGAGAAGATAGGGAAAGAGTGTCCGCATGCGCTTGCTGCGGCGCTTTCTTGCGGCTGCCACGCGAACCGGGGTGGCAAGGGCCACCCCGGAAGCCGGCAGGGTCGAATCGCTCATGGCGGGAACCTGCATTGCTACGAGTTTGACGGAACGCCCTAGACCGGAAGCGGCTTGCCCTCGCCGACATAGAGCCCCGGCGCAACGGCCGCATAGTCGACCGGCGGACGGCTGCCGTAGAAGCCGTTGCGATCCATGATCTTGCGCACGGCGGCGGCGGCGTTGTCGAGCGCCTCCTTGCCCGCGACCTGGCCGACAAAGGCACGGTTCAGCTCGTTGCCGATCGCCTGCTCCATCTCGAACATGCCCGGCAGTCGCGGCGCGCACCAGGCGTGGTCGAGCGACTTGCTCCACACCTCGGCCGGCTGGCTGACCTTCTGCAGATCCGGATTGGTCAGGACGGAGCGGTAACCCGGTGCAACGCCGTTCGCGTTGGCCTCGTTCATCGCCATGATCGACGAGGTCGTCAGGAAGGCGAGCATCAGGAAGGCCCCTTCCGGGTTCTTGCTCGAAGCTGCGACGCAGGAGGTCGATCCGGCGATGTTGGGCGGCGCGAACCGGCCGCCGGCAATGCGCGGCTCGTAGATGGTGACGAAGTCGCCGACAATCTGCGACTGGTCCGGGCGCATCGCCTGGGTGCCGCTGTCCTGCCAGCTGATATTGGTGGCGACCTGTCCGCCGAGCCAGGCGGCCCGGTTCTCACCCCAGCCGGCGGCGGCAAAGCCCTCGATGGCGTTCTTCGACAGGTCGAGAATGATCTCGAGGCCCTTCTGTCCGGCATCGCCGTTGAAGACCGGCTCCCAGTTCTCGTCGAACAGCATCATGCCGGCCTGCGCGGCGACATGCTCCCAGGTATAGGTCGACCAGAAACCGCGCGCGCCCAAAAGCCCGACGCCGGAAACGCCCGGCTCGACCTTGTTCAGCTCGCCCGACAGGCGGATCAGTTCGTCATAGGTGGGAACCGAGTTCCAGGTATCGATCGGCCCGCCGAGCACCTTCTCCACATACCCCTTGCGCAGATGCACCATCTGCACGTCGCAATCGAACGGGATGCCGTACATCTCGCCGTTGAAATAGCCGTAGTTCAGGCGATAGGTGTCGTAGAAGTCGTCGAGCGGCAGCTTCCACTTGTCGGCATATTCCTGGAGCGGGGCAAGGAAGCCGGGCGCCGCGAAATCGCCGAGCCAGGGCGAGAAGAACTGCAGCGCGTCGAAACTCGCATTGCCGGAAATGAACTCGGCCAGCGCCTTGTCATAGAAACTGTCGTCGGGGATGGGAACCAGCTCGACCTTGATGCCCGACAGCAGCTCGAAGGGAACCAGCCCCTCGGCCGCGGATTCCTGATCGGCCGCACCGATCGCGAAACGGACCGTCGTGCCGGCCAGCTCCTTGCGCACCGCCTCCCAGTCGACGGTGCGGATCCAGTCGATCGCCGGATCCCAGAGCGGCGCATCGCTCATCTTGTAGAGCTCGCGGTAGTCCGCGCGCACGTATTTGGGCACGGAAATGTCGGCGAGGACCTTTGCGGGATCAGGCAGATCGGACTGCGCGAAGGCCGGCAGGGCAACGCCGCCCAGCGACATCCCCATCGCGCCGGCAGCGGCACCGGTCTTCAGAAGCGACCGGCGTGAGATCAGTGTCTGTTGCATCACTTGTCTTTCCTCCCATTGGAATTCCCGCGGCCGATCCTGAATCATGTCCGGTTGGCCGACTGTCGACGATGCTCCTCCTCGTGGCAAGATCAGCCACACCCATATGAACATATGAGATTGCGACAACACTAATGTTCATTCCCATTCCCCTGTCAAGACTGCATAGGACAGGGAAACGAGATTTCTAGCGATACAAAATTGCTGCAATGCACCAATATCCGCATGATTGGATCTGATGTTGAACATATATGTTGACCAATGAACGAAAGTTCTGTTTAAACGGGCCATCACAGTTTCGAGGGCATGCGTTATGACAAGCAATGTTGCGCCGACCGGTCTGGCGCGGGATCTCAGGCAGCGCCAGGACGCGGGAAAGCCGGTCCGTATCGGCCTGATCGGCTGCGGCGAGATGGGCACCGACATCGTCACGCGCGCCGCGCTCATGGACGGCATCGACGTGGCCGCCATCGCCGACCTGACCCCGCAAGCCGCACACAGGGCGGTCGAGATCGCCCATGGCGAGGCGGGACACTCGGCCGACTGCAAGTCGACCGACGACCTCAACGCCCTGGTCGAACGCGGCCGCACGGCCATTGCCTCCGATGCGGCGCAGATCTTCGAAAGCGGGCTGATCGACGTGGTCATCGATGCGACCGGCGTTCCCTCCGTCGGCGCGGAACTGGGCCTTGCCGCCATGGAGCGGGGCAAGCATCTGGTGATGATGAATGTCGAGGCCGACGTGACCATCGGCGCCTTCCTGAAGGCGGAGGCCGAGCGCCTCGGCGTCGTCTATTCGCTCGGCGCGGGCGACGAGCCCTCCTCCTGCATGGAGCTGATCGAATTCGTCTCCGCGATGGGCCACACGATCGTGTCCGCCGGCAAGGGCAAGAACAACCCGCTCAACATCGATGCCACCCCGGACGCCTATGCCGCCGAGGCGAAGGCCCGCAACATGAACGCGCGCATGCTGGTCGAGTTCGTCGACGGGTCCAAGACCATGGTGGAGATGGCCGCCATCGCCAACGCGACGGGCCTTGTCCCCGACAAGCCGGGCATGCACGGTCCCGCCGCCGGGCCGAAGGACCTGTCGAAGATCCTGATCCCGCAGGCCGATGGCGGCGTGCTGTCCGGCGCCGGCCGGGTCGACTATTCCGTCGGCGAGGGTCTCGCCCCCGGGGTCTTCGTCGTCGCCGAAATGCGTCATCCCCGCGTCTGGGAGCGGATGAGCGACCTGAAGATGGGCGAAGGCCCCTACTTCACCTTCATCCGCCCCTACCACCTCACCTCGCTCGAGGTTCCGCTGACCTGCGCCCGCGCCGTTCTCTACGGCAAGGCCGACATGGTTCCCCTCGACCGGCCGACGGCGGAGGTCGCGGCCGTCGCCAAGAAGGATCTCGCCCCCGGCGAGATCCTCGACCAGATCGGCGAGTATTGCTACCGGGCCTGGATCATGGAAGCCGGGGAGGCGCGCGCTGCCAACGCGATCCCTTGCGGCCTGCTGACCGGCGCCAAGGTCACCGCGCCGATCCGCAAGGGCGAACTCATCACCTGTGCCAATGCCGAGGTTCCCGCGAACTCCCGCATCGCCGCCCTGCGCACACGCCAGGACGAGATGCTGTTCGGGGCGGCTGCCCGGGAGCCCGCCAATGCCTGACCTTCCGCCCGAGAACACGCCTTTCGCCATCGCCCGCTACACCGCCGGGGAGCTGAAGGCGGCCTTGCGCAAGATGTACCTGATCCGCAAGTTCGAGGAAGGCGCGGAAGAAAGCTACACGCGCGGCCTCATCCACGGCACCATGCACCTGTCGATCGGCCAGGAGGCCAGCGCCGTCGGCGCCTGCATGGCGCTTGGCGATGCCGACAAGATCACCTCCACCCATCGCGGACATGGCCACTGTGTCGCCAAGGGCGCCGACGTGTCGCGGATGTTCGCCGAGTTCTTCGGCAAGGAAACCGGATATTGCCGGGGCCGCGGCGGGTCGATGCACATCGCCGACGTGGAAAAGGGCAATCTCGGCGCCAACGGCATTGTCGGCGGCGGCCTGCCGATTGCCGTCGGCGCGGCGCTCGCCGCCAGGCGGCTCGGCACCGGTGCGGTCACCGTCTGCTTCTTCGGCGACGGCGCCAACAACGAGGGCGCCTTCCACGAGGCGCTGAACATGGCCGCCGTGTGGAAACTGCCCGTCGTCTTCGTCTGCGAGAACAACAAATACGGCATGTCGACTTCGACGGAGCGCTCGACGGCGGTCAAGCAGATCGCCACCCGCGCCGCTGCCTATGCAATGCCCGGCGTCACCGTCGACGGCAACGACTTCTCCGCCGTCAGCGAGGCGATGGACGCAGCCATCGCCCGCGCCCGGGCCGGCGAGGGTCCCTCGCTGGTGGAACCCATGACCTATCGCTGGCGCGGCCACTCCAAGTCGGACCGCAACCGCTATCGCAGCAAGGAAGAGATCGCCGAGTGGATGTCGCGCGATCCGATCGTCCGCATGGCGGACATGCTGGTCGAGCACGGCATCGCCTCGCGCGAGGAAATCGCCGCACTTGAAGCCGACGCCGACCGCGAGATCGCCGAGGCGATCGAGTTCGCCAAGGCCGGCGAGAACCCGAAAGTCGCCGAAGTCACCCGCGACGTCTACACGGAAGCAGCGCAATGAACATGGATGCGGGAACCGCCGCCCGGCAGGGGCAGGAGACGCGCGAACTCTCCTATGCCGAAGCCATCCGCGAGGCGATGGACATCGCGCTGGCCGCCGACGAGCGCGTCGTGCTGATGGGCGAGGATATCGGCGTCTATGGCGGCGCGTTCCAGGTCGCGAGCGACCTCGTCCACAAATACGGGCCCGACCGGGTCATCGACACGCCGATCTCCGAACTGGGCGGCGCGGGTGTTGCCGTCGGCGCGGCGATGACGGGACTGCGCCCGATCTTCGAGTTCCAGTTCTCCGACTTCGCCACGCTCGCCATGGAACAGATCGTCAACCAGGCCGCCAAGGTACGCTACATGCTCGGCGGCGCCGTCTCCGTGCCGGTCGTGATGCGCATGCCGGCCGGCTCGGGAACCGGGGCCGCCGCCCAGCACAGCCAGAGCCTGGAGGCATGGTTCGCCCATGTCCCGGGGCTGAAGGTGGTGCAGCCCTCGACGCCGGAAGATGCCAAGGGGCTGCTGCTCGCCGCCCTGGAGGATCCCGATCCGGTGCTGATCTTCGAGCACAAGATCCTCTACAAGATGAAAGGCGAGGTGCCGGAGGGGCACTACCTGACCCCGATCGGCAAGGCCGCGATCCGCCGCGAGGGCAGCCATCTCACCATCGTCGCGACCTCCATCATGGTGCACAAGGCGCTGGAAGCGGCGCGCACGCTCGCCGGCGAAGGCATCGAGGCCGAGGTCATCGACCTGCGGACGATCCGCCCCATCGACCGGGACACGGTGCTGGGCAGCGTGCGCAAGACATCGCGGCTGCTCTGCGTCTACGAAGGCGTCAAGACGCTGGGCATCGGCGCGGAGATCAGCGCCATGGTCGCCGAGAGCGATGCCTTCGACTATCTCGACGCGCCGATCATCCGGCTCGGCGGGGCCGAGTGCCCGATCCCCTACAACCCGGATCTCGAACGCGCCGCCGTGCCCCAGGTGCCCGACATTCTCGAGGCCGCCCGCGCCCTTGCAGGGGAGCGCGTCTGAGATGCCGGTCGAAGTCATCATGCCGAAGGTCGACATGGACATGACGAGCGGCCGCATCGCCGTGTGGCATGTGGAGGCAGGTGCCCGGGTGGAGAAATCCGAGGCCCTGTTCGACATCGAGACCGACAAGGCGGCGATGGAAGTGGAAAGCCCCGCCTCCGGCACCCTTCATCACGTGATCGCGGAGGCCGGTTCGGAGGTCGGGATCGGTCAGCCCGTTGCCTGGATCTATGCCGATGGCGAAGCTGTCGGACCGCGACCCGACGGCCTCGCCGGCGACGGCCCGCATGACACACCCGCTCCCGTGGCATCGGATCCCGGCGAAGGAATGTCCGGCACAGCGTGCCCTCCCGCCCCTTCCTCCCCGGAAGAGCCCGCCAAACGGACCCCGGAGCCGGCGCCCTCGGGCGCCGGCTTCTCTCTCCCCCATTCCGCTTCTGCCCATACCCCTTCTTCCCGGGCGACACCCAAGGCGCGCAGGCTGGCGCGGGACAATGGCCTGGAAATCGCGGCGATGGGCGGCAGCGGCCCGCGCGGACGCATCCAGGCGGGCGACGTGGCGCGCCATCTGGAATCGCTCTCCCAACCCGGAATCGCACCCGCCGCCCCTCTTCACTGGAGCGCGGAAGCCGGGCCGCTTTCGGTCTTGCGCAGCGGCAAGGGCGACAAGACGCCTTTCGTCCTCTTGCACGGCTTTGCCAGCGATGGCGCAAGCTGGGCGCCGCTCCTGGCAAGCCTGCCGAAGGGGCACCCGGTCTACCGGATCGAGCTCCCCTGCCATGGCCGCTCGCCCCGGCGCCGGATCGCCTCCTTCGCCGAACTGGTGCGCGACATGCGGCAGGCCTTTGACGGGCTCGGCCTTGAACGGGCCCATCTCGTCGGCCATTCGCTTGGCGGTGCCGTCGCCGCCGCGCTGGCCGACACGCGCGCGCGCCGGATCGCCTCGCTGACGCTTCTCAGCCCCGCCGGCCTTGGACCGGAGATCAACGGCCCGGCGCTTGCCGGCATTGCCCGGGCAACACGCGCCGAGAGCCTTGCCCCCTGGCTGAAGCTGCTGCCGGCCGACGAGGAAACGGTCAGCTGGAACTATGTCCGCTCGGTCATGCTGACCCGTGCCGATCCCGCCCTGCGGGCGGCCCAGGCCGACCTTGCCGAGCATCTCTTTCCCGACGGGGTGCAGGCCTTTTCCATCGCCGCCGCGCTCGACCGGATCGAGCTTCCAACGCGCATCGTCTGGGGCAGGCGCGACCGCATCATTCCCTGGTCGCACGCGCTCAGGGCGCCCGGGCGGGTGTCGCTGAACCTCTTCGAGAACGCGGGGCACCTGCCGCATATCGAGCTTGCCGGGCAGATTGGTATTTTGTTTGCCGACATGAAATGATAGCAGGATTGGCTCGCCGGACCGGCGGGCGGTTCCATCCTTGCAGGAGTTGTGCGTGGCGGAAGTGCTGGGGAAACGGGACGCGCCTGTCGTCGACAGCCCGTTGCAGTCGCCGGGCGACCCGAATCTGCAGCTGCGGATCCGCGCCGCCTGGATCTATTACATCGAGGGCCGCACCCAGAACGAGGTCGCCCAGACACTCGGCGTCAACCGCGTCGCCGTCACGAGGCTGCTGTCGGAGGCGAGGCGACGCGGCGAGGTGGTCATCCGGATCAAGTCCAGCCTTGGCCCGATCGTCGAGTTGCAGCGGAAGCTGGAGAAGGCATTCGGCTTCGACAAGGCGATCGTCGCCCCCTTCTCCGATCCGGCCGGCGACCCGACCCGCGTGATCGCGGCAACCGCCGGCGAACACGTCTCCTCGATCATGGCCAACAACATGACGGTCGGCGTCGGCTGGGGCCGCACCCTGCACGCAACGCTCTCCCATATCGAGGGCAAGCCGCTCGACAATGTCCGCATCGTCTCGCTGCTCGGCGGCATCGCCCAGGCCAAGCGCTTCAATCCGGCCGAATTCGCCTGGCAGTTCGCCGAGCTGTTCGATGCGGAGGGCTTTCTCGTTCCCGCGCCGGCGCTGGTCGACAGCCCGCAGACACGCCACGCGCTGCTGGAACATTGCGGCCTCGACCAGATCCTGCAAATGGCGGAGGCGAGCGACGTCGCCCTCCTCTCCTGCGGCGGCATCGCCAGCCTGACGACCTCCTACCGGCTGGGACACCTGTCGGAGGCGGAGCGGGTCTCGCTGGCCGCTGCCGGCGCGGTGGGCGACGTGCTCTACAATTTCATCGACGCGGACGGCCGTCTCGTCGATCACGACGTCAACCGCCGCACCCTGGCGCTGCCCATCGACAGGCTGGCCCGCATCCGCAAGAAGGTGCTGATCTCCGGCGGCCCGGAAAAGCACGTGATCATGCGCGCCTGCATCAAGGCGCTGCAGCCTTCCACCCTGATCACGGACGAACAGACGGCCCTGGCCCTGATCGAGGGCCGTTAGGGCCTCGTTCTCTCCGCATTTTTTCCAATGTGACGGCATCTTTCACACGGGCTTCATTAAACCGACATGCAATGCTAGTATCCAGATTGGAAACGTTTCCAACGCGGTTCCGGTTTCCAGTCTGGGAGGACTGTCTTGCTTCGTCGACCGACCATCAAGGACGTCGCTCAGCGCGCCGGTTGTGGCATTGCCACGGTCAGCCGGGTGTTGAACGGACAGGGCTCGTCCAGCGAGCAGACGCGCAACAAGGTGCTGGCCGCCGCCGAAGCGCTCGGTTTCGAGTTCAACGACCTGGGCCGGTCGCTGCAGAGCAACAGCACCAGGACCATCGGCTGCATCGTTCCCTCGCTTGCCAACCCGGTCTTCGCCGAGGTCGTCCAGGCTGCCCAGGCCGAGGCCAACCGCGCCGGCTACCAGCTCATCCTGGCTTGCTCCGACTATGACGGCGGCCTCGAGACCAAGGCGATCCGGACGCTTCTGGCAAAACAGGTGGACGGGCTGATCGTCACGGTCGGCGATGCGCGCACAAGCGAGGGGCTGGAACTTGTCCGCTCCAAGGGAACGCCCTGCTGCCTCGTCTACAACACGTCTCCCGACCCTCTTTCCGGCGACACGGCCCCTGGCGACGGCCTCGCGGCCTGGACGGTCGACAATCGCGGCGCGGCCGACGCGGTTGCCGAGGGCTTTGCGAAGCAAGGGCATTCCTGCACCGGCTTCCTTGCCCTCGAGTTCGGCCGCTCGGATCGCTCGCGCGAGCGCTACGAGGGCTTCGTCGCCGCCTGCGCGCGGCTCGGCATGGCCCATCCCGTCCTGCTGGAGATCGAGGAGCAGGAAGGCCGGTTGCTGCACCTGCTTGGCGCGATGCTCGCCGAGCACCGCGACATCACCGGGATATTCGCCTCCAACGACTATCTCGCGCTGGCGGCGATGAAGGCGGCACGGGACCTCGGCATGCAGGTGCCGCGCGATCTCTCGATCGTCGGTTTCGACGGGATCGCCACGGGCCTGATGGTCGAACCGAACCTGGCGACCGTGGTCACCGACCCGAAAGCCATGGGACGCGGCGCGGCCCAAACCGTTCTGGCGCGCCTTGCGGGCCTCGAACCGCCCGGTCAGCCCGATCCGGCGCACACTTTCAGTTTCCGGCAAGGCGGCAGTCTCGGGCCTCCGTCCGCCGGGAAGAGTGACGGCGGAGAAGCTGCAACTTCTCCACCGTCGGACCAGTAACCCGAGAACGAGTTTTCCCCTCAGGAGTCACCGTCATGAAACATACACTTCTGGCTGTAGCCGTGACAATGGCAGCCGTTCTTCCGGCCAAGGCCGAAGACGCAATCTGCTACAACTGCCCGCCGCAATGGGCCGACTGGGCATCGATGCTGAAGGCGATCGACGAGAAGATCGACGTGCAGATGCCGCATGACAACAAGAATTCCGGCCAGACGCTCAGCCAGCTTCTGGCGGAACGGGCGAGCCCCGTCGCCGATGTCGCCTATTACGGCGTCACCACCGGCATCAAGGCCGGCAACGAAGGCGTCGCCACCGCCTACAAGCCGAAGGGCTTCGACGACATTCCCGCCGGCCTGAAGGATCCGGAAGGCAAGTGGTTCGCCATCCATTACGGCACCCTCGGCTTCTTCGTGAATGTCGACGCCCTTGGCGGCGCGCCGGTGCCGCAATGCTTCGCGGACCTCACCAAGCCGGAATATCGCGGCCTCGTCGGCTATCTCGACCCGTCCTCGGCCTTTGTCGGTTATGCCGGCGCGGTCGCGGCGAACCTTGCCTTCGGCGGCGACCTGTCGAATTTCGATCCGGCGATCAAGTTCTTCAACGAGCTCGCCAAGAACGATCCCATCGTCCCCAAGCAGACCTCGTTTGCCCGCGTCGTGTCCGGCGAGATCCCGATCCTCTTCGACTACGATTTCAACGCCTATCGCGGCAAGTACGAGGAAGACGGCAATTTCGAGTTCGTCCTTCCCTGCGAAGGCTCGATCCGCGTGCCCTATGTCATGAGCCTCGTGGCCGGGGCTCCGCACGAGGAGACCGGCAAGAAGGTTCTCGACTTCATCCTCTCCGATGAAGGCCAGGCGATCTGGACCAACGCCTACCTCCAGCCGGCCCGCCCGGTCGAACTGCCGGCCGAAGTCGCCGCCAAGTTCCTTCCCGCGAAGGACTACGAGCGGGCCGTGGCCGTCGACTATGCGGAAATGGAAAAGGCGCAGGCCCGCTTCGGCGAGCGCTACCTGAACGAAGTCAAGTAAGCCGGCGCCCGTTCCACGCCGGTCGCGCCCTGCGGCGCGGCCGGTGTGGACGGCGTTTGGCAACACGACGGTCCATCATGACAAATCGCAAGTTCGTTGCCCTCTGCCTGCTGCCGCTGGCCGTCTTCTCGATGGCCTTCCTCGCCCTGCCCATCGTCCGCCTCATCCAGGCTTCGGGGGAAAGCGCCGAGGGCTGGGGCATCTATCTCCAGATCCTGCAAAAGCCGCGCTACCTGCAGACGCTGCTGCAAACCGTACTGGTTTCCTTCGCGGTCGCCCTGACGGCGCTCGCGATCTCGACCACCGCCGGTCTGTTCCTTGCCCGCAACCGCTTCCCCGGGCGCGGCGCGCTGCTGTCGATCCTGACGCTGCCACTGGCCTTTCCCGGCGTGGTGATCGGCTTCCTGATCATCCTGCTCGGCGGTCGCCAGGGCCTGTTCAACACCCTCCTGCCCGGCCATGTCGTCTTCGCCTATTCGCTGACGGGCCTGTTCCTCGGCTATCTCTACTTCTCCATTCCCCGGGTGCTGCTCACCGTCATGGCAGCGACGGAGAAGCTCGACCCCTCGCTGGAAGAAGCGGCACGGACGCTCGGCGCCTCGCCCTTTCGCATCGTCGTCGACGTCATCCTGCCCGGCCTTGCTCCCTCGCTGGTCGCCGCCGGCGCCATCGCCTTCGCCACCGCCATGGGCGCCTTCGGAACCGCCTTCACGCTGGCGACCGACATCGATGTGCTGCCGATGGTGATCTACACCGAGTTCACCCTGTCGGCGAACATCGCCATGGCCTCGGCGCTTTCCGTGGTTCTCGGTCTCGCGACCTGGATCCTGCTTCTCGTCGCGCGAAGCTTCGCCGGCACAACCGTCGCGGCCGGAGGCTGATCCGATGCGCATGACCATGCCCCGCGCACTGCAACTTGCCGTGACGCTGCTCACCGCCACATTCCTCATCGTACCGGCCATCCAGTCGGTGCTTGCCGGCCTGACCGTCAACTATTTTCGCGGCATTTCCTCCGGCCTGACGCTGAAATGGCTCGGGCAGGTCTGGGACCTCTATGCGGGCAGCATCGCGCTGTCCATGTGGCTGGCCGTGAGCTGCCTCGCCGTCACCCTGGTGCTCGGCGTGCCGGCCGCCTATGCGCTGGCAAAGACCCCCGGCCGGATGTCCCGCATCCTGGAGGAATTCATCTCCCTGCCCCTCGCCGTGCCGGGCCTCGCCCTCGCGCTCGCCCTGCTGCAGCTCTACGGCTCGATGCAGGGGTTCCGGACATCCTGGCTCTTCATCCTGGTCGGCCACGTGCTCTACACGCTGCCCTTCATGGTGCGCTCGGTGCTCGCCGTTCTCATGGCGATGGACCTCAAGTCGCTGGAGGAGAGCGCCGCGACCCTCGGCGCCTCGTCCTGGACCCGGTTCCGCACCGTCGTCGTGCCCAACGCCATGCCGGGCATTCTCGCCGGCGCACTGACCGTGGTGACGCTGTCGATCGGCGAGTTCAACCTGACCTGGATGCTGCACACCCCCTATCTGAAGACCCTGCCTGTCGGTCTTGCCGACAGCTACGCCTCGATGCGCCTCGAGATCGCCTCCGCCTACACGCTCGTCTTCTTCGTGATGATCGTGCCGCTGCTGATGGCGATGCAATGGGCCACCGACAGAGCGCAAAGGATCACCCGATGACGCTGACGATCGCCAATGCCAGCAAGACCTATCCGGACGGCACCCGCGCGCTCCGCCCCACCAGCCTGACGGTCGGGCCCGGGGAAATCCTGTCGCTGCTCGGTCCCTCGGGTTGCGGCAAGACCACCCTGCTCCGGATCATCGCCGGGCTCGAGCGCCCCGATCCGGGCAGCGAGATCCGCTTCGGCGACGAGGACGTCACCCGGCTGGCGGTCGAGCGGCGCAATGTCGGCATGGTGTTCCAGTCCTATGCGCTGTTCCCCAACATGTCGGTGCGCGCCAATATCGGCTACGGGCTGAAGGTCCGCAAAGTGCCCGCCGCCGAGTTGACCCGCCGGGTCGACGAAGTGCTTTCACTTTGCCGGCTACAGGATCATGCGGAGCGCCCGGTCACCGCCCTGTCCGGCGGCCAGCGCCAGCGCGTCGCCCTGGCCCGCGCCGTCGCCCCGAGACCGCGCATCCTTCTGCTCGACGAGCCGCTCTCCGCGCTCGATGCGGCCCTGCGCGACAGCCTGCGCGACGAACTGGCCGCCATGCTGCGCCAGTTCGACATCACCGCCGTCTTCGTCACCCACGACCAGAGCGAGGCATTGGCCATCGCAGACCGGATCGCGGTCATGTCGGACGGCGTGATGCAGCAGGTCGGCAAGCCGGAGGAGCTTTACCGCTCCCCGGCCTCCGCCTTTGTCGCGCGCTTCATCGGCAACGCGATGCCGCTCCCTGGCCGGACGGAACCGGGCCGGCTCGTCCTCAAGGGCGGCGTCCTTCCCGTGCCGGAAACGGCCGTCGGCTCGAGCGTCTATGTCCGCGCCGAGGACATTCATCTGGATCCGGACGGGCCGCTCCAGGGAACCATCGAAACCGTCTCGTTCTCCGGCGGCCACTACCGTCTCGGCATCCGCGATGTCGTCGAGGACGTCCTGTTCGCCACCCATCCCGGGCGGCAGGCGCCGTCCCCCGGCGACAGCGTGCGGCTGCGCATCTCCGCCGACGACCTCGTCCTCCTCCCCCAAACAGGTCACATGCCCGAATGACAAAGATCCTGCAGGTTTCAGACACCCATATCGTCCCCGCCGGGACCCTTGCCTACGAGACGGTCGACACGGCGGCGGCCCTTTCCGGCACCGTCGCCACGATCAACCGGCTGCTGCCGCAGGTCGGCCCGCTGGACATGGTCATCGTCACCGGCGACCTGACGGAGCACGGCACCGACGAGGAATACGCAAGGTTCCGCGATATTCTCGGCGAGCTGACAGTTCCCTGGTGCGCCGTTCCGGGAAACCACGACCGGCGCGAGCCGATGCGCCGCGCCTTCGCCGAGGCGGACTGGATGCCCGTCTCCGGGCCGCTCGACTGGATGACCGAGTTTTCGGACATGGCGGTGATCTGTCTGGACAGCCTTGTCGAGGGAGCGGCACACGGCGCTCTGGCGCCGGGCACGGCCCGCTTCCTGCAAGAGAGCCTCGCCCGCCTCGGCGGCAAGCCGGTTCTGCTCGGCCTGCACCACCCGCCCTACGCATCCGGCATCGCGGCCATGGACGCACAGAACCTCATTGACCCTTCGCCGCTGCGCAAGGCGCTTGCCGGCTATCCCGGCGAGGTCCGGATCGTCTGCGGCCACCTGCACCGCTCGATCACCGGGCTCTTTGACGGACGCATCTGCCAGGTCTGCCCGGGCACGTCCCACGCGGTGACGCTCGACCAGAGGCGGGACGCCGGCAACAGCCTGACCGTGGAGCCCGGCGGCATGCTGCTTCACGAGATCCGCGAAGGTGCGTTCCTCTCGCACTGGATCCCGGTCGGCCGCTTCGACGGGCCGCATCCCTTCCTGGGCGTCTAGGATCGGTACTTCTGTTCGGCAGGAGGCGGCCGGAAACGGCCGCCTCGCCGCTTGCATGAATGCCGGTACAGCCTGGGGCCGGGACCCTAGAACGCGACCTTGTCGCCGCCCTTGAGATGCAGGATCTCGCGGGCCTCGTCGGGCGTTGCCACCTCCAGGCCGAGGCCTTGCACGATCTGCTTGGCCTTCTCCACCTGCTCGGCATTCGACTTCGCGAACTTGCCCGGACCGGACCAGAGCGAATCCTCCAGCCCGACGCGGATATTGCCGCCCATCGCCGCCGCGGTCGCCGCGATCGGAAGCTGGTTGCGCCCGGCCCCCAGCACGGACCAGACATACTGGTCGCCGAACAGCCGGTCGGCGGTGCGCTTCATGTGCATGACATCCTCGGGATGCGCGCCGATGCCGCCCAGCAGGCCGAACACGGTCTGCACCAGAAGCGGTGTCTTCACCTTCCCCTTGTCGAGGAAATGGGCAAGATTGTAGAGGTGCGAGGTGTCGTAGCATTCGAACTCGAAGCGGGTGCCCGCCTCGCTCAAGGTGTCGAGGACAAAGGCGATATCCTGGAAGCTGTTGCGAAAGACGATGTCGCGGTTGCCCAGATGCTCCTTCTCCCAGTCATGCTTCAGGTCCTTGAAGCGGTCGAGCATCCCGAACAGGCCGAAATTCATCGAGCCCATGTTCAGAGAGGCGACCTCCGGCCGGTACTTGCGGGCCGGCTCCACCCTTTCGGCCACCTTCATGTAGGGCGCACCGCCCGTGGTCAGGTTCAGGACCGCATTGGTCCCCTGCTTGATGGTCGGCAGGAAGGTTGCAAACCCTTCCGGGCTCTGGTCGGGCTTGCCGGTCTCGGGGTCGCGCGCATGCAGGTGGATGATCGCCGCGCCTGCCTCCGCCGCGCCCAGCGCCGCGTCGATGATCTCCTGCGGCGTCACCGGCAGCGCCGGCGACATGGACGGGGTGTGGATGGCGCCGGTCACCGCGCAGGTGATGATGACTTTCTTTTTCATTCTCGAACTCCTCAACCGGCCTTCGGGGCCTTGGCAAGATGGGCCGCAAGCGCGGCCAGACGGGTGTTGCGCCAGATGGTGCGGGCGGCAAGGCGCTCCGGCTCCGCCGCATGGGGCCAGCTCTCGAGCAGCCGCGCAACCTGCGCCTCCTCGTAGACTTCCGGGCCGGCGGGCGCGGCGGCAAGGCGCTTGTAGAAGCCCGTGTAGCGGGCGCAATAGTCGGGAATGCCGCCAGGTGCATTCAGCTCGATCGTCGCCAGCGGCCCGATGAAGGACCAGCGCCGGGCAAGGCCGTCGGTCAGCGTCAGGTCGAGATCCTCGGCGCTGATCACGCCTTCCTCGACCAGCCGGAAGGCCTCGGCCAGCAGCGCACCCTGCAGGCGGTTGAGGACGAAGCCTTCCACTTCCTTGTGAACCGTGACCGGGGTCTGGCCGACCGCGCGATAGACCTCCACCGCCCGCTCCACAACGGCCGGATCCGTCCACGGCGCGCCGCAGACCTCGACCAGGGGAATGAGATGCGGCGGGTTGACCGGATGCCCGACAAGGCAACGTGCCCTGCCGTCAAGCTCCTCGGTGAACAGCGAGGCGACGATCGCCGACGTGGACGAGGCAAGGATCGCGTCAGGCGGCGCCAGCCTGTCGAGTTCGCGGAAGAGCGCGGTCTTGACCTCGACCTTCTCCGGCCCGTTCTCCTGGACGAAACTCGTGCCCGAAAGGCATTCGTCCAGCGTTCCGGCCACCGTGATCCGCGCGGCAATGGCCTTCGCGTCCGCAACCAGTTCCGCGCGCTCCAGGACCTCGAGATCAGCGGTAACGGCCGTCGCCAGTCCCGCCCGGGTCGCCTCGTCCGGATCCCAGACGGAAACCTCCCGGCCGGCGCGCGCGAAAACCACCGCCCATGCCCGGCCGATCAGCCCGGCGCCGACGATCGATGCTTTTGTCATTCGTCCAAACTCCCGCATCCCTGTCGCCCGTCCGCGATTCGGGCGGGCCGCATGTCACTGAGCTTAATAAGCCAAAGGAGCTTGCGGGCGGAAAAACCCGCGCTCCGCCAGCGCCCTACAACCACAGCACCTTGCGCCTGAGGTCGAAATCGTCCCTGAGCGCGGCGGACGGACCCTGGTGTATGACACGCCCGCGCTCGAGAGCGACCGTGCGGTCGGAAAGCGCCAGCGCCAGATCGAGATTGTGGTCGACGATGATGATCGAGACTTCCTTGCGCAGCCGGTCGAAGCTTTCGAAAAGCTGTTCGACCACGGCCGGGGCCAGACCCTCGAACGGCTCGTCGAGCAGCAGCAGGCGCGTGTCGCCGGACAGGGCCCGGGCAACCGCCACCATCTGCTGCTCGCCTCCGGACAGCATGTCGGCCGGCGTCTCCAGCCGCTCCCGGATGCGGGGGAAGAACTCGAAGATCTTCTCCTCCTCCCAGTGGCTGCCGGCGCCCGTGCGCCGCTTCAGCCGCCCCAGTTCCAGGTTGTGCCGCACCGACATGCCGGCAAAGAGCCCCCGGCCCTGCGGCACGTAACCGATGCCGGCACGGGCCTTTTCCGAAGCGGGCCAGGGCGCGATGTCGGCGCCCCCCAGCGTGATCGAGCCGGAGCTGACCGGCGCGATGCCGATCAGGGACTTCAGCATGGTCGACTTGCCCGCGCCGTTGCGGCCGAGCAGCGCCATGATCTCGTGGTCGTGCAGCTCGAAGCTCACATCCCCAAGGATATGGCTCTTGCCGTAATGGGTGTTGAGCCCCTCCACCTTGAGCAGCATCTCCGGGGACACGGCGCTCTCGCGCGGCCGCGCGGCGATGGCGGCATTGCCCGCGCCGATATAAACCTCCTGCACCACCGGCGAGGTGCTGGCGCTTCGCGCGTCGCCGTCGAGCAGCACCCGCCCCTCGTTCATCACCGTCACCGCGTCGGCGAGCTGGAACACCCGGTCGATGTCGTGTTCGACGAGAAGGACCGGCATTTCCCGCGAGATCGTCTTGATCAGGTCGCCGACCCGAACGCGCTCGGCCGCCGCAAGACCGGCCAGCGGCTCGTCGAGCAGCAGGATCCGGGGCTTGGCGGCAAGCGCCAGCCCGAGGTCGAGAAGCCGCTGGCCGCCATAGGAGAGCGAACCGGCCTGCGCCTTCTCCATGCCCGCAAGGCCGAGCCAGTCGATCAGCTCGCGCGCCTCGGCCAGCGTTTCGGGATAACCGCCCGTCGGCCGCCAGCCGTTGAAACGTCCGGCGCTGCGCGCCTGGACGGCAAGGCGAATGTTTTCCTCCACGCTGAGATCGGGGAAGAGGTTGGTGATCTGGAACGAGCGTCCGATCCCCAGTTCCGCCGCTGCCTCCGGGCTGCCGCTGGCGACCGGCCTGCCCATCACGGAAACGCTGCCCGTATCCGGTGCGATCATGCCCGACATCAGGTTGAACGCCGTCGTCTTGCCCGCCCCGTTCGGTCCGATCAGGGCATGCAGCGAACGGTCGGCGACCTTCAGGTTCACCCCGTCCACCGCCTGCAGCGCGCCGAACGCCTTGGAGATGCCGTGCGCCTCGAGCGCGGGCCCTTCGACCGGCGTGCCGGGTCGCAGATGCACCGGCAGGGGTCGCTCCTCGATCTTGCGGCCGGCCATTGCCGCCTCGACCTCGGGCGCGGGGCGGAAGATCCGCCAGACCCGTTGCCACACGCCCGTCAGCCCGTCCGGCGAGAACACCACGAAGCCGACGAACAGGAGCCCGAACCAGAACAGCCAGTTCGGCGTGTAGATCGACAGGAACTCGCGGAACAGCACATAGAACAGCGCGCCGATCATCGGCCCGACGAAACTGCGCATGCCGCCGATCACGACCATGGCCAGGAGTTCGCCGGAGAAGATCACGCTGATCGGCTCGGCCGATGTCATCCGGTTCTTGTAAAGCAGCAGGATGCCGGCAAGTCCGGTGATGCTCGCCGACGTGACGAAGGCGGCCAGCTTGTAGCGATTGGTGCGGTAGCCGAGAAAGCGGGCTCGCTGCTCGTTCTCGCGGATCGCCACCAGCACGGAGCCGAGCGGCGAATGATAGAGCCGCCAGAGCAGGTAGACGATGGCGAAGCCGAAGCCGGCGACAAGCAGGTAGTAATTCTCCGGCGCCTCGAAATCCATGCCGGCGAAGGCCGGCCGGGTGATGCCGCCCAGCCCGTTTTCACCGCCCGTGACCTCCGTCCAGCGGAAGGCGATGACATAGAGCATCGCCGACAGCGCCAGGGTCAGCAGCGAAAAGTAGACGCCGCGCCGGCGCAGGATGAGGAAGCCGAACACGGTCGCGACGACCGCGGTCGCCCCGACGCCGATCAGCGCCGGCCCCCAAAAGCTTTCGGGGAACAGCGACCGTTGGGCGATGCCCGCGGCATAGGCGGCGAAGCCGAACCACGCGCCGTGGCCGAAGGAGACGAGGCCGGTATGTCCGGTGAGGACGTTCAGCGCCATGCAGGCGATGGCGAAGATCACCACTTCGGCGGCCGATGTCATCGTCAGGCCGATCGACAACAGCAGGAAGGGCATGACGAGGAGGCCCGCCGCGGCGGCGACAAGAGGCATGTATCTCTGCATGGGGGTCACTCGAAACGGGTGATGCGCTCGCCGAACAGTCCGCGCGGACGCAGGAGCAGGATCGCGAGCATCAGGAAGTAGATCGCGGCGGTGGAGAAGGCGGAAAAGCCCAGCCCGACCATGGCGCCCTTGACGAGACCGACCAGCAGCGCGGCAAGCACCACGCCCCAGAACGAGCCGAGGCCGCCGATCACCACCACGACGAAGGCCGGGGTAAGGATCTCCGCGCCCATCGCCGGATGGATCGTGTAGATCGGCGCGAGCAGCACGCCGGCGAGGCCCGCAAGGCCGATGCCGATGCCGGCGACGGCCGCCATGTAGGGACGCAGCGAGATGCCGAGCGCGCCGACCATGTCGGGATCCTGCACGCCCGCCCGCACGACCCGGCCGAAGGCGGATTTTTCAAGCAGCAGCCAGAGCCCACCGACGCAGGCGGCGGCGATCACGATCAGGAACACCCGGTAGCGCGAATAGATGAAGTCGCCGATGAAGACCTGGCCCCGCAGGAAGTCCGGGATCGAGTAGGACAGCGGCGCCGCCCCGAAGATCATGCGCAGCGCCTGCTCGGCCACCATGGCAAGGCCGAATGTCAGCAGCAGCGAATAGAGCGGATCGAGCCGGTAGTAGCGGGTGAACAGGAACCGCTCCACCAGCATGCCAAGCATCGCGACGAGAACCGGCGAGACGACCAGCGCGCCGCCGAAACCGAGCCTTGGCGCGATCACCAGCGTCAGATAGGCGCCGATTGCATAAAAGGCGCCATGCGCCAGGTTGATGATGCCGCCGAGCGAGAAGATCAGCGAAAGGCCGAGGGCGATCAGAAGATAGTAGACGCCGTCGAGAAGGCCGTTCAACAGCTGCATGACAAAGAGCATGGGAAAGCGCGCTCCGGTAAAAAGCCCCGGGGAGCGCCGGCCGCCCGGGGGCGGACGGCCGGCGCCAGGGGAGGAAGATCAGCCCGGGAAGGTGCAGGCGTTCTCGTCGCCCGTGGCGGCGATGAGCTCCAGGCTCTCGTCCTTTCCAGGCACCGCCTCGGACGAGGTGAAGATGTCCCACTGGTTCTTGACCTGATCGGCCGGCAGCGCGGTGATGCCGTACATCTCGTTCATGAACTGGTGGTCGCTCGCCCGGAAATAGCCTTCACGCGTCTTCAGGACATCGAATGTCGCACCGCTTTCCAGATGCTTGACGATGTCGGCGCTGTCGGTGGAACCGGTCTCCTCCATCGACCGGGCGATGATCTTGATCGCGTTGTAGTCGCCCCAGGCCTGGTTCTCCGGCGGCTTGCCGTGCCGCTCGGTGAAGGCGCTGACGAAGGCGCGGCTGCCATCCGTGTCGACAAGATGGTGCCAGACCGAAGGCCAGGACCCGACGAAATTGCCCTTGCCGGCGGCCCAGGCCAGGGCCATGTCGAAGCCGAACCCGCCAAGCGGGAAGTCGAGCCCGAACTCGGCATACTGCTTGAAGAAGTTGGTGGTCTGCTGCCCGGCCAGATTGAGGATGACGAGGTCGGGCTTGGCGGCGCGGATCTCCAGAAGGTAGGCCGAAAAGTCGGTCGCGTCCGTCGGCACCAGGGCGGAGCCGGCGAAGCTGCCGCCATTGCCTTCCATGAAGCGCTTGGCGACCTTGAGGAGGTCGTGGCCGAAGGCGTAGTCGGCGGTCATCGAGTACCACGACTTGCCATTGACCAGCCCCTCGCGGACGTAATATTGGCCGATGGATTTCACATACATCGAGTTCTGCGCCTCGATGTGGAACATGAACTTCTGGCAGTCCGAGCCGCGCAGCGCATCGGAGTTGCAACCCGTGTTCATGAACAAGGTGCCGGTGCGCTGCGCCACCTGGCCGATGGCAAGCCCCGAGGCCGACGAGATTTCACCGACTATGCAGGCGACATTGTCCCGCTCGATCATGCGTTCCGCCTTGGTCGAGGCGGTCTGCGGGTTCACCGAATCTTCCTGCAGCAGTTCGATCTGCCGGCCCAGAACGCCGCCGGCCGCGTTGATCTCGTCAACGGCAAGCTGCGAGGCCATCGCCGCATACTCGCCGAGCGGGCCAAGAAAGCCGGTGCGCGGCGTCAGGTGGCCGAAACGCAGCACATCCTGCGCGCGCAGGATGGGCGGGGCAGCCAGCGTGAACACCGCCGCGCCGGCGCCGGCCTGCAGCAGTCGCCGGCGTGAAATGGTCGATACCTTGGTCATTCGCTCCTCCACATGGATCCGATCAGGGCCTGGTCGCGATCTTCGTCGCGTTATGTGATCTGTAATCTGTGATCACAGTTTATCCTGTGCTATAAACCGTCACCTGTCGAGAGATTTCTAGGGAACCCATGCCCGACGCACTCGTGAACGAAACACCGCTGCTCGTCCCGCCAACCCTGGGCGACCAGACCTTCCGGCAACTCAGCGGCTTGCTGATATCCGGGCAGATCGCGCCGGGCGAACGCCTGTCGATTCGCGAGATCGCCGAGGCATTCGGCGTCTCGATGACGCCGGTGCGCGAGGCCGTCAGCCGGCTGGCGGCACCCGGTGCGCTCGAGGTGTCCCGCAACCGCGCGGCGACGGTGCCGGTGATGAATGTCCAGAAGTTCCGCGACATCACCCGGGTCCGGATCGAGATCGAGGGCTTCGCCGCCGCGCTTGCCGCGGAAAACCGCACGGCCGAGGACCTGAAGGCGATCGAGGCGGCGGAACGTGCCTTTCGCGATCTGAGCAGCACCAGGCCGCAGGATGTTTCCAACGCGGTCCAGCGCAACCAGCAGCTTCACTTCGAAATCTATGCCGCGGCCCACTCGCCGACCTTGCTGGAGATCGTCCAGGCGCTGTGGCTGCGCGTCGGCCCGGTGCTCAACCTCGACCTGCGCGAGAACCCCGACCGGCTCGAATCGGGCATCGCCACCCTCTGTCACGCGGATGCCCTCGACGCCATCCGCGACCGCAACCCGGACGCCGCCCGCGCCGCCATCGCCCGCGACATCGACGCCGCCGCGCGCTTCATCGAACGTCAGAACAAGCTGCCGTCCTGATCCAGGAGAAACCGAGAATGGACCTCAAACTTCAGAACCGGCGTGTGATCGTCACCGCCGGAGCCGCCGGCATCGGCCTGGAAATCGCCCGCGCCTTTGTCGAGGAGGGCGCCAGGGTCTGGGTCTGCGACGTCGACGACGCGGCGCTGGCGGCCCTGTCCTCGAGCGACCCGGCCTTGTCCGCGCGCCATTGCGACGTCTCCGACCGGGACAGCGTCGCGCGGTTTTTCGGCGAGGCGACGCAGGCCCTCGGCGGGCTTGACGTGCTGGTCAACAATGCCGGCATCGCCGGCCCGACCGCGCGCATCGACGATGTCGCGCCCGAGGACTGGGACCGATGCCTCGCGGTCTGCCTGACCGGACAGTTCAACTTCGCCCGTCTCGCCGCCCCCCTGCTGCGGCAGAGCGACAGCGCCTCGATGATCAACCTCTCGTCGCTTGCCGGCCGGCTCGGCTTTGCCATGCGCACCCCTTACGCGGCGGCGAAATGGGGCGTGATCGGGCTGACCAAGTCGCTCGCCATCGAGCTCGGCCCGGACGGCGTGCGCGTCAATGCCGTGCTGCCGGGTCTGGTCGCCGGCGACCGGCAACGGCGCGTCCTGGAAGCCAAGGCCCAGCGGCGCGGACAGTCCTTCTCCGAGGTCGAGGCGGAGGCCTTCTCCTACACGTCCATTCGCGAATACGTCACGCCGCGCCAGATCGCCGGACAGGTTCTCTTTCTGGCGAGCGAACATGGCCGGACGATCTCGGGGCAGGCGATTTCCGTGTGCGGCGACACCAGGATGCTTGCCTGAGGAGGCTGGCCCGAGGAGGTTGCCAGAAAAACCCTGCCCGGCCCGGATCCGGCACGGGCAGGGGTCAGCGCCGCGGGATCGTGTCCGAGCGCAGATGACGTTTCTGGGCGGCAATGCGGAATTGCGCATTCGCCGCGCCGTAGCCCTTGTATCCGCCTCGCCGTTCGACGACCTCGAAGAAGAACCCTTCCCCGTAGTTCGGGCTGTAGAGCTGGAAGTACTCCCCCTCCCCGTCGCGGTCATAAAGGATGTTCAGCGCACGCAGACGCTCGGCGAAGTCCGGGTCGAGGCCGAACCGCGCTTCCAGGTCGTCATAGTAGTTGCGCGAGATTTCCAGCGCCGTGAAGCCGCAGGCCTTCAGCGCGGCGGCGGTCGCAAAGATGTCGCGGCTTTCGAAGGCTACATGCTGGACTGCCGAGCCGAAGCTTTCGGCGATGAAGCGGCCGGCAAGCGTGCGCCGGTTCTCCGCCCCGTTGAGCGTGATCCGCAAGGCCCCGTCCGCCGTCTCGATGGCCTGGCTGCGTACCAGCCCGGCCGGGTCGACCACGTCGACCATCGGCGTTTTCCGCGTGGCGAAGATCGAGGTGTAGAACAGCGTCCAGGTCAGCATCTCCTCGTAATTCATCGTCTGCGCCAGATGGTCGATGGAGACGAGCCCGGCGTCAGCGGTGGCCTTGCCGCCCCCGGCAAGGCGGAAGTCGGTTTCCCACAACCCGGCGAGCTGTTCGTCGATGAAGTGCATCACGCCGCCGCCGACGCCCCGGATCGCGGGAATGGCGAGCTCGCCCGGACCGACCGGCTGGTCGAACGTGTCGGCGCCCAGCGCCCTGGCGCGCGCCACCGTCGCGGCGGCATCGGCGACCTTGAGCCCGATGGCGCAAACGGACGTGCCGTGCACCAGGTAGGAGGAATGGGCAAAGCCCTCCCGCTCGGTGTTGATGAGCAGGTTGATGCCGCCCTGGCGCCAGAGCGTGACCTCCTTGGAGACGTGCCGCCCGATGCGCGCGAACCCGAGCGCCCGGAACATGCCGGCCAGCACCTCGGCCTCCGCCTCGTCGGCGGCGAACTCGACGAACTCGATGCCCTCCACATCGACACGATCCGGCATCGCAGGCATGTCGATGCGGATATCCGGCTCCAGCCGCCGCACCTGGTCCATCAGGTAAACCAGTGACCTGTGCCCGTCGACGGCGATGGATTTCGGCGATCCGCCCCGGAACTGGTCGTTGAAGATCTCCAGCGACAGCACCCCGTCATAGCCGGTCGCCGCGACCGCCCGCATGAAGTCGGTGACGGCAAGGTCCCCCTCGCCCGGCATGTTGCGGAAGTGCCGGCTCCAGTAGAGCAGGTCCATGTCGATCATCGGAGCATCGGCAAGCTGGACAAGGAAAATGCGGTCGCCCGGAATGGAGCGGATCGTGTTCACGTCGGTCTTGCGCGCGAGCGTGTGAAAACTGTCGAGAATGAGCCCGACGCTGTCGTGGCCGGCCCTTCGCACGATCTCCCAGGCATCGCGGTGATCGTTGACATGCCGTCCCCAGGCAAGTGCCTCGTAGCCGACGCGCAAGCCCCGGGCCGCCGCCCGCGCGCCCAGTTCGGCGAAATCCTCGGCCGCCCGGTCGATGCCGCCAAGCGCCACGCTCGACACGTTGGAACACACGAGCATCAGGTCGGTGCCCAGTTCCTGCATCAGGTCGAACTTGCGCTCCGCCCGGTCGAATGCGCGCGTGCGGTGCGGCTCGGGCATGCCCTCGAAGTCGCGGAACGGCTGGAACAGCGTGATCTCGAGGCCGGCCTCGCGAACCATCTCGCCGACATCGCGCGGGAGTCCGTCGAAGGCGAGGAAATCATTCTCGAAGATCTCCAGCCCGTCGAAGCCGGCGGCCGAGATCGCCGACAGTTTCTCCCGGAAGTCGCCGCTGATCGAAACGGTTGCAATGGACGTCTTCATGATGCGCGGGCCTCGTTATGCGGGACATCGGGATCGTCGGCGGAAGGAAGGGTCACCTGCCGGCCGCTCTCGGCCGCCTGCCGGATGGCATCGAGAACATCGAGCGTCGCAAGCCCTTCCTCGCCGGGCACCAGGGGCTCCGCCTCGCCCAGCGCCACCTCGCAGAAATGACGCATCTGCAGGGCCAGCGGATCGCCCCCCTGACGGGTCAGGGCCTTGCGCGAGATCGGCTGGCCCCAGTCGGCCTCGCCCTCGTAATGCCAGAGCCCGAGATCCGGCAGAGACAGCGACCCGGCAGTTCCCCCGATCGTGTAGCAGGCAGCGGACGTTCTGGGATAATCGGGGTTCTCGCCCGCCGTGAGCTCCCAGCTCCACGGCGCGACAACGGCGTCGGAGACGGTCATTGTCGCCAGCGCGCCGCTGCGAAAGCGCATGATGACCGCCGCCGTGTCCTCGACCGCATGGCCGCGGGCGATCGAGGCCTGCTGCGCCTGCACGCAGGCAACGTCGCCGCACAGGTGGCGCATCAGGTCGATATCGTGGATCAGGTTGGTCAGCATCGGCCCGGCGCCCGGCTGGGTGCGCCAGGGGATGTGGAAATAGCTGTCCGGCTTTCGGAACCAGCAAAGGGCGTTGACGGCAACGATCCGGCCGATGGCACCGGCCTCGATCTGCGCCCGCGCTGCCGCAATCAGCGGGTTGTGGCGCCGGTGATGACCGACAAGCAGCGACACGCCGGCCTCGCGCGCGGCGCTCACCAGTTCACCCGCTGCGGCCGGCGTGTCGGCGAGCGGCTTTTCCACCAGAACCGGCACTCCGGCCGCGACGCATTCAAGCGCCTGCGGCACATGCAGCCGGTTCGGCGTTGCCACCACCACCCCGTCGGGGCGCATTTCGGACAGCATCTCGCCCAGAGAGGAGAACCACGGCACCTCCAGCCTCGCGGCGACGTCACGGGCCTCGAACGAGGGATCGGCAACGCCCGCAAGCTCCCCTTCCCGCATGACATGCGCCATGTGGACAAGGCCGATTTTCCCGGCTCCGATAACCGCGATGCGGGCTCTGTGCTTCATAAGGTCCCGTCCCGGGTCAAGTGATGGCGGAAACGGCCTCGGTTGGCCGTTCCCTATCCCGCCGACAATCTCCGCATCTCTAGTCCCGCAGCAGGCCGAGATGCGCCATCTGGAACGGCAATTGCGCCTCGGCCATCGCCGCTCCGTCGACGCAGCGCAGTCCCGCCGCCTGCGCGGCCGTCAGAAGCGGCGTGCATGTTCCGGGGGTCACCACATCGGCGACGTGGCCGCCCGCCTTCACCAGCGACGGCTCGAAGGGAACCGGATCGCCGGCGCGCATGCCGAGCGCCGTTGCGTTGACCGCGAGGTCGAAGCCTCCGCCCGTGTCTCCACCCGTGTCGTGGACATGCGGCGTCACATGCGAATGGTGGACCCTCAGGAGATCCGTCACGGCCTGCAACCGGCCCGGATCCGTTTCCCTCAAGGCCATCTCGCGCACTCCCGCCTCGCACAGCGCATCGACAATGGCCATTCCCGCACCCCCGCCCGCGCCGGCCACGAGCACTCTTGCGCCATCCGGCCGGAAGCCCGCCGCCCTGAGGGCGTGGACAAGGGCGAGGCCGTCGGTCATGTCGCCGCTCAGCCTCCCGTCCGCATCCCGGCGCACGATATTGGCCGCCCTTATGCGGGTTGCCCGCTGCGTTGCCGAATCGAGGGCAAGAAAGGCTGCCTGCTTGTGCGGAACGGTGACCGAGCAGCCGAGACAGTTTCCCCACTGACGAAGCAGCGCGAAGAAATCGTCGGTCGCCCCGGGGGCGACATCCATCGCGAACATCGCGGCATCGATGCCGCCCGTGGCCAGCCAGCCGTTGATCGCCGGCGGCGTATGCACCTGCTTCACCGGATGCCCGATGATCGGGAGGCAGGCCGTCCGGCCGGTGATCCTGGGATGCGCCGTCTGTATGGTCATGACGTTCTGCGTCCGGTCGGCCCCGGGCGTCGGATCACGCCCCGCACCCATCCCCCGACAGGCGTTTGCGAGAGGAGCAACGCCAGGAAGGCGATCAGCAGCACCAGCGAGATCGGATGCGAGACGAAGTCCCAGGCGAAGGTGCCAAGGTCGTTGCGGGCCCCGATCATCGCCCGCCGGTAGTTGGCATCCATCATCGGGCCGAGAATGACCCCGAGGATGACCGGCCCGACCTGGAAGCCGTAGGTTTTCAGGAAATAGCCGAAGACGCCGAAGAGCAGCATCCAGTAGATGTCGACCGGATTGTTCTGGATGGCGTAGGAGCCGACCGCCGAAAGAATGACGATCAGCGGGATCAGCACCGCCTTCGGGCATTCCACGATCTTCGTGAAGATCCGGATGCCGGTCAGCCCGAAGATCAGCAGGAAGATGTTGGCGAGCGCAAGGTTGCCGACCGTGAACCAGAACAGGTGCGGCGTCTCGACGAGCAGCAAGGGCCCCGGCTTCAGCCCGTGGATGAACAGCGCCCCGATGATCACGGCGGTGACCGCATCGCCCGGAATGCCCAGCGTCAGCATCGGCACGAAGGCCCCGCCGACGGCGGCGTTGTTGGCCGCTTCCGGCGCGATCAGCCCTTCCTTGGCGCCCTCGCCGAAGGGCACGTCCGGGTTCTTCGTCACCCGCTTGGCATCGTCATAGGCAAGCAGCGCGGCGATGTCGCCGCCGGTGCCCGGCAGCGCGCCGATCAGCGTGCCGATGCCGGAGGCGCGCAGCGCCAGCTTGAAGTAGCGGCGGATGTCGGAGAGCCGGGGAATGATGCGGTCGATCTTCTGCTTCACCGCCGGCAGGTCGAGATTGTGCAGCTGGACGAAGGCCTCCGCGACACCGAAGAAACCGATCATGGCGACCACATAGGGAATGCCGCCCATCAGCGTGATCGTGTCGAAGGTGAAGCGCCCTTCCGCCGTCATCGGGTCGAGGCCGACCATGCCGATGAGCACGCCGAGCGCCCCGGCAAAGACGCCCTTGGCGAAGCTCTCGCCCGACAGCGTTCCGACCAGCAGGATGCCGATCATCGCCAGCAGCAGATAGTCGCGCGAGGTGAATTTCAGCGCGAAATCCGAAAGTAGCGGGGCAAAAAGGGCAAGCGCCAGGATGCCGACGAAACCGCCGAACACGGACATGACGGTGGTCAGCCCGACCGCTTCCCCGGCCTCCCCGCGTTGCGCCATCGGATAGCCGTCGAGGGCCGTGGCGATCGCGCTCGGCGCGCCGGGAATGTTGAGCAGGATCGCGGTGCGCGAGCCGCCATAGACGCCGCCGATATAGACGCCCGCGATCAGCGCCAGCGCGTCGTTGACGTTCCACTTGAACGTGAAGGAAATCAGGATCGAGGCGGCCATCGTGACCGACAGGCCGGGGATCGCGCCGACATAGATGCCGGCCAGCGTGCCCGCCGCCGTCAGCATCAGCAGCCAGGGATCGAACCAGGAGATCGTCAGGTAGCCCAGAACCTCGGCCATCTCAGAACAGCCCCGGAAGCAGCATGCCCTTGGGCAGCACGACCTGGAAGATCACACGGAAGAGCAGGTAGATCGCACCGAGCGACGCGGCGGCGATCGTCGCCGTCAGCATGACGTTCCGGCGCCAGAGAAACTGGATGGCAAGAAACAGGAACAGGCCCGAGGACAGCAGGAAGCCGAGCCACGGCATCGCCGCGACATAGGCGCCGACCAGCGCCAGCATCACCACCTGGCGCGGCGGCGTGACCTCGGCGAGGAAACGGCGCAAGCCCCCGTCGGCCGCGCGCCGGCCGGCCGCCTTGCGCAGGATCGCCAGCGCCGACACGACCATCAGGCCGCTTGCCAGCATCGGAAAGATGCCGGGTGTCGAAAGGCCCGAGAATCCGGAAATCCTCGTCGCTTCCCAAAACAGCCAGAGGCTGAAGACAAGCATGAGAACGGCGAAGGCAAGTTCCCCCGGCCGCCGCGGAGCTTGCGTGGACATGGGTCTTTCTCCCGGGCAGGATGGAGCCGCGGCCGGGCGCGGGAGCCCGGCCGCGATCAGGATCAGGGGCGCGGAATGCCGAGGCTTTCCGGGCTGACCTTGGCGGCGCCCGTGTCCTGCAGGGCCCAGGCCGTGACCTGCTGCCACTTGACGAGGAAGGTCTCGGCCTCCTCGCCGGAGATGTTCATCATCACGTTGCCGCGATTGGCCATCAGCGTCTGGAACTCGGAGCTTTCCGCCGCCGTCGCGAAGGCGGAAACCAGCTTCGCCTTGACGTCGTCCGGCGTGTCCTTCTTGACGAAGACGCCGTAGAACGGGCCCCAGGGCAGGTAGCTTGCCATGCCCGGAATGGTCTCGGTGACCGCCGGCACGCCCGGCAGGGTGTCGACCGGGGCGTCGTTGACCACGGCGAGCGCCCGCATCGTGCCGGCCTTGATCTGCTCGGCCGCCGCCGAAAGGCCCGACGGCATGAAGTCGACCTCGCCGCCCAGCATCGCCGTCAGGCCGGGGCCCTCACCGTCGAAGGGGATTGCGATGACGTCGAAGGGCGCGGAGTTGGAGATCAGGGCGCTGACCGTCGACGGCAGGCCGCCGGGGCCGGTCGAGCCCATCTTGACGCTGCCCGGATTGGCCTTGATGTCGTCCATCAGCTCGCCGAACGTCTTGTACTTCGAGCCTTCCGGCACGACCACGACGGCAACGCCGCGTCCCAGGATGTTGACCGGATAGAAGTTCGAATAGTCGAGCTTGCCGACGCCCATCACCGGATGCAGCTGCGGGTTTTCGGCACCGTAAAGGAACGTGTAGCCGTCAGCCGGCGCCGCGTTGACATAGGCGGTCGAGATGGCACCGGCACCGCCCGACTTGTTGAGCACCACGATCGGCTTGCCGAGCGCGGCCTCGGCGGCCGGGTTGATGGCACGGGCGACCGTGTCGGTGGCCCCGCCCGCGCCCCACATCACGACGCCCAGAAGCTCGCGCTCCGGGAATTCGGCGGTGGCAACGCCAGCGGAAAGGGCAAGAGCCGCGACGGCTCCGGCAAAAGTACGGATCATGGTGTCCTCCCAGACTTGTTCTTTGGCGCTCCGCAAGGTCCTCCCAGACCTGGCATTCGGCGAACCGCTTCTGCACCGCGATGAGGTGTGCACGGCAAAAGGTTTGCACGTCGAATGACTTAACGCAAATACCAATATTTACGATATCCATAACCTTCTGTTATGAAAACCCGCGCCGGGTGACCGCGTCCATTTCCCCGCGCAGCAAGGCGATGAAAGCCTCGGCAAAGCCCGATATCTCGAGATCGGACCGGCGGGCGACATAGGTCCTGAACGGCGTTTTCTCGGCGATGGGAACGAGGCGGATGTCGCGGTCCGGTCCGTGCAGTTCGGCAACGGTGAAATTGTCGAGCACGGCAACGCCGAGATTCTGGCGCACCAGGCCAAGCACCGTCGTGCCGAACCGCGCCCTGATCTCGATGCGGAAATCGAGGCCCTGCCGGGCGAAGATCTCGGCAAGGATCGCCCCGTAAGGATCCGCCGGGTCGATGCCGATCAGCGGGAAGGCGGCGATGTCGGCGGCCGTGACCCGCTCCAGCCGGGCGAGCGGATGATCCCGGTGGGCAACGCACACGAGGTTCCCGACCGCTAGGTGCTCGAACACGATCGAGGGATGGTCGAAGCGGTGGCTCATGCACACGAACTGTCCCTTGCCAAGGAGCAGGAAGTCGATGGCCTCCTCGATCTTGAGGATCTCGATATTCATCCGGATGTCGGGGTAGCGTGCCTTCAGCCCGGCCGCCGCGCGGGGCACCATCACGTTGGCAATGCTCGGCACCGAGGCCAGCGATATCTCGACATCGTGGCCGCGCTCCATCTGCCCGATCGAGACCTGCAGGTGGAGCAGCTTCTTGTGGACTTCCTGCAGCTGCAGGAAGACCTGCTGCGATTCCGGCGTGGGAACGTATCGCCCGCCGCTGCGGGTGAAGAGCTTGATGCCGAGCGAGGTTTCCAGATGCTTCATCGTCCGGCTGATGCCGGGCTGCGCCACGTTGAGGATGCGGGCGGCGCCGGCGATCGATCCCGCCACCATGACGGCGCGCAGGACCTCGATCTGACGGAGCGTGAGGGACTTCTCGTTGGCCATCGCGGTCAAGGCTACAGCCCTGTCCCGCCGTTGGAAAGCCGGCCGGCAGCGCGCCCGTTCAGGACTGTTCGCCGCCCCGATGCAGCCGGTAGCGGAAGTCGCAGTGGGTCGCGCCCTTCATGATCGTCTGGGTGCGCGTCAGCTCCATCTTCGGATTGTAGCCGATGCAGAAATCACCGTCCCGGTTGCAGGAGAGCAGGTGGCCGATATCGCCAAGCCCCATCTCCTTGTACATCTCCGAATAGCGGCAGCGGGTGATGTTGAACTCGAGCCTGTCCGGCCCTTCCTCGATCACGTCCATCTCCAGCGCCCCGTCCATCTTCCACAGCGGCAGCAGGTCGGCGAAGTCCTTGAGGTCCGGCTCGTGGTCCTCCTTGTCGCGGAACTCCTTGCCCTGGGCGATGGCGGAGTTGGAGACGGCATCGCCGATCACCTTCTCCGCTTCCTCGCGCCCGTGCCGCTCCACAAGCACGTCGAAGACATGCTTGAGGACCGCGGCCTCGATGCGGCGCTTTTCGATCATCGGAAGCGTCATGGCAGTGTCCTTTCGCGTCTGTGTGGCACCCGTGTTCGCGGTGCCCTGTCCGTGGCAGCAGGAACGCGCAGCTATGACTGCGCGCTCACATGCCCTCCCAGATAGGCATCGGCGACACGGCTGTCATTGGCAAGGTCGCTTGCCGCGCCCTCCATGACGATCCGGCCTCCCTCGATCACCGCCGCCCGGTCGGCGATCCGGAGCGCTGCCTTGGCGTTCTGCTCGACGATCAGGATCGCATAGCCTTCCGCCCGGATCTCCTCGACGAGGTCGAAGATGAAGCGCACCAGCATCGGCGCAAGGCCGAGCGAAGGCTCGTCGAGCAGCAGCACCTTCGGCTTGCGCATCAATGCCCGCCCGATGCACAGCATCTGCTGTTCGCCGCCCGAAAGGGAGCCTGCCCCCTGCTTCAGCCGTTCCTTCAGCTTGGGAAACAGCTTCAGCACGTGATCGAGTTCCTGCGTGCCGAGCGGCCCGCCGCCGATGGTCAGGTTTTCCAGAACGCTCATGTTGGAAAAGATCTGCCGCCCCTCGGGGGCCTGCAGGATGCCCTTTTCCACGATCTGGTGGCTTTTCAGGCCGGCGATGTTCTCGCCGTCATAGCGGATCTCGCCCCCCGTCGGCTGGTAGATCCCGGAGATGCACCGCATCAGGCTGGTCTTGCCGACGCCGTTGGCGCCCAGGATGGCGAGAATGCCCTTGTCCGCGAGGCTCAAGGTGATCTCGTGCAGGATGTCCTGGACACCGATCCGCAGCGACAGGTTTTCGATTTCGAGAACGTTCACTCGTCCACCCCCAGATAGGCTTCCAGGACCTCGCGGTTCTGCCGGACGACCGACGGTTCCGCATCGGCGATCTTCTTGCCCGAGGCGAGCACGACGATGCGCTCGCAGATGCTCATCACGAGCCCCATGTCGTGCTCGACAAGCATCACGGTCAGCCCGCCCGCATGCAGCTCCTTGATGAAGGCGGCAAGCTCGGCGGTCTCGGAATCGTTGAGCCCCGCCGCCGGTTCGTCAAGAATCAGCAGGTCCGGCTTCATGGCCAGCGCGCGGGCGATCTCCAGATACTTGCGCTTGCCGTAGGCAAGGTTGGCCGCAAGATCGTTCGCATACCGGGTGAGCTGGACCTTCTCCAGCGCCTCCCAGCTTCGCTCCGAAATCTCCTTCGCCCGGTTCGAGCCGGAGCGGATCGCCTGCCAGGGACTCTGGCCGATGGCTCCGACCGCGCCGACCGAGACATTGTCGAACACGGTCATGTTGGGGAAGACGCGCAGGTTCTGGAACGTGCGCGAGATACCCCGGTTGGCGATGACCGAGGGCTTCAGCCCGCTGATCTTCTCGCCGCGATAGCGGATCTCGCCCGACGACACGGGGGTGAAGCCGGAGATCAGGTTGAACAGCGTCGTCTTGCCGGCGCCGTTCGGGCCGATCAGGCCGACGAGCTCCCGCTCTCCGACGGTGGTGGTGACGCTGTCGACAGCCATGAGGCCGCCGAAGCGCCGGGACACATTGTCCACCTCGAGCATGGCGGTCATTTCCAGCCCACCTTCTGCTTGTCGGGATTGTCCTGCCAGGCGGAACCGAACTGACGGCGGATGAAGTTGAGCGCCGGAACTTCGCCGAACAGTCCCTTGGGCAGGAACAGGATCGAGAAGAACAGCACGAAGCCGACGATGATGTTGCGCATGTCGCCCACCCCGCGCAGGGCCTCGGGCAGCAGGATCAGCAGCAGGGCGCCGATGATGGCGCCGGGAATGCTGCCCAGCCCGCCGACCACGACCATGGCCAGGATCAGGATCGATTCAGCGAAGTCGAAGTCCACCGGCGAGATGTAGCCCGTCGTGTAGGCCCACAGGGCGCCCGCGATGCCGGCGAAGAAGGACGAGATCATGAAGGACTCGATCTTCAGCCGGACCGTGTTGATGCCCATCGCATCGGCGCACTGGTCGTCCTCGCGCAGGCTGCGCAGGGCATTGCCGTAGTAGGAATGGCTCAGCCGGTGGATCACCCAGATCGAGATGCAGACGATGGTCGCGACCACGAAGTAGATGCCCAGCTCGCTGTCGACGGTGTAGCCGAACAGGTCGATCCCCGAGAACAGGCTGACGCCGTTCGGTCCCTTCGTCACCTCGACCCAGTTCTGCAGCACGAGGAAGATCATCTGGCCGATGCCGAGCGTGGCGACGGCAAAGTAGATGCTGACGAGACGCATGGTCGGCAGGGCGACGACGAAGGCGATGGCCGCCGCGCCGAGGCCCGCGAGCGGCAGGCCGAGGGTGAAGCCGATGCCGTAGTCGGCCCCGGCCAGCGCCGCGATATAGGCGCCGACGCCGTAGAAGGCGGCATGGCCCAGATGCAGCAGGCCGGCAATGCCCGTGACCAGCTGCAGCGACACGGCCAGCAGCGAGAAGATCAGCGCCAGCATGACCACCTGGTAGATGTAGCCCTTGTCCAGGGACACCAGGAGGAACGGAAGGGCGACGAAGAGCACCGCCAGGATGGCGAGCTTCAGGCCCGCCGACTGAATGAAGTCCTTAGACACGTTCCCTCCTCGCTCCGAAGAGCCCTTGCGGGAAGAACACGAGGGTGACGATCAGGAACAGATACGCGACCATATCCGCCCAGACCGACGACATGAACGTGGTCGACATGCTCTCCGCCACACCCAGCACGAGGGCGGCGATCACGGCCCCGGGTATCGAGCTGAGCCCGCCCATGACCATGGCGACGAACGCCTTGACGCCCGGGATGAAGCCCATCGAGGGGAACACCGCGCCGTAGTAGAGGCCGACGAGAATGCCGGCGAGCGCGCCCATCATCGAGCCGATGACGAAGGTCAGCACGATGGTGCGGTCGGTGTTGATGCCGACATATTTCGCGCCCAGGGGATTGTTCGACACCGCGCGGATCGACAGGCCGATGGAGCTGTATTTCAGCAGCCACTGCAGCCCGCCCAGCATCAGCACCGAGACGACGAAGATGATGATGTCGCCGTTGACGATGGTGACCGGGCCGAGCGAGATCGGCTTGTTGATCAGATAGCTGATGTCGACGGTCTGGAACTCGGAGCCGAACAGCAGCTCCATGGCTTCGCGGGCGATGATCGACATGGCCAGCGAGGACATCAGCGTCGCCTCGCGCATGGCCCGCGATTTCAGCGAAGCTTCGTCCGAGAATCTTCGGAATGGTCTGAACGCCAGCCTTTCCAGGCTGAAGCCCGCCAGCGCACCGACAGCCAGCACGATGAAGACGATGACGAGGAACGGCGGGCCGAAGGCGGCGATCGCCATGATGCCGGCGAAGGCGCCGATCGTGTAGACCTCGCCATGGGCGAAGTTGACGACGTTGAGAACGCCGAAGATCAGCGTGAAACCGATGGCCATCAGGGCATAGACCATGCCCAGGGATATGCCGATCGTCAGCTGTTGCAGATAATAGGGATCGATCACGGGTGTCTGTCCTGGCGAGCTAGGAACACTGGAACCAGGCGTAGCGGCAGCGCTCCCCACCCCCCGGGGTCCGGGTCATGGTGGCGGCAGCTCCCCATTACGCTCAGGCCCTGCGGAGCCCCGCTGCGTCTTCCCTCCCCGGACGACAGGCCCGGGGAGGGAAAAGCGCGACGTTACTTGAGCGGGACGAACTGGCCGTCAGTCACCGTCGCCTTGGTGAGCTGCTTCAGGGCCTCGCCGTTCTCGTCGAAGGACGTGACGCCGGTGACGCCCGGGAAGTCCTTGGTCTTGGCCAGCTCGTCGCGGACGTTCTGGCGCGAGACATCCGGATAGGCACGTGCGACGGCCTCGAGCATGATGTTCACGGCGTCGTAAGCCTGGGCCGGGAACTGGCCGGGCTCGGCACCCTCGCGGGCGGCCTTCCACTCGTCGACGAAGGTCTTGACGTGGTCGCTCTCGCTGTTGGGCAGGAAGGTGACCGTCAGGAACAGGCCTTCGGCGGCCGGGCCGGCGAGCTCGACGAGCTTCTGGTTGTAGGCGGCGGAGGTCGAATAGACCGGGGTCTCGACGCTCAGCTGCTTCATCTGCTTGAGGAACTGGGCGCCGTCCTCATAGAAGAAGCCCGTGTAGATCGCGTCCGGCTTGGCGCGCTCGATCTTGGTGATGATCGAGCGGAAATCCGGCAGGCCGCGGTTGAAGAACTCGGTGAAGACGATCTCGCCGCCATTGGCTTCCACCTTCTCGGCGAAGTCCTTGACCACCGACTGGCCCCAGTCGGTCTGCTCGGCGATCACCGCGATCTTCTTCAGGCCCTGCTCGTTCATCCAGTCGGCGTTGTAGACGCCTTCCTGGGCCTGCGTGGTGATGTTGCGGAACTGCCACTCGGAGATCTTGGCGAAGTCCGGGTGCGAGGCGGTCTGGCTCAGCTGGGCCATCTCGGCGCGCTTGTAGACCTGGGCAGCGGCCATCGAGACGGTGGAGGTGAAGTCGCCGAGCGCGGCGACGATGCGCTCGTCATCGACGAACTTGCGGGCGATCGCGACGCCTTCCTTGGCGTCGGAACGGGAGTCCTCGAAAATGATCTCGACCGGCACCTTCATCTTGCCGGAAGCATTGAAATCCTTGAGGGCGATCTCCGCCGCCGTCTTGAAGTCCTGGCCATACTGGGCCGTATTGCCGGTGAGCGGCAGCTGGTAACCCAGATAGACCGGCCCTTCGGCAGCAGCGCTGATGGGGAGAGCAAGCAACCCGACCGTTCCAAGAAACAGTCCGAGAGAATTCCTGCGAGAGATTTCCATAGTGACCTTCTCCGTTTTCTGGAAGAAATTGTGAATTCTTTTTGTTCCCCGTTTCGGAACGAGGTTTCCTTACCCTTGATGCGATCCCGGCTCGACTCTCAGGAGGCAGCAGCCGGTCTTTCCTTTCGTCCAGGTTTCCCCTTTGAACGTAAAGCCTGCTTCTGTAAAGAGCCCGCCGTCAATGGCGCCGGCTGCCTTGCACAGCAGTTCGAGGTCCTCCTCGCTGCGCCCCTGCTCCACCCAGGTGTCCTTGAGCGGGCAGCGGTGGAACTGGATTTCGAGCCGCTCCTCGTCGCATTTCTTGATCTCCGGCGCGAACATCTGTGCCGAGCACGGAATGCCGCCGATGAACGCCTCCTTCAGCCCGGGCAGGTCGTCCGGACCCAGATGCGCGAATTTCGTGCCCATGTCCTTGCCGAGCCGGCGGGTGGATTCGCCGATCAGCTCGACCGCCCGGTCGGCGCCAAACGCCTCGCGCAGGACATCGAACATATGCGCATAGGCCTTGGCCCGCATGGCGAAGGCGGCCTTCAGCATGTCGAGAGTGACAACGGGCTCGCTGGAAGTGTCTTGGGTCATCCGGGATTCCTTCTTGCTTGTCGTTGCGGCGATCTAGTCGCGGCCGTCCCGCCACCTGTAGAGCGGCAGCATTGCGGTGGGAGCGAGGGTCTTGATGAGGCTGTGCAGCGGGATCGGCCTCGGGTCGGACATGGGCAGCGCCAGCTCCTCCTCCGGCATTCCCGAAATGGCGGCGGCGAGTTCCCGGCCGAGCGAGACCGAGAGCCCCACCCCGCGCCCGTTGCAGCCCGCCCAGCACCAGAAATCCGGGCCAAGCTGGCTGACGAAGGGGAACCGGTCCTCGGTCATGCCGATATATCCGTTCCAGACGAAGTCGAACTCCGGCCGGCCGAGAACCGGGAAGGCCTCCTGCAGCCGGCGCCCGACAATCGCCTT
Source organism: Stappia sp. (assembly GCF_048261845.1). Lineage (GTDB taxonomy): Bacteria > Pseudomonadota > Alphaproteobacteria > Rhizobiales > Stappiaceae > Stappia. The sequence goes on along the minus strand of NZ_JBLXFR010000015.1, from coordinate 16,130 downwards.
CAGCCTTTCCGGTCCATTGTAGCCGATCGCCAGCGCACCGCCCGTCACCAGCCGGTTGCGCTTGTCGAACCGGAAGAAATGAAGGTCCCCGTGAGTGTCGGACACGGCTTCGCGCCCCGGCACCACCACCTCGCGCTGTTCCGCGCTCAGCGGTGTCGTCGCCATCTGCCATGACAGCACGGGAACGAGGGATCGCGCCACCTTCGGTGCGAGGCCACCAGCAAGGAACCCGGTATAGGCATTGGTCGCCAGCATCGCGGCACGGGCAACGAGTTCGCCGTCGCGCGTCTTCAGGTGCCACTTGCCGCCACGCCGATCGACCGTCTCGACCGGGCTTGCCTCATGGATCACGACGCCCTTCGTCTCGCAGGCGGACGCAAGGCCGCGAGCAAGCGCCAGCGGATTGATATGCCCGCCGGTCGGATTGTACATGCCGCCATGCCAGCGATCCGAGCCGATGACCCGGGACGCCTCGCCCCGGTCGAGCAGCCGCACCGGCGCTCCGCGTTTCGCCCAGGCATTGACCCGGGCCTCGGAGAGTTTCATCCGGCTTTCCCGGTGAGCCGGCTGGAACCAGCCTGTCTGCTCGCCCTCGCAGTCGATGCCCTCAATACGCACCGTGTCGAACAGGTAGGAGGCACTGTCGCGCACCAGCCCGACGAACCGCTCACCCGCCTCTCCGAACCGTTCCTCGATCGCATCCGGCTCGGCCGCCGTCATCGTCGGGATGACCTGGCCGTTGTTGCGCCCCGAACCGCCAAATCCGATGCTTCTCCCCTCCAGCAGGGTGACCGCATGGCCGGCCCGCGCCAGGTGAAGCGCCGTCGAAAGCCCCGAGAACCCGCCTCCGATGACGGCCACATCCGTGTCGGCCCTGCCTTTCAGCGCAGGTGCGGCGGCCCGGGGCGGGGAAACGCCCGCCCAAAGGGAATCCGATATCTGCTGGCTGGAGAACATCGGCGTGGTCCGTGATCAGGATGTCCGCGGGAACGCGGTCGACATGCCCGTGGGCGACGGGCGGGAGGAGGCTTCGTGGATAGAAGTTTCGGCGCCTTCGATCAACTGTCTGTTCAGCGCCGCGATCTCGTCCCGGGTCCAGAACCAGGAAAGACAGTCGGCCGCAGGGCCTGCCTCGGGGAGCGCGGCATTGACGCCGAGACTGGAGATCTGCTCGGCGGCGAGCTCCTGTGCCCGGGCCATGCATTCGGCGAAATCGGGAACCGCATCGCCCATGCCCGCCGGTGCATCGCTTTCGCAAAACGCGTCGATCAGGCTCGCGGGACGAGCTGGCGCCCTGGCCGCGAAACGGGGAACGCTCCACACGCCGGTTCGCGGATCGACCTCGTAGAGCGACATGAATGCCGCGCCGTGCGCCGCGACGAACCGCACCGCCTCGATGATGTATTGCGTGGTCCTGTCGTCGAAGAAATAGTTGAACCCGAGCCGGACCCAGCCCGGCCGAAGAAGCCCCTGCCCGTCACCGACTTTTTCCTCGTGCCGGGCCGCGTCGGCCTCGTCGATGCCAAGCAGCGCATGGCCATAGGGGCCGGCGCAGGAACATCCGCCACGCGCCTGGATGCCGAACAGGTCGTTGAGCAGGGCCACCACGAAACCGTAGTGAAGCTTCTTGGCGCCGCAGCGGATGTTGAAGGCGAAAACCCCGATGCGGTCCGCCTCGGCGGGGCCGAGAAGCTCGATGTTCCGGTCCGCGGACCAGCTGCGCATGGCGCGCTCGACCATCACCGCCTCGCGCCGCTCGATCTCCTGCGCGCCGACCCGGTCCTTCAGTTCCAGAACCAGGCCCGCCTTGATGTCGCCGATGATGTTCGGCGTTCCCGCCTCCTCGCGCCGCTCGACGCTTGAGACGTAGCGATGGCCGGTCGCGGTGACGTAGCTGACGGTGCCGCCGCCGGTCATCGTCGGCTCGATTCCCTCGAACAGCGAGGCGTCGCAGACCAGCAGGCCCGAGGCGCCCGGACCGCCGATGAACTTGTGCGGAGACAGGAACAATGCGTCGGGCTGGTCTGCGGCTCCGGCGGCGCTCTCCGCGATCGACACCGGCATGTAGGGCGCACCGGCCGCGAAATCGCAGAAGAACAATCCGTCATGCGCATGCAGCAGGCGTGCGATCGCCCGGATGTCGCTCTTGATCCCGGTGACGTTCGACGCGGCGGAAAACACGCCGATCTTCGCGACATGGGAAGACGCCGCCTCCAGTTCACGCCGCAGCGTCGCAAGGCAGATGCCGCCATCGGCGTCCAGCGGTATCCTGCAGATGCGCGCGCCGCTCTCCCGCCAGGGCAGGTCGTTCGAGTGATGCTCGTAAGGGCCGACAAGCACGACCGGCCTGTCGGCCTCGGCCAGCCCGGCAAGCTCGGACCGCCGTGGCAGCGTGCCATTCAGCTGCAGGGCCCGCACAAGCTTGTTGACGGCCGAGGTCGCCCCCGAGCCGGTGAAGATCACCGCATGGCCGGAACCGGCGCCGACCGACTTGCGGATCGCATCCCTGGCAATCTCGCGCAGCCGCGTTGTCCGGCGCCCGGTATGGGAGGTTTCGGTGTGGGTATTGCCGTAATTGGGCAGGAGCTGCGAGCGGATGAGGTCCTCGATGAACGTCAGGCCACGCCCCGAAGCCACATAGTCCGCATAGACGAGAGGGCGGGTGCCGAACGGCGTCGCGATCGCCTGCCCCTCGCCGATGACGCCGGCGCGAATGGCATCGATCAGGGCCTCAGGCGCCCCCTCCGACAGCATCGAGCGGAAGCCTCGTGCTTCGTTTGATTTGCTCCATTGAGAAACAGGATGTGACATCATTCAACTCGATTAGATTGATGAACTTCTTGTAGAACGCGTCATATGACGAGTTACTTCGAGTGATCACTTTCAGCAGATAGTCGTACTCACCGGCCAGCCTGTTCACTTCGACGATTTCAGGGAAAAGACCCACCACCTTGTTGAATTTTTCCAGCCACTCGGTGTTGTGGTGGCTGGTTCGTATCATCACGAAAACCGTAAGATCGAGGCCGATTTTGCTTTGATTCAAAAGCGTTACGCGGCCATCGATATATCCTTCGCGCTCAAGTTTCTGAAGCCGTCGCCAGCATGGCGTGGTCGAAAGACCTACGCGCTCAGATATTTGAGCTACGGACAGACTAGCATCATCTTGAATTGTGGATAGTATCTTTCGATCAAACTCGTCAATTTGCATCTTTCATACCCCAAAATCGCATTTTCATGGTTCATACATTCTAATCGAGATGAAATTTTCGTCCATCGGAGAATGAGCTTCCTAAATGCCGGGCGCATGGAAACATGCCTCCGGAGGAGCGGACCAAAAGCAGAAGGGGAAACAGGCGCGGCCATGCAAGCATCGCTTGTGCGTCGCTGTCGTGCGCTGTGCAGGGTGGGAAGGTCTCGCTCGGGCGCGCCGGTTAGCCGCGCACGAACTCGGCGTGTTCCAGCATGTAGGCCTCTGCCGCGATCATGTGTTCGCGCATGATCCGGCAGGCACCGTCCGCATCCCCCGCCTTGATGGCGCGCAACAGGCGGACCTGGTAGTCCAGTCCGGTCTCGCGAAGGGACGGGTTGGCCTTGCGGTAGATCGCCCGGCAGGCGGTCATGTCGCGCAGCAGGCTGACCAGGAAGATGCAGACGAACCCGAGCAGCGCGTTGTCCGTGCGCCGCGCCAGTTCAAGATGAAAATCCAGTTCGGCCAGCCGCTGCTTGTATTCTTCTTCCGCTGTCTGCGGTTCGCTCTCGTAGAGGCGGATGGTCTGGCGCAGCGCCGCAAAGGCTTCCTCGGAGAGCTTGCCGGCGACGCTCGCCGCCAGCAGCGGCTCCAGTTCCTTGCGGATCGCATAGATGTCGGCGATCGACGGCGGCTGGAACAGGAACAGGTTGTCGAGCAGGCGGATCGCCTGGCCGGCGCCGACGCTGGACACGAAGACACCGCCCCCCGGTCCGGTCTTGCTGGTCGTCAGCCCCTGGAATTCGAGGACCTTCAGCGCCTCGCGCAACGTCCCGCGCGAGGCGCCATGCGTTTCGGGCAGCAGCCAGTCATGCGGCACGCGGTCGCCGGGAGCGAGCCCCTGCGCGACGATCATCTCCCGGATCTTGTCGGCAATGATGTCGGGCCGCTTGGGCCGGCGCAGGATGGCGGAAAGCTGCGAGAGCATCGGCGCGGGCGCCGTCGGGTCAAGGTCAGACATCTCCCCTCCCGTTTCCCCCTGTCTGTCTTTCCGTGTCCACCGGATGGTGGCAGGCCGTCTCGTGCGCCGCCGCGCCTGCCGCAGGTTCAAGAGGCGGGTGCGTCGCAAGGCAGACGTCCGTACCACGCGGACAGCGCGCATGGAAAGCGCAGCCGGGCGGCGGATTGTAGGGATCCGGCAACTCGGTGTTGGCATCTTCGGGAATGAGCGAGCGCCGGCCCGGCACCGGCGCCGATTTCAGCAGGAGATGCGTATAGGGATGCCGGGGCGCCGCGAAGATCTGCCCTGCCGGGCCGACTTCGGCGACCCGTCCGAAATACATCACCGCGACACGGTCGCTGACGCTCTCCACCACGGACAGGTCGTGGCTGATGAACACATAGGTCAGGCCGAAACGGGTCTTGAGGCCGTCGAGGATGTTCAGCACCTGCGCCTGCACCGAGACGTCCAGCGCCGATACCGGCTCGTCCAGAACGATCAGCTCCGGATCGGCGGCGAGCGCCCGGGCAATGCCGATGCGCTGCGCCTGCCCGCCCGAGAATTCATGCGGGTAGCGCTCGAGGAACTCCGGCGCCAGGTTGACCGCTTCCATCAACTCGCGCAGCCGCGCCTCGCGCGCGCGCCTGTCGAGACCGAGAAGATGGCGCAGCGGCGCTTCCAGGATCGCGCGGATGGTCTTGCGCGGGTTGAGCGAGGCGACCGGATCCTGGAAGACATACTGCACGCGCCGGGCCAGCGCCCTCGGATCGCGCCGCGCATCGGCAACAAGGTCACGGCCGTCGAAGGTGATCCTGCCGGACGTCGGCCGGTCCAGCCCGACGACCAGGCGGGCAAGCGTCGACTTTCCGCAACCCGATTCCCCGACCACACCCAGCGTCTCGCCCTTGCGCACGTCCAGCGACACGTCCTGCACCGCATGGACGGCCGGCAAGGCCCTGCCGAACAGGGTACGCCCGCCCCCGAACACGCGTTCGGCGTTCTTTATCTCCAGAAGGACGGGATCAGCCATTGGCGGCCTCCCCGGCCAACGGGTGCAGGCAGCGCACCGCCCGCCCCTCGCCGAACGGCGACAGCGGGATGTCCCCCTGCCGGCAATCGGCCTCGGCCCGCTCGCAGCGCTCCGCGAAGGCGCAGCCGGCGGGCAGCGCGTTGACGACGGGCGGGCGTCCCTCGATGGCATCCAGCCGCCTCTCAGGCTGTCCGAGCACCGGCACGCAGTCGATCAGCTTGCCGGTATAGGGATGGGCCGGGCGCGCCAGCACCTCCCCGGTCTCGCCGGTTTCCACGATGCGTCCCGCATACATCACCGCGACACGGTCGCAGACCGCCGAGACCACCCCGAAATCATGGGTGATGAAGAGGATCGCCGCGTTGCTCTCGCGCCGCAGCGCATCCAGCAGCGACAGGATCTGCGCCTGGACCGTGACATCCAGCGCCGTTGTCGGCTCGTCGGCGATGATCACCTTGGCATCGTTGGCCAGCGCCATGGCGATGCACACGCGCTGGCGCATGCCGCCGGACAATTCGTGCGGATAGACCTTCAGCCGTTCTGCCGGATTGGTGATGCGCACCAGCCGCAGCAGCTCCTCCGCGCGCCGGTCGGCCTCCGAGCGTCGCATCGGCCGGTGCGCCATGATCGCCTCGGTGAGCTGGTCGCCTATGGTGAACAGCGGATGCAGCGTCGACAGGGGATCCTGGAAGACGTGACTGACATCGGCCCCGCGCAATTGCCGGATGCGCTCGTCGTTGACGGAGAAGAGGTCCTCGTCCTCCAGCCACGCGGACCCTCCGGTGATGCGGCCGGGCGGGGTTGGAACGAGCCCCATCAGCGACATGGCGGTCACCGACTTGCCCGACCCGGATTCGCCGACGATCCCCAGGCACTCAGCCGGTTTCAGGTGCAGGTCGACGCCGCCGACGGCCCGGTAGGTCTCTCCCCCGACATGAAACTGCGTGTTGAGGCCGACGACGTCGAGCACGCTGTCCGAATGCTTGCGCGGATGCGCCTCGCGCGCGCGGTCCACCGCCGTGCGCGCCACGGGACGCGTCAGCGCGCCGGACTTGAGCCTTGGGTCGAGAACGTCCCGCACGCCGTCGCCGAACAGGTTGATGCTCATCACCAGCACGAAGATCATCAGCCCGGGCACGATCGAGACATGCGGCGCGGTGAAGAGGATCTTGCGTCCGTCGCCAAGCATCGAGCCGAGATCCGCCTGCGGCGGCTGCGCGCCGAGCCCCAGGAACGAAAGGCCCGCCGTCTCCAGGATCATCCAGCCGATCGTCGTCGACATGGTGATGATGATCACCGGCAGCACATTGGGCAGCACTTCGCCGAACAGGATCGCCGCGTTGGACTTGCCCGACAGGCGCGCCGCATCGACGAACTCGCGCCGCGACAGGCCGATGGTAATGCCCCGGATGTTGCGGGCGAAGAAGGGGATGTTGATCACGGCAATCGCATAGAGCGCATTGACGAGGCCAGGCCCGAGCGCTGCGACGATCGCCAGCGCCAGCAGGATGTAGGGAAAGGCCATGACCATGTCGATGCCGCGCATCAGGAGCGTGTCGGTCCGCCCGCCCGCATATCCCGCCACAAGCCCGATCAGAGAGCCGAAAAAGGCGGCGATCAGCGTCGCCGACAGGCCGACGGCAAGGCTGACCCGCGTTCCCCAGACCAGCCGGGACAGGATATCGCGGCCGAGCGCGTCGGTGCCCAGGAGATGCCCCTCGGCCAGCGGCCTGAGGAGACGGTCGGCCGGCGCGGTGACATCGGGATCGGGCAGGGGCAGCAAGGGCGCGGCAAGCGCCGCAAGCACGATCGCGACAAGCACGGCGAGCCCGGTCGTTGCCAGCGTGTTGTTGAGAAGCAGCCGCACGGGGCCCGGCCTGCCCCGCTTTCGGGCCTTGCGCGTCCTGCCTGCGGAACCGGCGGCGGCGGTGTCACTCATCAGCGCAACCTCGGATCGAGCAGGGTCTGGACGACGTCCGCCGCCAGGTTGAACAGGACATAGGCAGCCGCGACGACAACGACCCCGCCCTGCACCAGCAGGAGGTCGCGCGTCGAGATCGCGTTGACGAGCATCGAGCCGATCCCCGGCCACTGGAACACGGTCTCGATATAGACCGCGCCGCCGAGCACGAAGCCCGCCTGGATGCCGATGACGGGAATGACGCTGACCAGCGCCGCCTTGAAGGCATGGCGATAGATCACCCGGCGCTCGGTCAGCCCCTTGGCCCGGGCGGTGCGGATATAGTCCTGCCGCAGCACCTCCAGCATCGCCGTGCGGGTCAGCCGGGCGATCACGCCGGTGGCGACCACCGCCAGCGTCAGCGCCGGCAGGAACAGGTGGTGCAGGAGGTCCGGCAGGTCGCCGCCGCCATAGATGGCGTACATGCCGCTCGCCGGAAACAGACGGATCTTGACGGCAAACACCAGGATCAGCAGCAGGCCGAGCCAGAACGAGGGTGTCGAGATGCCGATGAGGACGAGGACGGTGATCGCCTTGTCCGCGAGGCCGTACTGGCGCACGGCCGAGACGACGCCGGCCACGAGGCCGAGGATCGAGCACAGGACCAGCGCCGTGCCGGCAAGGATCAGCGTGGCGGAGAACCGCTCCAGCACCTCGTCGAGAACAGGCCGGTTGAGCGCGTAGGAGCGGCCGAAATCACCTTGCAGGATGTTGCCGAGCCAGATCAGGTATTGCTGCGGCAGGGGCTTGTCGAGGCCGAGATCCGCGTTCAGCTTGGCGACGTTTTCCGGCGTCGCATAGGATCCGAGGATCGCGGTTGCCGGATCGCCCGGGATCATCGCCATGATCAGGAAGACGATGACCGACAATCCGAACAGGACCGGGATCGCGGCAAGAAGGCGCTTGGCGATATAGGCTGCCATGCGTGAGGCCCTTTTGCGTCTCGTTCGGGGCGCGGTGCGCTTCCATTGCCGGGGCCGCCCGCTCCCGGATGCGAGGGGAGCGGGCGGTCGGATGCGATGTCGCCTCCCTCAGGGCTTGGCGACGTCCTGCAGCATCAGGAAGAAGGACGGCTGCAGCTTGAAGTTCTCGACATTGGCGCCGGTGACCGCGTTCTGCTTCCAGTTGGCGACAAAGACCCAGGGCGCGTCCTCATGGACGATCTCCTGCATCTCCTTGTAGAGCCTCGCCCGCTCGCCCTGGTCGGTGACCGCCCGCGCCTTGTCGAGCAGCTCGTCCACCTTCTCGTTGGCGTAGTAGCCGGAATTGAAGCCGCCCTTGTCCGGCATGGCTTCCGAGCGCAGGGCAAGGAACGGCAATGTGTCCGGATCGTTGGTCATCCAGGCCATCTCCGCCATGTCGGCCTTGCCCTCGAGCCCCGGGTTCACCTTGCCGAGGAAGGTGTTCCACTCATAGGTCTCGATTCTAACCTTCATGCCGACGGCCTGCAGGTCCGCCTGGATCGCGGTGCCCATGGCGACCGGGTCGAGCATGCCCGAACCGCCCTCGGTGACGTAGAAGGTCAGTTCCGCGCCGTCATAACCGGCCTCGGCCAGGAGCTGCTTCGCCTTTTCCGGATCGTGGGGATAGGGCTCAAGGTCCTCGTTATAGGCCCAGGCAAAGGCCGGCGGCGTCGGACCGGCGGCAATGGCGGCCGTGCCCTGCAGGATGTTCTCGGTCAGCGCCTTCTTGTCGATGGCGTAATTGGCCGCCTGACGGATTTCCTTGCTGGCGAAGGGGCCTTCCTTCGTGTTCAGGATCAGGAACCAGACATGCGGCCCGGCCTGCTCGTGAACGGTGAAGGCGGCATCGTCCCGCAGCTGCGTCAGGTTGTCGGGCGGCACCTCGACCATGACGTCGAGACCGCCCGACAGCATCTCCGCGATGCGCGTGTTGGCGTCGGTGATCGGCCGGTAGATGACGGCCTCGAGCGGCGCCGGACCGTCCCAGTAGTCCTCGTTGCGGGTCACCACCAGCTTGGCGTTGGCGTCCCACTCGGCGAACCGGAAGGCGCCGGTGCCGACCGGATTGCGGCCGAAATCCTTGCCGTGCTTTTCCACCGCCGCCGGCGAGACGATCAGCCCGGTCGGATAGGCAAGGTTGGACAGGAAGGGCGCGAACGGCTCCGTCAGCCGGAACTCGACGGTGGTCTCGTCGACCGCCACCACCTTCTCGATCGCCGAGAAGAAGAAGGCGAGCGGGAACGGGCCGGTGTCGTGGAACGGGTGATCCTCGTTCAGCATCCGGTCGAAATTGAACTTCACCGCCTCGGCGTTGAAGGGCGTCCCGTCATGAAAGACGACACCCTCACGCAGCTTGAACGTGTAGGTCTTCCCGTCGTCCGAGATCGTCCAGCTTTCGGCGAGCGAAGGCTCCACCTCCAGCGTTCCGTCCCTGTAGCGGGTCAGCCCGTCATAGACATTCACCAGGATGCGGAAATCGTTGACCGCGGTCACGGCGTGCGGGTCCAGGGATTTCGGCTCCGCGATCTGGCCGACGACCAGAACGTTGGGCGGTGTCTGCGAAAGCGCCGGTGATGCCAGCAACACCCCCGCAGCAGTGATGGCGGCTGCCAGAAGCTTTTTCATCGCGTGTCCTCCATTCGCGCCCGGTAATTAATTCTGATAATATTGGAATGTGCAACCTTTTATCATAATAAATTACCGGCCATGCTGGGCACGCGCGCCGCCCCGCCCGCAAGCACCCGCAAAAGAGGCAAGAGACATGTCCGAGCACACCCCGCGCATCAACTCCTCCCGCCTGCGGGCCCTGCTTGACGGTGTCAACGCGTTCGGAAAAAACCCCCTGACCGGCGGCCTCAACCGCATCGGCTACTCGCAGGCCGACATGGCCGTGCGAAACTGGTTCATGGAGGAGATGCGCCGGGACGGCCTGGCGGTCAGCCGCGACGGCGTCGCCAATGTCTTCGGCCGCTTCGGCCCGGCGGACGGTCCCTCGATCATGGTCGGGTCCCACCTTGATACCGTGCCGGAAGGCGGTGCCTTCGACGGCGCGCTGGGTGCCTGCGTCGCGCTGGAATGCGTGCGCGCGATGCGCGATGCCGGGATCGCACCGGCCGTCGCCGTCGAGGTGGTGGCAACGGCGGAAGAAGAAGGGCGCTTCGGCGGCATGCTCGGGTCCCAGGCGATTGCCGGGCAGGTGACGGCGGAACAGCTGGATGCCGCCGTCGACGCAGACGGCACGCGGCTGGCCGATGCGATGCGGGCCTGCGGCCTTGATGCCCGCGACGCGCTGACGGCGGCACGCGCGCCCGGCTCCGTGACGGCCTTCCTGGAACTGCATGTCGAGCAGGGTCCCGTCCTGGAAGAGCTGGGCATTCCCGTCGGCATCGCCCACACCGTGACCGGCCTCGTCAACCTGGCGGTCCGCCTCGATGGCAAGGCCAACCATTCCGGCACCACGCCGATGCACCTGCGCGCCGACGCGTTCGCCGGCGCGGCCGCCGTTGCGCATGCCATTCCCGAGATAATCGCCCGGCATGGCGGCAAGAACAGCCGCATCACCATCGGCAAGCTCGATATCCGGCCGAACTTCATGCACACGGTGCCGGGCCGCGCCGATTTCATCGTCAACATCCGCGACACCGACGGCCCGACGATGGCCACGCTCGTTGACGCGGTCAAAGACAGCATCACTGACGCCGCCCGTTCGAACGGGCTCACCTGCATGATGGAAGAACAGAGCCCGATGGCGCCGGTGACGCTCGATCCCGGCCTGACGGACATCCTGCGCCAGGAGGCCGCGCGCCTCGGCCTTGCCGCGCTCGACATGCCCTCGGGTGCCGGACATGACGCGCAGACGATGCAGGCATTGTGCCCCGCCGCCCTCGTTTTCGTTCCAAGCCGCGATGGCGTCAGCCACTCCCCGGAGGAATTCACGCACTGGCCCGACATCGAACAGGGGGCGGCCCTGATGCTTGCCACCCTGGTCCGGTTGGCAACCGGCCAGGACTCCCCCCCTCGTCAGTCGCCGGCGGCCTCTCCGCCGCGATCCGCGCGGGCACCGTGAACGAGCCTCAACCCGTGCATGCCCGGCGAGGCATGAAACCGCCCCGCGGTACCCGTCGCCGGGCCGCCGTCCCGCAGCCTTCCATGGCGGGCCGCTTCCGGCTGGTAGTTCACCGCATCGAGCACGACGCGTTCTTCCAGGCCGCGCCAGACGAGACGGTATTCCTGCCCTTCGGCAAGACCCAGCAGCGCCAGCCCGCGCGGCGTCGTGATCGGCTGGAACACACCCACCAAGAGGTTCATCCGCTCGTGCGAGAGCACCCGCGTTTCGGCGCATGCGCCATCGACCCGGAACGTCACGCGGCTGTTCAGCGTCGCCACATTGCCGGGGATATCGTCATGCAGGACCATCCGCGCGGTCTTCAGCTTTCGCGCCAGGATCGGCGCCAGCGGGTCGTGCGGGTCGACATGACGGTCGCGCATCGCCTCGAGGATGGTGAAATCCTTGGTGGTCAGGATACAGGTCTCGTTCAACATCGCAGGTCTCCATCGCTCCGCTGCGGGAGCGGTTGTCGTGACACGAAATGGAGGGATCCCCTGGCCGCGTGATGCGACACAGGGGCTACGATCCTGCGATAAGGCAACCTCCGCTCAGCGAGAGGTCGCGTGGAGACCGGAGATGGGTCACGATACCGGTCGCGGCTCGCCGACGGCCTCGTCGGCGGAAATGCCGGCAGGCGCCTCGACGCTTTCCACGGTCAGCCGGTGGGTGCGCCCGTCCCGCCCGGTCCAGTCGATGGACTGGCCAGCCGAAAGGCCGATCAGGGCCACCCCGATCGGGGTAAGCACGGAAATCCGCCCTTCGGCGATATCGGCATCTACGGGGAAGACCAGCCGCACGGAGCGGTCCTCTCCCGCATCCGTGGTGAACCGCACCTTCGAGCCCATGCGCACGACATCATCGGCAATCCGCCCGTCCGCGACGATGCGCGCGCGATCGAGTTCGGCAAGGAGCTCCTCGGCAACGGCCGGGTTTCTGGCGAGGAAGTTGTCGGCCAGCCCCGACAGGCGCTCGTGGTCGGAGCGGATCATGCGGATGGCGGGCTTGCGATGCTTCTTCGTCTGGGAAGCCATGTCCGGCTCTCCTTGCGGGATATGCGGCCCGCTGGCGCATCTCGTGCGCTGTCGGGTCCGGTTTCGGTATCTTGGGATGATGTATGTCGCGTGTGTGGCTGCGCATCGTCCTGCAAGGCAGGGATGTCAGCCTGTGCCCCGCGGCCGGGGCGCGACGCGACCGGGCCGGGGGCTAGTGTCCCGCGATGGGACACACCCTGTGAAGGTTCGGAGAAGGATACCCGGTCTTGAACATGTTCTGAGAGTTGGGGGATCGCGGCGGCAAAGTCAAGCCGGCAGCCTCGCCCTTCAGAAATGCAGGCCGAACTTGAAACTCGCCGCATGGGAGCGGCTTTCCCGGCCGAAGCTGCCATTGTAGCGGAGCTTCGCCTCGAAGCGCTCGCCCTGCAGCACGCTCAATCCGGCGGTGACCGTCCCCCGCACCCTTTCGCGATCCGTCGCGACGGAGAACTTCGTTCCCGCCAGGGCGCCCATGGTGAAGGACTGGTTCATCCGGTGCTCGCCGTCGAGCGCGATGGCAAGGCCTGCCTCCAGATAGGGGCGCACGACGAGGTCGCCATCGAAGCGGATATCGGTGCCCAGGCGCAATTGCGGATGCAGATCGGCCAGGAACATGTCATGCGCGTCGACGGCCAGCCCGAAGCTGCCCGCGCCCCGTTCCGTGTAGCCGAAATCGTGTATCCACGACATGTCGAGATCCAGCGTCGGGATCGCGAAGACCCCGCTGAAATCGAACGCGTGCGCCATGCGCAGGCGGGCCGAGATGCCGGCCGCCTTCTGGTCCGACTGTGCGATCGCGCCCGGCAGGGGGACGACGCGGCTGGCCTCTCCCCACGTATAGGAGCCGGTCACGGCGGCCGAGGCCAGCCAGGCATCGCGCGTGTATTTCAGGACGCCGCCGGCATGAATGCCGTAGCCGTCGCTGGAAACGCCCGCGCCGCTGCTGGTGCTCATGTTGAAGCCGGCACCCGCACCGAGCCGCCAGTTCTCGGCGATGGCCACCTGCCGGCCGACGGAGAAACCGGAAGCGCGGACCGTGTTGCCCGAGGCGAAATTGTCCGTGATCCGGTGTGTGGCCTTGGCCCAGTTGCATTCGCCCTCGCGCAGGGCCGCCCAGGGCCCGTACTGGGTTCCGCAGCTGTGCAGGTTGTCGATATGCGAGATGGCGGCAACGTGCTGGTTCACGGCGACATCGTAGTCCTGCGACGCGTCGAGATGATTCGAGAGCGTGCCCGACAATGCGCCGCTGCCCGTCGTGTTGGCCGCCGCCAGCAGGAAGGCGTAGAGGTTCTCGTCTTCCGGGCTGACGCTCTCTCCGTTCATCCAGCGCTGCACCAGCGGGTCCACGGCCCGTGCCACGGTTTCCGCATTGCCGGAAAGTCCGGCATTGGCAAAGCTCGCCGTCACACCGGTCACGGAAACGCTGTCGGCGCTGCTGGTGGTATGAAACGTCAGGACCGGCGTGTTGGCCACATGCCCGGCGACCGAGCCCGCGCCAACGCTGTCGACGATCTCGACGGAATGCGCCAGGTGCCCGAAAGAGGCCAGATAGGGGTTGAGGGTTCCGCCATCGTTCTCGACGGTGAGCGCGGAAATATACGCCGAGGTTCCCGCCCCCGGATCGATCTCGAGGAAATGGCGACCGCTGCTGCCCAGCGTGTAGAGGCCGGCATTGATCAGCGATCCGTCGATCACCCCGTTGTTCGTCACCGAGACGGTGCCACGATCCACCTCGATGGTTCCCTCGATGCCGCCGCTGGCGCCGATATCGATCCGCCCGTCGCCATTGGTGCGGATCGCGGTCTGCCGGCCGCCATAGCTGGCGATCCTGCCGCCATCCGCGCCGACCGCGGCGACCGTGCCGTCAATGCCGAGCGAGAACCGTCCCAGTGCGTCGTCGATCATGATGGCGTTGGTGGCCGTGGCAGCGTCGCGGGCCAGCACGACGGCGCCCTCGCGCACATTGACACTGGTCGTGATCGTCGAATTGCCGCCATGCGCAAACGAGCCGGTCGTGCCGTTGACGGCGCGAATGGCCGCTCCCTCCTCGCCCGCGGCGCTCACCCTGCCGCCGATGTCGAGCGAGATCGCCGTCCCGTCGGATCTGCGCGCCAGCGCGGAAATCGCCGAGGCGTGGTTCCCGCTCACCGAGACGGTGCCGCGCTGGTTCACCCTCACCTGGCCCGATTGCCGCCCGGTTTCATGACCGGCGATCATCCGCCCGCCATTGTCGCTTTCCACCACCAGGGCCCCGCCGCTGGCCGAATAGGCGAAGATGCCGTCCGAATAGGCGCCGCTCGTGCGAATGTCGCCATGCGAGGTCACCGTGACCGCCCCGCCGCCGGCCGACGCCGAAGCAGGGGTCGTCGGCCCGGACGGGATCCCGATTGTCTCGCCGTCGATCAGCGCCAGCCCGCCGCCGCTTCCCGCCGACTGGGCGAAGATGCCATGCGCGTGGGCGCCCGAGGTCGTGATCGAACTCGCTCCGTCCAGCGACACGTCGACGGCGCCGCCCGTGCCGCCGCTGCCCGTGTGCAATCTCAGGTCGAAGATCGCCGTGCCGGATCCCGCGTCGACCGAAAGCAGTCCGCCGCCGCCACCGATCGACTGCGCCAGCACGCCAAAGGCGAAATCCCCGCCCGTGACCACGTGGCCGCCGGCGAGGTCGACCGTTGCGCGGCCCCCGTTCCCGCCGGTTGCCGTCGTGCGTCCGAACGTGGCGTTGAGGTTGAGCGTGCCGACAGCGTCCGCATTGACCGTCGCCACGCCGCCACCGCCGCCGACCGACTGCACCACGATCCCCTGGGAGAGGTTGCCATGGGTTGCAACCGTGCCGGAAAGCGTTGCCTTCGCCTCGCCGGCGCTCGCGTATCCGGCGTGTTCCGTGCCGAAGTCGAGCTGCAGCGTTGCCGAGGCTCCGTGCGCCAGGCCGGCGAAGAACTCGCCGCCGCCGCTGCCGATCGACTGGCTCAGGATGCCGAAGGAGTTGACGCCCGCCGTGGCGATGTTTCCGGTCGCCGCGACGCTGGCGAGCCCCCCGGCCCCCTCCGCCGCGCCGCGCCCGCCAAGGCGCGCCGTGATCCGCTGGTCGGCAATGGAGAGCGTGTCGGAGATGATCACGCCGGCGCTGCCGCCGCCCGAGGCGACCGACTGCGCCACCAGGGCGTGCGACAGGTCGGCGGCGGTGATGACACTGGCGGCGTTCGCGCCTCCCGCATGGCCGAACGTCACCGTCGCCGTCCCGCTTCGCGCCGGGTGGCCGCTGTGGCCCTGTTCGCCGCCGAGGGTGACATCGAATGTCGCCGTGGGCACGTCTCCCGCCATATGGGTGCTGCCGAGCACCGTGGCGAACGTCCCGCCTCCGCCTGCGATCGACTGGGCCAGCACGGCGCGGGATCCGGTGCCGGAGGTCGTCGCAGAAGCTCCGGCGGCCAGTGTCGCACGGCTGTCGCCCGACGAACTGGTCCGCGAATGGTCCGCCGAGCCCAGCGCGACGGTGAAATCATAGGTCGAGCTCGCCGTGCCGGCGGTTTCCGTCGCCGGTGCCGTTTCGCCCGCCGCAAGGCTCAGCGCCTCGACATGGCCGATATCGCCTCCCCCGCCGCCAAGCGACTGGGCCAGGATCGCGTGAGAGGCCGCGCCGAAGGTCGACACGGTGCTGCCCGCCGCCGTGGAGATATCGACAGTGCCGCCGTTCCCGTCGGTTCCCGTGCCCGACCCGCCGAAGATCCTGCGCGCCACCTCCCGCGTCACCACCGCCCGCACGTTCGGCGGCGAGGGCGCCGTGTCGGTGGCATCGGTATCGGCATCGGCGTCGGCATCGCGGTCGCTCGCCTGCCTGAGGTCATACG
>NZ_JBLXFR010000014.1:0-86273 GCF_048261845.1 Stappia sp. | reverse complement strand
TTCGGCTTCGGCTTCGGCTTCGGCTTCGGCTTCGGCTTCGGCTTCGGCTTCGGCTTCGGCTTCGGCTTCGGCTTCGGAGAAGTCTCCCTCGGCGAACAGCTCGTCAAGCACGTCGTCGTCGGAGAGCCCCGCATGTTCGGCAGGGTCTGTCTCTGCTTCAGACCCGGCGGTTTGCTGTGCCCCGTCCTCTGCCTGGTCTCCGTCCACGTGCGGAAGTTCGGCCCACTCTTCCTCCGCCGTGTTTCCCGCGTCCGGCTCGAATGTCGCAGCGAGCGCCTGTTCCAGCGCGTCGTCGAGGTTGAGGTCGAGGTCGGGACCGAGGCCGTCATCCTCAAGGGCGCCGAACAGGTCGCTTTCGGCAACGGCGGCCAGCGCCGCGCGCGCAACCTCATGGTCGGAGAACGGGAGCACTTCCTCCCCGACGATCTGTCCGGGCTCGTGCCCCTTGCCGGCAATGCACAGGACGTCGCCCGGCTGCAGCATGCCGACGGCCGCCTCGATGGCGTCGCGGCGGTCGCCGATTTCCAGCGCATCCGGCGCACCGTCGAGGATCGCCGCGCGGATGGTCGCGGGGTCTTCGCTGCGGGGATTGTCGTCGGTGACGATGACGATGTCGGCCTGGCGGTGCGCCGCCGCGCCCATCAACGGGCGCTTGCCCGGATCGCGGTCGCCGCCGGCGCCGAACACGACGAGAAGCCGGCCCTTCGTGAAAGGCCTGAGCGCGGCCAGTGCCGTGTCGAGCGCATCCGGCTTGTGGGCGTAGTCGACGAAGACAAGCGCGCCGTCGTCGGTCTCGCCGACCAGTTCCAACCGCCCGGGCGCGCCTTCGAGCACCTCAAGTGCCGCGAGCGCGTCGTCGACGGGCACGCCGGAGCAGATCGCCAGACCCGCCGCGATCAGCGCGTTGGACACCTGAAAGCGTCCGGCGAGCGGCAAGCGAACCTCGCGCGCGCCCTCCCCGGTCTCCAGGGACAGGATCTGGGCAAAGCCGTCGTGACGGATGTCGAGAAGGCGAATGTCCTCGCCACCTTCCCCGACCGTGAAGACGCGATGTCCGTGCTCGCGCGCCGCTGCCGCCACCCGCCACGCATAGGGGGCAGCCGGCTCCAGCACGACGGGCCGCTCCGCATCCAGCAGCGTGTCGAACAGGCGCATCTTCGCCGCGAGGTAATGCTCGACGTCCGGATGATAGTCGAGATGATCGCGGCCCAGATTGGTGAAGGCGGCGGCGGACAGTTCGAGCCCGTCAAGACGGCGCTGGTCGAGCCCGTGGCTGGAGGCTTCCAACGCGGCATGGGTGATGCCGTCGCCGGCCAGCTGCGCAAGCGTCTGGTGAAGGGAAACCGGATCCGGCGTCGTCAGGCTGCCATAGCGGGCGCCGCGGCTCGTCACGGTCCCGATCGTGCCGAGGCTCGCCGCCTCGAACCCGGCATGGGCGAAAATCTGCCGCACGAACACGGCAACCGACGTCTTGCCGCTCGTGCCGGTGACCGCCACCAGCGTTTCCGGTTGCCGCTCATAGAAGCGGGCCGCCATCTGCGCCAGCGTCCGGCGCGGAAAGCTGTCCCGTCATCGTCAGCGACGATCCGCGCCGTCGCCGAGCACCGCGAGCGGCGTGTCCTGGCCGACGAGGATCGCGCCGGCGCCCGAAGCCCGGGCAGCCTCTATGAAGCGTGTGCCGTCCGTGCGGGCGCCCTTCAGCGCCGCGAACACGAACCCGTCGGTCACGGTGCGGCTGTCCGCGGACAATCCGGCGATCTCGACTTCGAACTCGGGTGCGGCGAGCACCTGTTCGCCGGTGAGGTCCTTCAACAGCATCTCTAGCGCCAATATCCGTTGTGCATCGTCATCAGGACCTGGCGGGAACTGCGGTGCGACCCCGTCCCTGCCGGCCCGGTCAATAGGAAATCGATACCGTCTCCGTCCGTTCTCCAAAGTTCGGCAGCACGCCCAGCATCGGTGCCGCGCGGCGAATGATGGCGGCCGTCAGCGGTGCGGTGTTGAGGCCTGCCGTCGCGCCGACCCCCTCACGCTCCGACTTCGGTTCGTCAAGCACCACGAGGACGACGTAACGCGGCTTGTCGATAGGGAAGGCAGAAAGGAAAGAATTGCGGCGCTTGTTGGATACGTAGCGACCATTCTCGATCTTTTCCGCCGTTCCGGTCTTGCCGCCGACCATGTAGCCCGGCACTTCCGCGCGCCGGCCGGACCCCGACAGGACGTTGAGACGGAACAGGTAACGCATGATCTCGCTGGTCTGCGGCGTGACGACCTGCTGGGCCAGCTCCGCCGCCTCCTCGCGGGTGCGCGGCGCGAATGTCGGCGGGATCAGGCGGCCGCCATTGACCAGCGCGGCGGTCGCCACCGCCGTCTGCAGCGGTGTCACCGAAATGCCGTGGCCGAAGGAAATGGTGATCGCGGCAAGCTCGTTCCACTTCGGCGGCAGCAGGGGCGTTGCGACTTCGGGAAGGTCGGTCTGAAGCCGCGTCGTCAGGCCAAGCCGCTCCATGAACGCCTTCTGCTCGTCGATGCCGGCGCTCAGCATCATCTTCGCTGTGCCGATATTGGACGAGTAGATGAAGGTCTCGGCCACGGACAGGAGCCGGCGCTTGCCATGGAAGTCGTCGATGGTCCGCCCGCCGACGCGCAGCGGCCGCGTCGCGTCGAAACTGTCGTTCATCGTCACCCGGCCGCTGTCGAGCGCCATCGCGACGGTGAACCCCTTGAACACCGACCCCATCTCGAAGACGCCGCCGGACGCGCGGTTGAGGCGATCCTTCTCCAGCGCCTGCGCCCGGTCATTGGGATCGAAATCCGGCAGCGACGACATTGCCACCACCTCGCCCGTCTCCACGTCGAGCACGATGCCGACGCCGGCAATCGCGCGGTAGCGCTCCAGCGCTTTCGACAGTTCGTCGCGCACCACATGCTGCACGCGGAGGTCGACGGCAAGGTTCACCGGCTCCATCGGCCGATCGCTGGCGAAACCGAGCTGCTGCAGGTCGCCGAGCCAGGCCTTGTCGACGGCAAGCTCCATGCCGGAGATGCCCTGATTGTCGACATTGACCGATCCGACGATGTGGCTCGCGGTCGGGCCGCCCGGATAGAACCGGCTGTTTTCCTCGAGGAAACCGACACCGGGAATGCCGAGATCGTGGATCATCGTACGCTGGCGCGGGGTCAGTTCGCGCTTCAGCCATATGAAACCGGCGTTGCTGGCCAACCGCTTGCGCACCGCATCGGTGCCCAGTTCGGGCAGCACGCTGGCGATGCCCTCCAGCGCCTCGTCGACATCGATGATCTTGCGCGGCTCTGCAAAGAGCGACGCCGTCTTGATGTCGGTTGCCAGGATCTGGCCGTTGCGATCGACGAGATCGGGTCGTGACGCCGCCACGCTGTCCTGCGCGGAAATATAGGAGACCGAGCGTGCCTCCTCGCTCATGCCAAGCATGACGAGCCGGCCGCCGATCGCCATGTAGACCATGGCGAAGACGACCATCGCCATGCGCACCCGGCTCCGCACGGCATGCGTCGAGGGTCCGCGCGGCACGTGCCGTTCACCGACGGCGCGACGCTGGAGAAAGGATACGGGTTGATCCGTCACCGCCATCTCACCCTTCCTATCGAACCACGGGTGCGGACCCGGCATAGCCGCCGAGCGTCGCGTTGCTGTCGATCGGAGCCAGATGCACCGGCTTGACCGGCACATCCTCGATCCGGGTGATCTGCTCGACTGAAAGCGGCTCCAGCGACAGGTGCTCGTTGTAGCGCTCGACAAGCCGCTGCAGGCGGCTCGGGTCGTTGAGGAGGCTCCACTCCGCCTTGAGCAGCTGGAGCTTCTCGCGCTCCTGCTCGATCTCGCGCTGCAACGCGGCCACATGCTCCGCCGAGCGTTCCGCGTCGTGCTTCATGTCATAGACGGCGGCCGCTGCTGCCAGCACGCCCACGGCAAGGATGACGTTCGTATAGCGGCTCATGGCTCTACTCTTCCCATTGCCCGGGCTCCGCGACACGCGGTGCACCCAGCTCGCGCGGATCGATCTCGCGCGCCGGGGCATCGGTACGTCGCGCGGCCCTCAGTTTCGCGGACCGGGCGCGCGGATTGGCGGCGACCTCGGCCTCGGACGGATCGACCGCCCCGCGGGCGATCAGCTCGAATGTCGCCGGCGGCACCTCCGCCTCCGGCAGGTGACGCGATCCGCCAGCGCGCGTCCTGCTGCGCTCAGCAAGGAACCGCTTGACGATCCGGTCCTCGAGACTGTGGAAGGTCACGACGACCAGCCGCCCGCCCGGCAGCAGCGCCCGCTCGGCTGCGGCCAGCGCCTCGACGACCTCGTCCAGTTCCCGGTTCACATAGATGCGCAGGGCCTGGAAGGTTCGCGTCGCCGGGTGGATCTGCTTGCCCTTGAAGGACCGGCCGACAACTTTCTCGACGACAGCAGCCAGGTCGGATGTGCGCTCGAAGGGACGCTCCTTGCGCCGCTCGGCGATCGCCCGCGACACGGACGACGCACGCTTTTCCTCGCCCAGGATGCCGATCACCCTGGTCAGATCGCGCTGCGGCATGCGGTTGACGACATCGGCGGCGGAAAGCCCCTTCTGCTCCATGCGCATGTCGAGCGGCCCGTCACTGCGGAAGGAGAACCCGCGCTCCGCCTCGTCGAGCTGCATGGAGGAGACGCCAAGATCAAGCACCACCGCATCCACGCCAGCACGCCCCAGCGTCTGCGCATGAGCGTCCAGTTCGGAGAACCGCCCCTCGACGAGGGACAGCCGGCCCGCGCTGCCTGCGGCAAGCGCCCGACCGGCAGCAATGGCGTTCGGATCCCGGTCGATGGCGATGACATCGGCCCCGGCATCCAGAAAGGCGCGCGTATACCCGCCGGCGCCGAAGGTGCCGTCAACGACCGCGCAGCCGTCGATGTCGCCGAGCGCGGCGAGAACTTCCGAAAGGAGAACCGGGACATGGCGCGGTGCGCCTTCATCCCTGGGCAACGCCATCATCGCCCCGCCTCCGAAGGCTTCGGCGAAGACAGGACGGCCATCGCCCGCTTCATCGCATCGGCGCGATGCGCGCGGAACCGCTCCGGCTGCCAGATCTGGAACTTGTAGCCCTGCCCGACGAAGGTCACCTGGTCGGTCACTTCCGCATGCTCGCGGATCATGTCGGACAGCATCACCCGGCCGTCTCCGTCGATCTTCAGGGTTTCGCTCGCGCCGAAAAGCGCCGTCGACAGGGCGTCGTGATCCTCGGTCAGCGTCGTCAGGCCATCGAGACGCTTCTGGATCTCGCTGACAAGCTGATGCCCGCCGGCATCCACCGCCGACTGGTGCAGCGAGGGAAAGCAGTAGAGACCTTCGAAACCGTCGCGTGTGAGAGCCTGGCGAAAGGGAGCAGGAACAGAGACCCGCCCCTTGGCGTCGAGTCGATTTGTGTAGTGCGACACGAAGCCGGACATCGATTCTCTCGCCCCACCGCCGAACGCGCTGCGCTCGGCCACCATTTGACTCCCGATCCCTGGACACATCGGCGCCGTGCACCATGCCTGCGGCCAGACCGCACGCCGGCACAGGAACTGAATCCGTACGCCGCCTTAGCCCCGTTGCTACAACTCGAAACGGGATAATCTGGGATAGCATGGGACCTCATGGGCGTCAATGGAATCCAATGGTTTCGGCCCCCTCCCGAACGGTGCGCGAAACACCGTCCAATGGTTATCCACGGTTAAGCTTAAAATTGGGTTGCACCGGCTTTGCATCCTGCGAGAGGCCCCGGATTCAGCCGTGCGAAAGGCAGCGCCGGGCCGAAAGCCAACGGTTTCAATGAGATCGGGCGAGGGAGATCGGGACGGGACATCGGCGGCGTGGGCACGAGCCGGACGCCGCGGACGAAAAACCCGCCTGAAGATGAGGGGAAAAGTGTCAGCCGGCCTGTAAGCCGGGTTTTGTATGGCGCGGCACGAGTGCCGCGCGCGACGACCATTCATCTGGGACGCCCGTTGCCGGACGCCTCACGCAACCAACCCGGGCGGCTGGCCTGGAAAAGGGCCGGGATCCTTGCGGATCCCGCACCGCCCCTATTCGGTTTTGCTCCCGGTGGGGTTTACCGTGCCGCTTCCGTTACCGGTCGCGCGGTGGGCTCTTACCCCACCCTTTCACCCTTACCCCGGCCGGAACCGGGGCGGTTTGCTTTCTGTGGCACTTTCCCTGGGGTTGCCCCCGCCGGGCGTTACCCGGCACCGTTTTTCCGTGGAGCCCGGACTTTCCTCCCCCGCGGCGTTTCCGCCCTTGCGGGAGCGGCCGTCCGGCCGGCTGACGCGCGACTGGTAGGCGTCCGGACCGGTCCGGTCAAGTCTTGTCGAGACCGCCCTCCTCCAGCGCCCCGGCGATCGCCAGGGCGCAATCGTCCGCATCTCCCTCGGCCAGTCCCGCGAAGCCGATGACAAGGCCGCTCTGCCGGCAGCGAATGCCATAGGAGGAGAGCGACGCGACACCGAAGCCCAGCTGATTGACGCGCCGCGCCACCTCGAGATCGTCAACCGGATCGCGAAACCTCAGGGCAAGCTGCACACCGCCCACCGGATCCGCGACGCTTGCCAGCCCGCCGAGGCGTGCCCGCAGCGCGCCCGCAAGTGCGGCCCCGCGTGCCTGGTAGATCCCCTGGATGCGCTTCAGATGAGCCCGATAGCGGCCGGACACAATGAAATCGGCCAGCGCTGCCTGCGTCACCACGCTGGCCAGCATGCCGGACACGCGTTGCGCGGTCGCCAGCGGGCCGGCCAGATACTCCGGAACCACCATGTAGGCGACCCGCACTCCCGGCAGCATGCTCTTCGAGAAGGTGCCCAGATAGATCACCTCGCCGTCCGCTCCCAGTCCCTGCATCGCCGCCAGGGGCCGGCCGGAAAACAGGAACTCGCTGTCGTAGTCGTCCTCCAGCACAACGGCTCCATGCGCGCGCGCCGCATCAAGGATCATGGCACGCCGCTCCAGCGTCATCCGCATGCCGTGAGGGTACTGGTGCGAGGGGGTCACGTAGATCAGTTTTGGCGACGGACCATCGGCAAGCGGCGACGGATCGGCTCCCTGCCCGTCGACCGGCATCGGCTGCACCGACAACCCGGCGGAGCGAAACGCCGCGCGCGCGCCGAGATAGCCCGGATCCTCGATCCAGGCGGCATCGCCCGGATCTGCCAAGCATTGCGCCACAAGTTGCAGGCTGGCCTGTGTCGACGGCATGACGAGAACCCGGCCGGGCGTGACGCGCACTCCGCGGTCCTGGGTCAGATAGTCCGCCAGCGCGTCGCGCAGCGCCGGATATCCCGCCGTTTCCTCGTAGAACATCATCCGGCCACGCACGTTGCGGGCCGCCCGCCTGAGCGTCTGCGCCCAGGCGTCCTTGGGGAAACAGTCGAGGGCCGGAGACCCGGGCTCAAGCCGTCCGCCGCGCCGCCGCCCCGACTTGCCCCAGGGATCGGCGCTCATCACCCGCCCGCGCCGCGACAGGGCGATCTTCTGCACGCCGTCTTCGCCCGCCGAGCCTTCAGGACGCAGTCCCCCGTGCTCTGCAACGCGCGGAGCCGAGCCGGGGCGCACGGACACGACGCCTTCCGCCGCCAGCAGTTCGTAGGCCGCGTTGACCGTATTGCGGGAGATACCAAGGGATGTCGCCAGCGCACGGCTGGATGGCAGCCGGGTGCCGGTGGAGAAACGTCCCTCGCCGATCGCCCCCCTCAGGCCGCGATAGACTTGCTCGGGCAGGGGAACCGGGAGGTCGCGATCGAGCGACAGGATGCCGTCCAGCATTTTCTGGTCCTTCAACAATCCTGAAAGTGGATCTTTCTTGGGACCAGTTTAATGGCACATTCCCCGTCGCGAAACACGGGAATGCCAATCATGACGAAAATCGACACTATCGGACGCCGGCAGCGCGCCACCCTGCCCCGGCACGCCCGGGTCAGGGTCGGAAAGCGTGAGGTCTCCGATCCGGCCGAGGCATGGGCGGTCATCGACGCGGCCCGCATCGCCCATGTCGGGTTCGTCGCCGACGAAAGGCCGATGGTCATCCCGATGCTGCACGCCAGGATCGGAAGGAAGCTCTACATCCACGGCGCCAAGGCGACGCGCATCGTCAAGGGTGTTGAGGAACGCGCGCCCGTGTGCCTGACGGTGACATTGCTGGACGGGATCGTCGTGGCCCGTTCCGCCTTCCACCACTCGATGAACTACCGTTCGGTGGTGGTTCACGCGCAGGCCCGGCACGTGGTCAACGCGGTGGAGAAGGAAGCGGCGCTTGTCGCGCTGACGAACCGCCTGCTTCCCGGTCGCTGGGACGAAGTCCGGCAAATGACCGCAAAGGAATTCAATGCCACCGGCGTGCTCGCACTTGATGTCGAACAGGTCACCATGAAGCGCCGCGACGGGCCGCCCGTCGATGACGAGGAAGACTACAACCTGCCGATCTGGGCCGGCGTGATCTCGCTCGCCGAGACCGTCACCGGAATTGCCGCGGACGAGGATCTGGCGGAAGATGTTCCCGCACCTCCATCCGTTGTCCGGTCCACCACGCGCCCCCGCTGATCGCCGCACCGGACGATGCGTCAGCCGCGGGCCAGGATCTGTTTCACCTTGGAGCAATAGCGGCGACTGACCGGGTTCATCCGCTTGGCGTAGTGTCCGGCATTGTAGCGCAGGATGGTGCCGCAAACGTCGCCGCCGGCCTTCTTGTGGGCGCCGGCGAGATAACGCATGCCGAAAGTGATGTTGGTTTTCGGATCATAGAGTGCCTTGGCGCTGCCACGGAACCCCTCGCCTCGCGCGGTCTGGGGCTTGATCTGCATCAGGCCGATTTCCCCGGCGCGACCGCGTGCCCGCGCATTGTAGTTGCTCTCGACGCTGATCACCGCATGGGCCAGTTTCACCGGAACGCCATGCTTGCGCGCCTCGGCACGGATGATCGCATCGTATTTCGCGACACGGCCGCCAGCTTCCAGGATTTTCGGATCAACGGTGGTCGTTGAAACGGATGCGGTCTGGCATGCCGCGGCGGTGAGAGCCAGAAAGAGTGCGCCAACGAGACGCGGCGCGAGAGAAATCGTCATGTACCGACCTTCAAGACTGGTTGTCGTTGTTGAGAGGGCGGGGGTATGACGGTGCGGTAAGACGAAAATCCGACCGGGATGATCACGAAATGTTACAATATTATCGATAAAATCTGGCTAAAACATGCAGATACCGGACAATACGGCCACTTCGTGGCGCTGATGTCCCGCTCCGGTGGCACGCAGGCGGCGAAGGTCTGCCTCCCTTGGCAAATCGTCACGATCGCCGCCCCGCGTCAGCCGAGCTTCGGCACCTCCTGCAGAAAGCGGTGCAGGGTGGTGATCGTCGACATGTCGGCAATGCCGTCGACACGCGCGCGCCGGTGTCGCCTCTGGAACGCGGCGACCGCAAGCCGCGTGCGGGCATCGAAGGTGCCGCTGATCGGCATCTCGAAACCGTAGAGCGCCAGCATCGACTGCAGCGCCTCGACCGGCTGGCCGGTGTCGCCTTCCTGAAAGAACCGTCCGCCCGAAACGGGCTCCGCCGCCACATGCAGGCCGACCCCGGCCGCCGCCAGACGGTCCCAGGGAAACAACTCGCCCGGGTCCTCCTTGCGCTCCGGCGCGATGTCGGAATGGGCCAGCACGCCGGTGGCGGGGATACCGTGACGGGCGCATATGTCCGCGGACAGGTCGATCACCGCCGCGACCTGCGCCTCCGGATAGGGGCGATAGCCGTGTTCGTGACCGGGATTGACCATCTCGATGCCGATCGAGCTGGAGTTGATGTCCCGCTCGCCTTTCCAGAACGACTTGCCGGCATGCCAGGCCCGCCGGCTTTCCGGCACCAGTTGCAGGATGCTGCCATCCTCCTCGACCACATAGTGCGCCGAGACCTCGGCGGTCGGATCGCAAAGTCGGCGCACCGCCTCGTCCCCGCTCGCCATCCCGGTGTAGTGAAGGACAAGCAGGCGCACTTCGCCCTGCCGCTCGTTGTGGTTCGGCGAAGGGCGCAGCCGCGCCGACAAGCCGGTATCCGTCCTGACGCTCATCGCATGTCTTTCCGTGGTGCTCTCAACGGTCCTGCAGGGCAAGCCTGATCCCGAGCGCGCAATAGATACCGCCGACCACCTTGCCCTGCCACTTCAGGACCGAGGGGTTGCGTCGCAGGAAATTGCCCAGCCCGCCCGCCGCCAGTGCGAAAACGATGGTGCTGAACAGCCCGATCAGCACGAACAGCCCCCCGAGCACGAGAAGCTGCAGCGCCGCCGACCCGTTCCCGGGCTTCACGAACTGGGGCAGGAACGCCAGGAAAAACAGGGCCGTCTTCGGGTTCAGCACCTCGGCAAGGATCGCCTGGCGGAACGCCGCCCGCGCGCCAATGGCCCGCGTCCCGGCGGCAAGGTCGGTCGCCTGCCGCTCGAACAGGGCGCGGACGCCGAGATAGATCAGATAGGCCGCGCCCAGATACTTGATGACCGCAAACAGCATGGCCGAGGTCGCGATGATCGCCGACAGGCCGACCACCGCCATCACCGTATGCATCAGGTCGCCAGCGGCGATGCCGGCCCCGGTGGCGATACCGACCCGGGTTCCCGAACTCGCCGCCCTCGCAACCGTCAGCAGGGTCGCCGGGCCGGGGATGAAGACGAAGCCCAGTACGATCACCACATAGGTCGCAAGTGTCGTCGCATCGATCATCACCACCCATCCCTTCCCGGCATGTTGTTTCCGTCGGTCACATTCCGCGCTCGGCCGCGATCTTGGCATAGGCCACATTGAGCGCGGCCAGGCGGTCATTGGCGATGCGGACGAACTCTTCCGGCACCCCGCGCGCGATCAACCGGTCGGGATGGGTCTCGACGACCATGCGCCGATAGTGACGCCGGACCTCGTCGTTGCTGGCGTCACGCGCGATGCCAAGCACCGGATACGGATCGCCCTCCGCCCTCACATGCCGGGCGAAAACCTGGTCGAACGCACGGGAATCCAGCCCGAAGATCTCGGCGATCCTTGTGAGATAGGCCACTTCATGCTCATGCACCACACCATCGGCCTTGGCGATGTGAAACAGCGCATCAAGGATGTCGACGCGGATTTCCTCGTCATCGGGAAACAGCGCCGCGAGGCGTTCGGCATAGGTCTCGAAGCCGGCGACATCCTGCTTGGCGAGGTTGAAGAGGCGCGCCACGTTGCGCTCCTCGCCGGCGGGAATGTCGAAGACGTCGAGAAACGCGATCTCCTCGTCGCCGGTGACCACGCCGTCCGCCTTCGCCATCTTTGCCGAGAGCGCGATCATGGCAACGGTGAAGGCAACGGCCCGGTCGCCCCGCCCCTCTCCGACGGAGACGAGAAACTGGACGATCCGGTCGACCATTTGCGCGCCGCCCGAACCGATTGCCGCCGCCACCGCGCTGATCGCAGACCAGATGTTCATCGCCTGTCCGGAGCCTCAGACCGACCGCGTGATGCCGCCATCGACGCGCAGGTTCTGGCCGGTGATGTAGCCGGCACCGTCCGACAACAGGAAGGCGACGGTCTCCGCCACCTCGCCAACCGTTCCATAGCGTCCCATGGGGATCCTCTCGCGCCGGTCCTCTTTCTCCGGCAGGCTGTCGATGAAGCCTGGCAGGACATTGTTCATGCGGATGCCTTCGGCAGCGTATTTGTCGCAGTAAAGCTTGGTGAAAGCGGCCAGCCCAGCGCGAAAGACGCCAGAGGTCGGGAACATCGCCTCGGGTTCGAACGTGGCATAGGTCGAGATGTTGACCACCGCGCCCGCACCCTGGCGCTGGAAATGCGGCGTCACCAGCCGGCACATCCGGATGACGTTGAGCAGGTAATAGTCCATGCCAAGGTGCCAGTCCTCATCGCTGATCGACAGGATATCGCCCTTCGGGCCATGCCCGGCGCTGTTCACCACCGCATCGATGCGCCCGTAGCGCTCGATCGTCGCCGCGACGAACGCGGCAAGATCGTCGGCGACGAGGTTCGACCCGGTATGGCCGAGCCCTCCCAGTTCCTCCGCCAGCGCGGCTCCCTTGCCGCTGGCCGACAGGATCGCGACCTTCGCACCAAGGCTCGCAACCTTGCGGGCGATTTCTGCGCCCATGCCGCTCCCCGCGGCCGTGACAAGCACCACCCGACCGTCCATGGATACCTCTCTCAAATGGCAGGCAGGAGCGAGCCGATCCCGACTCAGCCCCGCGGGCCGTTATCGCCTTCTAGCACATTCGCCCTGAAATCGGCCACGTCGGGCGGCCGCCGGCTTGCAGCCCGGTCTCACCCGATATCCGGCATCGCGCCGGTCATCGAGGCGGGGTCGACGATCCTGTCGAATGTCGCGGCATCGATATGTCCGAGCGCCAGCGCCGCCTCCCTCAGCGTCAGTCCTTCGTGATGCGCGTGGTGGGCGATGGCCGCCGCCTTGTCGTAGCCGATTTCCGGCGTCAGCGCCGTGACCAGCATCAACGACCGGTCCACCGTCTCGCGCAGCCGGCTTTCATTGGCTTCCATGCCGGCGACCGCGAATTTCGCGAAATGCTCCATACCGTCTGCCAGCATCCTGCAGGACTCGATCACATTGGCACCGATCATCGGCTTGTAGACATTCATGTCGAGCAGCCCGCCTGCCCCGGCAAACCCGGTTGCCGCATCCAGACCCATGACCTGGACGGTGAGCATCGCCAGCGCCTCGCATTGTGTCGGGTTGACCTTGCCCGGCATGATCGAGGAACCGGGCTCGTTTTCAGGCAGCACCAGTTCCGCGAAACCGGCGCGCGGCCCGCAGGCCAGCAGGCGGATGTCATTGGCGATCTTGTGCAGCGAGACGGCAAGCACACGCAGCGTGCCCGAAGCCATCACCATCGCGTCATGTGCGCCCATCACGGCGAACTTGTTCGCCGCCGCCTCGAACGGCAGGCCGGTACGCGACGCCAGCTCGCTTGCCACCTTCGCATCGAAGCCGGTCGGGGCGTTCAGTCCGGTCCCGACCGCCGTGCCGCCGATCGCCAGCCGCATCAGCCCCTTCTGCGCGAAGGCAAGGCGCTCGACATTGTCGTCAAGCATGCCGACATAGCCGGCGAACTCCTGGCCGAGCGTCATCGGCACGGCGTCCTGCATGTGCGTCCGGCCGATCTTGACCACATCGCGCCATTGCCGCGCCTTGCCGGCCAGCCCCTCACGCAGGATCGCCAGGGCCGGCAACAGCCGGGATGCGATCATGACCGCCGCCGCGACGTTGAGCGCTGTCGGGATCACGTCGTTGGAGGACTGCGACCGGTTGACGTGATCGTTCGGGTGGACCGGATCCTTGCTTCCGCGCCCGCCCCCGGCGAGTTCGATGGCACGGTTCGAGATCACCTCGTTGACGTTCATGTTGGCCTGGGTGCCGGAGCCGGTCATCCACACATGCAGCGGAAACTCGCCGTCGTGCCGTCCGGCGATGATCTCGTCGGCGGCCGTCCGGATGAGCTCGCAAAGATGTCCGTCAAGCACACCGATTTCCGCGTTGGCCGCCGCCGCGGCACGCTTGATCTCGGCGACCGCGCGAATGATCTCCAGCGGGAAAAGATCCCGCCCGATGGCGAAGTGATGGCGCGCGCGCTCAGTTTGCGCACCCCAGTAGCGGTCCGCCGGCACCTCGACCGCCCCCATGGAGTCCGTTTCACTGCGCATCTGTTCATCGGCCATAAACGAGCCTCCAACATACCCTGGTTGTGCGACACCCTCCGGGACACCATTGCGGCGTCTCGATTCAATGTCTGGAAACTTTGTAGTGCGATGATCCGTCAGGACCAAGGCGGCGGCGCTGATCGGTAGCGCTCGGGGATGGCGGTTTGCGCAAGTTTCGGACACTTATCGGAATACTGACGGGTTTTACCGTCGTGCTCGGCTTCGCCTCGGCGATCCATGCCGCCAATGTATTCTTTTCGCAGGCAATCTACACGCGGGATGCCCAGGAAGCGGCACGCCGCATCGAGCGCGATCTGCAGGATTACATGCAGCATCGCCGGACCGCTGCAGCCGAGCAGGCCTTGCAGCCGCTTGCCGAACCACCCCTGCGTCTGTCCATCGACAGCATGGACGGAGACCGCGCAGCGCGCCGTGCACCAGCCATTCGCTTTCAACCCTCTCCTCCCTCGACGGAGCTGACCGTCACGGAGTTCATGAGCCATCTCGAGGGCAATGAGCTCGTCGCCACGATGGCTATCGTCTGGTTCGCCGAAAAAACGCCTTCGGTTGCGGACAGCACCGTCCTGTCCCGCCTGCCCGAACGGCAGATCACCGAGTTGACACCCCGCATCGACAGGCTTCTGGACGGTGACCTCGGCGATACGACACTTCCTGTCGACGTACCATCGAACTATTTGGGCAAACGCGAAGGGGTCACACTACTCGCCGTTCCGATCCGCGAGCACGGTCGCACCCTGGGCGCCATGATCCTCTCCTACAACCAGGAGATGACGGGTCTTTTTCTCAATGACGTGATACGCATCGGCGTCGCCGTGATGATGGCGATGGTCTTTGCCGCCATGGGCCTTGCCGCCTTCTTCGTCTGGAGCCGGTTCCGCGACCGGCTTCATGCCAGCAAGACCATCCAGTTCCTTGCCCATCACGATGCCCTGACAGGATTGCCGAACCGGACGGTGTTCAGCACCAAGCTCAACGAGGCCCTGCGCCTGGCACATGCCAAGGCGACCAATATCGCCGTGCTTCTGATCGACGTCGACAAGTTCAAGGACGTCAACGACACGCATGGCCATGCCGCCGGCGATCTTTTCCTGCAAGTGATCTCCGACCGCCTGTCGAGTGTTTTCGGCGATCATCTGGTTGCCCGCCTGTCCGGCGACGAATTCGCCGTGCTGATCGCCCGCGACAGCAGCCGCAAGACCGTCACAAGGCTTGCCGCCAACATGATCGCGGCAACCAAGGTGCCGACCCGCATCGACGGCAAGGACATACCGATCTCGCTGTCCATCGGCGTCGCGCAGGCAACGGAAGCGGCGTGGCGCTCGTCCCGCCTGCTGCATTGCGCGGATCTGGCGCTTTACCGCGCCAAGCATTCCGGGCGCTCGACCTATGTCTGGTACTCGCCCGAAATGGACGCCGACGCCCAGAAGCGAAAGATACTGGAAACGGACCTGCGCAACGCCCTGAAGCAGGACGAATTCCGCCTGCTCTATCAGCCGCAGTTCTCGCTCTCCGACCTGCGCCTGACAGGCTACGAGACACTTCTGCGCTGGGAGCACCCCGAGCGCGGAACGATCTCTCCCACCGTGTTTATTCCGATCGCGGAAGATGCCGGCCTGATCGAGGAGATCGGCTCGTGGGTGCTCAACCGGGCCTGCCATGAAGCGGCCCGCTGGCGCGATACCTCGCTCACCATCGCCGTCAACGTGTCTCCCGCCCAGTTCAGCCCGGGCAAGACGGAACAGCGGGTCGCCGAGGCGCTGAAGACAAGCGGTCTGGCGCCTGAACGTCTGGAAGTGGAAATCACCGAGAGCCTGCTGATTTCCGATACGGAAGCGGTCGTCAAGACGCTTACCAGCATTCGCCAGATGGGGGCCTCGGTGGCGATGGACGATTTTGGCACCGGCTATTCGAGCCTCAGCTACCTGTCCCGCTTCCCCTTCGACACGATCAAGATCGACCGCTCCTTTGTCGCCACAGTCGGCAAGAACCCGACAACCGACGCGATCATCGCCTCGATCGTCGGCCTGGGGCGCTCGCTCGGCGTCACCATCACCGCCGAGGGCGTGGAGAACGAGGACCAGGTGACCCTGCTGCGCGCGGCCGGTTGCGACAAGGTGCAGGGCTTCCTCTTCGGCCGGCCTATGGACCTGTCCGACAAGACCGCCCATCACAATGCCGCACTGGCCCAGCAGGCAAAGCGCGACGCGCTGCTGCTGCCCCCCGCGCTTGGCGACGAGAAAGTCGCTCTGACGCGCGAAACGCCCACGGCACCCGGTCTTGCCCCTGAGGGTGCAGACGCGCAGGTCGCGGATTCTGTTCCCGACGACCGGCCGGACGCCGCGACAACGGCGGCGGACGACGCCAGCGCCGAACATCGCAGCAAGGTCGCCTGAGCGGTTCCGCCTGATCCGTGTATCGTCCCTACATCGCAGCGGCGGCGCGCGCGGCCTGGTCGTAGTGCCCGGAGACCGAGCGCAGCGTCGCGGCAAGCCGCGACAGTTCCACCTCGTCCATCCCGAGCCCCTTGACCGGCCCGACCAGCAGCGCCTCGCGCAGCCGGCGATACTCCATGCAGATCTTCTCGCCGGCCCGGGTGATCGCCACCGTCTTTTCCTTGCCGCGCTTGCCGGTCTCCACCAGACCGGCCGCAGCCAGCTTCTTCAGCGCATAGGTAACGGTGTGCGTGTCCTCGATGTTGAGCACCAGACAGATGTCGGCGAGCGACTTCGGCCGGCCACGATGATTGACCGAATGCAGCACCAGCGTATCGAGCGGGCTCATGCCCGGAGCACCGGCCGCCGCCATGCAGCGCACCATCCAGCGATGATAGGCGTTGACCATCATGGTCACCGCGAACTCGACCTCGGAAAGTGCCGGCATGGCACCGGATGCCAGATGGGCCGCAGAAACGACCGGGCCGATCCCGCCGCGCGCAACGTCTTCGCTCTGGCTCTCGGCCTGTGAACTGTCTGTCATGAAATTCCCGCCTGGACTGTCTCGCTCCAAGCTACGGCAGGCAGCCGCGTCGGGGCAACTCTCGATCAGGCTCAGGGTCCTAGGCGTGCCGCCTGGGGACGAGGCCGGAGTGGAACCAGGTGACGAAGCTCTCGATCGAGTAGACCGGCAGCCCCGTCGCGGCGCGAATATCCGCAGCGTAGGGGACCATGTTCGTGCATTCGAGCACGATGGCGCCAATCTCCGGGTGACGCGCGACGAAACGGCGTGCCGCCTCGACATTGTCGGCCCGTGCCGCCTCCACATCAAGGCTTGCCTCGTTGTCGAGAATGGCGCGGGTAAACTCGCTGCCCCCTTCGGTGCCCATGACCGGCGTGTCCGGCGCGCAGCCTGCCGCCTCCAGATGCGCGCCCGTCAGCGATGCGGCCGAGATCGTCAGGATGCCGGCGCGCTTGCCCGGCGGCAGCACCCTGTCGACCAGCGGCACCTGCATCAGCGAGGAGGCAGCCACCGGCACGCCCAGCGCCGCCTGCAGGTCGCGCTGGAAAAGCGACAGGAAGCCGCAATTCGTGGTGATGCCGTCGACACCGTCGGCGACCAGTTCCCGCCCGGCGGCGACGAAGGCGTCCAGAAGCCCGCGCGCGCCCTGCCGCACCGCCCGGTCGGGCGTCGCATCGCGCACGATCCGGTAATGCACCGGAAACGGCCAGGTGAGCGCGTTGCCCATGTCGCCCGGAATGCGCGGAAACCGCGCCTCCAGCATCAGTATGCCAACCGCCGCGCCATAGAGCGCCTTGCCGCCTTCCACTCTCATGTCGATCCTCCCGCCAGGCCTGCCGCCCGGATTTCACAGACAACCGGGGCCGGCAACCCTGGGTCAAGTATGTCGCTCCAGCGGTCTGCACCGTGGTTTTCCTGCCAGCGTACAGAATAGAGACCACGGCCCGCAATATTACCAACAATTTGTCGATAAATCGTTGACAGCCTCACCTGCCCGCGTGACACTTGTGACAATCTGCTGAGGAGAGACTTGGTGCATCAGCACGGCAGCGAGCGGTTGAGGATTGTCGTCATTGGCGCCGGCATCATCGGCACGAGCACGGCGCTCTGGCTGGCTCGCGACGGGCATGACGTCACGCTTGTCGACCGCAGCGCGCCCGGCGAAGGCACCTCGCACGGCAATGGCGGCGTGCTCGCCTCCTGCGCCGTTGTTCCGGTCACGGTGCCCGGCCTGCCGCGCAAGGCGCCGGCCATGCTGCTCGATCCGGACAGTCCGCTTTTCCTGCGCTGGTCCTACCTCCCCCGCCTGCTGCCCTGGCTCGCCCGCTATCTCTCCCATTGCCGGGCGGAAGAGACCGCCCGTATCTCGCGCGCGCTCTTTCCCATCATCGGCAACAGTCTGGAAGATCATCAGGCGCTTGCCGCCGGCACGCCCGCCGAACGCTGGCTTGCCCCTTCCGACTATCTCTATGTCTACCGCGACCGTGCGGCTTTCTCGGCCGATGCCTTCGGCTGGAACTTGCGGCGGGCGGCGGGCTTTTCCTGGGAAGAGGTCGAGGGCGACGCCGTTGCCGCCTACGATCCGCTGCTCGGGCCGGAGAACCGCTTCGCCGTGCGCCTTGCCGACCACGGCGTCATCCGCGATCCGGGCCGCTACGTGAAGGACCTCGCCGCCCATCTGGAAACGCTGGGCGGGCGCGTGCTGCGCGCCTCCGTCGAGGGCTTTCGCTTCGACGATGGCCGCCTTTCCGGGCTCGCCACCGATGCCGGCCCGCT
Source organism: Stappia sp. (assembly GCF_048261845.1). GTDB lineage: Bacteria > Pseudomonadota > Alphaproteobacteria > Rhizobiales > Stappiaceae > Stappia. Next base: position 67,806 of record NZ_JBLXFR010000014.1, on the reverse strand, counting down.
CGACTGCGACCGGGCGGTGCTTGCCACCGGCGTGTGGTCGAAGGGACTCGCACGCCAGCTGGGCATCTCGGTCCCGCTGGAGAGCGAACGCGGCTACCACCTGGAACTGGAGGAGCCGAGCGCCTTCCCTCGCGCGCCGGCCATGTTCGCTTCGGCGAAATTTGTCGCAACGCCGATGGAAGGACGCATCCGCCTTGCCGGCATCGTCGAGTTCGGCGGGCTGGAGGCAGGACCGGCGGACGCGCCTTTCAGGCTGCTGGAACGCCAGTTGCGCAAGGCGATGCCGGGGCTGTCCTGGCGCTCCACGAGACAATGGATGGGACACCGGCCGGCACCGGCCGATTCCATCCCCGTAATCGGGCCGTCGCCGCGCCATGGCGACGTCCTGATGGCTTTCGGCCATCATCATGTCGGTCTGACCGGCGGTCCCCGGACCGGCCGGCTGATTGCCGATCTGGTGAGCGGCCGCAAGCCGAATATCGACTTGGCCCCCTATTCGCCGGAGCGTTTCGCTGTCTAGAGTGATGCCTTCGACGTCCTCACGGGACCAGACGCCGACCAGAGATCGTGAACACTCCGGGACCCAAAACAACATCAGGGTCCGGAGACATGGAGGAGTGAAGATGACTGACCTTTTGAAGACCACCACCGGCATCGTAACCGCTGCCCTTCTTGCCGCATCCGCCGCCACGCCGGCCTTCGCCGCCGAGAAGTGGGACATGCCGCTCGCCTATCCGGCGACCAATTTCCATTCCGAGAACGCCGCCGTCTTCGCGGCCTGCGTGACCAAGGGCACCGGCGGCGAAATCGAGATCGTCACCCATCCGGGCGGCTCGCTGTTCGGCGGCGCCGACATCAAGCGCGCGGTGCAGACGGGCCAGGTGCCGATCGGCGAACGCCTGCTCTCGGCCCATGCCAACGAGGATCCGCTCTTCGGCATCGACAGCATTCCCTTCCTCGCCACCTCCTTCGAGGATTCCGTGAACCTGTGGAAGGCAGCGCAGGGCGCCGTGGAAGAGGCTCTCGACGGCCAGAACCTCGTCCTGCTCTACAGCGTGCCGTGGCCGCCCCAGGGCATGTATTTCAACATGGAGGTCAACTCCGTCGACGACATGAAGGGCGTCAAGTTCCGCGCCTACAACGCCGCGACCGCCAAGCTCGCCGAACTGACCGGCATGCTTCCCGTCCAGATCGAGGCGGCCGAGGTTTCCCAGGCCTTCGCCACCGGCGTTGCCCAGTCGATGATCTCCTCGGGCGCCACCGGCTACGACAGCAAGCTGTGGGAGAACGTCTCGCACTTCTATGAAGTCGACGCCTGGTTGCCGCGCAACTCCATCATGGTCAACAAGGACACGTGGGCCGGTCTCGACGACGCCACCAGGAAGGTCTTCACCGACTGTGCCGCAACCGCCGAGGCGGAAGGCCTGCAGAAGGCCAAGGACTACACGACCTTCACCCTCGACGGCCTGAAGTCCAACGGCATGAATGTCGCCAAGCCGAGCGACAAGCTGAAGAGCGATCTGGCCGTCGTCGGCGAGACGATGACCGGAGAATGGTTGAAGGCCGCCGGCGACAAGGGCAAGGCCATCGTCGACGCCTACAAGGCGATGTAAGCGGCGGCATCGCCGCCAGCATCACCTGACAGCCAGTCCCGGTACGCGCACCCCGTGACGGGGCGCGCGCCCGGCAACGGACCGGGGGACGACGGAGCCCGACAAGGAGCCCCGTTGTCCTCTCTCCGCGGTGTCGGCGCCCGCTCCTTCGCGAGACAGGGCGCCCGGCATGCCTCCTTGCGGCGCGCACCGCTCCCGGGACCGGGCGAAAAGAGATACGGAACACGACCATGACCGCACTCGGGCGAGGGCTGCGACGCCTTCTCGACGGCCTGTATTTCACCGGCGGGGTGTTTGCCGCCCTATGCCTGATCTCGATCCTGGCCATCATTGTCGCGCAGATGATCGCCAGATGGACGGGCCTGACCTTCCCCGGCGCCACCAGCTATGCCGGCTACGCGATGGCCTCCGCCTCGTTCTTCGCTTTCGCCCATGCGCTCAACAGAGGCGCGCATATCCGCGTCAGCATCCTGCTGACCGCTCTCGGCGAGCGGCGGCGCTGGCTGGAAGTGTGGTGTTTCGCCATAGGGGCTGCACTGGCCACCTATCTCGCCTGGTACGCGATCAAGGCGGTCTACTGGTCCCGCAAGCTCAATGACATCAGCCAGGGGCAGGACGCGACACCGCTCTGGATTCCGCAGATGGCCATGGCAGCCGGCGCGGTGCTGCTCGCCATCGCCATGGCGGACCATCTCGTCCGCGTCCTTTTCCTCGGCGACCCCGGCATCAGGTCCGACACCGTCGAACAGAGCCACGGGGAATAAGCCGCCATGGAAACCTTCGCTCCGATCGTCCTCTTCCTCTTCGTTCTGTTCCTGCTGCTCGGCAGTGGCGTGTGGGTGGGCCTTGCCCTGCTTGGCGTTGCCTTCGTCGGCATGGAACTCTTTACCTCGCGCCCGGCGGGCGATGCCATGATCACCGTGATCTGGGCCGCCTCTTCCTCCTGGACACTGACGGCCCTGCCGCTGTTCATCTGGATGGGAGAAATCCTCTACAGGACACGCCTGTCGGAAGACATGTTCCGCGGCCTGTCGCCGTGGATGGCAAAGCTTCCCGGCGGCCTGCTGCACACCAATGTGGTCGGCTGCACGGTCTTCGCCGCAGTCTCCGGCTCCTCCGCCGCGACGCTGACCACCGTCGGCAAGATGTCGGTGCCGGAGCTGCGCAAGCGCGACTACCCCGAGAAGATGGTGATCGGCACGCTTGCCGGCGCCGCGACCCTTGGCCTGATGATCCCGCCCTCGCTGACGCTGATCGTTTATGGCGTGACCATCAACGAATCGATCACCAAGCTGTTCATGGCCGGCATCCTGCCGGGGCTGGTGCTTGCCGCCATGTTCATGGGCTACATCGTCGTCTACGCCAAGCTGTCGAAGGACTACCATCCGCAGCCCGAGCCCGAGATGAGCTTCACCGAGAAGCTTGCCAACTCGCGCTTCCTGCTTCCGGTGATCCTGCTCATCCTTGCCGTCATCGGGTCGATGTATGTCGGCCTGGCAACCGCGACGGAGGCGGCCGCCATCGGCGTCGTCGGCGCGTTGGCACTGGCGCTCGGTCAGGGCTCGCTCACCTGGAAGACCTTCGGCGAGAGCCTGATGGGCGCCACCCGCACCTCGGCAATGGTCGCGCTGATCCTTGCGGGCGCGGCTTTCCTGTCATTGTCGATGGGCTTCACCGGCCTGCCGCGGGCGCTGGCGACGTGGATCGGCGGCCTTGAGCTTTCACGCTTCGAGCTGCTGATGGCCCTGCTCGTCTTCTACATCATCATCGGCTGCTTCCTGGACGGCATCTCCTCCGTGGTGCTGACCATGGCGGTGGTCGAGCCGATGGTGCGCGCCGCGGGCATCGACCTGATCTGGTTCGGCATCTTCATCGTCGTGGTGGTCGAGATGGCGCAGATCACGCCGCCGATCGGCTTCAACCTGTTCGTGCTGCAAGGCATGACCCGGCACGAGATGACCTATATCGCCAAGGCGGCCCTGCCGATGTTCGCGATCATGGTCGCCATGGTGTTCTTGCTGATTGGCGTTCCGGATCTCGCCACCTGGCTGCCGGAAAACATGCGCAACCGGCCGTGACCGCGCGGCGGCCGGAACCGCCCGGCCGCCGCTCCTTGCGGAATGACGCAAAATGACGTTGACATTTTCTCGATAAATTGTTGGTATCGTGACCGCGATATTGATGACGGTGGCACCGGAGGCGATGCCGCGAACAAAAGACCAGCGGAGAACGCAAGATGACGACGGGCAAGTGGGATTTCTGGATCGACCGTGGCGGCACGTTCACCGACATTGTCGCGCGCACGCCCGAGGGCTCCATCAAGGCGCACAAGGTCCTGTCGGAAAATCCGGAAGCCTATCGCGACGCCGCCATCCAGGGCATTCGCGAACTGATGGGCGTCGCAAGCGGCGAGCGCATCCCGGCCGAGAAGATCGCCAACGTCAAGATGGGCACCACGGTCGCCACCAACGCGCTGCTCGAGCGCAAGGGCGACCGCACGCTGCTCGTCATTACCAAGGGTTTCCGCGACGCCCTCGAGATCGGCTACCAGGCGCGGCCCGACATCTTCGCCAAGGAAATCATCAAGCCTGAGCTGCTCTACGAACGCGTTGTCGAGGTGGCGGAGCGCATCCGCGCCGACGGCACCGTTGAGCAGGCACCGGAACTCGCCGCCGTCGAGGCCGAGCTCAAGGCCGCCTATGACAGTGGCATCCGCTCGGTCGCCATCGTCTTCATGCATGCCTATGCCTACCCGACACACGAGGCGGCGGTCGCCGAACTCGCCCGCCGCGTCGGCTTCCCGCAGGTCTCCGTCAGCCACGAAGTCTCGCCACTGATGAAGCTTGTCGGGCGCGGCGACACCACTGTCGTCGACGCCTATCTCTCGCCGATCCTGCGCCGCTATGTCGAACAGGTTGCCTCGGAGCTGCAGATCGAGGGCACCGGCTGCCGGCTGATGTTCATGCAGTCCTCGGGCGGGCTGACCGCCGCCGATCTCTTCCAGGGCAAGGACGCGATCCTGTCGGGCCCCGCCGGCGGTGTCGTCGGCGCGGTGGAGACCTCGAAGATGGCCGGCTTTGACGCCGTTATCGGCTTCGACATGGGCGGCACTTCCACCGATGTCTCGCATTTCAACGGCGAGTACGAGCGCGCCTTCGAGACCGAGGTCGCCGGCGTTCGCATGCGCGCGCCGATGATGATGATCCACACGGTCGCGGCCGGCGGCGGCTCGATCCTCCACTACCGCGACGGCCGCTTCCAGGTCGGCCCGGATTCGGCCGGCGCCAATCCCGGCCCCGCCTGCTACCGTCGCGGTGGCCCGCTCGCCGTCACCGACGCCAACGTCATGGTCGGCAAGCTCCAGCCGGCCTTCTTCCCGAAGATCTTCGGCCCCGGCCGCGACGAGCCGCTCGACCGCGACGCGGTGGTGGCGAAATTCGAGGCGATGGCCGCCGAGATCGGCGATGGCCGCACAGCGGCCGAGGTCGCCGACGGTTTCCTGAAGATCGCCGTCGAGAACATGGCCAACGCCATCAAGAAGATCTCCGTCCAGCGCGGCTATGACGTCACCGAATACGCGCTGACATGCTTTGGCGGCGCCGGCGGCCAGCATGCCTGTTCCGTCGCCGACAGCCTCGGCATGACGACGGTCGTCGTTCACCCGCTCTCCGGCATCCTGTCCGCCTATGGCATGGGCCTTGCCGATATCCGCGCCACCCGCCAGCAGGCGGTCGTGCGGCGACTGGAGCAGTCCATGCTCTCCGACCTCGAGGCGCTGGCGGCACGCCTGGGCGGCGAAACCCGCGCAGAGGTCGCCGGCCAGGGCGTGCCGGAAGGCGACATCCGCGACCTGCCGCGCGCCCTGTTGCGCTACGAGGGCACCGACACGCCGATTGCCGTTGCCTATGCCAAGGGCGACATTCCGGCGATGACGGATGCCTTTGCCGAGGCGCACCGCGCCCAGTTCGGCTTCGTCTACGAGAACAAGCCGATCGTCGTGGAAGCGCTCGAGGTGGAATCCGTCGGCGGCGGCTCGGGGATCGACGAGGCCGACCTGCCGCTGGTCTCCGGCGAGGCCACACCCGCCGACAAGGGCGAGATCTTTGCCGAGGGTTCCTGGCGCAAGGCCGGCTTCTTCGCCCGCGCGGACCTCAAGCCCGGCAACACCGTCACCGGCCCGGCGCTGATCGTCGAGCCGCACCAGACCATCGTCATCGAGCCGGGCTGGCGGGCCGAGATCACCGCCAAGGACCACGTCGTGCTGAAACGGGTCGAGAAACTCGCCCGGGCCGAGGCCATCGGCACCCGGGCCGACCCGGTGATGCTGGAGGTCTTCAACAACCTCTTCATGTCAATCGCCGAGCAGATGGGCGTGACGCTCCAGAACACCGCCTATTCGGTCAACGTCAAGGAGCGGCTCGACTTCTCCTGCGCCGTGTTCGATGCCTCCGGCGCGCTGGTTGCCAACGCGCCGCACATGCCGGTGCATCTGGGCTCCATGGACCGCTCGGTCGAGACCGTCATCAAGCTGAACACCGGCGATATCGCGCCGGGCGACGTCTTCGCGCTGAACGCCCCCTACAATGGCGGCACCCATCTGCCCGACATCACCGTCGTCTCGCCGGTCTTCGACGACGCCGGCAAGGAGATCCTGTTCTGGGCGGCAAGCCGCGGCCACCACGCCGATGTCGGCGGCTCGGCGCCGGGCTCGATGACCCCGCGCGCAACCACCGTCGACGAGGAAGGTGTGCTGATCGACAATCTCAAGCTTGTCGATCGTGGTCGTTTCCGCGAGGAGGCCCTTGTCGAGGTGCTGACCAACCACCCCTGGCCGGTGCGCAACGTTGTCCAGAACGTCGCCGACCTGAAGGCGCAGATCGCCGCCAACGAGAAGGGCGTCAAGGAACTCCGGAAGATGGTCGCCCATTTCGGCCTCGACGTGGTGCAGGCCTATATGGGCCACGTGCAGGACAATGCCGAGGAGAGCGTGCGCCGGGTCATCGAGGCGCTGAGCGACAGCGAGTTCGCCTATCCGACGGACCAGGGCTCGGTGATCCGCGTCAGGATCACCGTCGACAAGGAGAAGCGCGAGGCGACCGTCGATTTCACCGGCACCAGCGAAGTGAAGCCCAACAACTTCAACGCGCCCGAGCCGGTGACCCGCGCGGCAGTCCTCTACTGTTTCCGCGTCATGGTCGAAGGCGACATCCCGATGAATGCCGGCTGCCTGCGGCCGATCCACATCGTCATCCCCGACGGCTGCATGCTGAAGCCGACCTATCCGGCGGCCGTCGTCGCCGGCAACGTCGAAACCAGTCAGCACGTCACCAACGCCCTGTTCGGTGCGCTGAAGGCGATGGCCAACAGCCAGGGGTCGATGAACAACCTGACCTTCGGCAACGACACCTACCAGTATTACGAGACGCTGTGCTCAGGCTCACCCGCCGGTCCCGGTTTCAACGGCACCGACGGCGTTCACGTGCACATGACCAACTCGCGCCTGACCGATCCGGAAGTGCTCGAGTTCCGCTACCCCGTCCTGCTCGAGGATTTCCATATCCGCGAGGGCTCGGGCGGCAAGGGCAAGTGGTCGGCCGGCAACGGCACGAAGCGCACCATTCGCTTCCTTGAGGAAATGGAACTGGCCATCCTTTCCTCGCACCGGACCATCGCGCCGAAAGGCATGGAAGGGGGCGAGGACGGGCAACTCGGCAGGACGCTGGTGCGCCGTCTCGACGGCACAAGCGAGGAACTGGCCGGTTGCGACCAGACGGTGCTGAAAGCGGGCGAGGCGGTCACCGTCATCACCCCCACGGCGGGCGGCTGGGGCAAGGCGTGAACGGGGAAAAATAATCCGGCTTCTCAGGTTTGAGGCGCGGCTGTAATGTCTCGCGCCGGCGATTGGGCCGCGCCTTTTCCTGAGGTCTTCAGATGAAGCACAAGCTGGTGTTTGCCGCATTCCTCGCCCTGTCCGCCGTCGCTGCCTCCGCCCCTGAAGGAGCCCAGGCGACCGAGTGGCTTTTCAACCTCGAGAACCGCTCGACCGCCAATGTCACCACCTTCCGCACCCAGGAAAACGGGACGTGGAGTGGCAACTGGCTGGACGAAATCATCGTGCCGGGAGAAACCTTCGAAATGGACTTCGGCACCAACGAAGGCGACTGCACGGTGCGCACGCGCATCGAGTTCACCGACGGCACCTATGTCGACACCGACATCGACTACTGCAACATGACCACCATCACCGTCCGCAACAACGACGTGATCTGGAAGTGACCCCGTCGACCGGCTTGCGCTGCGACGACTGAGCAAGCCTGCCGGGACTGAACGGAAAAGGGCGGTGCCGACGGCATCGCCCTTTTTCTTGCGCAAACAAGGGGAAAGAAGCTCCCTTCGCGCTGGTAATGCGCCCGTCGGCCTCCCATATGACCGGCGTTGTTCTCGACCTGAACCTCGTGGAGGAGATCCCTGATGCAAGCTGCCGCCCGCCGGATGCGCAAGACGACAGCCGCCATTGCCCTCGGAATCGCGGCGCTTTTTGCCGTCGTCGATTTTGCCGAGGCCCGCCGGGCCGGCGGCAGCGGCTTCGGCAGCCGTGGCGCCCGCACCTTTTCCGCTCCCGCCCCGACCAACACCGCCCCCGGCACCGCCTCGCCGGTCCAGCGCACGATGACGCCGCAGCCCGCGCAGGGCCAGCAGGCAGCACCCGGTGCAGCTGCCAGGCAGCAGCAGGCAGCACAGCCCTCACGCGGCCTTTTCGGCGGCATGGGCGGTGCCCTTCTTGGCGGCCTGCTGATGGGTGGTCTGCTCGGCATGCTCTTCGGCGGTGGCCTCGGCGGCTTTGCCGGCTTCATCGGCCTGATCCTGCAGGTGGCCCTGATCGGCTTCCTCGTCGTCCTGGCGATGCGCTTCTTCGGTGCCCGGCGCCCGCAGCCGGCAGCCGTGGCGGCCGGCGGGGCCCGTCCGGATTTCGGCGGCAACGCCGGGGACACGACACGCACGCCGTTCAGCTTCGGCGGCAATGGCGGCGGCAGCGCCGACGCCGCCGCCTCGTTTCAGGCTCCGGTCATGGAAACGCCGTTCGAGCCGGAAGGAGCCGACTTCAACCGCTTCGAGCAGATGCTTGGCGAGGTGCAGGACGCCTACGGCCGCGAAGACTACGCCGCGCTGCGCCGTCTGGCGACACCCGAGGCCATGTCCTTCCTCGCCGAGGAGCTTGGCGAACTCGCTTCTGCGGGCAAGCGCAACAGCGTCTCGGACGTGAAGCTTCTGCAGGGCGACCTGTCCGAAGCCTGGAGCGAAGGCAATGACGACTATGCAACGGTCGCCATGCGCTTCTCCGCCCTCGACGCCGTGCTCGACCGTAACTCGGGCCAGGTTCTTTCAGGCAGTTTGGACGAACCCCAGGAAAGCACCGAACTGTGGACCTTCCGCCGCCGGAAGGGCGACGAATGGATGCTCGCGGCCATTCAGGGCACCGAGTAGGCCTCTCCGGCGTTTCACGACGACATCGGAAACCGCCCCGCCCGGGGCGGTTTTGGTGTCAGCCGAAGGCCAGCCAAAGCAGCGTCAGTGCGCCGAAGCCGATGGAGAAGAATGTCAGCGTCATCCCGCAGACCCTGAACCGGATCAGCTCATCGACCTGCGAGACCCCGTAGGCATGCAGGAGCCGCCCGCCAAGCAGCATCGCGCCCAGCGCATGGACGAGCAGGCCGGGCGCACCCTGGATTTCCGCCAGCCCCATCAGCAGCAATGCCAGGGGCCCGTATTCCGCGCAATTTCCCTGGACGCGGATACGCCGCAACAGCACCGGATCGCCGCCATCGCCGAGGGCGGTCAGCGTCTTTGCCCGGGTGCGTGCCACGCGCGCGCTGAGGATCAGAAAAAGCACCGCGAACAATGCGGCGTAGACGGAGGTGATCGCGACCATTTCATGCCTCCCGATATGCCGCATGGCCCGCCGCTCCCGTCGCCGAAGCGAAAACAGGGGCGGGAGCGCCTATCTGCCGGTTGCGGCAAACATCCAGTTGAGGATCAGCCGCCAGTCGGTCATCCGGATCGGGGTACCGTGGGTGCCTGTCTCGAACAAGGTGAAACGCGCCGGATATTTCGGCGCGCGCGCCTTCAGCCGCTCGAAGAATTTCGCCTGCCGCTTCCAGTCATAGACCTCGTCCCAACTGCCGTGGCCGAAATAGATCGGCAGCGAGGCCGCCCGGAAGGTCGCACTGGAGAAGAACCCCTCGTCCCAAGTCGACCCCATCAGCAGCATGCCGCCCATCATCCGCGCCGCGCCGCTGTCCTGTGCCAGCCGCCAGCACAGGAAGCCGCCCATCGAGCCGCAGGCGAGATAGACCCGCGCGCCCGGCGAACGCTGCGTGTAGTGCTGCATCAGCGCCTTGATGTCGGCCGCCCCCCGCTCCTTGAAGTCCTTCACGTCTAGCGTGATGTAAAGCCCGGAATTGCGCACCATCAGGTTCTTGATGCGGTTGAAATTACCGCCGAAACTGACATCGTTCATGCCTTGGAAGCGGTTTCCGCCCTGGCCGTGGACATAGATCACCACGGCCTTGGCGCCACGCGGCTCGCCAACGCGCATGTAGGTGATCGTTCGTCCGTTCGCCTGCAGGGTGAGGTCTTCCTGGCTGCCGCTCGGTTTCATCGAGACGTATTCGCCGAAGACCTCGCGCTCCCACACCTTGTCCCGCCGGTGGATGTCGCGGCGCTTGTCGTAGTCGACAATGACGAAGGCATCGTCAGGCTTTCCGGCCAGCAGCCCCGGATAGTCGAAAAGCCGGTCCTTGAAGGACTCCAGCCGATAGGCGGCAGCCGGTCCCGCGCCGAGTAGCGCCGCGACGGCAATCAGGCCGGCAAGCAGCCGCATCAGGGACCGTCCCCGGCTCGGGAGAGTGGCCGCCCATCCGGCCCCGCTGTCGGCGTTCAAGATCTCGGCCATCCCCGTCCGGCACCCTCTTCCCGGTTCGGCCCGGCGAATCCCGGGCGGTTCAAATCCATGCGATGGCGATCATTCAACACCCCTTGCCTGTTTCGCAAGGGCGACCAGTCGCGGACGCAGTTCAGCCGCGCTTTCCAGCGGCGGTTCGAAGGCAAGCCGGGCGACCTTGTCGCCATCGACGAAATCAAGCCCCTGCGGATCGAACGAGGACAACAGCCAGGATCCCTCACCTGCCCTGGCCAGCTTCTCCGCATACAACCGCACGGCGTCGAGATGGTCCTCATGCATATGTGCAATCGCACCCGCTTCCATCGCCGCGAGCCCCTCGATAGCGGCGCTCTCGACCAGAAGGTCCGCCGTCGACAGCAGATAGGCCTTGCCGAAACCGCCATTCAGGCTCGCCCGTACCGGTCGCACCCGATAGAAGGCGAAATCCCCGAAATCGACATAGAGCCTGGCCTTGGGATGGCGCATCAGGTAGCGGCGACGGATATCGGCATGGGCCGGGTCGTCAGCCTCCACCTTCTCCGCCTCGGCAACGATGCTCAGGCGCGGATGGGCAAGCGGATCGCCCTTGCCCGGCTCTCCGACGAGAAGCGAGCAGCGCCGGTCAAGCGCCAGGGCCTGGGTGTGCTGCGACAAGGTCGAGACCAGCATCACCGGGGTGCCGTCCATCTCGGTCGCCAGCGCAACGCGCGAGACGAAGGGCGAGCCGTCTTGCGGGTCGAGAACGCCAAGCCCTCCGTAGCGGGCTGTCCGCACCAGCTTCCGGGCGAGGTCACGGGCCTCGTCATCCGTCGGCCGGATCGTCTGGGGGCGGTCTGCCGGGGCGGGGTCCGCCTCGGGACCATCTGTCGTGGAGCGGTCGGATACAGCCATGGAGCACCTCGGCACTGTCAGGTCATCGTGATTCTGGCTTGCGCATCTGGTGCGTGGCTGCACCGACTTTTGCCCTGCCTCGGCGTGCTTTGCAACGCGCTCGCGCCGTCCACCGCGACCGGCAAGTCATCCTCTCGCCACATTGGAGGCAGTGGTTAAGGGTGACTGTCAATCGGCCCGGAAGGAGGAACCCCGATGAAATGGGTACCTGGCCTCATGCAGCACAAATTCACCCGCTGGATTCTTGGTGGCACGCTTGCGACCGCCCTGGCGCTGGCGGCAAACATGGCAACCCCCACAGCGGCAGCGGCCGACCATATCCGCCCCGCTCTCCCCGGCATCTCCCCGGTCTATGTCGGCGGTCGTCGGCACCAGTATCGCCACAGACACTACCGCCCCCCTCACTGGGGTCACAGGGACTGGCGCTACAGGCATCATCGCCGGTACCGTCCCTATCGTCGCAGCGGCGTCTATTTCGGCTATGGCGGCAACGGCGCGGCGGCGGTTATCGGTCTTGCGACCGGTGCCATTCTCGGTCAGGCGCTTGGCGCCCCCCGGTATATCGACCCGCCGGTTCGCCGTGTCTATCGCGGTCGCCATCCGCCCTGGACACCTGGATGGTACAGTTACTGCGCCCGCAAGTACCGCAGCTTCAATCCCGACACCGGGTATTTCCTGGCCTATTCGGGCCGCTACCGGTTCTGCCGCTAGGGATTTCCCCGCGGCCGCGCGAGGACTTCAACCTGAACGCCAGATGAACGGGCATCTCAGACATGGTTCAAGCTGGTCGTGGCATGGTCGTGACACTGAAGCATTCTCGCAGCCCTGAAGGGAACCTACCCATGGCTTTCAAGCGTTTCACCTCTCGCGTTCTCGCAGTTGCCCTGGCCAGCGCGATGGCCCTGCCGGCGGCAGTTTCCGTCGCCGAGGCCCGTGACGGTCACCGCAAATGGGGCAACAACGGTGGGCAGCACAAGACGTTCCGCCATCGTGGCAATCGTGGTGGCCACCACGGCGGTCATCGCGGCAATCATCGCGGCGGCAATGATGTCGGCGCGGCGGTCGCTCTTGGCGTCATCGGCCTTGCCGCCGGTGCCATGATCGGAGGCGCGCTGAGCGCCCCGCGAGCGGAGCCCGAGATCATCTACGATCCGCGCTACCCCCGTCACTATGGCAACGGCGTCGAGTATTTCGACCCTGCCGACCGCAACGCCGGTTACCGTCCGGCCGCACCGGTGGTCGAGTATGATGCCTATCCCGCGCCCTATTCGGGCGAGTGGTATCGCTACTGTGCCGAGAAGTACCGCAGCTTCAATCCGCGGACCGGCACCTACACCACCTATTCCGGGGAACAGCGCGTCTGCCGCTGATCCCTTGTCCCGAACCACACTCCAGGAGACCGGCACGCCTGCGTGCCGGTCTCTTTCGTTGCAGCAACCCGCTTCCTCGCGACAGGATTGCATTCATCGCCAGATCGTCCTCATGCGGCCGCAAAGAGGGCGAAACCACTTGAATCACCGGCATTTACTGGCAAACTCACGGTCCCGCGACCTGGAGAAACCCATGCTGTCTGCCCTCGAACTTGTCAAAGCGCTGGATGCCGGAACCATTCGTCTCGACGACATCTACCGCGAGATCGCGGAGCGGATCGAAGCCCGGGAGCCCGAAATTCGCGCGTTCGTCTCGCATGATGTCGAGACGGCGCATCAGGCCGCTCACAGGGCCAAAGGCCCGCTGATGGGACTGCCCCTTGCCGTCAAGGACAACATCGACACCGGAGACAGGCCGTCCGCCTACGGATCACCGATCCATGAGGGCCACCAACCGGCCGTCGATGCGGCTATCGTCGCTCTGGCGCGCCGCGCCGGCGCGGCCATTATCGGCAAGACCGTGACGACGGAATTTGCCTTCTTTAAGCCCGGTCCGACGAGAAACCCGGTCAACCCCGATCATACTCCGGGAGGATCCTCGTCCGGCTCCGCCGCAGGCATTGCCGCGGGTTTCTTTCCCCTGGCTCTCGGCACCCAGACCGGTGGCTCGGTCGTCAGGCCGGCCTCGTTTTGCGGCATCGCCGGCTTCAAGCCCACCTTCGGGTACCTGCCCACGATTGGTGTGAAGATCTTCTCCTGGTCACTCGACACGCTCGGCCTGTTCGGAAAGGGAGTCGCGGATGTCGCCTTCGGCGCCGGCATCCTTGCCGGCCGCGACTGGCGGGTCGACACGATGGTGCCGTCGCCGCCCAGGATCGGGCTTATCGAACCCCAGCCCTGGGCCCAGGCCGATGACGACATGCTCGCCGCGCTGGACAGCGCCCGCGCGCTCGCGGAGCGTGCCGGTGCTTCCGTGCAGAGCATATCGCTGCCGCCGGTATTCCGGGAGGCCTTCGCCGCCCACCAGGTGATCCAGGACTACGAGGCAACGCGCGCGCTCGCCGCCGAGGTCGACAAGGCAGGCGGGATGCTGAGCCCGGTGCTGCGCGAGACACTCGTGGACGGGGCTGCGATCAGCGCCGACGCCTACGACGCGGCGCAAGAGATCGCCGCGCAGGCGCGCCGGGCCCATGCGGACCTTCTGTCACAGGTCGATGTGCTGATGATGCCATCGGCACCGGGCGCTGCCCCTGCCGGACTGGCCTCGACCGGCTCGTCCGTCTTCAACCGGGTCTGGACGCTGATGGGCGCGCCGGCGGTCAACGTGCCCGGCCTGCGCAACGCGGCCGGCCTGCCGCTCGGCATCCAGCTTGTCGGGGCCTGCGGCCGCGACCGGGCGACGCTGCAGGCCGCGCTGTGGCTGGAACAGCTGCTCACCGCGCGGACAGACGCCTGAGTGGCGCGTGAGCGGAAGGCGGACTGTCCCGGCGTTTCAAGGGAGCGCGAGTGATCGCTGGTCCTTGCGGTCAGCTGCTCGGCGGCGCGACCGGAAGCTTCAGCTTCTTCGCCATCGCCTTGAACGAGGCGACCGCCTCCTCGAGCGGAAGGGCTGCGTATTTCCGCGCGGATTCGCTTGCCGCGGCCGATGACAGCCGCATCCGCTTGCCGCGCATGCGCGCGATCTTCATGTAGGCCTCGTCCGAGACGCCGCTCAACCGGCACAGGAAGAACAACGGCTGCTCGTCTTCGCGATAAACCAGCGGCACGACGACGTTTTCCGGCCAGCCGACCTTTCGGGCAAGAAGCTGACCGAGATCGAAGGCGCGCTCCTTGTCGGCGAAAGCTCCGACAGCGCCGTCTATCGGCACCGATCCGTCAATCGCCCCTTCGATGAGTGTTGCCGTCTTCGACTTGGCGCCCTGGAACTCGCGCAGCTGGATCTCGACCTCGTGCTTCGTCCGCTCGGCGATGGCCTTGACCAGCGTCGGGTTGGCGTTGAGGTCGCGAATCCGTTGTGCCTGCTCCTTGGACAGGAACGGCACGAGACGCTGGGCGGCGGCCTCGGGCAGGTCCTCGCGTTCGCAAAGCGCATTCTGCAGGTCACTGTCCTTGCGCGCCCGGGCGACCAGGAGATCGAAACTGTCTGCACCGATCGCCGCGCCGCGATTGCCCAGCATCTCGCACAGGATGGCGGGATCGCCACGCTGGGCAATGACGCGGGTGAGAACGGGCTTGAGGCCTCGGCGCTTGCAGATCAGCGACAGATGCGCATTCGACACGGTGCCCGCGACCTCCGCGAGGTCGTCGTCGCCGAGCGTCCTGTTGCGCTCGAGAACCGGTTTCGCGACGCCCACATCCTCGTCGGCGGCAAGCGCCTTCAACAGATCCTTCGGCGCACCCGCCTCGACGCAGATCTTTTCCGACATCCCGGCCCGGGCATCGACCTGAAGCTTGTCGAGCACCCGCAGGACGACGTCGCCGAAAATCAGGCTGACGCGGTCGCGCTCGTCGTCGCCGGCACGCAGGAAAAGGTCGGTCAGCGCCGTCACCAGTTCGCCCGAGCTTTCCGCCGAGCCTTGGCGCGCCAACTTCGCAAGTTGCACAGCGTTCATCCTGGACCCTTCTCGTTCATCTGCAAAAAACATAGATAGAACCGGTTTCCCTCACGTTAATCCGCCCGTGCAAACCGCTGTTTTCCGCCATCAACGTCGTAAGTACATGAGTTTTCGTTCCTTTTCGAAACCTCATCCTGAAAATCCGCGAAGGCTGGATATTGCATCGCACAACAACTTGTTCGCGCATCGTCTTCCCCTGCGGCCAGACCCGCGCCATATCGGCAATCACAGCGAGATTGGCTGCCTGCAATTCCCCCCGCTCCACTGCAAATCCTGACAGGACCGCAAAACCGTTTCGCGGCCACAACGCAACGCAGCATCTTTTTCGCTTTGCCGGCTTGGCCCGGTAACTTATTGTTCACGTATCGAGAGACTGCGGGAGGCCATGAAATGACACTTGTCCGCAATATGAATCTCTTCGCCGTATGCGCGGCATTCGTCTTCGTCGCAGCCATTGTGGTTGGCGCGATCTAGGACCGAACAACAGGTGCCGGCAGCCCGGCGCCACAAGGCGGCTCCTGCGTAGATTCGAGCCGCCTTCCAAACAACAAGAACAATCTCGGACACGGTTTTCGAAATATCGTTCGCTGCGATATCGGCATGGTGACAATCAGTCCTGATCGCGCGAACACGACGGCAGGCCAATCTCCCGGCCCCGCTGATGCCGGGCCGGGAAACATCAACACGAAAGCCCGGGCGCAATCCGCCCGGGCTTTTTGAATCCGACCCGTGGCTCGGGCGCCTCAGGCGGCGATCAGCCGGTTGGCGGTCGCATCCGCCAGTTGCTCGGCCTCGTGGACGCGGGTCTCGCCGGCCGCCATCAGCTGGTCTGCGGCAACCACCGAGACGTCGGTGATGCCGATGAAGCCAAGCACGTGCTTCAGATAGCCCGACGCGAAATCGATCTCGGAGCCGATCCGGGTGCCGCCCGAGGCAAGCACGATGATCGCCCTCTTGCCGGTCAGCAGGCCCACCGGCCCCGCTTCGCTATAGCGGAAAGTCTCGCGGGCACGGGCGACGAGGTCGATCCAGGCCTTGAGGGCCGCCGGAATGCCGAAATTGTAGACCGGAACGCCGAGCACCAGCACATCCGCCGCCTTCAGTTCGGCGACCAGCGTGTCGGACAAGGCAAGACGCGCCTTCTGCTCGGGCGAGCGCGCGGAAGGATCGGTGAAATTGGCGCCGACCCAGGCTTCGTCGACAACCGGAAGGCCGGCCGCGACATCGCGGGTGATGGTGACAACGGATGCGTTTGCCTCGCCAAGGCTGGCGATGACCCGATCGGCAAGCCGGCGGGTGACGGAGCCGTCGCGGCGGGCGGAAGATTCCACATTCAGGACGGTCAGGGACTTGCTCATGACATTCTCCGGATAGGGGGGCGCAGGGGCGCCGTTCTGTGAAACCGAAGATATGTCGAGACTGGAAGCGCGATTAGGTCTCTTTTCGTGAACAAACCTTTCAGCGTCTCGCGCCTCCTGCCGCCCCCCACGCCAATGGGTGATGAGGTAGAAAGGCCCGAACCATGGCCAGTGCCGGAGTCACGCCTTGTCCCAGCCCACCTCGGCACCTGGAATGCTGTCGGTGGTAGCGAAATACGGCTTGATATCGACCAGCGGCGTGCCATCGAGGCAATCGAGACCGCGCGCCAGGAAACCGTCGCCGGTCATGTCCAGCCGTTCGACGACGGACAGCGAAACCGGGTTCGGCCGAACAGGCGAGCGCAGCGCGAAGCAGCCATGCGTCCTGCTGGCGAAGGAGGGTGCCTGAACGACAAGGTCCCGGCGCGCTTCGTGCATCCAGTAGAGCAGAATGAGATGGCTGCAGGTCTCGACCGACTTCAACCCCTCAAGATAGTCCGGCTTCAGCACCACCCGGCAGATCTCGCGGCTTTGGCGGCCGTTGCGCGGACACTCTCGCCGCACCTTCCAGGGTGTCTCGACATGGCCGATGAAAACGATCCCGGCATCCGCGGCAAGAGCCGCCAGATCCCTTGCCAGCTGTATTTCTCCGGCACGCGCCGGCATTGCGGTCCTGTCGCTCATGAAACCTCTTTCCCGCCCCTGCCGGCACCGTCGCATGGTTCCGTCGCATGGTCCCGTTGCATATTTCAGGTCCGTTACAGCACGTAGTCCCCGCGTCCCGGATCAGGCGTCAACAGCCAGCGGCGGCGGCCGTCCGGGCGCCAACCGCGCGTGCGGCCCGGGCAATTTCCCGGCTTCCGGCATTTTAATCAAAATCATCTCAAATTTTGCCTCAAGTATTTGAAAATAAAACTAATTAATTAGATTTCGCCCTGAAATTTTGTTTATTCGACTCGTGATACCTCAGACCGAGGACGCCAATCGAGCAGGGAAATAGCAATGTCAAACATGTCTACTACGGAGCTCGTCAACTTCGAGGCGCTGGCCAACGAGAACGACATGTCGCGCCGCAACGAGCTGGCGCGCAACGTGGCGACCCTGTTCTCGCTGACCTCGGAAAAATGCTCCGAAGAACAGATCGAGGTCTATGATTCCGTCCTCGTGCGACTCTCTGACATGGTCGAGATGCAGGCCCGCGCGTTCATCGCCGGCCGCCTGGCGTCCTTGCGTCGCGCTCCGGAGGCAACGATTCGCCGCCTCGCGAATGACGAGATCGAGGTCGCCAAACCCGTTCTGGAAAGCTCGACTGTCCTGCGCGACGCGGACCTTGTCGATATCTCGATGAAGCGGAGCGAGGATCATCGCGTGGCGATCGCCGCGCGCGAGATTCTCTCCGACATGGTCACCGACGTCCTTGTCGAGACCGGCGGCTCCATCGTCCACCAAACGGTCGCGCGCAACGGTGGCGCGAGCCTGTCAAGCAAGGGGGTGCTTGCCCTCGTCCAGGCATCCGGCCTCGACGAGGACTTGCAGATGGCCCTTGCAAACCGTTCCGATCTCGACGAGCAGGCAGTCTCGACACTCGCGTCCCTTGCCAGCGAGCGGGTCCGCATGCGTCTTCTGGAGACAAGCACCGGCGCTGGTGGCGAAGTGCCCCAGGCGGCGCGCGTGGCAGCCCAGAAGCTCTCCAACGATTTCTGGCTGAGGCGCTACGACTTCGAAACGGCAATGGGCCGCGTGATGGCCCTCGCCAGGGGACCCGGCATCGACGAGGAGACGCTGGTTCATTTCGCGGAGGAAGACCGCTTCGCGGAAGCTGTCGCAACCTTCGCGATGATCGGCGACATCGGTATCGAGGAAGCCAAGCACTGGATGGTGCGCACCGACACCGATCCGTTCCTGATTGTTGCCAAGGCAGCGGACCTGGATGTCTCGACAGTTGAAAAACTGCTCAAGGTCGGCCCCTGGCGCTATCGCCTGCGCGAGCCGGACCGTGCCCGGATCATCGCCCGCTTCAAGGGCATCAACCCGCAATCGGCACAGCTGCTGGTGAACCAGTGGCACAGCCGGGTCGCCTGCTGAGGACGAAATCCGGCGTAAAGGTCATGAAGGTCACGCCTTCCGGCTTGCGTTGGCGTTGCGGCTGGGCTCGTATTCCCCGGACGACCGGAAGGCGAAACGGGGAGCGGGCTGATGTCGAGCGAATCTGGAAATAGGTGTACGAGCGAGCACCGCCGCGGCCTGCGGGCGGTGATTGCCCGCGCCTTCCAACGTGTCTGCGCGCCAGTTCTCTTGCTCGCGGCCAGCGCCTTCGCCGCGGCCGCGCAAACGGGCCCCGGCACCATGGAGGAGATGGCCGGCGACCGCATGCATGTCCGCGTGGCGCTTGAATTGCGCGATGCCATCGGCCGTGCGCTTGCCGCCCTTCCCGAGTTTCCCGTCCTTGCCCGGGACACGCTGATCGCCCGCTCGAAGGACGGCACGCTCGACTGGTTGTGGACCGTCGTGCCGGTGCTTGCCGTCGCGATCCTCGCCGGGCTTGCCGCGCTGCGGCTTTGCGAGAACTGGGCGCTCGCCCGCTTTCGCCATCTCTATGACGGAACACCACGCGACCGATCGTCGAAAGTCGCCTACCTGCTCTCCACCGCCCTGTTCATGTCGCTGGCGACACTGGCCTTTGCTGCCGCTGCCGGGGCGGTGACGCTGGTTCTCGTCTCCGGTCATGCGGCCGCCCGGGTCTCCGTCTTCATCGGACTGGAAGCCGCCGCGCTTGTTCTCGGGCTGCGCATTGTCCTGCGGGCGGTGCTCGCTCCCCGTGCTCCCTCCCACCGCATGCTTGCGTTCTCGAACCTGGAAGCAATCGGCCTCTACCGCTGGATCATGGCCGTCGGCATTCTCACCGCAACGATGATCGCGCTGTGCGAGTGGATGAACGCGATGGGCCTCGACGACAACGCCCACAAGCTGATGGTGGTCGTCACGGTCGGCCTGTCCTGTCTTGCACTCACCACCGTCGCCGTTCTCTACCGTGCCGCGCTCACCCGGCTGATTCTTGGCGACGGCGACGGCAACGTGCCGGCCGGCGTCCTGCGCCGGTTTGCGGCCCTCACATGGCTGCCGCTGCTTACACTCTATTTTTTCTCCGCCTTCGTGGTCTCTGGCGGCCGCGTCATGCTCGACAGGCCGGCGGCACTGGGCCTTGTCGGCGCCCCCCTCGTCTCTGCCTTGATCTGGGCCACGTCCTACGGCCTGCTGATGCTGATCATCGACAGGCTGCTGCTACCTCGTCTCGACAGCGACACCAACCGCGAGCAGTGGTTGCAGGACATCGACCGCGCCGACCAGACGGCTGGAGAAATGCCCGATACGGCCGCCAACCGGGCCCAGGCGGCGGCCGAGGCGATGGAAGCGGAAAGCCGGCGCTCGCCCTATCGCGACCTTCTCGATCATGGTGCGGCGATCCTGGCGCTCGTGGTCGCCCTGGGCTATCTGATCCTGCGCTGGGGCGTGCACGTTTCCGACGACAGCTCGGTCGTCGGAAACCTCTTCGAGATCGGCATTGTCGTCTTCCTCGGCTACCTGGCCTATCGGGCGGTCGAGATTGCCATCGATCACCAGATCCGGCTCGAAGGCGGACACGCGGGTCCGAGCGAGGACGCGGAAGTGGGAGGTGTCGGCGAAAGCAGGCTCGCCACCCTGCTGCCGATCTTCCGCAACTTCCTGCTGATCTCGATTGTCGTCATCGCCGCCATGGTGGCGCTGTCGCAACTTGGCGTGAACATCGCGCCGATCTTCGCCGGTGCCGGCGTGGTCGGCCTGGCGGTCGGCTTCGGCGCACAGACGCTGATCCGGGATATTTTTTCCGGCGCCTTTTTCCTGATCGACGACGCATTCCGCAAGGGCGAATACATAGACATCGGCAGTGTGAAAGGCACGGTCGAGAAAATTTCCATCCGCTCGATGCAGTTACGCCATCACAACGGCCCGCTCAACACCGTGCCCTTTGGCGACATCAAGTACGTCAAGAATTTCTCGCGCGACTGGGCCGTCATGAAGCTCGCCTTCCGCGTCACCTACGACACGGATGTGGAGAAAATGCGCAAGCTGATCAAGAAGTTCGGTCAGGAACTGCTTGAGCATCCCGACTACGGCCCGAAGTTCCTGCAGCCGGTAAAGTCGCAGGGCGTCACCGCGCTTGAGGACTCCGCCATGATCGTCCGGGTCAAGTTCATGACCCGGCCGGGTGACCAGTTCGAACTTCGCAAGGTGGTCTATTCCGGCATCCGGGACCTGTGCGAAGCCGCCGGCATTCATTTCGCCCACCGCGAAGTCACCGTGCGCGTCGCCCAGGAACCCGGCGATACACGCCAGTTCTCGGAAGAAGAGAAAAAGGCAATCGCCGGTGCCGTTTTGCCGGCACTGGATCCGCAGAAAGGCCCGACACCCGCCGCAACGGATGCCACCGACGGGCGGTAGCCGGTTCGGCCCAAGCCCCGTGCCTTGCTCGTCGACGGCGAAGCCGCTCAAACGTGGCGGCCCGCCGCGCGTCACGTCGAACGGAATGTCCGGGCGGCGCCCGCCATCGCGTCAAGCCGGTCTTTGCACCAAGCCGGTCATCGGGCCAAGCCGGCACACCCGAACGGACCACACGAGCCCTTGACCGCGACCGGGTCCGTTCTTGCCAACCCGGTCCTTGCCAACTCGGTCCTTGCCAACACGGTGGTTGCAGGGCCGCTCCTTTCAGGGACGGCACATTCCGTCATTTCGCCCCCCCTTCCCTCGGTCCGCGACGGGCGTGTCCTTGATGCCCCCGTTCACCGGCCGATCAACCCTTGATTTTTTTGGAATAGAGGCATAAAGATATCTTTATATCTTCCTGAGAAACCGATCCCGGAACCCGGGCAGCGAGGACAGCAATGACAAGGGAGCCGCTCCTGAGCGCCGAACAGCTTCTTGCCGGCCTGCGCACCGTCGGCGAGGACACGCGCCTGCGTCTGCTGGCATTGCTGGCCGACGGGGAACTGACGGTCAAGGACGCGACCGTCATTCTCGGACAGAGCCAGCCGCGCATCTCCCGTCACCTGAAGCTTCTCACCGAAGCCGGCCTCGTCCAGCGTTTTCCCGAAGGTGCCTGGGTGTTCTATCGGCTTGGCGACGGCGCCATGGGCGACCTTGCCCGTCTGCTCCTGTCGCGTCTCGATCCGGGCGACGCGGTGCTGGCCGGCGACCGGGTCCGCCTGGCGGCCACGCGCCGCGCCAAGGCGGAGGCCGCCGCGGCCTTTTTCGCGTCCCGCGCCCAGACCTGGGACCAGGAGCGCTCGCTGCACGTGCCCGAGGCAGCCGTCGAGGCCACCATTCGCGAACTGGTCGGTGAGCGTCCGTTCCGCTCGCTTCTCGATCTGGGCACCGGTACCGGCAGCCTGATCTCTCTCTTTGCCGGACAGTACGAGCAGGCGGTCGGGCTCGATGCCAGCCACGACATGCTGACTGTGGCCCGCGCCAACCTTGCACGCCAGGGACTGAGGAACGTTCAGGTCCGCCAGGGCGACATCTATGCGCTCAACGTGCCTGCCGAAAGCCACGACCTCATCACCTTGCACCAGGTGCTGCATTTTCTTGACGACCCCGGCCGTGCCATTGAGGAAGCGGCCCGGGTGCTGCGTCCCGGAGGACGCCTGCTGATCGTGGACTTCGCTCCTCACGAGCTTGAGTTCCTGCGTGACGCCCACGCCCATCGTCGCCTCGGCTTTTCGCACGAGCAGATGGATCGCTGGTTGCACGAGGCCGGGCTCGAGGTGGTCGAGGTCCGCGATCTCAACGCCGATGCCGGCGAGGCCGACCGGCTCACCGTGACGATCTGGCTCGCACGCGATCCACGCATCGTTTCCGATCTACCCGATTTGAACCTGACCCAGGAGGTCGCCTGACATGTCTTCCATCGACAAATTCCGCCGCTTCGAGCTGGACGAAGGTGCGGGGGTTTCCGTCTCCTTCGAGTTTTTCCCGCCGAAGAGCGAAAAGATGGAAGCCTCGCTGTGGGCAGCCGTCCAGCGGCTTGAGCCGCTGTCACCGTCCTTCGTCTCCGTCACCTATGGCGCCGGCGGCTCCACCCGCGAGCGCACCCATCGCACCGTCGAGCGGCTGATCAAGGAAACCGGCCTTGCCCCGGCCGCCCACCTGACCTGCGTCGGCGCATCGCGCGACGAGGTCGACGCCGTCGTGCGCGACTATCACGAGCTTGGCGTTCGTCATATCGTGGCGCTGCGTGGCGACCCGCTGGAGGGCCTTGGCGCGATCTACAACCCGCATCCCCAGGGATATGCCTACGGGTCGGACCTGGTGGCCGGCATCCGCCGCGTCTCCGAGGATTTCGAGGTCTCCGTCTCCGCCTATCCGGAGCGCCACCCGGAGAGCCCGGACTGGGCCTCCGAGATCGACAACCTGAAGCGCAAGGTCGACGCCGGCGCGACCCGGGCGATCACCCAGTATTTCTTCGACAACAACCTGTTCGAAACCTTCCTGGAAAAGGTGCGTGCCGCGGGCATCACCATTCCGGTTGTTCCCGGCATCCTGCCGATCGTCAATTTCGAGACGACGATGGTCTTCTCCGCCAAGTGCGGCACCTCGATCCCCCACTGGCTGGCCAGACGCTTCGCCGGCCTCGACCAGGACGCGGAGACCCGCAAGCTCGTCGCCTCGGCGGTGGCCTGCGAGCAGGTGCTCGACCTGGTCGACCGCGGCATCACCGACTTCCATTTCTACACAATGAATCGCGCCGACCTGACTTTCGCGATTTGCCACATGCTGGGCCTGCGCCCGGCTCCCCTGGAACAGCAGGCGGCCTGAGAGGCATCATGACCAGCAAGACCAACGCTGCGGCGACACTCAAGGCCGCGGCAGCAAAGCGCATTCTCGTCCTCGACGGGGCCATGGGCACGATGATCCAGGACCTGCGCCTTGACGAGGCCGGCTATCGCGGCGACCGGTTCAAGGACTGGCACCAGGACGTGAAGGGCAACAACGACCTTCTCAACCTGACGCAAGGTCCCGCGATCCGCGACATCCACGTGGCCTATCTCGAGGCCGGCGCCGATATCGTCGAGACCAACACGTTCTCCTCGACCACCATCGCCCAGGCCGACTATGCGATGGAAGAAATCGCGTATGAGCTCAACCTCGAAGGCGCGCGCCTTGCGCGTGCGGCCTGTGACATCGTCACGGCGCGCGAGCCGGACCGTCCGCGCTTCGTCGCCGGCGCGCTCGGCCCCACCAACCGAACGTTGTCGATCTCGCCCGACGTCAACAATCCGGGCTTCCGGGCCGTCAGCTTCGACGAGTTGAAGACGGCCTACGCGGAGGCCGTTCGCGGCCTGATCGACGGCGGATCCGACCTGTTGCTCGTCGAGACCATCTTCGACACGCTGAACGCCAAGGCCGCGCTCTTCGCCATCGACGAGGTGCTGGAGGAAAAGGGCGTCTCGCTGCCGGTCATGATCTCAGGCACGATCACGGACCTGTCCGGTCGCACGCTGTCGGGCCAGACGCCTGAGGCGTTCTGGTACTCGGTGCGGCACTCAAGCCCGTTCTCCATCGGCCTCAACTGCGCGCTCGGCGCCAGGGAAATGCGCGCCCATGTGGCGGAGCTCGCCCGCGTCGCCGATACGCTGGTCTGCGCCTATCCCAATGCCGGCCTGCCGAACGAGTTCGGCGAGTATGACGAGAGCCCCGAGGCAATGTCCGCGCTGGTGGGTGAATTTGCCCAAAGCGGGCTCGTCAACATTGTCGGCGGCTGCTGCGGCACCACGCCCGACCATATCCGTGCGATTGCCGAGGCCGTCGCGCCGCACGCTCCGCGCGAAGTCGCCGCGCCGCCGCGCCGCATGCGCCTGTCCGGCCTCGAGCCCTTCGTGCTGACGCCGGAGATCAATTTCGTCAATGTCGGCGAGCGTACCAACGTCACCGGCTCGGCCCGCTTCCGCAAGCTGATCAAGACCGGCGACTACCCCACCGCGCTGGAAGTTGCCCGCCAGCAGGTGGAAAGCGGCGCCCAGATCATCGACGTCAACATGGACGAGGGCCTGCTCGACTCCAAGGAGGCGATGGTCACCTTCCTCAACCTGATCGCCGCCGAGCCGGATATCGCTCGCGTGCCGGTGATGATCGACAGCTCCAAGTGGGAGGTGATCGAGGCCGGCCTGAAATGCGTCCAGGGCAAGGCCGTGGTCAACTCCATCTCCATGAAGGAGGGCGTCGAGGCCTTTGTCGCGCAGGCAAGGCTGGTGCGCCGCTACGGCGCCGCCGTCGTCGTCATGGCCTTCGACGAGAAGGGCCAGGCCGACACCCAGGCGCGCAAGACCGAGATCTGCCAGCGCTCCTACGACATCCTCGTCAACGAGGTCGGCTTCCCGCCCGAGGACATCATCTTCGACCCCAACATCTTCGCCATCGCGACCGGTATTTCCGAGCACGACAATTACGGCGTCGACTTCATCGAGGCGACCCGCTGGATCCGCGAGAACCTGCCGCACGCGCATGTTTCCGGCGGCGTGTCGAACCTCTCCTTCTCGTTCCGCGGCAACGAATCCGTGCGCGAGGCTATGCACTCGGTGTTCCTCTACCACGCCATCCAGGCTGGCATGGACATGGGCATCGTCAATGCCGGCCAGCTCGCCGTCTATGACGATGTCGATACGGAGCTTCGCGACCTTTCGGAGGACATCGTCCTCAATCGCCGCTCGGATGCAACCGACCGGCTGCTGGACGCGGCCGAACGCTACAAGGGTCAGGGCGGCAAGCAGACCGTCAAGGATCTGGCATGGCGCGACCTTCCGGTCGAGGAGCGCCTCTCCCACGCCCTGGTCAGCGGCATCACCGACTATATCGAGACGGATGTGGAAGAGGCCCGCGCCAAGGCCGAGCGTCCGCTGCATGTCATCGAGGGTCCGCTGATGGCCGGCATGAACATCGTCGGCGACCTGTTCGGTGCCGGCAAGATGTTCCTGCCGCAGGTGGTGAAGTCCGCCCGCGTGATGAAGCAGGCGGTCGCCTATCTGATGCCCTACATGGAAGCGGAGAAGCGCGAGCAGGGCATCGAGGACATGCCGAGTGCCGGCAAGATCCTCCTCGCCACCGTCAAGGGCGACGTCCATGACATCGGCAAGAACATTGTCGGCGTCGTGCTCCAGTGCAACAATTTCGACGTCATCGACCTCGGCGTCATGGTGCCGGCCGCCAAGATCCTTGAAACCGCGAAGAAGGAAAAGGTCGACATCATCGGCCTGTCCGGGCTGATCACGCCGTCGCTCGACGAAATGTGCCACGTGGCGGCCGAGATGGAGCGTGAGGGCTTCGACCTGCCGCTGCTGATCGGCGGTGCGACGACAAGCCTGATCCACACGGCGGTGAAGATCCACCCGAACTACAAGCGCTCGCAGGCGGTCTATGTGACCGACGCGAGCCGCGCGGTCGGTGTGGTCTCCAAGCTGCTCGGAGAGAACCAGCGCGATACCTATATCGACGAGATCCGGGCCGACTACGCCCGCGCCGCCGAAGGTCACGCCCGTTCGCGCGGCAATGCGCGCCGCACCAGCATCGCCGAGGCTCGCAAGAACCGCTTCCGGCCCTCCTTCGAGACCTACCGGCCGAAGGCGCCCTCGTTCCTGGGAACGAAGGTGATCGACAATATCGCGCTGGAGGACCTTGCGGAGGTCATCGACTGGACCCCGTTCTTCTCGACCTGGGAGATCAAGGGCAGCTACCCGGCCGTTCTGACCGACAACCGCTACGGCCCGGCCGCCAAGGCGCTGTTCGACGATGCCCGCCAGATGCTGGACGAGATCGTGCGCGACAAGCTGCTGCAGCCCAGGGGCGTGATCGGCTTCTGGCCGGCGGCAAGTCGCGGTGACGACATCGTGCTGTTCGGCGACGAAAGCCGCTCGGATGAGCGTGCCCTTCTGCACACGCTGCGCCAGCAGATGGCCCGCGCCGAGGGAACCCGGGCCAATGTGGCGATGGCCGACTTCGTCGCGCCCGAGGACAGCGGCATCGCCGACTATGTCGGCGGGTTTGCCGTCACCTCCGGCCATGGCGAGGACAACATCATTGCCCACTATGTCGCGGCCGGCGACGACTACAACAAGATCCTGGCACAGGCGCTCTCCGACCGCCTGGCGGAAGCCTTCGCCGAGAAGCTGCACCAGATGGTTCGCACATCCTTCTGGGGCTACGCGCCCGGCGAGGCCCTCTCGGTGACGGACCTGATCGGGGAGAAGTATCAGGGCATCCGCCCGGCGCCCGGCTATCCGGCCCAGCCCGACCATACGGAAAAAGGCACGCTGTTCGAGCTGCTCGACGCGACCGCCAACGCCGGCATCGAGCTGACGGAAAGCTATGCCATGTGGCCAGGCTCCTCGGTCTCCGGGCTCTACTTCGCCCATCCCGACAGCCATTACTTCGGCGTCGGCCGGATCGAGCGCGACCAGGTCGAGGACTACGCGCGGCGCAAGGGCTGGGATCTGGCAATGGCCGAACGCTGGCTCGCGCCTATCCTCAATTACGATCCGCACCGCATGGAAGCGGCCGAATAACCCGCCACATCCTGGCGACTTGAAAAGGGGCGCATCTCCGGATGCGCCCCTTTTTCATGTTCCGCCCCGATCTCAGGCGGGGCGACGCACCAGCGCCAACGCGCGCGCCCTCGCGACATCCCCGAGCCGGCGAACCATTCGCGCCGCCGGCGTTTCCACACAGAGCGTGATCGCCAGCGCGACCAGCGCGACACCCGCAATGAGGGCCAGCGCGGTGCCCGCAAGGCCCACAAGCGGCACCAGCAGCAGGAACGCCGCATAGCCGATATGCTGGTGCAACAGGTAGAAGGGATAGGTCGCCCGTCCGGCAATCGCAACCAGCCCCGTCGGCCGGCCGGTCCGCACCGACCGTGTCGCCAGCGCCAGCGCCACCAGGGCAACCGCGACGACAGCCGCGATCAATGGCTGCGAAAACGGCTCCCCGTCATAGAGGCGCACCAGCCCGTCGGCGAAGACGGCCGCCCCGGCGATCGCCTGCACATAGGCCGCGGCAAGCATGGCGGTGGCGCCTGCCTCGCCGCGCTCGCGGGCACGGAGCATCATGCCAAAGGCGAAGAAGCCGGCGAAGTCCGTCAGGAACAGCCGGCGCAACACATCGCTGCCGATCAATGCCTGGTCAAGGGCCGCGACCGCCAGCCAGACAAACGCGATCGGAACCTGGAAACGGGACCATAGCCGCGCCGTCATCAGCACACCGACCCAGACATAGAACACGATCTCGGCAACAATCGACCAGTAGGCGCCATCCATGAAGGGTTGGCCGAGAAACGGCGACACCATCGTCAGGTTGGCGAGATACTGCGGAAGACTGACAGAGAAGGCAAAGCCCGGGACAGCGAGCGTCACCAGCGCCGTCACGCTCATGCAAAGGACGAAGGTCGGCCACAGCCGGGCGACACGGGCAACCGCGAAGCCGAACGGATCGCGCCCTTCGCTCGAGATCGAGATCACGTACCCGGAGATGGCAAAGAAGACGGAGACGCCGAGATAGCCGTAGCGGGCGAAGATGCCGGGATCGCCCGCGACCAGGGGCCCCGCCTCGCCTGTCACCTGCATGCGAAAGCCGAAATGAAACCACGCGACAGCGGCAACGGCCAGCACCCGCATCAGGTCGAGGCCCGGCCTGCGTGCCGCATCGCTCATCTCTCTCGCCTCCCCTGCTTCAGCCGCGAAGTCGGGTGCGAGTATGATGCCGAGCCGTTAAGGGGAGTTGAAACGGCAACCGGCACAGAGGTGTCACGACCTTTGACCGGACCGCGTCTCCCGGGAGGCGGCCGCGTTTCCTGCCCTCACAGTCCAGGAAAAAGGGCGCAGCGGCCGGAACCGCTGCGCCCTGTCGTCTTCTCGTTCCGCCAGAACGGCGGGATGCGGCTTACTCGGCCGCGTCGCGGGCACCGGCAGCGGCCGCCAGCGCGGCGCGCACGCCGTCACCATAGTCCTGATGGACCTTGTCGAAGTGAGCCAGCTGACGGTCGATGATCGCCTGCGGCACCCCGCCCATCGCAGCCGCGATGTTGGAGAACAGGCGCGCCTTCTGTCCCTCGTCGAACAGGTTGAACAGCGCCCGCACCTGGACGTAGTCGTCATTGCCTTCGCGATGGTTGAAGCGGTCGGCATCTCCGGAAATCTTGAGCGGCGGCTCGCGATATTCCGGCGCCTCGGCCGCGCCGTTCATCGTGTTCGGCTCGTAATAGGCGTCCACATTGCCGGTCTGCTGACCCATGAAATTCATGCTGCCGTCCTTGTGGTAGTGATGGACGGGGCAACGGGGCTGGTTGACCGGCAGCGCCTCATAATGAGTGCCGAGGCGGTAGCGATGTGCATCCGCATAGGAGAACACGCGCGCCTGCAGCATCTTGTCGGGCGAGAAGCCGATGCCCGGAACCTTGTTCGAGGGCGAGAAGGCCGCCTGCTCGATCTCGGCGAAATAGTTCTCCGGGTTGCGGTTCAGCTCCATGATGCCGACCTCGATCAGCGGGTAGTCGCCATGCGGCCACACCTTGGTCAGGTCGAACGGGTTGTAGTCATGCTTGTCGGCGTCAGCCTCGGGCATGATCTGGACGCACATGCGCCACTTCGGGAAGTCACCGTTCTCGATCGAGCCGAACAGGTCTTCCTGGTAGCTCTCGCGGGTCTCGCCGACCACCTGGGAGGCTTCCTCGTTGGTGAGGAACTTGTGGCCCTGCATGGTCTTGAAGTGGAACTTCACCCAGAAGCGCTCATTGTCCGCGTTGATGAAGCTGTAGGTGTGCGAACCATAGCCGTTCATGAAGCGCGGGCTCGGCGGCAGGCCGCGATCCGACATCAGGATGGTGACCTGATGCAGGCTCTCCGGCGACAGCGACCAGAAATCCCACATGGCCGTCGGCGAACGCAGGTTCGACTTCGGATGGCGCTTCTGCGTGTGGATGAAGTCCGGGAACTTGTAGGGGTCGCGGACGAAGAACACCGGGGTGTTGTTGCCGACGAGATCCCAGTTGCCTTCCTCGGTGTAGAACTTCAGCGCGAAGCCGCGCACGTCACGCTCGGCATCGGCGGCGCCCTGCTCGCCGGCCACCGTCGAGAAGCGCGCGATCATCTCGGTCTTCTTGCCCACTTCCGAGAAGATCTTTGCCCGGGAATACTTGCTGATGTCGTTGGTGATCGTCAGCGTGCCGAAAGCGCCCCAGCCCTTGGCATGCACCACGCGCTCGGGAATGCGTTCGCGGTTCTGGTGGGCCAGCTTTTCCAGCAACTGGTAGTCTTCCAGCAGCAGCGGGCCGCGCGGGCCTGCCGACAGCGAATTCTGGTTGTCCGTAATCGGCGCGCCGGCCGTCGTCGTCAAAACGGGCTTCTTGCCACTCATGATCAGTCTCCCTCTAAACTCCGCACGGCGCCGATCTCGCCGACGGTCAGTTGGAATCAACGCGCGAACCATGCCACAAGGATGACGATCAGGGCCAATCGCATTGAAAGTTGTGCCCGATAAGTTTATCTAATGACGATGATCACCCTTCGTCAGCTGCGCTATTTCGAGGCCCTCTCCCGCCACCTGCATTTCGGCCGCGCCGCAAATGCGGTCGCCGTGTCGCAGCCCGCGCTCTCCATGCAGATCCGGGAACTCGAGGCGACGCTCGGCGTTGCCCTGCTCGAAAGGCGGCCGAACGCGTTGCGGCTGACCGCGGAAGGACGCGAGATCGCCCGCCGCGCACGCAGCATCCTGTCGGAGGCGCGGGACCTTGTCGACTATGGCCGCAGCACCGGCGAGGTGTTGAGCGGACCTCTCAGCCTCGGCATCATACCCTCCATCGCCCCCTATCTGCTGCCCCGCATCCTGCCGGCGCTGAACCGGGCCCATCCGCGCGTCGAATTGCAGGTGCGCGAAACGCTGACACATTCGCTGGTACAGGAACTCGTGCAGGGCGACCTCGACGTGATCCTCGCCGCCCTGCCGATCGCCGGCGCGGACCTGGAAACGCTGCCGCTCTTCCAGGACCGTTTCCTGCTCGCCGTTCAGTCCACGGACGATCTTGACGAGCGCCTTCGGGTGGACCCGGCCACGGTCGAAGGATCCGCACTGCTGCTGCTCGAGGAAGGTCACTGCCTGCGCGACCAGGCGCTCAACTATTGCGAGGGCCTGCGCCCGTCGGGCCGGGCCGGTTTCGGAGCGACCAGCCTCTCCACGGTGATGCAGATGGTCGCCGCCGGCTATGGCGTGACGCTGCTGCCGGAACTCTGCGCCTCCGTCGAAGTGCGCGACGACCGCGTCGCGCTGCTGCGCTTTGCCGATCCCCAGCCGCAACGCACGGTGGGCCTGGCCTGGCGCAAGTCATCACCGCGCGGGCACGACTTCGCGGCGCTCGGCGCCTGCATCACCGCCGCGACCGAAGCGCCGACGATCGCGGCCGGTGCCGGCACCGGCCGGCAGCCGGACGACACTGCCGTGATCCGCATCGATGCTTGAGCCCGTACGCATGGAAGATGCCGCCGACGCCGGTCTGGCGCTCCTCCTTGCCTTGCTGGAGCGACAGGGCCGCGCCGCCTTCATCATCGGACAGCAGGCGCGAATCCTTGCCGCCAACGCGATCGCCAGGAAGCTGACGCGCGTTTCGGGCGGGTTGCCGACGACGTCCGGACCGGATGGCCAGCGACTGGAATTCGTCCACCCGCAGGCCCAACAGGCCTTCGCCGTCGCCTGGCGCCAGTTGCACGGCAGCGCGCCGGAACCTGTCGCCTTTGTCATTCCCGCCGGGTGCGGTCCCGCCTGTCCCGTCTATGCCGAACTGCAGCGCGTGCCGGGCCGCAGCGGGGACGGCGAACAAGCCGCAACGCAGGCCGCCCTGCTGCTGGTGCTGACCTTGCTCGACCCCGGGTTGCCGGATACCCGCATCACCGCGCTTCGCGAAAAGCTGAGGCTCGCCTTCCGGCTGACCGCCCGCGAGGCGTCCGTCGCCGCCGAACTTGCCATGCCGGCCCGCGCCGAGGAGGAGGTCGCCGCCCGCCTCGGTATCAGCATCAACACCCTGCGCACCCATCGCAAGGTTGTCTATGCCAAGCTCGGCGTCACAAGCCGCGCCGGGCTCGCCACCCTTGCCGGCCGCCTGCCGTGAGCGGCACACGGCGCCAGAAGGACATCCGCAAGGCGCTGCGGCTTTTCGCGCCGCGCATCCCCTTCGCCGATGCCGAGCCGGTGCTGGCAGATGCAAAGGCCCCGCATCTGCGCCACCTGCCACCCTCCCTCGCCCTTTGGCTGGCGCTCGTCGCCCATGTCCGCCACGCCCACAGCGACTATGACGCGCTTCTGAACGACGGTTACGACCGGGATGCAGCGCGGTTCTTCGCGCTCGACGCGATCAACGAGACGCTGCTTTCCTGGGGCGCCACGCGGCAGGTGAGCGCGGAGGAAGAGGAAATCGGAGGGGAGTGAACGGGAACCCCTCGCGAAAACAACCAATGCGAGTATATTGTTAGAATAGCGTTCGAAAAAGTGTACCCTGAAGCGATCTCCGGCCTTCCGGCCACATCGAAAATCAGGGGTGTTTTCTCATGTTGCTGCGATACCTTGCCCGCATGCCGGCCATCCTGCCGGCGCTGTTCGTTCTTGCGCTCGCCGCGCCGGGGGCCGCAGCTCAGGATCTGCCCCCGCCCTGGGCCGATGACTTCGCCAGTCCGACAGCCTTCCTCGCCTGCAAGGGCAATCCTTATGCGCTCTGCTACTATTCCGGCCCCGACCAGCCGACGCCGCGCTATGGCAACGTCGCCTCGCCTGCCCTGCCCTGCACGGTGTCCGGCAACGATGCGAAAGCGGCCGATTGCGCCTGTTATGCGATCACCGAAAAGGCGATCGGTCCGGCCGAATACAATTACGTGCTGATCCACTCCATCCTCAACCCGCAGGTGCGGCGGGAAACGGTCGAGCAATGCGGCGAACTCGGGCGCAACTGCCTGAACATGGTCAACCAGCAAAAATGCGCAGTGCTGGGCAACGATCCCTCGTGCAAGCCGGCCCCGGTCTGCGATTACCTGGGCAGCATCGAGAAAGGAACCACCCAGACGCTTTATCCGGACCAGCCGGAGACGAAGCTGATCTCGACCTTCAGCTTCGTCTATTCCTTCAATCACCCGTTCGCCTCGACCGACTGCCCGCAATCGACCGGACGCTATGCAGGCTGCATGACAGCTCCCTGCACCACCAATGACGAAGGGCTGACCACTTGCAAATGCCCGATCGCGGAAGGTCCCTATCAGGTCGGCCAGGACCTCTCGCAATTCTCCGGGCTCGGCTGCGACATCTCCCCGAACGTGTGGTCGGCGGCCAACAGCCTTTTGTCGGGACGGGAATAGAAGCGCGGCAACGATCTGAAGAAGCGGGCGGAGACAGGCACCCTGTCTCCTCCGTCCTCAGCGATAAAGCCAGTGCTCGGGGATATGGGCCGTGACCGCTTCGCCCGGACGGATGACGCCCGGCCGCTCGACATAGGCGACGAGGCCCCGGCGACGGCGCGCCGTCTTCGGGAACAAGAGGTCGATGCCCTCGCGGTCGGGAAAATGCTCGCCGATCGAGGCACCCGCGATGCGGCAAGGCACATTGTCGCCGTCGACCCGCAGCACCGCGCCGCCGGCAAAGACCAGCCGTGTGCGCGGCGGCACCAGTGACAGGCGCGGCAAGCCCTCGGTCAGGACATTGCCGCCGATCCATTCGGCCTCGATGCGCGGCAGGCCCATGTCGGCGGCGACCTCGGCGAGTTCCTCCACCGACAGGATGGACACCTGGCGCTCGTTGCACATCTCCGTGCCGCGCGGATACCACGGTTCGCGCGAGCCGGAACGGCGCGTATAGCCCGCATGACGCCCGCCCGGGATGCCTTCGAAGCCGAGCTTCAGCGCCGCCGTCCAGGTGGTCCGGAAATCCTCCGGATCCTGGGTGGCGAGCACCTTGACCGTGGTGGCTGCGATCTTGCGCGCCGGCACGATCTGAAGTTCGTCCATATGCTCGCGTCCGAACAGATCCGTCGCCATCGCCTGGCCTTCCTGTTTCTTTGGCGGCCGGTTCGCGGCCCGGCCGGCCATGCAACCGAGGCTTACAACGAGTCCCTGTCCGGGGAAAGAGCGACCGGCTCGCCCCCCTCGCGCGACCTTCGCCTGTGCCTGAGCGTCAAACAAAAACGGCGGCACCCGAAGGCACCGCCGCTTGTTTCGCAAGAACCGGACGATATCAGCGCGTCAGCGGCTTGTACTTGATACGGCGCGGATCGGCCGCATGGGCGCCGAGACGGCGCACCTTGTCCTTCTCGTAGTCCTCGAAGTTGCCCTCGAACCACTCGACATGGCTGTCGCCCTCGAAGGCGAGCATGTGCGTGGCAAGACGGTCGAGGAACATGCGATCGTGGCTGATCACGACGGCGCAACCGGCGTAGTTCTCGAGCGCGTCCTCGAGAGCCGCCAGCGTCTCGGTGTCGAGATCGTTGGTCGGCTCGTCAAGCAGCAGCACGTTGGCGCCCTGCTTCAGGACCTTGGCCAGATGCACCCGGTTGCGCTGGCCACCGGAGAGATCGCCGACCTTGGCCTGCTGGGCCGGGCCCTTGAAGTTGAAGGACGAGCAATAGGCCCGGCTGTTGATCTCCTTGCCGTCGAGATAGATGATCTCGTGGCCGTCGGAAATCTCCTCCCACACGGTCTTTTTCGGATCGAGCGCGTCGCGCGACTGGTCGACATAGCCCAGATGCACGCTGTCGCCGACGACGACCGTGCCCGAGTCGGGCGTTTCCTGCCCCGTCAGGAGCTTGAACAGGGTCGTCTTGCCGGCGCCGTTCGGCCCGATGACGCCGACGATGCCGCCGCGCGGCAGCTTGAACGTCAGGTCGTCGATGAGCAGCCGGTCGCCAAAGCCCTTCGACACGTTCTGCAGGTCGATGACGTTGTTGCCAAGACGCTCGCCGACCGGAATGAGGATCTGCTCGATCGTCGGCATGCGCTCTTCCTGCTTGGCAAGCAGGTCGTCATAGGCCCGGATACGCGCCTTGGACTTGGTCTGGCGTCCCTTCGGGGACATGCCCATCCACTCGCGCTCGCGGGCGATGGCGCGCGAACGGGCCATGTCCTCGCGGCCCTCCTGCTCCATGCGCTTGGTCTTCTTCTCCAGATAGGCGGAGTAGTTGCCCTCGTAGGGAATGCCGCGGCCCCGGTCGAGCTCGAGAATCCAGCCCGTGACGTTGTCAAGGAAGTAGCGGTCGTGGGTGATGATCAGGACCGAGCCCTTGAACTCGCGCAGGTGGCGTTCAAGCCAATGCACGGTCTCGGCATCGAGATGGTTGGTCGGCTCGTCGAGGAGCAAGAGGTCCGGCTCCGAAAGCAGCAACTGGCACAGCGCCACGCGGCGACGCTCGCCGCCCGACAGGTTGTCGACGGGGCTGTCCGACGGCGGGCAGCGCAGCGCTTCCATCGCCATCTCGACCTTGCTCTCGAGGTTCCACAGGTCCTCGGCGTCGATGATGTCCTGGAGCTTGGCGCCCTCGTCCGCGGTCTCGTCGGAATAGTTCATCATCAGTTCGTTGTAGCGATCGAGGATCGCCTGCTTGTGGGCAACGCCGATGGTGACATTTTCCAGGACGGTCTTGGTCGGATCGAGATGCGGCTCCTGCGGCAGGTACCCCACCTTGGCGCCCTCGGCGGCCCAGGCCTCGCCGGAATATTCCTTGTCGAGGCCGGCCATGATCTTCAGGAGGGTCGACTTGCCGGCGCCGTTGGGACCGAGAATGCCGATCTTGGCGTCCGGATAGAAGGACAGATGAATGTCGTCGAGGACCTTCTTGCCGTTGTATGCCTTCGACAGACCGTGCATGTGATAGATGAACTGGCGCGCCATAGGTGCCTGCCGCTCCATGATAAGAATGAGGGGGAACTGGCCGCTTCTTAGTCGATGGGAGCCTCCGGGGCAAGGAAAACTCCCGGCCCGGCCCCGCTGCGCACGGCACTTTCCCGCGTGCCGCATCGGGACACGCAAGCCGGCCCGGCGTTTACCCGCCGTTCACGATGGCAGCGCATGTTGATCCTGGCTGGGTGCTCAGGAAGGAATGTAACATGCGTATCCCGAGACCGGCCGGCCTTGCCGGCATTCTCGCACTTTCACTCTTGGTTGCCGCTTGCGGTTCGAACCGCTTCGAACGCGGCGTGACGGGCGGCGCCATCGGCGGCGCGGCCGGTGCAGGCGCGCTGGCGCTGGCCGGAGGACCCGTCCTTCTCGGCGCCGCGGTAGGTGTTGCCGGCGGCGCCGCAATCGGCGCTCTCACCAACGAATGCCAGATCGATCTCGGCCCGCAGCGTCCCAACAACTGCTGACGGCGATGAACGCGGTCAACGCGGCGCGGCGTCTCGACACGTCGCGCCGCGCCGCGACATATATGCGCGAGGCGCTCTATCGATAGATTATTGCTCCTTGCCCGACTGTCACACCCCTCTCACTATTGCCCGCTACAAGGACGGAGCAGGCGCGCCCTATCGCGCCTCGGGAGGGTGAAATGAGCTGGTCGCTTCGCTGGGAAAATCATTGGTCGGGACGGGCACAGGACAGCGCGAAAGCCTCTCCCCGCCATGACTGGACAGCCTCCTTGCAGGACGACATCGACATCCCGAGCGCTCCGGTGATTGCCGCCGCCCATGCCGCGCTGGTACGGATCGCACAGGAAGACCATCCCGCCGCGATCATGGCAGAGCCCGCGCCGTAGGTTTCCAGGCAGCGGCAAGACGGGCACGAGGCGCCGGCGGAAGGCCCGCTGCCCCGAAGCCCGACGGCACGACATCCTCGACCAGTTCCATCGCCACGAGTGGCTGCATCTGCTGCACGTTCGGCAGCTTGTCGATCTAGTGTCCGGCATTGCGCGATATCGTGCCTGCGGACTCTCAACAGGTCCCCGGAAGTGCCGGCAGCGATCAAACAGCTCTGAGCCCCCGAGTGTTCCCCACTGGAACAGCCGGAGATTCCGTCATTCGCCTGCCCATGCCGGAATGGCAATCGGCACATCACGTCCATGCAGTCGGAAGACGCACGGGCGTGCATGTAAAAGTTCAAAAAATTCAATGTAATGCGTTGATTTTCAATATTACTGGAAGAAACTATCATATTGGCGCCATATTCATTTCAAATACATCATGCCCGCCCCAAGAAGCGCCATGGTATTTATGACGATGATAGAAATTGGATGTCGCCTTGCTTGTGCCGACAAACTGTAAACCGGGACTATTGAGGCGCCCCGCCAAACGGAACCTGATGTTCCTCCACGTTCCCAAATGCGGGGGCTCCTTCATCGAGCAGGCGTTCCTGCCGTGGATCACGCAATGCCCGTCCCGGCGTCTGCGTGATGCGCGCGGTCACCTGACCTGGCGGCAATACAAGCAGGTGTTCGACCGTCACCACATCGACTTCGACGCGATGCTTGTCTTCACCGTCGTCCGCAATCCCTGGGACTGGCACGTGTCCTGGTTCCACTACCTCAAGGAGGACAAGGGTCGCGGCCAGTCGGGCATGTCGACCGAGGTGCAGCTGTTTCAGAGTT
Source organism: Stappia sp. (assembly GCF_048261845.1). Lineage (GTDB taxonomy): Bacteria > Pseudomonadota > Alphaproteobacteria > Rhizobiales > Stappiaceae > Stappia. Next base: position 30,398 of record NZ_JBLXFR010000014.1, on the reverse strand, counting down.
TCGATTTCAGGGACTATCTTTCCTGGCTGGCGGACGACGAGGCGCCGACCTCGCCGACGCGCTATATCCGAAAACAGCTTGTCGACTACATCACCGACGATCAGGGCAGGATGGCCGTCGACACGGTGCTGCGGCAGGAGCGGCTGGAGGAGGACCTCCGCACCCTGCTGGAAAACCTCGATCTTGCCCCCGCCGTGCCCGAGCGGCGCGCCAACTCCTCCACCCATGCCGACTATCGCAGCTATTACGACGATGCCGGCATCGAGCTGGTGGCAAGCCGGCATCGTGACGACATTGCCCGCTTCGGTTACACGTTCTGACCGGCATCATGGCGCCCCCGCGGCCTGGCGCTTCCTTGCGGCAGACCGGGCGCCTCGGGACTTGCTTTCCGGCGGCCAAGCTGCAATCCCTTTGCCCTCGCGCGCGGCAGGGCGGCTGCGGGCGAACGGATCCGGGCCGCAACATGGCCAGGGGACGGCTGCCGTTCCGCCAAGAGAGCCGCTTCCATGGGTTTCAATCTGCTCCGCTTCGCACTCGACCCTCACTATCGCGCGATCAAGCGCTGGAAGCGGGCGAAGGGAGATGACCGGCTCCTGACCGATTTCGAACTCGGTCCGGCGTCGCTGGTGGTGGATGCAGGCTTCTACAAGGGCGACTTCTCGGCCAGGATCTCGCGGAAGGGCGACCCGAAGGTGCTTGCTTTCGAACCGGCTCCGGAATTCTGCGAAAAAGCGGCCCCGCTTCTGGAACGTCTTCCCAACGTCACCCTGGAGTGCGCCGGTCTGTCGGATTTCAACGGCACCGCCCGTCTTGTCTATGACAATGACGGCAGCAGCACCCAGCGCAAGCAGGACGGAGAGGCGGTCGAGGTGACCTTGCGCCGCGCTTCCGACGTCGTGCGCGCCGCCGGCGGCCCTGTCGACCTGATGAAACTCAACATCGAGGGTGACGAATATCCGGCGCTGGAGGACCTGATCGCCGAGGGCCAGATCGCCGCGATCCGCCATCTTGTCGTCCAGTTCCACCTCATCGACGAGAACAGCCGGGAGCGCTACGAGCGGATCGCCGCGAAGCTCTCGGCGACCCACGATCTTGTCTGGCGCTATCCCTTCGTCTGGGAACGCTGGGATCTGCGGAGCTGACCGGCGTCGAAAGACCCCAGACCAGCGCCGATTGACCAGCGCCCGGTGATCAGCGCCCGGTGATCCCCGGAAAGGCAATCAGGATCGCCACGGCCAATACCTGCATGGCGATGAACGGCAGAAGCGACCGGAAGATCGTTGCCAGCGAGATTCCGGGCGGCGCCACGCTCTTCAGGTAGAAGGCCGCCGGACCGAACGGCGGCGACAGGAACGACACCTGCATGTTCATGCAGAACAGCACGCCGAACCACACCGGATCGTAGCCAAGCTTGACGATGATCGGCACGAAGATCGGCATGGTCAGAAGCGCAATGCCGACCCAGTCCAGAAACATGCCGAGGACAAACAGGATCAGCATCATGAACAGCAGGATGACGATCGGATAGTCGGAAATACCGGTGATCAGGGTGGAGACGAAGCGGATGCCGCCCATCAGGTTGAAGACACCCACCAGCGCGCTCGCGCCGATGCCGATCCACACGATCATGCCGACCGTCTGAAGCGTCTGCAGCGCCGCGCCCTTCATCAGGGAGAGCGTGAACTCGCCGCGCAGGATCGTCGAGACGATCACGCCAAAGACGCCGACGGCCGAGGCCTCCGTCACGCTGGCGATGCCGCCATAGATCGAACCGAGCACGCCAACGACCACCAGAAGCGGAAGGATCAGCCCCTTGAGCAGCCGGAGTTTCTCGGCAAGCGGCTCGTCCGGCCCGTCCGGCACGGGCGCAAGCGCCGGGTTGAGCTTTGCCCGGATCAGCACATAGGCGACGTAGAAACCGGCAAGCATCAGCCCCGGAACGAAGGCGGCAGTGAACAGGTCGCCGACGGAGACATTCGCCGTCAGGCCGTAGATGATCAGCACGATCGAGGGCGGCACCATGGTGCCCAGCGCCCCGCCCGCGCAAACGACGCCGATGGCCAGATGCTTGTCATAGCCAAGGCGCAACATCTGCGGCAGCGCCACAAGGCCGAGCAGCACCACCTCGCCGCCGATGATGCCGCTCATGGCGGCAAGGATCACCGCGACGACGATGGTCTGGATGGCGACGCCGCCGCGCAGACGCCCGCCGACAAGGCGCATCGCGTCGAAGAGGTCGCGGGCGATGCCGGAGCGGTCGAGGATCGCCGCCATCAGCACGAACATCGGCACCGAGACAAAGACGAAGGACGACACGAACGAATAGACGCGGCTGGTGATCAGCGGCACGACAGTCGGCCCGAACCAGCCGAGCGCGAAGATCAGCGCGACAAGCAGGGTGACGAAGGCAAGCGGAATCCCGGTGACCAGAAGACCGAGCAGAAGGGCGAACATCAGGAAGGTGCCGCCCTCGATGCCGAGCGGCTGAAGCGAACCGAAGATCTCCATCAGCGGCGCCCCCGTCCTGCAACACCGCCCCTGGCATAGTTGACGGCTAGCACGAGAAACTGCACGGCCATGACCGCAAGCACCGCAAGCAGGAACACCTTGAGAAGGCCGGGATAGACCGGGTCCCAGGCACTCCCCGAACGCTCCAGGCGAAACGACCCGTCGGGCCGGAAGGCGGCGCGCTGCACCATGAGCCAGGCCGCATAGGCAAACATTGCGCTCGACGCCATGCATATCAGGGAGATGACCACGTCAAGCGCCCGGCGGGCACTGAATGGCAGCGCGTCATAGATCAGCACGACGCGGATATGACGGTCGCGGGCGGTGCAGTAGAGACCGCCATAGATGAAGGCGACCCCGCACAGGAAGATCGTCGTTTCGTGCGCCCAGATGGTCGGCGCATTGAAGAGATAGCGCAGGACAACCTCGTTGATGAGTATCGCCATCGAGGCGACGATGCCCGCGGCAAAGACCACGCCGACCCGGTCAATGATGCGCCCGATCGCTCCGGCTTCCGGGATCGCCCCGGCCTCTTCCGGACCTTCGCCCGGCACGTCCTGCGGTTTCGTCATGAATGCCTCTCCGGAAAAAAAGGGCGCGGAAAGTCCCGCGCCCCGGACCTGTGGACGCAGAAGCTTACTGCATCAGGCCGTTTTCCTTGAGATAGCCGGTCAGCGTGTCATAGACCTTTCGGGCATTGTCCGAGCGCTCTGCGACCTTGGCCCATTCGCCGGTGGCGATGGTGCGGAACTTGGCCCGTTCTTCCGCCGGCCAGTCGGTCACGGTCACCTTGCCGCTCGCCTTCGCCTCCTCGACCGCCTTCAGGTCGTTGGCGGCCAGCGCGGCCACCTGGGTCTGGGCGAACTCCGCGACACTCTCCTCGAGTGCCGCCTTCAGGTCGTCGGGCAGCGCGTCCCACTTGCCCTTGTTGATCGAGATCTCGACCAGCGGCATGGAGTGGAAGCCCGGATAGACCGGGTTCGGCGCCACGTCATGCATGCCCTGCGCATGGTTCGTGGAAAAGACCGAGTAGTCGGCCGCGTCGATGACACCCTTGTCGAGCGAAGTGAAGACCTCCGATCCCGGCAGGTTGACCGGCGCGGCTCCGGCAGCCGCGAAGACCTGCTGCACAAGGCCTTCCGGCGCGCGCAGCTTCAGCCCCTGCAGGTCGGCGACACCGTCCAGCTTCTTCTTCGACACGAAGGCTTCCAGCCCCGGCGTGGTGGCGCCGATGAAATGCAGGCCGTAGGGCTCGAGCAGTTCGTTCATCAGCTCCTTGCCGCCGCCCTTCGACATGAAGTCGAACATTTCCTGCGGTGCCGACCAGGCGCCGACCGGGTTGGCGATCAGGCCGAACGCCGGGTCCTTGCCGGCGAAATACGAGGTATCGGTGACATGGCCGTCGAGAATGCCGGCGGCAATGGCGTCCTGGGTCTCGTTGTGGGCGACGATGGATTCCACCGGCAACAGCTCGATGGAGACGCGTCCGCCGGTCTTCTCCGACACGCCCGCAGCCCACCCCTGCTGCAACACGAAGTTCGGGTTGCCGGCCGGATCCGACGACTGGAACTTGAAGCTGAAATCCTGCGCGAGTGCCGTGGTGGCGAGGGCCGCCCCGGCAAGCGCGGCGAGCGCGATGGTTCCAAGTGACTTGAACATCCGTTTTCCTCCCTAGGTTGATCCGTGATGGCGACCCGGGGCACTTTCGGCCTCCGCCGCGCCAGTTCGCTGCGGACCCAACTCCGCAAGCATTTCCATCGCCCGGTCGACGACCGTGTCGAGTGGCGGGGAAATCTCGAGTGTGAAGCCGGCCTCGTCGGGCGAGAGCGGCTCCAGAATGGCAAGCTGGCTGTCCAGCAGGCTCTCGCCGACGAAATGGTCGTCGCGCGCGGCAAGTCGCGCCGCGATCAGCGTGCGCGGGCCGGTCAGATGGACAAAGGCCAGGCCCGCGAAGTCCGGCGAGCCCAGTCCGGCCCTCAGCCGGTCGCGATAGGATCTGCGCAGCGCCGAGCAGGCGACCACGACATCGCGACCCGGTCGCGCGGCGGCACGCGCGGCGGCGGCGATGGCATCCAGCCAGGGTTCGCGCTCGGCGTCGGTCAGCGCCTGCCCTGCCGCCATGCGGCTCCTGGCGCCAGCGGTGTGGAAATCGTCGCCCTCAATGCAGCATCCGTCAAGCTGCCGGGCAAGCGCACCGGCAAGCCGGCTCTTGCCGGCGCCGCAAACGCCCATGACGATCACGCAACGCGCCGGCACGGCACGGTTCGCCCTCGATGACTGATACACGCCCAAGCTCCTCCCTTGCACGTTCACGCTAGATGATAGCGCTAACATATGTCAATACCGACACCTCTGGTAATCTCGGGGCTATTCGGTAGAATTCCCCCAAAGCCATGAAAAGGAATGATGTTTTGGCGGTCACGATCGCGGATGTGGCGCGGGAGGCGGGTGTTAGCGCCATGACGGTTTCGCGGGCGCTCCGCGAACCCGGCAAGGTATCGGCAAAGTCGCTGGAGAAGATCCGCGCCATCATCGACCGTCTCGGCTACGTGCCCGACCCTGCCGCGCGGGCGCTGGCCGCCGGGCGCACCAACGTCATCGGCATGATTGTCCCGTCGGTGACGAACAATGTCTTTGCCGATGTCATGGCCGGCATCTACTCGATGGCGGAAGGAACCGACTGGCAGGTACAGCTCGGCAATTCCCGCTATTCGCCGCTGGAAGAGGAGCGGCTCGTGCGCACCTTTTTGAGCCAGCGCCCGGCCGGGCTGATCATATCCGGCATAGACCAGTCGGCCGCCACTGCCACGGCGCTGCGCTCTGCCAATTGCCGCATCGTCCAGGTGATGGAGACCGGGCCCGAGCCCTTCGACATGATGATCGGCTTCTCGCATCTGGAGGCCTCGCGCGCCGCGGCCCGCCACCTGGTTTGCGCCGGCTATCGCAGGCCCGGCTTCATTGCCGCCCGGCTCGATCCGCGCACCCAGCGGCGCCTCGAAGGATTTCGCGACGTCGCCCGCGACGCCGGTCTGCTGGATCCACGGCGGATCATCACCACGCCGCGCGCCTCGACTGTCACGCTCGGCTGCGAACTGACCGCCGACCTGCTCGCCCGCGCGCCCGATACGGACGCGATCCTCTGCAACAATGACGATCTGGCAATGGGCGCCCTGTTCGAATGCCAAAGGCGCGGGATCGACGTTCCCCGCCAGATCGGCATTTGCGGATTCAACGATCTGGAGATGATGGCCGTCGCCAACCCGGCCGTGACCAGCGTCAAGACCTGCCGGCTGGACATGGGCCGGCGCGCGATGGAGATGATGATCGCCGCGCTCTCCGGCGAGGATCCGCAGGAAAAGCGGGTCGATCTCGGTTTCGAGGTGGTTGCCCGCGCCAGTACAATGGGGCCGGGCCCGGTGCCCTAACCCCGCTCGGTCAGCGCCACATGCGCCTTGTCGGCGAGTATGCGCAAGGGGCGAAGGGCTCGCGTCAGCCGGTGCAGCGGCGGCTTGACCGGGGGGCGAACCGGCACCGGTGCCTCCAGCCGCACGAGCGGATTCCGGTCGAGGCGGGAGAGCTCCGCCGCCAGAACGGGAAAGAACTGGTGCTCCTCCATCAACCGCCGGCGGTTCTCTTGCATTGCGGCTCGCACCTCGGGACGCGAGACCGGATCCTCCGCCAGGACGCGAACGATCCCGGCAAGCGCGCTGTCGGGACGCGTGATATCGATCGCCGTGAACCCCAGCGGGTCGAAATAGGCTTCGAGGTCAGGGCCGCCCGCAAAGATCGGATAGACGCCGGCCAGCAGCGGGTCGGCGAGTTTCTCCGTCCAGCAATGCGGGTCGAGGTTGTTTTCCAGCACGAGATGATAGCGGTAGCCGTCAAGCCCGTCGGCCTTGTCGGCTATCTCCCGAAACCCCCGGCCATAGATGTCGAGGCGCGCTCCCAGCGTTGCCTTGGCCCTCCGCAGGAAGCGCAGGCGCCGGACCTGGTTTCGGTTGAGCGTCTTGGTCGAACAGACAGCGGACAGGAGACCGCGGTCACCGCCCTCCCCCACCGGCCCTTCGGCCAGTTCCTCAAAGGACTTGCGCTTCGTCGTTTTGGCCGAAGACCCGATTCCGGCGCCGTAGAACCACGGCGTCAGCGGCTGGGTGTGGATCGCGGTCCCGTCGAAGCCGGGCAAGGGCGATGCGGTAAAGGCAACGCCGAACTGCGCGATGAACTGCGGATCGTAATGCTTGATCGAGGCCGGTTCGGGAAGGAAGACGATGCGCCGCTCCCGTGGCAGACGCGTCGTCAGGCCACGCTCCGGATGATCGAAGACGATCAGCCAGTCGGCCTCCTCGCCCGCATCCGCGCCAAGCCGCACATCGACATCCTGCCAGCGCCCGTCACCCTGCGGCGACTGCCTCAACAGCACGTCGAACGCATGCGCGGTGGAAAGCTGAACGATCGTCATGAGTGATGCGCGGCCCCTGCCCCGGATGCGCCGCGCGTTTCGCGGCAAGCGGAAGGGCAAGCGATACCGCATTGTGGCGGCGGGTCAAGAAGCGACAGGCCGCCCGCATGCAGGCAAGGGCCGCTTTCCCGATCCGGAAAAGCGGCCCCTTTCATTCAACCGACCTGCGAGCGCCGCTGATCAGCGGATATAGGGCGAGATGCAGGGACGGCGCGGCCCGTGATAGGGCTGGAACGTGTTGTCCCCGGGCCGGTACGAACGATAGCGGTTGCGGCACCAGTTATAGTGTGCCCGGCCAAGCCCGCGAACAACCGGCCGCGGCGCGTAGTAGCGCGGGCGATAGTAGCGCGGACGGTAGCGGCGACGCGGACGATAGCGATGCGGCCGGCCGCGATGCCAGGCCTTCGTCACGGCGCCGTCCGAACGGACCTCCGAAGTATGGGCGACGAGCGGGGCAAGGGCCGCCGCAGCTGTCGCCGCAGTCGCGGCATTCGCCGGCGTGACACCGCCGAAACCGATGATGGCCGCGATGGCTAACCCCATCGCCGCACAGGTGTGTTTGATACGCATGGTACTGTCTCCTCTCAGCCTTGCGATCTCCGGTTGCGTCATCACGGCAGAACATTGTGGTCATCCGGTGATGATCGCCCGGAGGCGGTTCCGCCCGGCCCGAACAGGCCGCGCGACATGAGCCGGCACCTGAAGCGCCGCACACCATCGCAATCAGCGATCATGATGGGGAAAGGATACCGCCCTGTGGTCGGTCAGACTGTGACGCACATCATCCAATGGCGCTTGTTCGAAGCTGGCGGGAAACAGCCGATGCTTCGGCAAAACCCTTGCCGATTGTCGTTATTTTCCTATATAATGACAAAAGTCACAGGATAGCATCATGCCCGAACTGCACCTCGTATCGCCCGTCGCCCCCGCCGCCGTACCCGATTTCACCGCTGACGAGATCCGGGCGATGCAGCGCGCGACAGTCGCCCTGTTTGCACGCTGGGGATTGTCCGACGAACAGGCAAGCCGCCTGCTGGGAGACATTTCGGTGCGCACCTACCAGCGCTGGAAGTCGGGCTCGTTCGGCCGTGCCGGCGTCGATCTTGCGGAGCGCATGTCGAACCTGATGGGCATTCACAAGGCCCTGCGGTTGCTGTTTCGCGAGGCCGAGCGAGGATATGGCTGGATCTCGCGGCCCAATGCGGATTTCGACGGCCGCTCGGCGCTGGACGTCATGTTGCAGGGACGCATCACCGACCTGATGCGGGTGCGCCGCTATCTCGACGCGCGCCGCGGCCAGTGGTGAGCGTGCCGACCGCCAGGGTGGTCTGGCCGGATTATCACCGGCTGATCGGCACCGCCCATCCGCCCATCGACCTGTTCGAGGACATCGCCGATCCGGCCGACTGGGAACTGCTCGGTGCGGCCGAAGGCAAGAGCAATCCGCGCCTTGCCGAGACGATCGGCAATCTCGACCTTGTGCCGCCCGCCCGGCGTGTCGGCGGACCGGGCGCCTCCTATGCGATGGCCCCCTTCACCCATGTCTCACCGGAGCGCAAGGGGCGGTTCCACGACGGCAGCTTCGGCGCCTTCTACGCGGCAAGGACCTTCGAGACGGCCCTGTTCGAGGTCACGCATCACCAGGGGCTGTTCTATGCGGCAACGGACGAGGCACCCGGCTGGATCGCCGACATGCGCGAGCTGGTCGGCTCGATCGACGCAAGGCTCGCGGATCTCCGCGGGCGACGGCGCGAGACCCGGAACGCGGCCCTGCTCGATCCGGGCGACTACACCGCCTCCCAGGCCTTCGCCCGCGACCTGCGTGACGGAGGCAGCGACGGCATCGTCTATCCGAGCGTCCGGCACGAGGGCGGCGAATGCTTCGCGGCCTTCCATCCCGACGTGATGTCGATCCCGCTCCAGGCCAGGCACCTGACCTGCCACTGGGACGGAACCCGCATCGACATGGTCAAGATTCACGGCGAGGGCGGCGGCGTGTGGCGTATCGAGGCGTGAAGAAATGTGGTGGGCCCGGCAGGACTCGAACCTGCAACCAATCCGTTATGAGCGGACGGCTCTAACCATTGAGCTACAGGCCCATGGCGGGGCGGGTGTCCAGCGAATCCGGCGCGCCAGCCCTGCACGATCTTTCCTATAGCACCTCACCGAAAGCTTGCAACACGGTACGCGCCGGCAGCTGCGCGGGACGATCCATGACCCCCGTCAGGGGGTGGGCGCGGAACGCCCTGCGTCCCGCCAGGTGCACCCCGCCCGCCGAAACGGTTCCCTGCCGGCGCCTGCACCCTGGCCATCCCTCCGTCGCGGCCGGCGGAATGCAGCTTCGCGCGGCCCCTCACCCGACAAGCCCGCCGCTCTTGCAACGACGGCCAAAGGACGCGACAACCGGAAAACAGCGAGCGGCCGGCAAGGCGGTCCCTCGCAGCCACGCATCGGGGGTGTCATGCCACAATTTCCACTCGCCGTGACGCTGACCCTCGTCTCGCTGTCCCTGTTCGGCTGGCTGCTCTCAGTGGGGCGCACGCTGCTCCTGCCCTTCGTCATCGCGCTATTGGTCTGGTACCTGATCGTGGCGCTCGCCGAGGCGATCCGCCTGATCCCGCTCGGCCCCTTCCGCCTGCCCTACCCTGTCGCGCTCGTTGCCGCGCTTGGAGCGATCTTCGGTGTCTCGGTCGTCGTCGTCGACGTCGTCACGGCGAACCTCACCGACCTTGCCCGCGACGCTCCCGTCTACCAGGCTCGGCTCGAGACCCTGTTCAACACCTACTCGCACAAGCTCGGCCTCGCCGACCCGATCGAGTTGCGCGACCTTGTCCCCGACAACGCGCTCAACCGCGCCATCACCGCGGGTGCCAACGCCATCACCCAGATCGCCGGCTCCGCCTCGCTGGTTTTCATCTACGTGCTTTTCCTGCTGCTCGAGCAGTCGACCTTCGACCGCAAGATGGCCCGCCTTTTCTCCTCGTCCGAACGCGTTGAACTCGCCTTCATGATGCGGGCGCGCATCACCGAGGCGCTGCGCAACTATCTCGGCATAAAGACCGCCGTGAGCGTGCTGACCGGCCTCCTGACGGCGGGTCTGTTGTCGCTGCTTGCCTTGCCCTATGCCGCGCTTTTCGGCTTCATCGCCTTCGCCCTCAATTTCATCCCCACGATCGGCTCGCTGACGGCCGTGCTGTTTCCCGGCCTCCTGGCACTCGTCTATTTCGACAGCCTGACGCCGTTCCTCGTCATCGTGTTCGGCCTCGGCACCATCCAGTTCCTGATCGGCAACCTGCTGGAGCCGCGCCTGATGGGCAACAGCCTCAATCTCTCGGGCCTCGTCATCATGCTGTCGCTGTCGTTCTGGGGGGCGATCTGGGGCGTGACGGGCATGCTTCTTTGCGTGCCGCTGACCGTCATGGTGCTGATCATCTGCGCCCAGTTCCCCGCCACCCGGCCCGTCGCTGTGCTCCTGTCCACCGATGGCGAGGTGGGCGAGCCGATGGTGGTGGGCCATCCTGATTCGCCGGGCCCTGGCAAGGGGCCGGATCCCGCATCCCGCCAATGACCCTGCGTCAAGAAGCCCGACGCTCCGCCCCCCGCATCCCGGACCTTGCACGACCGCCCGGAAGAGGGCAGAAGGCGGGCAACGGAACGTGGTGCGCGAAGCGACCGCTTGCCGGCCTCGCCCGCGCATGCCGGACGTCTGCTGCAAGGCCTCCTGCCCCGGCCGCGTCCAGAACAACCAATCGTTATAAATACCTAAAACACCATCCTTGACGCGAAATGCATGGGCAGTTTATGAAATATCGTCGCCTCATCATTTAGGTGCAGACTAATTCGTAAATGTCGACTTCATCAGTCACAGAACAATCATGCACCTCGTGCTGGCAAGCATATGATGTTCCGCGTTCTAATTAAAAAATTTAGGAGGAAACCATGATGAAACTCTTCAGAGTAACAGCTGCTGCTGCCATAACGCTTGGCATGAGCGCAATGCCGGGTCTTGCCGAGATCGATACCGTGAACCTGCGTCTGGCGCATGTGGTCAACGAGCAGGACGGCTTTCACGCCGCCGCGACGAAGTTCAAGGAGCTGGTCGCGGAGCGTTCCGATGGCAAGATCACCGTCGAGATTTTCCCCAATGCCACGCTGGGCGACGAGCGCACCCTTCTGGAGGGGATGCAGATCGGCACAGTGGACATGGGCGTGATCACCAACGGTCCGGTGTCCAACTTCCTGGAAGAGATGGCCGTGTTCGAGCTGCCCTTCCTCTTCCCCTCGCCCGAAGCCGCCTACAAGGTGCTTGACGGCGAGATCGGCCAGGAGCTTCTCGACCGTCTGTCCGAGGTGAACCTCAAGGGCCTGGCCTATGCCGAGCGCGGCTTCCGCAACCTGACCAACTCCAAGCGTCCGGTGAACACGCCGGCCGATCTCAGCGGCCTGCGTGTTCGCGTGATGGAGAACCCGGTTTATATCGACAGCTTCCGCGAGCTGGGCGCCGACGCCATCCCCATGGCATGGACCGAGGCCCTCACCGCCATGCAGCAGGGCACGATCGACGGCCAGGAGAACCCGGTCGGCGTGGTCTACTCGTTCAAGCTGAACGAGACCCAGACCAACATGACCATGACCCGGCACACCTATGCTCCGGCCATCTTCGTCATGGGCATGCCGAAGTGGAGCCAGCTTTCCGAAGAGACCCAGCAGATCGTTCGCCAGGCGGCCCAGGAAGCGGCCGAATATGAGCGTGCGCTGAATGCCAGGCTCGAGGGCGAGCAGTTGCAGGCGCTCAAGGATGCCGGCATGACCGTGATCGAAAACGCTGACCTGTCCGCCTTCTCCGCCGCCGTGCAGCCGGTCTACGAGAAGTACGGAGAGAAGTTCGGCGACTACCTGCCGCGCATCCAGGAGGCGCTGAACTAGGATGCTGGCAAGGTTGGCGTGGCTCGACCGCCTTCTGGGCAACCTGCTCAAACCCGTCATCTTCGTCGGGATGGGAGCACTGATTGCGGTCATCACTCTTCAGATCGTCTCGCGGGTGTTTTTTACATCCGTGAGCTGGACGGAGGAAGTCGCCCGCTTCCTCCTGATCTGGACCACCTTTCTGGGTGCCACGCTGGCCTGCCAGCAGGGGCGGCACATCGCGGTCACGATGGTGCGTGACAGCCTGCCCCCCGGACTGAAGCGGATCGTGACGGGGGCTGGGCTCCTCGTCATGATTGCCTTTCTCGTCGCGCTGACCTGGATCGGCTGGCAATACACGCTGATGCAGAGCTTCCAGAAGTCTCCCTCTCTGCGCATGCCGATGAACTACGTCTATGTCGTGATGCCGATCTCCGCCGCGCTGATCGCGCTCCTGTCGTCCATCGACCTGATCCGGATTCTGGCCGGCCAGCCGGCGCGGGAGATGCATTCAGAAATCGACGCGGAGTTCGAAACGCAGGCGCAAGGGAAAGATCGCCCGGTATGAGTCTCGTTCTCTTCGCACTGTTCGTCCTGTTTCTCATGATGGGACTGCCGGTCGCCGTCGTGATCGGGGCCGCCACCATGACGGCCCTCGAGTTGTCCGGCACGCCGCTGATGGCCGTGCCGCAACAGATGTTTTCAGGCATCAACTCCTTTGCTCTCGTCGCCGTGCCGATGTTCATTCTCGCTGGCGACATCATGGCCCAGGGCGAGATTTCCAAGCGCCTCGTCGCCTTTGCCGACAGCCTGTTCGGCTTCATCAAGGGCGGCCTGTCCATCGTCTCGGTTTTCGCCGGCATGTTCTTCGCCGCGATCTCCGGCTCGGGCGCCGCCACCACGGCCGCGGTCGGGGCGAGCCTCGTTCCCGAACTCAGGCGGAAGGGCTACGACCCGGCATCCGCCGCCTCGCTGATCGCCGCCTCCGGCACCATCGGCGTGGTGATCCCGCCTTCCGTGCCGATGATCATCTACGCGGTGATCGCGCAGGAATCGGTCGCAAAGCTCTTCCTCAACGGCTTCATCCCGGGCGTTGCCATGGGCGTCGGGCTGATCGTCATCGCGCTCATCCAGGGCCATCGCCGCGCCTATCCGCGCGGCACGGCGTTCAACCTGCGGACCATAGCGCGCACCTTCTACGCCGCCAGTTGGGGCCTGATGGCGCCGCTGATCATCCTCGGCGGCATCTTCTCCGGCGTGTTCACTCCCTCGGAAGCGGCCGTTATCGCGGTGAACTACGCGATCCTGATCTCCTTCTTCGTCCATCGCGACATGACGGTGAAGCAGCTTTACGACATCATGATCCGCGCGGGCGTCACCACCGCCGTGATCATGTTCGTGATCGCCGCCTCGTCGGTGCTCAGCTGGACCCTGTCGAGCTGGCAGGTGCCGGGCCAGATCGCCAGCGCCGCCCTTTCGCTGTCCTCGAACCCCTATGTCCTGCTCCTGCTGGTCATGACTGTGATCCTGGTGGCGGGCGTCTTCCTGGAGACGGCTTCGGCGCTGATCATCCTGACCCCGATGCTCCTGCCGCTCGCGGCCCAGCTCGGCCTCGACACCGTGCATTTCGGTATCATCATCGTGGTGGGCCTTGCCATCGGCATGATCACCCCGCCGGTTGCGATCAACCTCTTCGTGGCCTCGACCACTGCAGGACTGCCGATCGAGCGCATCACCCGTGCGGTACTGCCCTATCTCGCGGTGCTGCTGCTGGTCTATCTGCTGATCGCCTTCGTGCCCTTCGTGTTCTGAGCGAAGACATAATCGAAGAGCTGACGACGGCCGCCGCGACACTGTTCCGGCGGCCGTTTTCGCATCCGCTCCGGGGTTGCGCACCCTTGTGTGGATTGACCCGAAACGACCCGAGAAACACCGGACAAGCGCCTTCCGTCCGCCGCAATTGCTCGCAAAGGATGCAGCATTCGGGCTCCGCGCCACTTGGCGGGCCCGATAACCGCCTGCCTCCACCGGATGCAGGCAAGTTGCTCTGGCACTTTGAGAACGGTCAGCTTCCGGACGTCGGGCCGCATTCCGGTCGGATATCCGCTGATCCTGGAAAACTGAACAGGAGATATTTCATGCGTTCGCTCCAGACCGCCGGTCGCATTGCACTTTTCAGCGCCGCTGTCGCGCTTGCCGCCACAACGCTTCCGGCCCGCGCCGAAACGCCGCGCGTCGCCACAATCGACATGGTCGGCACCGGCACGGTGACCGCAGCTCCCGACATGGCGATCCTCACCAGCGGCGTCGTCAGCGATGCGGACACCGCCGGCGACGCGATGAGCGCCAACACCGCCGCGATGAGTGCGGTGATCGGCCGCATCAAGGACAGCGGCATTGAGGAACGCGACATCCAGACCTCCGGCTTTTCGGTGCAGCCCCGTTATCGCCAGGTCAAGAGCGGCAGCCTGGACAACGGCGAGTATCGGTCCGAGATCGTCGGCTACCGGGTCACCAACAACGTTTCGGTGCGGGTGCGCGACCTCGCCAAGCTCGGTGGCCTGCTCGACACCATGGTGCGCGATGGCGCCAACCAGGTCGGCGGCGTCAACTTCATCGTCAGCGATGCGGACAAGCTCAAGGACGAGGCCCGCAAGGAAGCAACGGCCGACGCCATTCGCAAGGCGAAGATCTACGCCGAACCCGCCGGCATCAAGCTCGGCCGGGTGCTGTCGATCAGCGAGCAGGACTACTCGCCCCGCCCGATGATGATGATGGCGCGCGCCGAGATGAAGATGGACGGCGCAGCCCCCGCACCGATCGAGGCGGGCGAGACCGCGCTCGACGTGCGTGTCAACATCAGCTGGGAAATCGCCCAGTAACCATTGCGCTCGCATCGCGAAACAAGGCAAGGGCCGGCCGGCGAACAGTGCCCGGCCCTTGCCGTCCTTCCGGCACGGCCGGCACCGGACGCAGCGCTGCCTGACCTTTGAAGGGTGCCGCCGGTTGAGCCCGTCACCGGCCCGGCAATCCATCCCGCATCCAGACCTGAAGCCGCTTGCGGCTGGCGGTTGCCTCGCCGAGATCCGGCCAGTCGAAACCGACAGTAAGCCCTTCGATGGGCGTGTAGCCGCGCTTCCTCCAGAAGGGATCGAGAGGCGCGTATCCGGCCGGTCGCAAGGGATGATCCCGCGGACGGATCACCGCGCAGAAGGCCGCCGTGCCGAAGCCCAGCGCGCCGGCATGTGCCTCGCGGCGATCGAAGAAGGCATGGCCGATGCCCAGGCCCCGCCAGCCTGCATCGAGCACGGATTCGGCGAAATAGTAGATGCCGGACGGATCGTGCCCCGCCCGCTCGAACGGCGCGCGAAAGTCCTCGACCTCCCCGGCAAGCGGCTGGCCCGTCGCCGCTCCCACGAGACGCTCTCCCGCAAAAGCGCCGACAACAACCGCTCCGGGAGCCTTCACGTAGCGTGCAAGGTAGGTTTTCTCATAAGAAGCCGAGCCGTCATACAGATAGGGCCATTCGCGAAACACGCGAACCCGCAGATCCGCGAGCGGTTCGATCACGCGTTTTATTTCCTTACCCGTCAAAGTAATGAGATCGACTGCCACGTTTTCTTGGCGGTTCTTCTTTTCCACAACAGGCTCCTGCATTCATCACAGGTCGGAAATGCGCAAAACACGCATTGCATCGCAGCACGAAGCACCCTATAGCATGCCCGTTCGGGACTGAACCCGGGTTTCATCTACTGGTTGGGGAGACCGCCATGTCTGACGACGGCCTCTTCCAATTGGGGATGGACTTGGAGGCTCGTGACTGTGAAGGACGGGATTTTACCGCCTTTGTCGAGCCGAGAAGCACCACCCATACGGAAGACAACACATCCACCGCGCCTGCGGCTCATCTGCAGGACGACCGCCTCGATCATTTCATTGAGAGGGCGGGCGTTCGCTGTGCCGGATCGCATCTGATTATCGACCTCTACGACGCAACGCATCTCGACGACCTGCCTTATATCGAGGAAGCGTTGAAAACCTGCGTCGAGGAGGCCGGTGCGACACTGCTGCATATCCACCTGCACCCGTTCGAACCG
Source organism: Stappia sp. (assembly GCF_048261845.1). Classification (GTDB taxonomy): domain Bacteria; phylum Pseudomonadota; class Alphaproteobacteria; order Rhizobiales; family Stappiaceae; genus Stappia. Next base: position 14,429 of record NZ_JBLXFR010000014.1, on the reverse strand, counting down.
ACGGGCGTCAGTGGCGTTGCCGTGCTCGCCGAGAGCCATATCTCGGTCCACACCTGGCCCGAGGCCGGCTACGCGGCGTTCGACGTGTTCATGTGCGGCGATGCAAAGCCGGAACGCTGCGTCGAGGTGCTGGAACGTGCCTTCCGTCCGGGGCGTTCGCAGGTCAGCGAACTGCTGCGCGGAAAGGAAGTCGCATGAGCGGGTTGTTCTTCAACGAGACGCTCTATCCGGGCGTCGAGGTGAAATACGCCTGCGACGACATCCTCTACCAGGATCGCTCGGAGCATCAGGACCTCGTGCTGTTCGCCAATCCGGTGTTCGGCAAGGTCCTGATGCTGGACGGCATCACCCAGGTGACGACTGCCGACGAGTTCATCTATCACGAGATGATGGCTCACGTGCCGATCCTCGCCCACGGGGCGGCACGCGAGGTGCTGATCATTGGCGGCGGTGACTGCGGCATGGCCGAGGAGGCGCTCAAGCACAAAAGCATCGAGCGCCTGACCCAGGTCGAGATCGACAACGCCGTCGTGGAGTTCTCGAAGGAGCATTTCGCCGATTTCAACGCCTCCGTCTTCGGTGACGACCGCTTCGACCTGGTGATCGCCGACGGCGCCCGCTATGTGGCGGAGACCGACCGGCGTTTCGACGTCGTGATGGTCGACAGCACCGACCCCATGGGTCCGGGCGCGGTTCTCTTCACCCAGGAGTTCTATCGCGGCGTCCATCACTGCCTGAAGCCGGGCGGCATTCTGGTCACCCAGAACGGCGTTCCCTTCCTGCAGAAGAGCGAACTGGTCACCTCGATCCGCCATTTCTCGCAGATCTACAAGGACGCCTCCGCCTATGTGGCGGCGATCCCGACCTATTTCGGCGGCCATATGGCGCTCGGCTGGGCCAGCGACGATCCGACCCTGCGCCGGGTGCCGCTCGAGGTTCTCGAACAGCGCTTCGCGGAGGCCGCGATCGACACGCGCTACTACCTGCCGGATGTTCATGCGGCGGCCTTCGCCCTGCCGCGCTTCATCCGCGACGCGGTCGAGGAAGGCCGCAAGGCAGACTGAAGCCCGGCAGCCTCTTCGCCGGACGAAATCGAAGCCGCCGCCCCTCACCGGGCGGCGGCTTTTTTTTAAGGCGCTGTCCGCCCCTCAGTCGCGCGCCTCGAGCCATGCGGCAAGTCCCGCCCGGTTGCCGGAAATCACCCCGTCTGCCACCCGGCGACCGACAGCCGCGCCGAACTTGTAGCCATGGCCCGAGCAGGCCGAGACGATGGTAGCCCTCTCCTCGCCAGTGACGAAGAAATGCTCGTCCTGCGTGAATGTGTAGGCGCAGGTCACAACATCCGTGACGCGGTAATCGGAAATGCGCGCAAACGGCGGGCCGAAGAGGTCGCGCAGCCGCTCGCCCTCGCCAGGTTCCGCCACCCGTTTCTCGTCCGCCGCGGCGCGGACCTTGTGGACGCCCGCACCGACCTTGAGGCCCGTACCGCGCACCGGGGGCAACACGTAACCGTCGACCGTCCCGCCGACATCGAGAATGACCGGTGCCTGTTCCCAGGCCCCGACGAGATCCCCGGGCGGTGCGAGATAGGCCACTGCCGTACGATAACCGGTGAGCGGGTCGGACAGCCCGGGAAACAGTTTCAGCACCCACGCGCCGGCGGTCACCACCACATGGTCGGCGACAAGTTCCTCGCCGCCGGAAAGCCGCACGGCACCGCGCGCCGGGTCGACAGCCTCCACTTGTGTCTCGTCCCTGACGCTCACGCCTGCCCGCACCAGCCACGAAAGCAGTCCGGCACCGATATGCCGGCAGAGCAAAACGCCGCCTTCCGGGCTGAAGGCGGCGGAATGGATCGTTGTCTCGTCAAGGAAGGGATGGCGGCGGGCGGCCTCAGTGGCACTCATGTCCTCCACCGGATAGCCGCCTGCCACCAAACTGTCGCGATAGGTGACGGCGGCATCCCTCCCCGTCTGCGAGACAAGCAGGAAGCCGGTGTCGACGAGATGCTTCTCGCCGAGATCGCCCCACATCTCGTCCCATGCCTCGTAGGCCTCGCCGATGCGCCGCTGGTAACCGCCCTGCGCCCCGTAGGCCCGCCGGATGATGCGGTGATGGTCTCCGGACGCCGAAAGCGGGTTGGGGATGGGGCCCTGCTCGACAAGCGTGACCTCGACGCCGCGCTTCGCCAGCGACCAGGCGGTGGACAGGCCGGAAATGCCGGCACCGACGACGATGACCTTCATGCGGATCTCCCTGACCTGCGCGGCCGCCTCAGGCGCCGACCTGCGCGATCCAGTCCTGCAGGTTGTAGTAAGTGGTGATGCGCGCGATCCGTCCCTCGCGGAGGTCGAAGAAGGTGCCGGCGGGCAAACGGTAGGTCTGTCCCTGCGCCTCCGGCAGGCCCTCGTCGGTGACGAGATAGGTGCCGGAGACGATGAACTCGGCCGCCGCGCGCGTGCCTTCGGCATTCACGAAGATCACGATGTCGGACAGCTCTTCCCGGTAGCAGCGGGTCATGTGCGCGTTGAAGGTGGCAAAGAGTTCGCGTCCCTCGCGCCGTTCCCCCTGGTTGACGTCATGGGCGATGTCGTCGGTGACAAGCGCCAGCATCGCGTCCGTGTCGCCGGAATTGAAGGCGGCATAGTAGCGCTCGACGAGGGAACGGGCGGCGGCATTCGGCATGATGGAACCTGCAAGGACCTGCGGCGCGGAAAGATCCGGCGCGAATGGGCTGGGCGACCATCATCGTCCAGCCCCGCGCTCCGGGACAAGCCATGCCGGACGTCTTTTCCACGCCTGAGCGGAAGATCCGGACACGGCCACCGGCCGCCCTCAGGCGGTCGGGACAGCGTCCTCGGCATATTGCGCCAGGAAATCGGCGCTCGGCGGGATCGGCTTGATCACGTCGATCAGCACGCCGTTCGGGTCCCGGGTGATGAAATGGCGCTGGCCAAAAGCCTCGTCCCGGATCGCCAGGAGCACCGGCAGGCCGGCAGCGGTCACGCGGTCATATTCGGCGTCGACATCCTCCACCTCGAAATTGAGCAGCAGGCCGGCGACCGACTGGCCACGCGCCGCCTCGGGAATCGTCTCGTGCCGCCCGTCGAGAATGGCGAGATTGACCGACGGGTCCTCGCTCGACTGGAGATGCACATACCAGTCGGCCGAAAAGGCCCGGTGGAAGCGGAAATGCGTCTCGTAGAAGCGCGCCGTACCCTCGACATCATCGGTCATCAGAACCGGATAGTAGCTCGTCGTCTTCATCTCGTTTCATCCTCTGTTGCCTCGCCCGCATCCTTCGGGCCGTCTGCCGCGTTCCCCCGCCCTCCAAAACGGTCGTCCGTGTGTCACCGGGCGGATCGCTTTTCGGCAGGCCTTGCTTGCGGGGCTCGGGGAGCCGTGTCACATACATACTGACTGCATCTATATACATACATTCTGACTGTATGTAAATTATCAAAATGCGACCCGTGCGAACGTGGCCGCGGAAGCGCCCGGTCGGAGACGCCCGACGGCAGGTCCCGACAGGCGCAGCACGGAGACAGGCGGCAGAACGAGGAGCGAAAAACGATGACGGGAAGCGACGGGAGCCGGAAACGAGCCGCAGGGCCGGATGGCGCCGCGAACGAGGCCGGGCACGACACGGCGCCGCCGCGCACTGACCGGCGACGCGGCAAGGGACGCGGCAACGAGGAACGCTCGGCCGAAATGCGCGAGGCGCTGATCGCTGCCGGACGCAGGCTTTTCGCCGAGAAGGGCTTTGCAGCCACCGCCACCCCGGAGATCGTCGCCGAGGCCGGCGTGACGCGCGGCGCGCTCTACCATCACTTCGCCGACAAGACCGCGCTCTTCGCTGCTGTCTTCGAGGCGGAGACCCGTATCGTGGCGACCGAGATCGAGGCCGGTTCGGCGGACAGCGCCACCGCTCGCGATGCGCTTCTGTCCGGCGCGCGCGCCTATTTCGCCGCGATGCGGACGCCGGGCCGTTGCCGCATCCTGCTGGTCGACGGGCCGGCGGCGCTCGGGCCCGCCGAGGCCCGGCGCATCGACGGGTTGCATGCCGGCCGGACCCTGCGCGAGGGGCTGTTCCATGCCGCCGACACGGGCGCGATCCGCGCCCTGCCGATCGAGGCCTTGTCGACGGTGCTGTCCGCCGCCTTCGACCGCGCCGCGCTGGATATTGCCGGCGGCGCGGAGGAAGAGGGGTTCATGGCCGTCTTCGAGGCGCTGGTCGACGGCCTGGTACCGGGCTGACGCCGCCCCGGATCAGGCCGCCTTGCCGAGCGCGCCGAGCGCCTCCCCAAGGCTCACATGCCCCTGGAAGCCGCCCGTCGAGACCGCCGTCTCGCCCTTTTCGATCGCTTCGGCAAAACGCACCGCCGGGTCGTCCGCCAATCGTCCGACGAGACCCTGCAGGCCCGGCCAGGCAGAGCGATCGGGTATCCCGTGATACTCGGCCCAGCGCGCGATCCCGTAGAAATAGGCATCGGCCAGCGTCGGCCTTTCGCCAAGCAGATACGGCCCCTCGCCGAGCATGGCGGCAAGGTCCGCATGCGCCTTTTCAAGCTGCATCGAACCAAAGTCGCGCAGAACCGCCTTCGCCTCATCTCCAAGCTCGTGCTCATAGGCGTACCAGAGCGGGGAAAAACCTCCGAACAGCGAGGTGTTGAGGAAGGCGAGCATCTGGTTCAGCCGGTCGAACCCGGCGGACCCTTGCGCGAAGGCAAGGCCCGCTCCGACCCCGTGCGGCGCCAGATGTCCGAGGATGGCCATGCTCTCCGAAAGAAGCCGGCCGTCGGCGGTCAGAAGGCTTGGCGTCTCCGCGACCGGGTTGACGCGTCTGTAGTCCTCGCTGCGGATCTCTTCGCTCAGCATGTCGATGCGGCAAAGCCGGTACGGGATCTGCAGCCATTCCAGCGCGACGATCGAGCCGAAAGAACAGCCCGCAGGCACGCCGTAAAACAGGATGGGGGTCATGAAGTCGTCTTCCCTTGGCTTGGGACGAGGAGCCTCGTCCGGATGCCGGAAATATGCGATCATGGACTTTCAGGCTGTAGTGGGCAGTTCATCCTCTTAAAGTCCACAAATATGGACATCTATCCATGTACAATCTCAATGACCTGCGCTTCTTCGTCCAGGCGGTGGACTGCGGCGGTTTCGCCGCCGCCGGCCGCCTCTCCGGCGCACCGAAATCGACCGTCGCCAAGCGGGTGGCCGAGCTCGAGCGCCAGCTCGGTGCCCGCCTGCTTCAGCGCAGTTCGCGCAGCTTCCGCCTGACCGATCTCGGCCGCGACGTCTACGAACATGCGCGTGCCGCCGTGATCGAGGCGGAGGCCGCGGAACAGGCCGTGAAGCGCCGTCTCGCCGAGCCGAGCGGGCTTGTGCGCCTCACCGCCTCCGTCCCGGTCGCCCGGTTTCACCTTGCCCCGCGTCTTGCCGGGATCATGCAGCGTCATCCGAAAATCGAGCTGCGCCTCAATGTGAGCGACCGGTTCGTCGATCTCGTGCACGAGGGCTTTGACATCGCGGTCAGAAGCCACGCCGGCCCCTTGGCCGATTCCGGACTGGTGCAGCGGCGCATGGGCGTGGAAGCGGTGATCCTTGCCGCCGCGCCGGATTATCTCGCCCGCGCCGGCTCACCGCGAACGCCGGCGGAGCTGGAGAGGTTCGAGACGATCGGCACCGGCAGCGATGCCCCATGGACCCTCACGCACGAGAGCGGCGCGCAGGCGGTTGTTTCGCCGCCTGCGCGCCTGTCCGTCGACGAGGCCGGCATGCTGCTTGCCGCGACAAGGGCCGGCCTTGGCATCGCCTGCCTGCCGGAGACGGTGGCGGACGCCGCCCTTGCCTCGGGCGAACTGGTCCGCCTGCTCCCCGGCTGGCGGGCCGGCACGATCACCACGACGGTGCTCACCCCGCACCGCCGCGGCGTGCTGCCCTCCGTCCGCGCCGTCGTCGAGGCGCTGCTGGAGGTGTGAACATCCCCTCAGACGACGAACTGGAAGAGCAGGCCGGACAGCACCGCGCCCGTCAGCCCGAGGCCGATATAGGCGGCGAACACCGGCAACCGGACCAGCGACCATACCGCCGCCATTGCCGGAACGGAGCTGACGGCGCCGGCGATCATGAAGGCCATGGCGGCGCCCGCCGTCATGCCCTGCTCCATCAGCCCGGCGAGAAGCGGCGGCGCCACATAGGAGTTGAGATAGGCCGGCATGCCGACAAGGGCGGCAACGATCACCGGAAACACGCCCTCGCCCCCCACCACGCCGGCAACCAGGTCGGCCGGAACATAGGTGACCAGCAGCGCCTCGATGACATAGGCGAACGCCAGCCATTTCGCCAGAAAGAGCGCGTTGACGGCAAGCTCGGAGCGGAGCGCCTCGCCGCGCTCCTCCTCCTGCCAGAAGCGCCAGACCGGTGCGCCGCCGAACACTTTCTTGCGGCAGCAGGAGCCGCCGGTCACGGCGCGGGCCGGTTCGGCGAAGAACCCGGCGGCAAGCATCGTCTTCACCGCGAAGCCGCCGAAAAGGCCGAGCGCCACGGCGAACACCGCCTTGGCCAGTGCAAAGGGCCAGCCGAGTGCGGCGGCGGTGATCAGCAGTGTCGGCGGATCGATCAGCGGAGACGACAGCCAGAAGGCCATGATCGCCGAAAGCGGCGCGCCGACGGCCAGCAAGCCGGCAATGAAGGGAAGGACCTGGCAGGAGCAGAAAGGCGCCAGCCCGCCGAGCAGCGCGGCCAGCACGATCGCCTGCGTCTCGCGCCCCTGGAAGGCGCGCCCGACAATCGCCTGCGCCCCCGTAGCCTTCAGCCAGGCGATCAGCAGCACGGCGAAGGCAAGATAGGGCAGCGTCGAGGCGAAGGCGCGGGCGGCGAAGGCAACGATCTCGCCGGTGCGCGCCGGATCGGCAAAGGCCACCACGACAGGCGCGAGGGCAACGCCGGTCCAGGGGGAGGCAAGCCGTGCCACCCCCCCCTCCAGGTCGTGAAAAAAGGCGCGCGAAAGGGTTCGCCGGCCAGCCGCCGGCGTCATCAATGTATCTGCCATCCTGGTGCTCCGTTCCTGTCGATGGATCTCGCAAGCCGGGGCGGACATGCCCCCCGCATCTTGCGGCAAGGGTCATTCCGCCGGGGGTTTCAGCTCCTCGGCGCAGCATTCCTTCATCAGGAAACCGGCGAGCCGGTCGAGATGACCGAAAGCGGCGCGGCTGATCACCGCCCGGCCCGCCTTTTCCTGGGTGATCAGCCCGGCAGCCGCGAGAAAGCGCAGGTGATGGGCAAGCGTCGAGGCGGCCATGCCCGTCCGGTCCTGAATGTCGCCGACGCTCAAGCCGCGATTGCCCGCCCGGACCAGCGCCAGCACCACCACCAGCCGCGCCTCGGAGCCGATCGCCGCAAAGCCCTGCGCCGCCTCCTCGATATCGAGGGTGCGCGTTTCGGGAAGATTGTCGTTCGATGTCTTTATAACCATAAAACTGGTTTTATAGTTTTAATAAGCCAAAGTCAACGGGCGCGGCGATCCTGCCGCGCCCGCTTCTGCGCCATCCGCCTGTTGGCGTCGCCAGTTCAGGCCGCGCCGCGCATCCGGTCGATGCTCAAGGGGCCGGGGCCGGCCGCCGCGAGATAGAGGAAGGAGAAGCAGTAGAGGGCGGCAAGTTCGCCGCCATTGAGGATCGGGTAGAAATTCTGCGGTGCGTGCGCCATGAAATAGGCGACAGCCATCGTGCCCGATGCGAGGAAGGCCGCGGGCCGGGTGAACAGGCCGAGCACGATCAGCGCACCGCAGACCAGTTCGATGACACCAGCCGCCCCGCCCATGGTCAGCGGCGAGGCGCCGGACATCTGCGTTGCCGGCAGGCTGAGATATTTGGTCGTGCCGTGCTGGAGGAACAAAAGCCCGGCCGCGATGCGAAAGACGCTGAGCAGCGGTGCGGAATAGCCTTTCAGGAAATTCATTCAACCCTCCTTCGTGCCGCGCTCCCGAAGTCTGGGCACAGCGCCCGGCGCGGCTACCGCCAGCCTATGCCGGAATACGACGAAAGTGGGAGAGGCTAGATGCGAATGTGAGGGGATAAGGGGGCGAATGGGCAACGGTCGGTGCGCCAAGGGAGTTCGGCGCGCCGTCAGGCGGAGGGCGTGCCGGGAGCGGGCCGGGCCGTCTTCGGCATCACCGACAGCCATTGCAGAATCCTCCGGTGGGCCTCGCTCGCCCGCCGTGTCTTGCGCAGGGAGCATTCACGCGCGAGATCCTCGAGAATATCGGGCCTGTCGCGATTCTCCCCGGCAAGCGCCTCTATCGCCTCGATGGACAGCGAGGAAAATCTGCGCATGTCGTGATGGCCTCACAGGTCGAGGGAGGTCTGTCCCTTCTGCTTCTCCTAGGGTGCCGTCTTGAAGGCCGAAGAATCAACGGCCGGCAGGCGCAGCGCTTCCCCGCTGCCAGTCTGGCGGGAGCCGAGAGAAACAACAACCAGTTTTCGTGAGGCTTTTGGGCACTATCCCGGCACCCGGAGGAAGCCCCCGGCTCCCTCAGTTCCCCGGGAACCGGCGCGCCGACCACTCTGAGCGCGGAACCGGTTCGCCCACCCGGTGGGAGAAGCTCTCGACACGGGTCACGCCTGCATTGAGCTCGCAGCGGAAGGCAAGGTCGTACCATTGCCCGCCGGCGCGAAAGGCGGCGCGGCGCGGCTGCAGCACATTGCCGGCCTCGAGCCGGAAAGAGGGCAGCAGGTCGGCATGATAGGGCGGCGTCCCCGTGCGCAGCTGCGCCCGCAGTTCGGTCATGCACAGGAGATCGGCCCGTGCTGCCTGCGGCATGCCGTTCATCGCCATGCGCATGCGCGGATCGTCGGAAATGTCGCGCGAGAACAGCCGCGTCGCCGGGGTGCCGCCGGCGATTTCATCACTGCCACCGCCGCCGCCTCCGCCCCCCAGCCGGCGCGTGGCAAGGGCGCGCGACACCGCCTCGGCCCGTGCGCCCAGATCCGCAAGCGCGGAAAGATCGGTACGCGCGGTCAGCCCGGCCGGCTTTTCCCGGGGCAGCACCCGTGTATCGGCAGCGGGCAGGTCGGAAGCGGGCGTTTCGGCCGCCGCCTCGCTGGCCGCCTCCCCCGGCCCGCCCAGCACGTCGAGCTCGCCGGCGGTATCCGCCTCGCTTTCCGTCACCAGATCGCCCAGCGTCGCAACCTCGGTCCCGGCTTCGCTGTCCGCTTCAGCTTCACTCTCGCTCTCGCTGTCGATTTCGCTCCCGGGGGCAACCTCTTCCGCCGCCCCGTCCCGCGCGGCCTCGGCGATGTCCTCGCCATCGACTGCGCCCGAATCTTCGCCTTCAGCCGGGCCCTCGCCCGGCCCGTCATTCGGGCCCTCGCCATCCCCGTCGCCCGGCCCCGCACCCGGGGCGCCCGGGGCCTCTTCATCGGCCTCCGCCGGGGTTTGCGCAGGCGGTTCCTCGCTCGTCGCCCCGGAGGTCTCTTCCGCCCCTTCACGCAGCCCGATCTCGCCGGCCTGCTCCTCGCTGCCGCTGTCTTCCTCGGCGAACTCTGTCACCGGGATCAGCACGCGCGGCGTCGCCTGCGGGGGAACCGCCGGTTCGGGCAAGGCCGCAATCTCGGGCTCCGAGGTTTCCGGTTTCTCGTCCTCCGGCTCCTCCGCTGCCGGCGGTTCGGCCTCGGCCTGTTCGCTCTCGGGCAAAGGCGGTGGTGACAAAGGCGGTGGCGGCACGGCGGCGGCTTCCTCTTCCGCCTCTTCCTCCTCCGGCGTCTCCTCCACCGGTGGCTCTTCCTCCGTCTCCTCTTCCTGCACTGTCTCGTCTTCCGCCGGAAAGTCGACGAGCACCACTTCCACCGGCTCGTCGAGGAAGGCAGGCAGGTCCCTGATGCTGTCGCCGCCGAAAAAGACCGCCCAGGCCACCGCGACATGCAGCAGCAGCGACAGGGCGATGGCTGCCCGCGGGGCACCGGCCGGCCCGGAAGCCGGAAGCCGGTCACCAGTGCCGCGCTCCTCCGCCTGCGGCAGGGCCTCGACCTCCCCGTCCATGGCTCCGCCCGGCTCGTCGCGCCGGGCGACCAGTCCCGGCACAAGACCCGTGAGCGGCGCATGCGACGGCGCGGCCTCGCCCGTTCCCCCGTCAGGGGAATGGACGGCAAAGCCCGGTTCGCGCTTGTCGCTCGGCGTGTCGAGGGTCAGGGGTCGTTGCTCCGTCTGGTTCCTGCCATCCGCCGAAGTCCCGTTGTCGGCGCATGGCCATGGGTAACCCGGCTTCGGGAAAAAAGGGAGGCGGCACCTTCGCACGTCGCCTCTTCAGGTGGGCATGACCGCACTCGCGCCCGCCTCCCCCGCAAGGGCAGCCTGTGAAGGTCTCGCCTCAAAAAAACAGGGCCCGGCGTTGCCGCCGGACCCCGAAACACATGAAGCCGCGTCCTGTCGCTCCGTCCCGGCCTCAGCTGTCGAGGAACGAGCGCAGCTTGCGCGACCGCGACGGGTGCTTGAGCTTCCTCAGCGCCTTCGCCTCGATCTGGCGGATACGCTCGCGCGTCACCGAGAACTGCTGGCCGACTTCCTCCAGCGTGTGATCGGTGTTCATGCCGATGCCGAAGCGCATGCGCAGCACGCGTTCCTCGCGCGGGGTGAGCGATGCCAGAACGCGCGTCGTCGTCTCGCGCAGGTTCGACTGGATCGCCGCGTCGATCGGCAGCACCGCGTTCTTGTCCTCGATGAAATCGCCCAGGTGGCTGTCCTCCTCGTCGCCGATCGGCGTCTCGAGGGAGATCGGCTCCTTGGCGATCTTCAAGACCTTGCGGACCTTCTCCAGCGGCATCTGCAGCTTTTCGGCCAGCTCCTCCGGGGTCGGCTCGCGGCCGATCTCGTGCAGCATCTGGCGCGAGGTGCGCACGATCTTGTTGATCGTCTCGATCATGTGCACCGGGATGCGGATGGTGCGGGCCTGGTCGGCGATCGAGCGGGTGATCGCCTGCCGGATCCACCATGTGGCATAGGTGGAGAACTTGTAGCCGCGCCGGTACTCGAACTTGTCGACCGCCTTCATCAGGCCGATATTGCCTTCCTGGATGAGATCGAGGAACTGCAACCCGCGGTTCGTGTATTTCTTGGCGATGGAAATGACGAGGCGCAGGTTGGCCTCCACCATCTCCTTCTTGGCGATGCGCGCCTCGCGCTCACCCTTCTGCACCATCGAGACGATGCGGCGGAACTCGGCCGTCTCAAGGCCGGTCTCCGAGGCAAGGCTCTGGATCTCGTGGCGCAGCTCGCGGATCGTCTCCTTCTCGGAAGCGACGAAGTTCTTCCAGCCCTTGGACGCGAGATTGGCGACCTTGCGGATCCAGTTCGGATCGAGCTCGTTGCCCTGATACTGCTTCAGGAAGTCGCCGCGATCGACGCCGTGGCTGTCGGCAAGGCGCAGCAGGCGCCCCTCGTAGCCCATCAGCCGCTTGTTGATGTCGTAGAGCTGCGCCACCAGCGCGTCGATGCGCTGCTGGTTGAGCGACAGGCTCTTGACGTCGAGGACGATGTCTTCCTTGAGCTTCTTGTAGCGGCGCTCCTGGGAGGGCGACAGGGTCTTGTTGGCGAGCTTGTTCTCGACCAGCTGGTCCTGCAGGCGGCGCAGCTTCTTGTAGTCGTCGGCGATGCGGTCGAAGGTCTCCAGAACCTTCGGCTTCAGCTCGGACTCCATCGCCGAGAGCGAGATGTTCGCCTCGAACTCGTCGTCGTCGTCGCTCTCACCCTCGCCTTCGCCCTGGCTCTCGCCGTCGGCACCGTTCTCGCCCTTGGCACTGGCGCCGTCGCCATCCTTGGCGGCCGGGCGCTCGCCGTCGCCGTCCGGCGCGGTGGCGGTCCCGTCCTCGTCGCCGTCCTCGCTCTCGTCCTCGGCGCCTTCCGGCTTGAAGTCGGGACCCGAATAGGTCGCCTCGAGATCGATGATGTCGCGCAGGAGGACCTTGCCCTCGTTCAGTTCGTCCCGCCAGATGATGATTGCCTGGAAGGTCAGCGGGCTTTCGCAAAGCCCGGCGATCATCGCCTCGCGGCCGGCCTCGATGCGCTTGGCGATGGCGATCTCGCCCTCGCGAGACAGCAGCTCGACCGAGCCCATCTCGCGCAGATACATGCGCACCGGGTCATCGGTACGGTCGGTCGGCTCCTTGGCCGGCGTCTTGGCGACCGCCGTCGGCCCCGCCTCGACGACCTCGCCGCCCTCGCGGTTGTCGTCGGCCTGGGCTTCCTCGGCCTCTTCTTCCTCGATGACATTGATGCCCATGTCGGAAAGCATCGCCATCGTGTCCTCGATCTGCTCCGACGTCACTTCCTCGGAGGGAAGGACTTCGTTGAGCTCCTCGTAGGTCACATAGCCGCGCTTCTTGGCGAGCTTGATCATCCGCTTGACCGCGGCATCGGACAGATCCAGAAGCGGACCGTCAGAGGTCTCGGTCGCGGGTTCCTGGCTCTCTTCAGCCTGCGTCGATTTCGCTGCCATTGTCTTCTCCGGCCCCCCGGCCCCAACGGGCCTGGCGCTGTCGCGTTTCATCTCAGGTACGCCCGAAACCGCGTCTCCGTCACACCGCCGCATGAGGGCGGACGTGGCGGCCGTCGCGTCTCCAGGCCCGGCCCCGCTCCCTGTCGCCAACGCGCCCAGGCCGGCAGGAGCCGGAAAATTCAGTTCACGGCCCGCTTCTCGCGGCCCGCCGCCGGGCACCCGACCGGCTCGCAGACGCCACCGAGGCGCGCAAACCCGTGGCCGCACGCCACCCCGTGGAGTGCGCTTGGCCCGGTTCGATCCTCAGTGTTAGTCGATGTCCGTTAAGTGCCACTTAACCCTGCAAATCGGTTCGACAAGCCGCGAGTGTTACCGGACTTGACCGGCCGGCGCATAGCGCTCCGGCCGTCCGGTTCCGCATGGGGTATAGGTCAGCGGGTTGATTTCGTGCCGCCATGTCGGTCCCTGATCATGCATTACGTCCCGATAGCGGCTCTTCGAGAGCCCTGGGCTTCGCATGAATGGCCTGGCGCGGCGCCGGATGCTGCCTGATCTGCTTATTTAGCGCAAAGGTCCGGATTCGCAAGAGTGATTCGTGACCCGTCAATCGAATAGGTTGACTGTCCCCTGCCGTTTTGCCGGTCCGCTCAGCGCTGCGGCGATGCCAGCGCCCCGCCGGGCAGCCTGATCCCGGCACCTGCCGCGCCGGAAGATCCGGCCTGCACCGTTGGTCCGCTCACCGCGGCACGGCTGCCGCGCAGGCTCCGCGCCCGTTCCGCCAGGTCCTGCTCGTCGCGCGCGCATTCCTCCCGCCGCCGGGCAAGATCCTGCGACTGGGCCCGCACGCGCTCCCATTCCGCCTCGTCGAGGCCATCGCCCAGCGCATTCATCTCCTCTTCCAGCTCCTGTTCCAGGGTCCGGATCTCGAGCGTGTCGAGATAATGGCAGAAGAGGTCCTCGACGAAATCCGCCGGCGGCTCGTGCCGCAGGATCGGCAGCCGCTGCAGCAGGTCGCTGAAGCGCGGAGCGGGGCGCGCGCCGACAGCGCCGGCCCCCTCCCCCCCGTCCAGCGCCTCGGACAGGATCTGGTAGAACCGGTTGTCCAGCGTTTCGAAAAAGCCGCTCACCGGCACATCCTGCAACTCGGTCGCGATACGGCAGAGTTCGTCGCGAAAGCGCGCGTGCAACGTGTCGCCGAAGCGCGCCTGGCTGACCCGCTCCACATGCCGCTCCAAAAGATCGGGGTAGCGCAGGCAGAGCCCGCACAGGGTCCGTTCGTTGCCAAACAGCGAGCTGTCGGGAAGATCGCCGCCGCGTGCCTGCCCGGAAGGGATCTGGCCCGCGCCCCGGTCCGCTCCCTGGCCCGGGCGACCGCCGCCGCCACCGGCCATGCGCCGGTCGCGCGCCTGACGGTAGAAGAGGTTCGAAAGCCTGAGGCGAATGTCCAGCTGGTAGCCGCGCCGCACCCGCTCGTCGGAGATCGTGCGGACAAGGTCGTCGAGGCCCTTTTCCAGCGCCGCCCGCCGCTCGGGCGTGTCGATCCGCGCCGCATCGACCTCGCGCGACCACACCACCTCGATCAGCGGCATGGCGCCGGCAAGCTCGCGCGCGAAGGCGGAAACGCCGCCCTCCGTGATCAGATCATCCGGGTCCTTGCCGTCGGGCAGGAAGACGAAGCCGAAGGAATACCCGCTCTTCAGTCCCGGCAGGATGCGGTCGACGGCGCGGTGGGCGGCCGGCACACCGGCGGGGTCGCCGTCCGAGCAGATCACCGGCCCGGGCCCCCGGCGGCGCAACCGGCCCCCCCGGTCCGCGGGGGGGGGGGGGGCGGGGGCCGGGGGAGGCGCCGGGTCGTTCATGGTCGGGAAGAATGCCCCGCGGGGCGGCAGGGGCAAGCGGCTTGTCGGCAAGCTGAAGCCAGAGAACCGTCAGGCGA